>DATDIL010000095.1:0-11152 GCA_036521075.1 Steroidobacteraceae bacterium | reverse complement strand
TCGATGTCGGCTCATCACATCCTGGGGCTGTAGCAGGTCCCAAGGGTTCGGCTGTTCGCCGATTAAAGTGGTACGCGAGCTGGGTTCAAAACGTCGTGAGACAGTTTGGTCCCTATCTTCCGTAGCCGTTGGAGATTTGAGGGTGAGCTGTCCTTAGTACGAGAGGACCGGGATGGACGTACCTCTGGTGTTCCGGTTGTCACGCTAGTGGCACTGCCGGGTAGCTATGTACGGACGGGATAACCGCTGAAAGCATCTAAGCGGGAAGCCCCCCCCAAGATTAGATCTCCCTGAGAGCTTGACTCTCCTAAAGGGCCCACGAAGACTACGTGGTTGATAGGCTGGGTGTGTACGGCCAGTGATGGCCTCAGCTAACCAGTACTAATTGCCCGTGAGACTTGACCATATAACCTCAAGGGGTTTGGTTGACTCCCAAAGAGTTGGCCACACCTGATGATGGTTATCGACCGATGCAATAGATATGGAGTGCTTCATTCCATTTCGAACGCGACATGGCGTCGATGCAAAAAACTCAATGGATTCGAGAACGGTGAACCGGTCCGGTAACGCGGACCGGTACATCGATCTTAAAACGGTTTGCCTGGCGGCAATAGCGAGCGGGAACCACCCGATCCCATTCCGAACTCGGAAGTGAAAACGTTCTGCGCCGATGGTAGTGTGGCCTGTTGCCATGCTAGAGTAGGTCACTGCCAGGCTCTCAAACAGAACGCCCCTGAGGTCGCAAGACTTCAGGGGCGTTTTTCTGTCTGCCCGCGATTGCACTTTGGTTAATGCCTGACTCGACATAAGACGCCGGAGCAACTGGCGACTCGATCACAGTACCGCGGCATCAAGATGAGACCTCGTTCCATCGTCACGCACGGTGCCACGCTATTTTGGCACAGTCCAGGGGCCGGGCAGCATGGCGGCTCGCGCGCGGCCGCCGCCCATCCGAATCAGGTTATTCGCATCCGCTTCTTACGCCTATGCAAGCTACCTACAACTTCTGGCTCGTTGCTCTGTCGGTCCTCGTGGCGATCGTCGTCTCGTACACGGCGCTGACGCTCGCGGGACGCGTTGCACAATCGGAGCATTCCGGCGGCAGAGGGTGGCTGCTCGGTGGCGCCGCGGCGATGGGCATCGGGATCTGGTCGATGCATTTCATCGGGATGCTCGCCTTTTCGGTCCGCATCCCGCTGCGCTACAACATCCTCACGACGCTGGTCTCGCTCCTCATTGCCATTCTGACCTCCGGTTTCGCGCTGGCGATCGCCAGTCGCCGCGACCTGGCACTGCAACGCCTCGCCGCAAGCTCAGTGGTGATGGGGGCCGGGATCTGCGCCATGCACTACACGGGCATGGCTGCAATTCAAATCATGCCGATGATCAGCTACGACCCGCTGCTCGTCACTGCCTCGATCGCAATCGCGGTCACCGCGTCGTTTGCCGCTCTGTGGCTCGCCTTCCGGCTGCGTAGTGGGCAGTCCTGGCTGATGATCCTCAGCCGCGGCATCGCCGCTGTGGTGATGGGCTTTGCGATCACCGGCATGCACTACACGGGCATGGCTGCCGCCATGCTGGCACCCGGTTCGTACTGCTGGGGCGGGGCCGCCCTGGATAACAGTTGGCTGGCATTGACCATCGGTTTGATCGCGTTGGCCCTGCTCGCAATCACTTTGATTGCCGCCGTCTACGATGCGCACCTCGAATCACGCACGCGACAGGATGCCCTGCGTCTCGCCCGGCTCAACGCCGACTTGCAGCATGGCAAGAATCTTCTGACCTTGGCCACGCAGGCCGCCGGAATCGCCTGCTGGGAGTACGACCTCGCGACACGATCCACTTTGTGGACGGAGAATGAAATCGAAGCGCTGAGGAAGGCGGGCATTGACTTGCGCGCGCGTCCCGATGAGCTGATGGCAATGATCCACGAGGATGACGCAGCTGCGGCGTTGGCCGCGATTCGCAATTCGCTGCCGCAACACCGCCCGGTGTGCGCGTTGCGGGTCCGAATCCTGACTCCCGCAGGCAATACGGTGCATCTGCAGGCTCACGCACGACTGACCTTCGACGCGCGGGGGCAACTCGAGCGTGTGCTGGGAGTGGCCTGGGACGTTACTGATCAGGTTCTGCAAGAGGAGCGTCAGCTGCAGCTGCAAGTGCAGTTGCGCAATGCCTCGCATCAGGCCGGTATGGCGGAGGTCGCCACCGGCGTGCTGCACAACGTCGGTAATGTGCTCAATA
This sequence comes from Steroidobacteraceae bacterium, assembly GCA_036521075.1. GTDB lineage: Bacteria > Pseudomonadota > Gammaproteobacteria > Steroidobacterales > Steroidobacteraceae > DAIDKA01. The sequence continues at coordinate 8,908 of DATDIL010000095.1, read as the reverse complement.
GCCTCGGAGTATCCGCCACGCTTGTGCTCGCCCGGCTGCGCGACTCGCGCGTCGGCAACGTGCAGCGCGTCGCCCGGCTGCTCACCGAGCAGGAGGATCGCCTGGGCGCTTTCCTGGCGAACGACCCACGTGGCCGGGAAGTGCCGAACTACTTGACGCAGCTTGGCGAGCACCTCGGCGCCGAAAGCGTGGACCTTCAAACCGAAGCACAGGCGATCGTCACGCATGTCGAGCATATCGGCAGGATCGTCGTCGCCCAGCAAAGCTATGCCCGCCGCAGCGGCATCACGGAGGAGATCGATGTCGCGGAGCTGTTGGACAATGCAATTGCGCTCAACTTTACGGACACCACCGACATTGCGGTGCGTCGCGACTACCAGCCGACGCCCCGGCTCACTCTCGACCGCCACAAACTGATTCAGATACTGGGCAACCTGCTGAGTAACGCACGCCACGCGTTACGCGAGCAGATGCACGCTGCGCGCACTCTCACGGTGCGCATTCGCACTGTGGCGGTGGGCGCGCTGACAATCGATGTCGAGGATTCCGGAATCGGGATCGAGGAGGGCGTGCTGCGGCGTCTGTTCGAATTCGGCTTTACCACCAAGAAGGATGGCCATGGCTTCGGGCTGCATGTCAGCGGCATTCTGGCCAAAGATCTCGGTGGTGAGCTCAGCGGTCACAGCGATGGCCAGGGCCGCGGTGCGCGCTTCAGCCTGCGCCTGCCCCTGGCCACTGCCGACGAGCTGGCGGCAAGGAAGCGTGCATGAGCGCCGCTGCTGACCGTGTGGACGATGTGGACCATATTCGGATTCTGGTGACCGACGACAATGCCGCGATTCACGAGGACTTTCGCAAGATCCTTACCGCGGACGCAACCGCCGAGGCCGATCTGCGTCACGCGGAAAGTCTCCTGTTCGGCGATACGCCTGCGGCGCCCGCAGCGCACGCCGCCTATGCGCTCGATTTTGCCCTGCAGGGTCAGCAGGCCGTACAGTGCGTGGAACGTGCGCGGGCGAGCGGGCGCCCCTATGCCCTCGCGTTCGTCGACATGCGTATGCCACCTGGCTGGGACGGTCTCGAAACCATAGAGCATCTGTGGGAACAGGATCCTGATGTGCAGATCGTGATCTGTTCGGCGCATTCGGACTATGACTGGATGGATGTCGTCGAGCGGCTCGGTCACTCCGACAAGCTGCTGATTCTCAAGAAGCCATTTGAGCCCATCGAGGTGCTCCAGTGCGCAAGTGCCTTGTCGCGCAAATGGCAGCACGAGCGCGCGCTACGGGCGCACGTTGAGTCCCTCGAGCAAGTCATCGCCATCCGCACCGCGAATCTGGAGGCCGCCAACCAGCAGTTGCGCCATCTCGCGACCCACGACGCACTGACCGGCCTGCCCAACCGTGTGCTCCTGGACGATCGACTGGCGCAGGCCAGCGCGCACGCCGCACGAGATCGCCAGTCGTTTGCCGTGCTGATGGTGGATCTGGACCGATTCAAGGTGATCAATGATTCGCTGGGGCATCGTTCGGGCGACACCGTACTGCACGAAGTCGCACGTCGACTCCATGACCTGGTACCCAGTACCGACACGGTCGCCCGCGTGGGAGGCGATGAATTCGTAATGGTTGTGGGCCCGTCCGCAACACGCGCCGACGCCGAGCAGGTCGCACGGCGCGCGAATGAAGCGCTGAGCATGCCCATTCGCCTGGGCGGTGTAGATCTGCATGTGTCAGCCAGTATCGGCATTGCCTCCTACCCTGCGGACGGCCCCGGCGCGGAGGTCCTGCTCGCGCACGCCGATGCCGCGATGTACTGCGCCAAGGAACGCGGCCGCAACAACTATCAGTGTTTCGACTCCGCCATGAACGCGATAACATTGGAGCACGTCAGCCTCGAGAGTGAACTGCACGAGGCAGTGAAGCTGCAGCAATTCGAGCTGTACTATCAACCCAAGGTCGACACGGCAAGCGGCGATGTGCGCAGCGCCGAAGCACTCATCCGCTGGAATCACCCAAAACGGGGCTTGATTCTACCCACACAGTTCATCCCATTGGCGGAGAAGTGCGGCCTGATCCACGAGATCGGCGCATGGGTACTGCGCGAGGCATGTCGTCAGTGCGCGGCGTGGCAGCGCGCGGGTGTCCCTTCACTGCGTATCGCCGTCAATGTCGCGGCATCGCAATTTCGGCGCGGTGACTTGCTTGAGCAGGTCCGCGGCGCAATCGAGCAGGCGCAGCTCGACCCACGGTTTCTTGAGATCGAGCTGACTGAGAGCGTGGTGATGACGGATCCGGAGGAATCGGCTGCCATTCTCGAACAGCTCAGTCGCATGGGCGTGCTCGTCTCAGTCGACGACTTCGGCACTGGTTACTCGAGCATGAGCTACTTGCAGCGCTTTCCCATTGACAAGCTGAAAATCGATCAGGGTTTCATCAGGGAGCTGATGACTCGGCCCGATGACGCGGCAATAGTCAAGGCGATCATCTCGCTGGCGCACGGGCTTCGGCTCAAAGTGGTCGCAGAGGGCGTAGAGACGTGCGAGCAACTGACGCTGCTTCAATCGCTCGGCTGCGATCAGTACCAGGGCTTTCTCTTCTGCCGGCCGTTGCCGGCGCCCGAATTTGCCGAGCTCGTGCGTAGTTGGCAGAAACCGGAGGATTCATCATCCAGCGAAGAAGCCGCGCGCACGCACAGCAAGCTGGCCATTCGCCGCTAAACTCACTGCACGCTAGGTCGCAGGCGCGCCTGCCGGCACCGGCGCAGCAGCGGACCCCACCATGAATTCCTTGCGATGCCCCGTTACCTTGACGACGTAGTCGCGCGTTTCCTGCATGGGCAGCCCGGTGCGCAGGCGCTCGTACAATTGCGCGGGCTGCTCGGCATTGATCGCGTCGAAGGCGGCGGTACGGTCGCTGGCGAACACGCGCGTCACGTTGTGCGGACCGGTGTTGTAGGCGGCAATGACGCAGTAGTCACGTGAGTTCTGATTGGTCACGGCGGTGAATTCGTCGTTGTTGAGCACGGATAGATAGGCGACGCCGAGTTCAATGTTGTGCTCCGGATCCAGCAGATATTCCCTGCTCGGTGTCTGGTCAGTGCCCGAGACGCGGCGCTCGGCTGCCCGGCCACCGCTGGTCGGGACCAGCTGCATCAGGCCATATGCCGGTGCACCACTGACCGCGAAGGGATTGAAATTGCTCTCGGTGCGCATGATTGCCAGCACCAGGCTCGCACTGACGTGGTACTGGGCGGCGTATTTGTCCACGCTGGCGCGGTAATGCGCCGCGCCGTGGGCCTCGAAATTCTTCACCATGTTGAGATTCACGAACCAGGCGACGCCGCCGCCTTCGGGCACAGGAACGGTGCGGGACTTCGCACGATTGGTGAGCAGAAAGTTCGCATAGTCCTGCGCCTCCTTGTGCGTGGTGATGGATCTGCCTTGGTTGTCGTGGATCAGGCCATACAAATATGGCCGGCGCGCAGGGTCCAGCGTCACTTCCTTATCGCTGAACAGATCGACCGCTGCCGGATCGCCGCCCGTGAGCAGCGCGGCGATGATCGCCGCGCGCAGACTGGCCTTCGGATCCTTCGGATCGCGGGTTTCGACGGTCAGGATGCCATGATCGAAATCCGTGATGACGCGGGTGTTGTAGCCCTGCGTGTACTTCACGTACACCGTGCGGTCGGCGACCCTCGCACCCTGACCCCAGCGTCGCTGGGCATTCGCGCGCAGCGTGGCGACTTCCTGCGCAAACTTCTGACGCAGCTGTTGAAGCTGTGTCTCCAGAGTCCTGGTGTCGGAGGTGACGGCCTGCCGGTAACCCGAATTGTCCATCGGCTGGCCGTTGATCACCCTCGTGACATTGTCCTTCACCACATGGGTCGTGGCGCAGCTCGCGCCCAGCACGACGGCTATCGCCGCCGCGAGGACTCGGGCAGCGCGCGGCAGGTCAGGACGCATTCTGATAGCTCCGCAGACCCTTCGCGGCCAGGTAGGTGCTGGCGGCGACGGCGAGGTAACCCCCCACACCCACATGTATCTGATGGGTGATCATGCCGCCCACCCTGTTTGCGAGCTGGTTGGCGAAGTGGCTGAGGCGCAAGGCCGAGTCGCCCGGCAATCCGTCATCTGCGACCAGATCCTGGCTAAACCCGTGATGGAGGATCGCGCCACTCAGGGCCATCAGTGCAAAGGGCGCAGCGCACCCCAGCCAGGCGGCCTTGTGGGTGCAGACCGCCGGTGCCAGTGCCGCGAGTAACGCTGCCGTGCACACCGCACCGAACAGCCACGCATCCCGGATCGCGCCGTCGCCGAAGGCGCCGGTCACGATGCGCCCGGGGGAATGCATCAGCGTGAACATATTGTAGAAGCGGAACTGCAGCCGCACGGCTCCGTAATCCGTGATCAGCGAATTCATGAAAAACCAGCTGCAGGCCACGCAGGCCACCGCAATCAGCACGGTGCAGTCGAGGCGGCGGGCGATAGCGGAATCGGTGTCCACGAATGACCTTGTGCGTCGCGGGATGCGCAATTGAACACCAATCGGGCACTCCTCGCCAGCCTCGGGCGCCCACCCGGCAGTGCAATTTCGGCTATTCTTCGGACAAACCTAGAACATCTGTCCGCGGAAGGGGAATCAAGATGAACGCCGACGACACGACGATCGGGCGACGCGGGGTACTCGGCGCGGCGGTGGCGGGACTGGGCGCCTGCCTGCCGGGCCTGCGGACCCTGGCTGCGGAACCCGCCCCGTTCTTCAAGCGCCACCACCTGCCGCTGGGCCTGCAGCTGTATACCGTGGGGGCCGCCGCCCGCAAGGATCTGAAGGGTACCCTGTCGAGGGTGGCCGCCGCGGGCTACCAGACGGTGGAGCTCGCCGGACTGTACGGCAATTCGCCGCAGGCCATGCGCAAGGCCGCGGATGAGGCCGCTCTTAAGTACACCAGCATCCATATCCAGCCCCAGTCCACCAACGGCGAGCCCGGATTCGATCAACCCCCCGAGGTGCTCGCGGCCAGCATGCAGGTATTGGGCCTGGAGGACGTGGTGCTGCCGATGTTCCTGATGCCCGCCCACCTGCCCAAGCCGGATGCGAAGAACGGCGGCTTCGGCGGCTACCTGGATCAGGTCGGTCCGCTGATCACCGTGGATGACTGGAAGGCGACCGCGGCGTTCCTCAATACCAAGGGCGCCGCACTGCAGAAGGTGGGCCTGCGACTGAGCTACCACAATCACAATGTGGAATTCCGCCCCATCGGCGCTACCTGCGGACTGGAGATTCTCCTGGAGAACACCGATCCGAACGTGGTGCATTTCGAAATGGACGTGGGCTGGGTGGCAGCCGGCGGCGCCGATCCGATCAAGATCCTCGAGCACCGCAAGGGCCGATTCAAGATGATGCACGTCAAGGACCTGATGGCCACGACCAAGACCAACTATGCGATGCGGCAGGATCCGGCCGAAGTTGGCAACGGCATGCTGCCCTGGCGCAAGATCCTGGATGTCGCTTACGCGACCGGCGTGCGCAAGTTCTTTGTCGAGCAGGAACCCCCGTTCAAGGGCGATCCACTCGACTCCATAGCGATCAGTGCCAAGTACCTGTCGGTCGTTGCCTGATGCCCATGCACCCGACCACCCGGCTGCGGCTCTCGGTGATGATGTTCCTGCAGTTCTGTGTGTGGGGCTCCTGGTATGTGACCTTGAGTACTTACCTGCTGGCCATACACTTCAATGCCATCTCGGTCGGCGGCATTTACAGCACGGTCAATTGGGGCGCGATCCTCGCGCCGGTGATTGCCGGCATGCTCGCCGACAGGTTTTTTCCGGCGCAGATCGTCATGGCGGTGCTGCATCTGGTGGGTGCCGCCATCCTGTGGTGGATCTCCACCATCACCGATCCGACGACCTTCTTCTGGACCCTGCTGCTGTACTCAATCTGCTTCATGCCGACCCTCGGCCTGGCGAATGCCGTGTCCTTTCACCAGATGAGCGATCCGGCCCGCCAGTTCCCGGGCGTGCGCGTCATGGGATCGATCGGCTGGATCGTCGTGGGTTTGCTGGTGGGAGTCGCAGCGCCGGCGGTATTGGGTCACTCCATCGAGAACACCAATCTGCCGCTGCGCTTCGGTGCGCTGCTGTCGCTGGCGATGGGCCTGTACTGCCTGACGCTGCCACATACGCCACCGGGTAATGCCGGCACGCGTCCATCGCTGTTTCAGGCACTGGGGCTTGAAACCCTCACCTACATGAAGGATCGTTCCTTTGCGATTTTCATTCTCGGATCGCTGCTGATCTGTATTCCGTTGTCGTTCTACTACAGCTTCGCGAACGCCTTCCTGAACGAAACCGGCATGCAGAACGCGGCGGGGAAGATGACGCTGGGCCAGATGTCCGAAGTATTGTTCCTGTTCCTGATCCCGTTTTTCTTTGTGCGCCTGGGCGTCAAGAAAATGCTGCTGGTGGGCATGTTCGCCTGGGTGGCGCGCTACGCGCTCTTTGCCTTCGGCAACAACGGCACGCTCGTCTCATTGCTGTACGGCGGAATCATTCTGCACGGCGTGTGCTTCGACTTCTTCTTTGTCACCGGCCAGATCTATGTGGATCAGACCGTGCGGCGCACGCAACGGGCCAGCGCGCAGGGCTTCATTCACGTCGTGACCTATGGCGTGGGGCAGCTGATCGGCTCCTGGGCGGCAGGCGCCGTGGTGGATCACTACGCCTACGCCCAGGACGCCGCGACCCGGCACCACTGGGAAGCGATCTGGACCGTGCCGGCCGTGATGGCCATCGTGGTCGCAGTGCTGTTCATGCTGTTCTTCAAGGATCCGCCACGGATGGTGGCGGCCGGAGCGCACTGAATGATTGTCGCAGCAGGGTGGTGCCGCGGCGCAATCGGAACCACGGTGCTTGCAGCGCTGTTGCTCGTGGGCTGCGGCGGTGGCGGATCATCCGGCAGCGCTGCGGGAGGCAGCGCCGGCGGGACCACCACCGGCGGGACCACCACCTCGACCTATGTGCCCGGCCAGTACCTGGCGGCGAGCACGTACGCTGCGCAGTGCGCCAGTCCGCGTTCCGGTACCGACCCGGTGACCGATATGCGCTACCCGGATATGCAGGGCACGTCGACGGATGAAAACAACTACCTGCGCAGCTGGACCCACCAGTTGTACCTGTGGTTTGACCAGGTACCGGATCTGGACCCCTCGCAGTACACGACGGTCAACTACTTTCCGTTGTTGAAAACGTCCGCGACGACGGCATCGGGCGCGCCGCTGGACAGATTCCATTTCACCTATGCCACTTCGACCTGGGAGTCACTGGAGATTCAGGGTATTCAGGCCGGCTACGGGGTCGATTTAGATGTGCTGGCCTCGACTCCGCCGCGCAGCATCGTGGTGGCCTATGTCGATCCCAATGCCACCGGACAGGCGGCAACCCTCGGCCGCGGGGCCGCGGTGCAATCCGTCGATGGCACGGATGTGAACGACGATACTCAGGTAGGCGTTAACGCCCTGAATGCCGGGCTGCAGCCGGCGACCGTGGGCGAGACGCATACCTTCGTGGTACTCGATGTCGGTTCGACGACGCCTCGCACTGTCGTGCTTGTTTCGGCGAACGTGACCGAGACGCCGGTACCGGTGGTGACCACACTGACCTCGAACGGCGCGAAGGTCGGCTACATTCTCTTCAATGATCATATTGCGACATCGGAAAGTGAGCTGATCACCGCCTTCACCAGTTTGCAGCAGCAGGGCGTCTCGGACCTGGTACTGGATCTGCGCTACAACGGCGGCGGCCTTTTGGATATCGCCAGCGAAGTCGCCTTCATGATTGCCGGCTCCGCCAGGACCAGCGGTCAAACCTTCGAGTTGCAGCAGTTCAACTCCCAGTATCCATCGACCAACCCGGTGGTCGGCGGCGCCATCACGCCGACCCTGTTTCATTCCACCTCGCAGGGTTTCTCGGTCCCCTCCGGCCAGGCGCTGCCATCATTGAACCTGTCCCAGGTGTTCGTGCTCACCGGTGCTCAGACCTGTTCGGCCAGTGAATCCATCATCAACAGCCTGCGCGGGGTCAATGTGCAGGTGATCGAGATCGGCTCCACGACCTGCGGCAAGCCCTATGGCTTCTATGCGCAGGACAATTGCGGCACCACCTACTTCTCCATTGAGTTCCGCGGCGTCAACGCCCAGGGCTTCGGGGACTACTCGGATGGCTTCTCGCCGGACAATACGCTCAATCCCGCCGGCGTGACCATTCCGGGCTGTTCCGTGGCCGATGACTTCACTCATGCGCTGGGTAATCCGAACGAGGCCCAGCTTGCCGAAGCGCTTGCGTATCGATCGGGCGGTGCGTGCACCGTGGCGCCCAGCGGCGCAGGCATTGAAAGTCTGAAACGCGCCGTGCGGCCAGGGCTTGCGGTGAGCGCCGAGTCGCCCTTGCGCCAGATCCGGATCCTGCGCCCCGAGTAGCCGGTTGGCGCTGGCCCGGCTATTGAATGCCGAGTATTCGGCGGTTCGCGGCCTCATCCGCGCCGCTGGCTGCGAAGTCATCGAAGCGGCGCGTGCTGGTGCGAATCATGTGGTCGCGGATGAACGGCGCGCCTTCGCGGGCACCATCCTGCGGGTGCTTCAGGCAACACTCCCATTCGAGTACCGCCCAGCCGCCGTAACCGTACTGCGCGAATTTGCTGAAGATCTGCGTGAAATCGACCTGGCCGTCGCCGGGGGAGCGGAAGCGCCCCGGACGATCCACCCAGTCCTGGTAACCGCCGTAGACACCGGCGCGACCACTGGGTCGAAACTCGGCATCTTTGACGTGGAATGCCTTGATGCGCGAATGGTAGTGATCGATGAAGCGCACATAGTCGAGTTGTTGCAGGACGAAGTGGCTGGGGTCGTAGAG
>DATDIL010000094.1:0-17934 GCA_036521075.1 Steroidobacteraceae bacterium | reverse complement strand
GAACGCATCAATGACATTTCCCGGCGCCGCAGCGTCCAGCTGGTCGGCGGTCACGACCGTCACCGGTGTCGGCCTGTTCATGCCCGTATCCCGAAGTCGCGAGCCGGTGACGACGACTTCGGCTGGCTTGGACAGCTCCGTCCCATCGGTGGAGTTGGCCGACGCACCACCCGTGGTGCGCGCGCGGCGGCCCGGCGCCATAACTGCCTGGTCGGACGAACCCGTCGCCGCGGCATTCTTGCTGGTGGTGCTCGATTCGGCAGGGGTGCGCCGCAGCGACCCGGCGGGATTCGAACCCGCCTGAGTGCTGGCGTCGCGCCGCTGGACGGCGACGGTACGGGGGTCGACCAAGGAATAGGTTAGTCCCTGTGTTCGCAGCAAGGACTCCATCGCTTGCTGAACGGAGTAGCGTCCCTTCAGCGGACCGACATTCGCGCCGGGTGACAGCGCCTCGCTGAGTCCGGCGATTTGCAAACCGGTTTGTCGAGCGAAATCCTGCAGTGCGCTGCTCAGGGGTTCGGCAGGTATGTCGAGCGCAAACTCCTTTGTGAGTGCCGAGGCAGATTGCGCCATAGCGCTCGCGCCAAACGCGCAAGCCACGGACACCAAAGCCGCTGCTGCAAGCCGCACTCGCCCCCCCCAACCCTGAAATCGCTTGCGAGCGATCCCTAATTACTACCGGGCCAGTTCGCGACTAGCCTCAGCCTTTGCCGCCAGCACTCCGTCGCCAATCTCGCCAGTGCCCGTGCATCTCGCCACGCCTTACGCGCTGTCTGGTTGCTACTGTGGGGATGGAACTGAGAAAAGGGTTACATCCTGCCCTCGCCTCTCCACGCGCACGGACGCAATGGTCCTGATGACGCTGATGAAGGAATCGGGCTCATTGGCGTCGAATACACCGTTGACCAGTCGGGTCGCCAGTTGCGGATCCCCGACGTGCAGTTGCACAAGGTTGTAGCGATTGAACTGCTCAACTACATCTGCCACGCTGCTGTTCTGGAATACCAGACGACCATCGGCCCACGCGAGTGCATCATTGCTGTCCACTTGCTTCACCGCTTCGGCGGTGCCGCTGGGCGGAACCGTGACCTGCTCCCCGGCCGTCAGGAAGACCTCCGAGTTTGCCGTGCCCGCCGTTCCGCCCTGCGGGCGCGCGGGGCGGCCGTCTCGAGCGTCACCGGAGCGCCTATCGGGCGGCGCTTGTCCAACCAGGCGGGCCGCCGTCATGAGTATTGAACCGGATTGATACCCCGCGGGTTGCTCGTCCCGCGGAAACACCGCGACCTTGCCCGCGGCCACCGTGACCACCACTCCGTCCCGCGCTCGCTCGACGCCAAACTCCGTGCCGACCGCGCGCACAACCGTCGATCCGGCGTGGACGAGAAATGGCCTGGCGGCATCCTTCGCGACGCGAAAGACCGCACGCCCCTGTTCCAGTTTTACGTCGCGCAAATGGCGTTGCAAACGGACCCGCAAACGCGACTCCGGATCAATTCGCAGCATGCTCCCGTCGGCGAGTACCACGCCGCGGCGTTCGCCCCGGCCAGTCTGGATGACTTGCGGGGCGGTGAAGGTCGACAGCCACACGCCCAAGACGGCCACGATCACGGCCGCGGCGGCGAGCCACCCGTAGCGCCTTGAACCGTAGGCCGGCTTTGGCCACACCCTGCGATGGGAGCCGCGCGTCTGCAAGTCATTCGTAGCGCGATCGAAGGGCACGACGCAGTCGTATGACTTCTTGGCGGCTACCGAGGCGATCTGTTCCCAATCCTGGAACTCGTCTAAAACGGCGTGCAGTTGCCCCATTCGAAGCATTTCCGAGACATGGACCGGGGATTCCCGCAGCCAGTCGACATACGCGCCTCGCTCTTCGCGAGACATTGGGCCGGCTTCCAGCCGAAGCCACCATTCGGTGGCCTCGGCGCCGGCTCTGACTCGGCGCTCATTCCCGTCCATTGGCCAGCACCCGCAGTAGGTCTGTATTCAATTCGCGCCGCAGCCTCTCGTAGCTTTTCAGCAGGTCGCGCTTGATGGCGCGTTCCGTGGATTCCAGTCGCGAGGCAATCTCACAGCGACCGAGGCCCTCGTGGAACTGCAGCTTCAGGACCGCGCGTTGCCGCGGCGTCAAGGTACTCAGTGCGCGGGTGACTTCGGCTCGTGCCTGTGCCCGAGCCGCGTCCTCCTCCGGGCAATCCTCTGCAAGCAGACCCAGGAGCCACTTCGATTCATGCGGGCGGCGGCGGCTCGCACGAATGGCCCATTCATTCACAACATTGGCCGCCATCTTGAACAGATAGGCCTGTGGATAATCGATCAACTGGCCCTTATCGTACCGCAGCAGGCGCAGGAACACCTCCTGCGCCACGTCATTGACATCGGCCCCCGCAACCCCTTGTCCAATCAAGTACTTACACATGGGATTTCGCCATCGACGAAACCACAGTGTCAGCCGCTTTGTTGTCTCCGGTGCGCCCATCCAGCCTCACCCAGCCTCAAAACATTTGGCCCCTGGTGTAGGACCGTGCCAGCCGGTTGGCTGGTCCCCCATCATCCCATCGGCGAGCGCCGGACACAGGGTCCGCAACCGCCCTGCGCCCGGTCTCTGTCATCATAGTGGAAGTCCGCCCCGGCCTGACTTGAGGTCCGTTCGATGACAAGAGCAATCCGATTCTAAGCGGCGCCCACAAGCCCCCCTGGCACCAATGATCGTCGCAGTCGCGCCCGGAAAAGCCGCGTGCATCGGCCTGTGCGTCGCGCTGGGACAGATCGCCGGCTGCACCCGGCAGTCACTCCCATCGGAGCCGGCACCGATCGTGATGGTATCCGTGCCCCTGCGGCAGCAGGTCACCGACTGGGACGAATATGTCGGTCGCTTCGAGGCCGTGGACTCGGTGGAGGTGCGCCCGAGGGTTTCCGGCTTGCTCCAGTCCGTGCAGTTTCATGACGGACAGACGGTGAAGAAAGGCCAACTGCTCTTCATTATCGATCCGCGGCCGATCGCAGCCCAACTCGAGCAGTCCCGAGCCCAGCGGTCGCGCGCTCGCGCGACGTTGGTAAATGCGGAGTCCCAACTCAAGCGTGGTCGTGCTCTGATCGCGAGCCACACGATCAGCGAAGCCGACTTCGAGACTCTCTCCGCGGCACAGCAGCAAGCCGGTGCCGATGTCGCAGCCGCCCAGGCGAATGTTGATGCCAATGCGCTCAACCTGGAGTTCACTCGGGTCGTTGCGCCGCTCGCCGGACAGATTTCTTATCGCCGACTCGCCCCCGGGAACCTCGTCACCGCCGAAACCACGGTGCTCACGACGATTGTGACGCTGAACCCGATCCGATTCGTTTTCGACGCCCCGGAGTCGGCACTGCTGAAGTACAAGCGCGAGTCGAGCCACTCACTGTCCGGCAATCGCATCGATATCCGACTCCAGGACGAGACCGATTACCGCTGGAAGGGACACATCGAGTTCCTGGACAATGCACTGGACAACGGCTCGGGCACCATCCGCGGCCGCGCCTTGGTTGAGAATCCGGTCGGCTTTCTCACGCCCGGCATGTTCGGCCACATGCGTCTGTTTGCGGAGCATTCCACCGACGCGATGTTGATTCCGGATCAGGCCGTGGTGAACGACCAAACGCGACAGATCGCCTATGTCGTCAGTGCCGACGGCACGGTCGTACAACGGACCCTGGAGGTGGGCCAGCTCATCCACGGTATGCGGGAAATACGCGCCGGCCTTGCGCCGGCGGACCGAGTCATCATCGAGGGAGTGCAACGCGCGCATCCCGGCAGGAAGGTCGATGCGCGACCGGGTCACATGAGCGCCTTTCCCTCGGGCGTCTCACTCGGCGAGAACGGGCAGCTGCAGTTGCCCGAGCGGGCCGCGCCATAAACATCCTGCGGCCCATGATCGAACGACCGGTCCCGACGTGAAGATCGTCCACTTCTTCATCGATCGGCCGGTGTTCGCCGCTGCGATCTCGCTGATCATCACGCTGCTCGGGGCGATCGCTTATCCCAGGCTCGCGGTCGACCAGTACCCGCGCATTGCCCCACCCACGGTGACTATCTCGGCAACCTATCCGGGCGCTTCGGCAGAGGTGATGGCCAACGAAGTGGCAGCGCCCCTGGAGCAGCAGATCAATGGTGTCGATGACATGCTGTACATGTCCTCGCAATCCATCGGGGAAGGACGCACCAGCATCACGGTGACTTTCAAACTCGGTACCGATCCCGACATCGCGCAGGTCAAAGTGCAGAATCGCGTGCAGACCGCACTGCCCCAGCTGCCTCAGGAGGTCCAGGATCTCGGTGTGGCCGTGCGCAAGGGCAGTGGCGACACGCTCCTGATCGTGCACATGTACGCAACTGATCCGCGCATGGACCGCAAGTTCCTGGCCAACTATGCCAGCCTCCAGGTCCGTGACCGCCTGTTGCGGGTCGCCGGCGTCGGTGACGTGGCGGTCAATGGCGCCCGCGACTACTCAATCCGCATCTGGATTGATCCCGACAAGGCTGCCGCACGCGACCTCACCGTCGCCGAAATTGTCGACGCCCTGCGCAATAACAATCTGCAGGTGGCGGCCGGCGCGGTCGGGGCTCCGCCGTTCACGAACAATCCCGCCGCACAACAACTGAGCGTCCAGACCCAGGGCAAGCTGTCGACGAGCGATGAATTTGCCCAGATCGTCGTCAAACGCGACAGTCAGGGCCGCATAACGCGCGTTCGCGATGTCGGTCGGGTCGAGCTCGGGGCACAGAATTACGGCGTCAACGCGTACAAGAGCCGCGAGCGGGCGGTGGCGCTCAGTATCACGCAGGCCCCGGGCAGCAACGCGCTGGAGGTCGCCAAGGCGGTGCAAGCCACGATGCGTGAGCTGCGACGGGATTTTCCACCCGGCATCACCTACGAGATCATCTACAACCCCAGCACCTACATTCAGGCCTCCGTGGATGAGGTGTGGCGCACGCTGATCGACGCCACCGTCCTGGTCGTGATCGTGGTGCTGCTCTTCCTGCAACGATGGCGTACGACTCTGATCCCGGTACTGGCAATCCCGGTGGCGCTGATCGGCACGGGCGCGGTGCTGTCCGTATTTGGATTTTCACTCAACAATCTGTCGATGTTCGGGCTGGTACTCTCGATCGGAATAGTCGTCGACGATGCCATCGTGGTGGTCGAGAACATCGAGCGGCATATCGCCGCCGGAATGAGCCCCAGGGAGGCTGCCCATGTGACCATGGACGAGGTTGGGGCTGCCCTCCTCGGCATCGCCCTCGTGCTCGTGGCCGTGTTCGTGCCAACGGCATTCATGGGCGGGATTACCGGCCAGTTCTACAAGCAGTTTGCGTTGACCATTGCGACGGCAACCGTGATATCGCTCGTGGTCTCCCTCACCTTGTCTCCGGCACTGGCGGCCCTGATTCTCAAGCCTCACGCCCCAGGCGACCCCGCGCCGGGAGCGCTACGCATTGTATCGCGCGTCGGCGCGGCTCTGACACGCAGCTTCGAGCGGCTGAGCTACGGCTACGGCACGCGAACACTGCGCGCCATCAATATGCGAAAGCCCGTATTGGCACTGTACCTGGCGCTGATCGCGCTTACCGCCTGGCGGCTGGTGCAGACACCGCGGGGATTCATTCCGCAGCAGGATCAGGGGGATCTATCCATATCCATTCAACTGCCGCCGGGGGCGACACTTGCGCGCACCGACGCTGTGGTCCAGCAAGCCATCGCAATCGTACTGGATACCCCCGGGGTCTCGTCCGCCTCGGTCTACGCCGGTATCGACGGGAACGGATTCAACAACCAATCCAGCTCCGGCCAGATGTGGGCGATCTTTGAGCCATTCGAACAGCGACTGCGGACGGGTCGCACCGCTGCACGCATCTCCGCCGACTTGCATCGGCGGCTCGGCGCGCTTACGGCCGCAGACATACGCATTACGCAACCCGCCCCAGTGCTGGGATTGGGGTCCGCGGGCGGCTTCCGGATGATGATCGAGGATCGAGGTGGGCTCGGCTACGCCGCGCTGGAGGCCGAGGCCCGGGACCTGGCCGATCGGGCGGCCAAGGACCCCGCCATCGCCAACACCTACGTCAGCCTCAACAGCCATAGCCCGCGCTTGAACGCTGCGGTCGATCGCGACAAGTCGGAAATGCTGGGCGTGCCCGTGACCAGCGTGTTCGCGACGCTGCAGACCTATCTGGCGGGTACGTACGTCAACAACGTCAATCTGCTGGGTCATACGTTCCAGGTCATCGCCATGGCGGATGCGGACTTTCGCCAGGACGACACCTCGGTGGGCCTGTTACAGACGCGGTCCAGCTCTGGCGACATGGTGCCGTTGAGCGCACTCGTCAACTTCACGCCGGCTACCGGACCGTACAAGGTGCTGCGCTATAACCTTTATCCCGCCACCGACATTCAAGGAGAGGCAGCCCCCGGGGCGTCCACCGGTCAGGCAATGGATGCGATGGAGCGGCTGGCTCGCGCGAGTCTGCCGGCCGGCTTCGCGTATGAATGGACGGACCTCGCATTTCAGCAGCAACTGGCGGGCAACGCCTCCGGCGCGAGCTTTGCTCTCGCAGTCGTATTTGTGTTCATCTTTCTGGCGGCACTTTACGAAAGCGTCACTCTGCCGCTTGCAGTCATTCTCATCGTGCCGATGTGTCTGCTGGCGGCCATGCTCGGCGTGAATCTGCGCGGCACCGACAATAACGTTCTCACCCAGATCGGCATGGTGGTGCTGATCGGGCTTGCAGCCAAGAATTCCATTCTGATCGTTGAGTTTGCGCGACAGGCAGAGGAACGTCTGAAGCTGGCACCCGCGGCGGCGGCCGCTCATGCTGCCCGCACTCGATTGCGGCCAATCCTGATGACTTCGTTCGCATTCATTGCGGGAGTGGCGCCGTTGGCCTTCGGGACCGGAGCCGGCGCCGAGATGCGCCAGGCCCTGGGCACTGCGGTTTTCTTCGGAATGATCGGGGTAACGCTGTTCGGCCTGTACTTCACCCCCGTCTTCTATGTCCTGTGCCGTGCGCGTCGCACCACTACCACGATTCGGTGATCAGGACGGCGGCGACAAGTCCGGCCAGGTGGAGACTTTCATGGAGCTGTCACCGCGAAACATCGCCTCGATGTGGCGGATCAGCCCATCCTGGATCTTGAACACTTCAAAGGCGACCGAGGCATTGTTGTTCGGATACTCGGGCGGGGAGGTGAAGTTGGAGACCGCCATCACGACCCCGCGCTCCACATCGGCAATGTAGATGCGCCGGTTCTTCACGATCCATTTGACCCGCGGGTTCTCGAACTCACCCGCACAACTACCGCCCGACTCGGGTTGGTTGACCGTGAGCACGGCGTCCTCGAGCCGCGAGCATTCCGGATGCCATGGTGCGTCATGGTAGTTGAGCGTCCCGGAAACCACATCGAAATACTTGTTCGCCGTGGCGATGAGCTCCGCACGCGAGACCTGCTCGCTCGGCGGCAGCACGGTGTCGTAAATCCGGTCCGCCTGCGTCAGTTTCGACGGCGAATTGCCGCGCAGCATGCCGTCGTATGAGATCTCCTCGACTTCCGTCACCTGCTTTGCGACAACCTTTAGCCGCACCATGTAGAACCACCATCGCTCGCCCTGCTTCGTTGGAGCATTGGTGACCGTGCCCATGAACATCACCGCGCCAGTGACGGGATCGACGAACGCTTGACGATAGGGCATGCGCTTGGCCAGCCCCCACACCTCACCCTTGCCGAGCTGCACGTCCACTCCGTTGGAGGTCACGCGCAGTCCGGGCGCGGCCTTGATGCGGGAGGTATCGTTGTCGAGCAGGCCTTCTGTATAGGTCTGGAGGAACTCGAGGAGGCAACGGCGATTGCAATCCGGCACCCTCCCCGCATTCTGTGCCGCCCCGGCAGCCGTAAGGCCTAAATCGCTCACCAGCAACATGCATCCGAGCCATGCGGCTATGCGGTATGAACGAGCGGCCATAAGACAACTCCTGTATGTCACGGGCCGTTCAGGGAAACACATTCCGGCTCTTGATCAACCACTTGCCGTCGACACGCACGACCTCGTCCTCGCAGCGGCCAACCAGCGTGATCTTCGGGGCCCCATTCGGAGGCTGCTCCGCAAGTGCCGTAAACCAATACGAGTCGATATGCGCGTGGTCCTTGCTGCGGAATTCTATATGCGAATTGAAGATCGGGTGGTACAACTTCGGTACGGTCTGTCCCTTGGCCTTCGCTGCGTCACGATTGTCCTTCACCTCCTGCAGCAACGTCTTGATTTCCGCGCGCCCCTTGTACGTGTGGTTGTGCTCACAGCAGATTGACCCATCCTCGGTGAAGAAGGTCGGATAGGCCTCGACATCGATGTTGTCCAACGCCTGCACGTAGCGCCAGATCAGCACTTCGATGTCAGCGCGGTCCTTCGCCTCGCGAATGACGTCCGCGTCCGCGGCGCGCGCGGCCGGCGCGGAACCCAGCGTCATCAGGGTGACGATCAATGATCCGATCAGTGTCTTGAGCATGCGAAGACTCCTACGTTTGACGGCGCCAAGCGGATCACTCAGGAACCCGGCCCTTCACCCCACCCTGAGTGTTGTTCGTGCTGGGCCGTGCGCGAGAACGCATCGATCTGCCGAATCAGCCCGTTTTGCACCTTGAAGAATTCGATCGCCAAGCCAAAGGAATTTTTCGGGTATTCCGGCGGCGTCATGAAGACGGCAAAGCCCAGCACGACGCCGCGTTCCACGTCGGCAATGTAGTAGCGCTGGTTCTGCACGTTCCAGTAAACCGCCGGCTGCTTCATGCCGTTGCCGCAGCTCCATTGGAAATTCGGCGAATCGCTGGTCACCACGCCCGACTCCAGGCGCTGACAGCCCGGTCCCCACGGGACATCTTTCGTGTCGATGCGCTTGGAGACCGAGTCCCAATACTTGTCCGCAACACTGAACAGCTGTTGGCGCGTGGAGCGCTCCGACACCGGCAGGACCTCATCCCACGTCCGGTCGGGCTGATGCATCGCGCGGATGGCATCGGCACCAAAATCCGGCCGTGGCACCAGGTCGAGCTGCTCGACCTCGGTAATCATCTTGTTGACCACCTTGATGCGCAGCACGTAGTACCACCAGTTGTCCCCGGCACCCTGCGGAACCGGGCGCCGCGCGGGCGTACCCGTGGGCCGCTCGTACGAGTTGGTAATGACGCCGTAGAATACCGCCGATTCGGTGACTGGATCCGTGAAGACCAGCCGGTAGGGAATGCGTCGCGCCGGGCCCCACACGGGCGATGACTCCAGTTTCCCCTGAACCCCGTCGGAGGTGATCTTGGCCTGTGGCGCAATCGGCAACCCAATCGGAGCGTTGTTGCCGATGGCATCCAGGATGAGATTCAGATCCTGCATCAGGCAGCGCTTGTCGCATGTTGGATTGGCGACGTTTTCCCGGTTGTAATCACCCTTTGCGGCCAGCGCCGGCACGGACAGGATGATGGTCGCGATCGCCAGCCAGCGCACCACGATTGGACGCAAAATAGACGACTGCATATTCATGTTCTCCGTTACTGGGACGTAGTGTTGCCGCCGAATACCCCTGCAACTTCAGTTCGCGGGTAACGGCTGATCGCTGCTGAACATATCGCGGGTCATCCACCATGAGCCATCGGACTGGCGGCGATAAATTCGCAGGAAATTTCCATGCGTCGTGCGGCTGACGCCGCCGGTCCTGGGGCTCGCGACGACCATGAAAGTACCGCGTTGATAGGCCAGATCCCCGTCGATGACCGTCTCGATGGGCATCCAGGTCTCATCGATCTTGGATCGCTGAAAAGTGCGCCCGTTGGCCGCGTCATTGTCCGCCTTGCCGGTCACGGGCGGACGGTTTGGCGAAATCATCACATGATCGTCATTCGTCACACTGCTCAAGGTGGCAATGTCACCCTCGTTGATCGCCTTCAAATAGCGCGCATTGAAAGCGCTAATCGCCGCCAGTTGGGCCGAGGTGTCGGCGGCGTGTGGCCGGGTCGTGCTGCACGCTGCCAGCAGGATCACCGTGCAGCCCATTGCGGTAACTGTGCATGGACTCACCACGGCTCGGTCGCTCCATCGTAGCGCAGGAACCGGCCAGTGTCGGCAAGCGTCAACTTATCGATGGTATTGATCATGTTTTCGACGGTAAAAGAGGTCTTGAGCATGCCGGCGCGGCCGTGCAGATATTCCTGGTGCTCCGTGAGGGTCGGCCCGGGATTGAACATGACGACCGTCACGCCGTCCTTTCGTGTCGAGGCGGCCACGATCTGCATTTCCCGGTTCAACGCGGCCTTGCTCATGCGATAGAAGATGGCCCCTGCGCGCGGGCTGGCCTCGCCGGTCAACGTGCCGTTGCTGGAACTGATGGCGATGATCTTCTTCTGCGTACTGGCCTCGACGTTCTTGTACAGGCTCTCGGAGACGATCAGTGGACCCTTGACGTTGACAGCCAGGACCGTGTCCAGCAGCGAGAATTTCATCTTGCCGAAATTCTCTACCGTCCAGTCTCCAGGACAGGCTTCGTCGTCTCCCGCGCACTGGGAGCGGTCGTTGTAGACGCCCGCATTGTTGATGAGCACATCGATCGGTACACCGGCGAGTCTCCCCGCCAGCGCCCTGGCCTGGTCGACCTTGGTCACGTCGAGGCTTTCGATGCGCACCTTGGGGAACCTGGCCGCAAGCTCCGTGAGCGTCTTCGGCGCCTCGGCTCGCCGATGAGTCACAATGACCGTCCACCCCTTGGTTGCGTACTGCCTGGCGAATTCCAGGCCAATTCCCGAATTCGCACCGGTGATCAGCACGGTTGCGGCAACTGCGGCCGGCAGCTTGACAAGCGCTGCGGCGAACCACAGTGCCAGAACACTCCGACGTCGTCTGGTTGCGATCGACATTTGTTGGTTTCTCAACGCCCAGATGGGCATTTACGTCTCGATAGACCGCGGCACGACGCCAAATGGGCCCCGGGGCAGGGTCCAATTCTTCTGTCCTACCCGTCTTACTACCTTGAAAGACTGCCGCAAGCGCGGACGCAGCCCAGCGAACTGCGTGTGCCTATGCAGGTTAAACACGGGGGAACAGCAAATGAAAGTGCAGCATCGCAACGGCCTGTTGACGGCGTTTCTGGCCGGGCTTATCGCTCTGGGAGGTGTAGCAGGTCGTGCCGGCGCCCAGGACAACCCGAGCGCTACCGCGCCGCCCGCGCCGACTTCACCGGAGGAAGTCACTGTCACGGGTACGCGACTGCGAAACACCGGTATGCAAACGCCCACGCCCGTGACGGTTGTCACTGCCGAGCAGCTGGATGCCGTGGCGCCGGGAAATATCATCGATGCATTCAAGCAGTTGCCGCAATTTCTGGGCGGTTCGGATCCGACCCAGAACAATGGCATTGGCACCGACGCCGGTCAGTCCGTTCTCAACATGCGCGGCCTGGGTGAGAACCGTACGTTGGTATTGCTGGACGGCCGTCGAATCGTTCCCTCCACGTACAATGGCACGGTCGACATCAACGTCCTGCCCCAGTCGCTGCTCAAGCGCACCGAGGTTGTCACCGGCGGCGCTTCGGCTGCCTACGGCACCGATGCGGTCGCAGGCGTGACCAACTTCATCCTTGATACTGAGTACACGGGCCTGAAGGCGCGCGCGCAGGGCGGAATCACCACCTATGGAGACGGCGCGAACAAGGAAGCCGAGCTGACCTTCGGTACCGCCATTGGTTCCAGGGCTCACCTGGTTGCGTCGTTCGATTATTACAACAACAACCCAATCGAGAGCGTGCGCCCCTGGATGCAGGGCTGGGGCGCGGTGAGCAATCCAGCCTACGTCAAGGGCGGCACTCAGCCGCAGCAGCTCGTGGAGCCAAACGTGGGGAGCACGATCTATACCCCGGGTGGACTGATCATCGCGCCGGGCACCCCGCTCAACAACCTGGAGTTCCTCCCGGATGGCACCGCGGTTCCGTTCCAGTTCACGCCGCTCGGCACGCAGACCGGTCAGCAGGGCCAATCGGGCGGGGGTGCCTACAATTTCCGCAATGATGGAGCGTTGAACGGTGGCCTCGAGTCGGGCGTGTCCCGCTACAATGGCTTCGCGCACCTGACCGTGGATGTCACGGATGATGTGCAGGTCTACGCGGAAGCGCTGGCCGGGCACAACGACGTTACCAGCCGGGGCTTCCCGTCAGTGATGTTCGGGTCGTATCAGGCGACGATCTATGCGGACAATGCTTACCTACCTGCGAGCATCAGCCAGATCATGCAGCAGGATGGTATCGCATCGTTCGGCTTGTCGCGACTGAGCACCCCCGCCGACATAACCGTCGACACACTTGATCAGTCCAATTCCACGACGGAATTCACCGCGGGCATCAAGGCCGTGCTGCCCGACGACTGGCACTTCAACTCGTACTTCGAGCATGGTCATAACGAGAACGACCTCAGTGACGAAAACTATCCGCGCACCGATCGACTGTTCCTGGCGATGGACGCCGTCGTGAATCCTGCCACGGGCGCGGTCACCTGCAAGGTCGACTTGGTTCAGCCCGGCTACGGCTGCGTGCCGATCGATCTGTTAGGTGCCGGGCGCGCCAGTCCCCAGGCCATTGCGTACGTAACCGCCGGCACGAAGACGGCCTACCTCACCAACACCCAGGATGCATTCGAGGCCTCGGCCGACGGAGATATATTCAAGAACTGGTATGCCGGGCCAATTCAGGCCGCCTTTGGTGTCGACTATCGCCACAGTACGCTGAGCCAGAACGTGACGGATCCGACCAATCCGACGAACAACCCCAACTACGTTGCGGTGCCGCTGAACAATCCGGCGCTGGGAATCGAGGGCATCCCGCCCGCCGGATTCGCCGGTGTCAACAGCGGCGTGCAGTTCTCTATCCAGGCGAATTTCTCGGGCGTAATCGACGTCAAGGAGTCTTTCGCCGAGATACTGGTGCCGTTGCTGAAGGATAAGCCGTTTGCGCAGCAGCTGAACCTCAGCCTCGCCAGCCGCTGGGCGGACTACACTGGCAGCGGCGGCATCTGGTCGTACAAATACGGGTTGGATTGGCAGACGGTCGACTGGCTGCGGTTCCGTGGAACCTACTCGCGCGACGTACGCGCAGCCGACATGTCCGAGCGGTTCAACGCGGCGGGCGGCGGCGCCACGGTGATGGATCCGTTCATGGGCAACCAAATGGTCGTTTTCAGCCAGACCATCGGCGGCAATCCTGCCGTCAAACCGGAGAAGGCCGACACGTACAGCGCCGGCATCGTGCTGCAACCCACATTCGCCAGAGGCCTGTCGGTCTCGATTGACTGGTACTCCATCAACATCAAGGACGCCATTGGCATGCTTGGGCCCCAGAACATCGTCAACGAATGCTTTGAGGGTGCGACGCAGCTGTGCGCGCTGATCAAGCGCGATCCGGTGACCAATGTGATCATCGGAATGAACGATGTCTACCAGAACATCAATGCCGAAAAAGTCGTCGGCACGGACATGGAGACGGATTACCAGCTTTCCCTCGGAACCGGCGGCGCGCTGACTTTCCGTCTGCTCGGCGGCTATCTCGACGAGGAGTCGCTCAGCAACATCGGCGCGCCGGTGATGCAGGAAGCAGGCACGACGGGCAACCTGCCGCTGCCGCGCGTGCAGCTGAACCTGGGCATAAACTATGCTCAGGGACCGTTCTCAGTCTTCGTCAACGAACGCTTCATCAGCGATGGCAGGCGGGAATGGAACGACGATGAGCCGGCGCTCGGCGGTGTAACGATCAATGACGATCACATCGCTTCTGCCCTCTACACGGATCTGAACCTCGCGTACACGATGACCAGCAAGGGCAATCGCGACTGGCAGGTCTACCTGAACGTCGCGAATCTGCTCAATCGGGAGCCGCCACGTGTACCGATCTTCTCCGGATTCAACGGCACGACGGATACCAATAGGGCGCTGTTCGACGTTCTCGGGCGCCGGTTCGTGCTCGGGGTTAAGTGCAATCTCATGTAATGGTGGGTGGCCTGCGGCTGCATGACGGCGTTTGCGGGAGTCCTGCCCGCGAACGGTCACTCGCAGCCTTTTCTCGGCCAGCTGTCCAAGCGACACTCCTTTGAATCTCGTTGGGTCGACTACCATATACATGCGCTTGATCGCCCAGACGACATTGAGTACCAGATGGCTCGCCTGGGACCAGCTGTTGGTAACCATTTCGCTAGGGTCCTTCGGACGCACCGGCAGTGTGAATGGGTTCCCACCCGCCGCGACCCATTTCTGCTCACTTACGCCTGGGAACGACATCTGCAGCATCGGCAAGCCCTCAGGGGTCCTCTCTACAGTGTCATACCAGGTCCTGATGGGCCGCGGCGTCGCGATGAAAACAATGAACAGATTCGGATTGCGGCAGTTTTCTGCGGCAAGTGGCGCACTGGCGGCCCGCGCGATCTCCGAAATGCGCAGCAGGATGTATTCAGCCATGTCCCGCTTAAGGCCTGTGACAAGCGGACAGACCGGATCCTGCCAGCGGGCCAGTCGTCATATAGACGCACGCCCGGCCGGGTTGCGGAAAGTGCACGGGCCAAACTTGCACCTGGACAGTGCCAAGCTCACGGTAGCGATATGGCGAGGCGCGCATACCGCCGCAAACTCCCTCTCAGCCGTGCTCGTCCAGCTCGACCCCCAGTTCCGTCAATATCGCGATGCGCAATTGCTGCGCCTGCGGGCTCGAGAGCCTGCGCGGATGAGCGAAGGGGACTTCGAACGTAGCCTGAATTGCGGCCGGTCGCGCGCTGAGCACGTGAATTCGATCCGCCAGGTGGATCGCCTCCTCCACATCGTGCGTGACCAGAATGACCGTGTGACGCTCCGTGCGCAAAATGCGCAGCAATTCATTGCGCACGCGCAGGCTCATCAGGGCATCGAGCGCGGAGAACGGCTCGTCCATGTATAGAATCTCCGGCTTCACGACCAGCGCCCGCGCAAGTTCCACCCGCTTCAGCATCCCCCCGGACAGCTCATAGGGGTAACTCTCCTCGAATCCCTGCAGGCCGACGATGGCGGCATAGTGATCCGCCAGTCGCGAGTGATCGGCTTGCGCACTGCCGTTGAGCCCAAACTTGAGGTTTTCGCGCACCGTAAGCCAGGGAAAAACCGACCCCTGCTGGGAGATCAGAATCCCCTGCTGGTCGGGTTTCGAGCGCTGTTTGCCATCGATGGCCACCAAACCGGCATCGGGGCGGATGAAGCCGGCCAGCAGGTTCAGCAGGGTCGACTTCCCGCAGCCGGAGGGACCCACGATGGCGACGAATTCACCATCGCCCACCGTGAGACTCACATTCGCGATGACGGGCAACCGGCCTCGATCCGACGAGAAACTCTTGTGTAGATCGCGAACCTCGATTTTAGTGCGCATATCGCCACCGCACCCACGGCACACCTTCGAGCATTCGCATGAAGCCGTCGAGCATCAGTCCAATCAGGCCGATGATGATCATGCCGGCGACCACCAGGTCGTAGCGGTTACCGGCATTGCGCGAGTCCATGATCATGTACCCGAGGCCAGAGTGCAGGGCAATCATCTCGGCCGCCACGACCACCAGCCAGGCGACACCGAGACCAATGCGCATGCCGACCAGCATCTGCGGCAGCACGGCAGGGATCACAACCCGCATGAACAGGGTGCGGTGCGAAACGCCGAAATTCTCGGCCGCGTGCAGGTAGCGCTTCTCGATGGTGTGCACACCAACGACCGTCTGCACGATCATCGGAAACACCGAGGATATGAAGATCAGAAAGATCGGCGAGGCGTCGCCCACGCCGAACCACAGAATGGCAATCGGAATCCACGCGATCGGGGATATCGGCCGCAGAATCTGAAAGAGCGGATTGAGCATCCGATAGGCCTTGCGTACCCACCCCATCCACAGTCCAAGTGGAATGGCGACGCAGACGGCCAGTCCGAAGCCGCTGGCGACCCGCATCAGCGATGCGCCGATGTGTCGCCACAAGCTGCCGTCCCTGATCAGTTGTGCCGTTCCGGTTATGACATCCCAGGGCGTGGGGAAAATGAGGCTGTGGGTTCCCAGTACTGTCACCCACCACACGCCAATCAACAGGGCAATGACGGCCAGGGCGGGCAAGAGGTCCTTCAGACGCTGCATGGTGTCGGGATATCCGAAAAACGCCAGGGTGAAGTGGCAACGCTATCAGAGCGCGCGCACGAGCGCCCGTGCGCGCCATGCGATTCGCGCCAACGGCGTGCTCGGGTACGCTTCGACGTCGATGGTCATCTGACCGCTGGCGTGCGCCGTGCAAGCGAACTGGTATTGCGCTGGCCGGTCAAACGGCAGTCTGAAACTCTGCCCGGGCAGCATCAGGGTCGGCCCGAAGATCTGCGGCACATCATCGTGGTTCTGCAGGACGAGAATGTCGCGCAGCCCCAGTGTCAGATGGATGTGATCGGGCAGGATCGCGACCTTCTGACCCGCCATGCGCCGTGCCCACGTTCCCTTGGGAATTACGAAGACGTGTTCATGCGAACTGCTGCGCAGCGGCATCACGGCACCCCATGTGAGCGCCACCATTGACGCCGCCGCGAGGGTGATCAGTACGCGCGTGCGAGTGCGCAAAAGTCATTCCCCCAGAAGGATGCGCAGGTCATGTGCGAAATCTTCGGATGGGTGCCCGTAGGGCATGAGTGCGCGAATGCGTCCCGCGCGGTCGATCAGGTAGATGAACGAGGAGTGATCATACATGTAGCTGTTTCCGTCCGGGATCTTGGTCGCACTCACGCCATAGTCCTTGCGCACCTGCGCAAGCTGCTTCTCCGTCCCGGTGCCCCCGATAATCCTCGGGTCGAACCCGCCCACGAAGGCCTTCAGCTTCGCGGGAGTGTCCCGCTGCGGGTCGACGGTCACATACACAATCTGGACACCTGCGGCAGCCGTACCCATCTGACGCAGCGTCTGCGCAAAGGTGTGCAGAGTGATCGGGCACACCGACAGACAGTGTGAGTAACCGAAGGCGAGCAGCACCACCTTGCCGCGATACTGGCTCAGTTTCAGCTGCTGTCCGTTCGACCCCTGCAGCGAGAAATCCGGTGCCGGGCGCGGCGGGTCGAATACGCCCGCCTTGAATGTCGGTGTCGAGGCCCCAGCCGCGGCCATGCACGCTGATAACAATGCCGCGAGCGCCAGTTTGCGCAAGCTTCTGCCATTCATTGAATGCCCCCTCCTCTCACAGTGGAATCGAAGCCGGCCGGGCGTTGCGGGCGAAGCGTTCATCCACGTAGGTCTCGTAAGGAATGGGATGCTTTATGGTCCCGGCCGCCAGCGACAGGTGCATCAGCTCCTCGAACTCCGATCGGACCATGCGCAGATCACCGTAGGTCACCCGATCGGTAGGGTTTTGCATGACGAAACGGATGATCTTGGGGTCCTGATTGAAGAAATCCGGACCCGCCGCGACTTGCACGGCCTTCTCGCGGTTTTGCGGGGCACGATCCAGCCACGCCCCGGCCCCCAGCACCTCGTTGACCAGGTCCTGCACCATCGCGGGGTTCTGTTCGATCAGCTCATCGCGTACCGTGAGCACGCAGCAAATGTATTTCGGCCACTCGTCGCGCGTCATGCGCAGCGGCCGCGCATAGCCGGCGCTCTGTGCGGCGGCGCCGAACGGTTCACCCGTGCAATAGGCCTCGACGGCATTCGCATACAGGGCGGCTGGCATATCGGGCGGGGCCATCTCGACTATCTGCACGTCCGCTACGGTCATGTTCTCCTGCGCCAGCATGCGCCGCAGAAACAGAAAATCGACCGCGAAGCGGCTTGGCACTGCGATGCGCTTGCCCGCGAGCTGACGGAAATGCTGATACGGGGATTCCGTGCGCACCATGATCACGGCTCCGGAGCGGTGCCC
>DATDIL010000093.1:0-5164 GCA_036521075.1 Steroidobacteraceae bacterium | reverse complement strand
TGGTCGCCGGCGCATCGCTGAATTCGCCACCTGCGCTGGCTGGGGCCGTGGCGGCCCCACCGCCGCCGCGACTGGCATCGCGCCCACCCCCGCCCGAGGCCTGCCGTGCGCCGTCCCCGCCCGCCTGGCCGCCGCCCTGGCCCCGGCCGCCCAGCATCTGCATGTCATTGCCGACGATCTCGGTGGAATAGCGGTCGTTGCCGGTCTTGTCCTGCCACTTGCGGGTACGCAGGCGACCTTCGATGAACACCTGCGAGCCCTTCTTGAGGTACTCGGCGGCCACTTCGGCGGTGCGCCCGAATAGCACGACCGTGTGCCATTCGGTCTGTTCCTTGAACTCGCCGGATTGCTTGTCCTTCCAGCTTTCGGTCGTGGCAATGCGCAGATTGGCAATGCTTGAACCGGAAGGTAGGGCGCGCACTTCAGGATCCTGACCCAGGTGACCGATGAGAATGACCTTGTTGATGCCGCGTGCCATGGCAGACCTTCCTATGCGCAATATCGTCCGCATAGTGTAGACGGACGGCGGGCCTGACGCGACGGCGTATGCTTACCGGTTTTTCCACTTTTGACTGGGGCGGGAATTTCCCGCACATGAGACATGCAGTACATCCGCATCCGCGGCGCCCGCACCCATAACCTGCGTGGCATAGACCTGGACCTGCCGCGCGACAAGCTCATCGTCTTCACGGGCCTGTCCGGCTCGGGAAAGTCCTCGCTAGCCTTCGACACCTTGTATGCGGAAGGTCAACGCCGCTACGTGGAGTCGCTGTCGGCGTACGCGCGCCAGTTCCTGTCGATGATGGACAAGCCGGACGTCGACAGCATCGAGGGTCTCTCGCCGGCGATCGCGATCGAGCAGAAGGCGGCCTCGCACAATCCACGCTCCACGGTGGGTACCGTCACCGAGGTCTTCGATTACCTGCGTTTATTGTTCGCACGCGCCGGCATTGCACGCTGCCCGGACCACGGCATTGATCTGACGGCCCAGACCATCAGCCAGATGGTCGACCAGGTCCTCAAACTCCCCCAGGACACCCCCGTCGCCTTGCTGGCGCCATTGATCAGTGACCGCAAGGGCGAACACGGCCAGGTGTTCGAGGATCTGTCGCGCCAGGGTTTTGTGCGGGTGCGCATCGACGGCCACATCCACGAACTGGATGCGCGGCCTGACCTGGATCCGAAGCGCAAACACAGCATCGAGGTCGTGGTGGACCGCCTGAAGGTGCGCCCCGATATCGGCACGCGGCTGGCCGAGTCTTTCGAGACGGCGCTGCGTCTCTCGGACGGTCTTGCCCATCTGCTGTATCTGCCGGGAAGTGCCCCGGGGGGACAGGAGGTGGTGGTGTTCTCGAGCCGTCACGCCTGCCCGGTATGCGGCTACAGCGTACCGCCGCTGGAACCGAAGCTGTTTTCGTTCAACAACCCGGCCGGGGCCTGCCCCAGCTGTGACGGACTGGGTATCAAGCAGTTCTTTGATCCACGACTCATCATCACCAACGGCTCCCTGTCGCTGGCCGGCGGCGCGGTGCGCGGACGCGACCGCAACAACACCCATTACATGGAGATTGCAGACTCCCTCGCCCGTCATTATGGCTTCGACGTGGAGACCGCCTGGGAGGATCTGCCGCAGAAAATCCGCGAGGTGCTGCTGGATGGCAGTGGCGGTGAGTCGATCGAATTCCGGCAGCTGCAGGCCAACGGCCGCACGTCGCGCAAGCGCCACACGTTTGAAGGCTTCATGCCCTACCTGGCGCGCCGCTATCGCGAGACGCAATCCCCGCGCGTGCGCGAGGAGCTCGCGAAGTACCTGGGCACCCAGCCGTGTCCGGACTGCGCGGGCTCGCGCCTGAATCGCACGGCACGGTTTGTATTCGTCGGCGAGTACACGCTGCCGCAGCTCGCGCATCTGTCGGTGGGCGATGCCCTCGCAACGCTGCGCGGCCTTGAGCTGCCCGGCTGGCGCGCAGAAGTCGCCGCGCGGATTCTCAAGGATGTGGGCGATCGGCTGGCGTTCCTCAAGGATGTCGGACTGGACTATCTGACCCTGGATCGCAGCGCCGAGACCCTCTCGGGCGGTGAGGCCCAGCGCATCCGCCTGGCCAGCCAGGTCGGTTCGGGTCTCACGGGTGTCATGTATATCCTGGATGAACCCTCGATCGGCCTGCACCAGCGCGACAATGCGCGCCTGCTCGATACCTTGGCCGCGCTGCGCGACACCGGCAATACGGTGATCGTCGTGGAACACGACACCGAGGCGATTCTGGCCGCGGACCACGTCGTGGATCTGGGTCCGGGCGCGGGTGTGCATGGCGGCAGTATCGTCGCCAGCGGCACGCCCGATGAGATCAAGCGCAATCCGGCCTCGCTCACCGGCCAGTACCTGAGCGGTGCGCGCGGCATCAAGGTCCCCGGACAGCGCACACCGCGGATCCCCGGCCGCAGCCTGCGAATCATCGGTGCGACCGGCAACAACCTGCGCAATGTCGATGTGGAGATTCCGCTGGCGCTGTTTACCTGCGTGACGGGTGTATCGGGCTCGGGCAAGTCCACCTTGATCAACGACACGTTGTTCAATCACGCCGCGGCGCATCTGAACGGCAGCCCCCGCGAGGCAGCGCCGTGTCGCAAAATCGAAGGTCTGGAACACATCGACCGGGTGATCGATATCGATCAAGGCCCGATCGGGCGCACGCCGCGTTCGAATCCGGCCACCTATACGGGCCTGTTCGCGCCGCTGCGCGAACTGTTCGCCGCCGTGCCCGAGAGTCGCGCGCGCGGCTACGACGCTGGTCGCTTCAGCTTCAACGTCAAGGGTGGCCGCTGCGAGGCCTGCGAGGGCGATGGCGTGCTGAAGGTGGAAATGCACTTCCTGCCGGATGTGTATGTGCCCTGCGATGTGTGCAAGGGCCAGCGCTACAACCGCGAGACCCTGGACATCCGCTACCGCGGCAAGAACATCCACGAAGTGCTGGAGATGACCGTCGAGGATGCGCTGCGGTTCCTGACCAACGTGCCGACCATCGCGAGCAAGCTGGCAACGCTCAACGACGTCGGCCTGTCATACGTGCGCCTGGGCCAGAACGCCACGACGCTGTCGGGCGGAGAGGCGCAGCGGGTGAAACTGGCGCGGGAGTTAGCCAAGCGCGCGACGGGGCGCACGCTGTACATCCTGGACGAGCCGACGACCGGCCTGCATTACGCCGACATTGAGCAGCTGCTGCGGGTCCTGCACCGTTTGCGGGATGAGGGCAATACCATCGTAGTCATTGAACATAATCTCGATGTCATCAAGACCGCGGATTACCTGATCGATTTAGGGCCCGAAGGAGGCGCGGGCGGCGGCCAAATCGTCGCGACCGGCACCCCCGAGGCGGTGGCGGCCAGCCAGAACTCGTATACCGGCGCGTACCTCAAGGCGCTGCTGCGGGCGGGGCGCCCGAAGCCCAAGCCTTTACAATATGATGACATTGCAAATGCGAACGGTTCTCATGATACTTAGGCCATGGATACTGCGGTTCGAAGCCAGTCCGTCGATACGGCGGTGCCGACCTCCCTGAGCCAGCTGCGCCCGGGGATGGCCGCCACCATCGTGGCGGTGGGCTCGGTCACGGATGGCGTCAGCCAGCTGGAGTTGCGGCTGCTGGAACTGGGCTTCAGTGCCGGTGAGCGGGTCGAGGTGGTCGCCGAATCGCGTCCCGGCCGCGACCCATTCGTCGTGCGCGTCGGCAGCTCCCAATTCGCCCTGCGGCGCTGCGAAGCGCAGAACATCTGGGTCGAGGACACCTGCCCCATTGAGTGCTGACGCCGCCACAGCCGGCCTCTCCCTGTCGCTCGTCGGCGTTCCCAACTGCGGCAAGACCGCGCTGTTCAACCGCCTTACGGGCAGTCGCCAGAAAGTGGCCAATTACCCGGGCGTCACGGTGGAGCGCAAGGAAGGCCGCTTCCTCGGCCCGAGGAGCGGGCGCAGCTACCGGCTGCTGGACCTGCCGGGCGCCTACAGCCTGCAGCCCACGACGCTGGATGAGGCCATTACCCGGGACATCGTCCTCGGACGGCATGCCTCCGAACAGCCTCCCGATCTGATTGTGTGCGTCGTGGATGCCACGAACCTGCGCCTCAACCTGCGTCTGGTACTCGAACTGAAGCGCCTGGGCAGACCCATGGTGGTCGCCTTGAACATGTCCGACCTGGCGCGCGCGCGCGGCTTTCGTCTCGACGGCGCGGCGCTGTCGGGTGCCATTGGCCTGCCGGTCGTCGAAACGGTGGCCATCCGACCGGGGGGTGAGCGCGACCTGGTGGCACTGCTGGACCGCACCCCCCCGCCGCGCAGCGTCGGGCGGGTCGATTTCACGGGCGGCAGCGCCGCGGATATCCAGGCCACGCAGTCCGAAGTGCGCCGGATACTTGATGAGATCGGCTACCGCGTCCCGGTCCGATTGCGCATCCTGCAGCGTCTGGATGCCGTGGTACTGCATCCGATCAGCGGGCCGCTGCTGCTGGCGGTCGTACTGTTCTTGATGTTCCAGGCCGTTTTCAGCTGGGCAAAATGGCCCATGGACGCCGTACAGCACGGCATGGCCGATGTGGGCACATGGCTGGGCATGCACATGAATGATGGCCCATTGCGCCACCTGCTGGTCGATGGCGTCATTGCGGGCGCGGGCAGCGTGCTGGTGTTCCTGCCGCAGATCCTGATCCTGTTCGCATTTATCCTGGCGCTGGAGGATTCAGGCTATCTGCCGCGCGCCGCCTACCTGCTGGACCGGCTCATGGGCAAGGTCGGGCTTTCCGGCCGTGCCTTCATCCCGCTGCTGTCCAGCTTCGCCTGCGCCATCCCCGGCATCATGGCAACCCGCACGATTCCGGCGGCGCGTGACCGACTCACGACCATCATGATCGCCCCGCTGATGACCTGCTCGGCGCGACTGCCCGTGTACACGCTGCTGATCGGCGCCTTTATCCCGCGGCGCATGATAGGACCGTTCAATCTGCAGGGCATGACGCTGTTCGTCCTGTATCTGGTCGGGGTCGTGGGCGCGATGGTCGTGGCCTTTGCCATCAAGCGCATTTTCATGCGCGGTGACTACCACCCGCTCATGCTCGAGCTGCCCGAATACAAATGGCCGACGCTGCGCAACCTGGCGCTGGGCCTGTGGGAACG
>DATDIL010000092.1:0-22146 GCA_036521075.1 Steroidobacteraceae bacterium | reverse complement strand
CTGGCTCAAGCGGATGCACCTGTTCCATCTTCCGGGCGATATCGTCATCGACCGCCCGGGCTTCCAGTTCATGTTCCCGATCACGACCATGCTGATCGTGAGCGCGGTCGTGTCCATCGTGGCATGGCTGCTGCGACGCTGAAGGCGCGGAGGAGGGAATCGATGCAACCTGTTCCATTGAAACCTGAGCAGCGCGAAGCATTGCTCACGTCACTCGAAAACATGCCGACCTATCTGGAGGCGACAGTGCGCGCATTGACACCCGCCCTTACCCGCCGGCGCGGGCCCAATGACGGGTTTTCGCCGGTCGAGCAGGTCTGGCACCTCGCGGACCTGGAGCGTGAGGCATTTGCGGTGCGGATCAAACGGCTGCTCGCTGAATCCAATCCACAACTGCCCGATTTCGATGGCGCCGCCGTTGCTGCGGCTCGACAGTATCGCACCCTGTCGCCCGCCGAGGGCCTGGCCGCCTTTCGCGAGGCGCGCGCTCTTAATCTGCACACACTTCGAATGCTCACTCCCGATGCCTGGGACCGAAGCGGCCGCCAGGATGGCATCGGCCCCGTATCGCTCGCGGATGTTCTCGCCTCCATGGCCTCGCACGATGCCGCGCACCGCGATGAGCTCGAGGAGTGGAAACGGCAGGTGGCCGCGGTCTAACGAAACGCTGGCCCGACCGCCCAGACTACCAGCGCCTTGCGGGTCCCGGAGATGATGGGCGTTACCCGGTGCAGCAGGAACGATGGAAAGGCGATGCCGGTACCGCGCTTACGGGGTGCCACACCAATCGTGTTGCTGACCTGAAACTGCAGATCGCAGCCCTCATATTGCGACGGGTCGGTAAGCTGGATGCTCATCGATATTTTGCGCCGTTTGAGATTGTGCGGGCCGTGGTCGATGTGCCAGTGATAGTGTCCGGCTTCATTACCGTGATGGACCGAATACTGAACGTTCTCGAGGCCGGTGATGTCGAAATGATAAATGTCATCGTTGAGCTTGCGCGTGATCTGTGTGAGCCGTTCGTAAAGCAGCGAAGTTTCCCCGTTGGGTTCCAGCCATGCGATTCTGCTGATCCTGATGTCCTCGTCCGCGTCGCCTTTGGCTAGCGTGGCCTTCTGTCGCACCTGTCGATCACCATAGGCCTCGAAGGCATCCAGCTCCGCGGACGTAAAGGCACCATCCCAGACAATGAATGCATTTTTCATGAGGACAGTATTCGGCTACTCGAAGCGGAGACTCGCCATGCGCACACGCCAACAGACGTTGGGGGTCCTCGCCACCGCATTTTTCTGTACGACATCACTGATGTCGCCGCGCATCTCAAACGCCGCGCAACCCGTGCTGCTATCCGTCCGCCCCTCCGCCACCGACTCGGACATCCGAGACTATGATGAGCCCCACTATATTGTCTACGATCCAGAAACGACGTCGCAGGCGCAGCTCGTCGTCTTCCTGCCGGGCACCCTCGGCAAGCCGAGTAATGCTTCGCTGCTGCTCGGTATGGTGGCGAAGCAGGGATATCGCGTCATCGGGCTCGAGTACGATGACGCACCAGCCGTAGCGTGGGTCTGCCCGCAAAATCCCTCGCCCGCCTGCGCCGCTCACTTTCGCCAGGAGCGCATCTTCGGTGATGACAGCCATGCCGTCGTCCACAATTCGACCGCCGATTCGATCGTCAACCGGCTGACTAAGCTATTGGCCTATCTGAGCCGACACGACAGCAAGGGTAACTGGGGCAGCTACATGCCCAACGGTGAGCTCGATTGGAGCCGCATTGTCGTGTCCGGACCGTCGCAGGGTGCGGGAATGGCTGCGTATATGGCCAAGAAGGAAAGTGTCGCCCGGGTGGTCCTGTTTTCCAGCCCCGAGGACTATCTCGAGCCTTCACGCGCGCTGGCGCCATGGATTTCCGGCCCCAGCGCCACACCGCCGGAGCGCTGGTTCGCCGAATATCATCGACGCGAGAATCATGCGATGTTGATATCGCGCGCCTACGCGACGCTGGGCATTCCCCCGAACCATATCCGTGTCTTCAACCTGGATCTACCGACAGTACTGCAGGGGCGCGGAGACAACCCCTATCACGGCAGCACCATCCGGGTGTCAGGGTACGCGCCACAATGGATATTCCTGTTCGGACATTCCCCATGAATTGACCGATTGCCGAGCGGCGTCCTTGACCGTACTAGACTAGTCTGTAGACTAGTCTAGTACAAGGAGGCGAGTGTGTGAAGACTGAAATTGGGGCCTATGAGGCTAAAACGAAACTGCCCGAACTGCTGCGCCAGGTCCAGGCGGGCAGGCGATTTACGATCACCAATCGCGGCAAAGCCATCGCTGACCTCATTCCGAGCGAGGCGCTGGTCCCGAAAGATGCAGCAGCAGCCATCGATCAGTTCCTCGCGTTCAAGAAACTCAATCCGGTGCGCACCAAAATCGATATCAAGGCCTTGATTGAAGAAGGCCGGGAGTGAGGTTTGTCCTGGGCGCCTCGGTGGCGCTGTCCTGGCTGCTGCGGGATGTCGAGGCGCCCGAGGCCTCGTACGCTTTCGCGGTACTGAAGGCGGTGCGCACCGGCGGATTCACCGCATCGGTGCCGATGACCTGGGGCCTGGAGATTGCCAACGTGCTGGCACGCGCAGAACGCAAGGACCAGGTCACCGAGGCACAAAGCGAGTCGTTTATCGAGATGCTCCGGGCGATGCGGATCGAAGCGGATTCCGCCACCTTCACCCAG
The DNA here is from genome assembly GCA_036521075.1 of Steroidobacteraceae bacterium. Taxonomy (GTDB): domain Bacteria; phylum Pseudomonadota; class Gammaproteobacteria; order Steroidobacterales; family Steroidobacteraceae; genus DAIDKA01. Next base: position 19,409 of record DATDIL010000092.1, on the reverse strand, counting down.
GCATTGACCGACACCCTGCAGCTCGCGCGACGCCACCGCCTATCCTCTTACGACGCATCGTATCTGGAGCTGGCCCTGCGAGCCGGGCTACCCCTGGCCACCCTGGATGAGGAGCTGCGGCGCGCCGCCCAAAGGGCGGGTGTCAGCCACTTAATGGCAACGTGAGCTAGTCCTGAACGTAAGCGGCCCTGGTCGAAGAGCCGATTGATTCATAATTCTGCTATTTTCGCCGTTGCCAGCTCTATTGTTCCGCTCACGAAACAATCCGGCTGCCGGCACGCTGAGCGCTTCGGTGTCCGAGGCACCTAGATGAGGGAGCGCGAATTGACTGCCGATCGCGGGGCCATTCGGAATTTCGAAGACCTTCTGCGTATCCGTTCGGAGGCTACACAGGCGCTCGGACTTTGCCTGTTGGAAACTGACTTCGTTCCGGAGTTCTTTGACTTGCGCAGCGGCCTCGCAGGCGAGCTCTTTCAGAAGCTCGTCAACTATCGGATTCGCACCGCCATCGTTCTGCCGGATCCGGGCAAATATGGAACACGGATCAGCGAGCTCGCATTGGAGCATCGAACCCATCCTGTGGTACGGATCTTCCAAACGGTTGAGGCCGCCAAGGCATGGCTGGCGAGCATTCCCACTCACGACAGCGGATGACGCTCCGGAAAATCATCTCTAGCGCGCAGATTGGCGTAGATGGGGGAGCGCTCGACGCCCGCTGGCGGTCTCGTTTCCCTGTGCGGGATGGTGTCCCACGGACCGCGCCGCCGAGGACGGGCCGATTCCGGCGCGGTATCCGCTAATATCCATGTCACGCGGCGGCTACAGCGCATGCACGCGGCGGAACGTGCTCGACAGCGATGGGACGGCGATACTGTTTCCGGGTGTGCTCGAGGGAGGGACACTCTTGGTGCTCAATTTCTGCCAGCGCGTGGGGAAGCCGCATGTGGTAATCGATGCGAGCAAAACCTCGGAGTCGGCGGCCGCCGTTTAGGGGAACGAATCCCAGGCTCGAGAGGCGGTTTGATCAGCTGTATCGGAGGAGGCCGTGATGACGCCAGCAGTTAATCTAGAAAGCAAAAAGTCCCTCAAGACAGGCGCCAGGGCAGCAGCACAATCTTGCCACCAAGTCCGCCAGTGTCGATGCGGGCGTGGACCTGGCTCGCGGTTGCGAGCGGCAGACGGTCGATCACGACTGGATGAATGGCACCCTCGCGTAGCAGCTCGAACAGCGCCGCCATGTCGGTCTTGAACTCCTCCGGCTGGGCGGCTCGACGTGCCGTTATGCTGTAGAAGACCGCTCGGCGGCGGTCGAGCATAAAACTCAACGCGCTCCATAGCTTGAGGCGGGCCAGGCCAAGCCCCGCGGAGACGATGCCTTCGCGGCCGATGGCCATGGTCTGCGATCCATAGCCGACGAGCAGGCCGCCGGGCGCCAGACATGCGAACGAGCGATCGAAATGCGCACCGCCGATCGCATCAAAGGCAGCGTCGACCCCGGCGCCCACTGTGCGGCTAGCGGTCAATCTACGCACTGCAGCAACGAAGTCGCCGGCGTGATAGTCGATCGCGGTTGCACCGAGGCGCTCGACCACAGGAATGTTGGCGGCCGAACAGGTGCCGATCGCGTTGAGGCCGAGATGGCGCGCCAGATCGAGTAGCGCCGTGCCGACTGTGCCGGAGGCCCCTATGACGAGGATCGTGGCTCCCAACGGTAAGTGCCGGCAGCGAGTAAGCATTTGGAAAGCGGTGAGATACGCGAGCGGGATACAGACGGCTTCAGCTGGGTCGATGCCATCAGGGACCGGCACGAGGAGGCGCGCCGGGCGAATCGCATACTGGGCATAGCCGCCCACGACGCTGAGATCGGCGACCATCTGATTCTCGCATGGCGTAGCGACTCCGGCGCCGATCTTCTCAACGACGCCCACGATCTCGTAGCCAGGAGTGAACGGCAGTGGCCCTTTGAAATCCGGATAGCGGCCGCGCCGGATCATGGTATCGGTAAACCCGGTTCCTGCCGCAACCACCTTGATGCGAACCTCGCCAGAGCCGGGCTCGGGGATGATCGGGTGTTCCACGAGTTCCAGTACCTCGGGGCCGCCGAAACGGGAGATACGGATATGTTGCCAAGGCATTCGGCGAGCATATTCAGAAGGGCGGCTGGGGTCGAGCTTGAGCGACATCAGGATGCAGCGCTTAGCGCGGCGCAGAGGGTCTGCGGTTTGCGCGTGCCGGGCGGCTTTCCGCCCGGGTGATTCCGGAGGCGCGAGGAGAGCATAAAGACAATGCCACTACTCCGAAGCAGAGACAGCTTTCCGAGATCGTCGATTGGACAAGCGGATAGAATATCGGCAGATCAAACTCTATCGGGCTAGAGGGCCGCGGTAAGTGACGGTGCCATTTCGGTTGGTGCTCACAAATGGATAGCTGCCTATTAAGCGTAAGTATGGAGTGACCGATGTCTACGGTTTTCTATGCCATATGGGCGTTCGCCGCTGGTGCCCTGATCCCCCTGATGGCAATTCTTAACGCCGGAGTCGCGCGCACAGTAGGCGGTCAAGTACAGGCTACCGCTCTATTATTTGCGATTGGATTACTAGCGTCGCTACTGCTTGCGGTGATGACGGCGGCCCGCCTCCCCGATCTTCATACATTGCTTCGCGTAGCGCCCCACCAATACGTCGGTGGCGTCATCGTAGGGTTCTATATCCTAAGCATCACGTTTCTTGCACCGCGATTTGGCGTTGGCAATGCCATTCTGTTCGCCGTGACGGCGCAGCTGATTACGTCTGCGCTGATAGATCATTTTGCGCTGGCGGGAGCAACTCTGCGACCGTTGACGACGATGCGAGTGGTGGGACTGTTGATGGTAATTACCGGTCTAGCGATTACGCAGACCAGTGACCGGCAGATCGCTGGCATACCGTGACCGCCGCTGCGCCTGGGAGCAGTCTAGGTGCCCTTCTTCGAATAATGACGTATGATAAAGGACGTTATCATACGTAATGTTAGCGGCAGGGCGCCCCTTATATATGGGTACGAGCAAGGAAGTCAGTCGGACGACAGGTCCCGGATTGCACCGGTCGGTTCCGGCGCTCTACGCGCCGACGCCGCAAGCCGCCAAGCGCTTCATCGAGTACTTTGCCGCGAATATCCGCAATCCCAACACCCGGCGGGCCTATCTGCATGCGGTTCTGGAGTTTTCGGCGTGGTGTGAGGCGCAGAACTTCACGGAGATCGTCGATATAGAGCCCCTACATGTGGCCGCCTATATCGAAATGTTAGGCAAGCGGCTGGCAAAGCCCTCCGTCAAGCAACACTTGGCGGCCCTGCGGATGCTGTTCGACTGGCTGGTCGTGGGCCAAGTCGTCGCCACGAACCCGGCCGCGCCGGTCCGGGGACCCAAGTACACCGTCAGGAAAGGCAAGACGCCGGTTCTGACGCAGGAGGAAGCGCGCGAGCTGTTGGATTCTCTCGATGCCTCGACCGTCGTGGGACTGCGTGATCGGGCGCTGATCGCGATCATGATCTACACCTTTGGCCGGGTCGGTGCGGTGATCAAGATGCGGGTCGAGGACTACTACACTCAGGGACGTCGCGGATGGGTCCGGTTGCATGAGAAAGGCGGTAAGCGGCATGAGATGCCAAGTAACCACAATCTCGACGCCTACCTGGATGCCTACATTAGCGCCGCCGGAATTGCCGGCGACTTCAAAGGATATCTGTTTCGCAGCACGCGCGGCCGGACTCGGCAACTGACGACCAATCCCCTCGCCCAGGCTGATGTCTACCGGATGATTCGCCGGCGGGCGTTCGCGGCAGGGATCAAGACCAGGATCGGCAATCACACGTTCAGGGCGACCGGGATTACGCAGTATCTGCGCAATGGTGGCCGACGCGAGCTCGCGCAGCAGATGGCGGCGCATGAGTCGCCACGAACGACCGCGCTGTATGATCGCCGGGATGATGAGGTAGCAGTCGACGAGGTCGAGCGAATAGTAATCTGAACGCCGGCCCCGCAATTTTCGACGGATCTGTTCTGGAGGACACACATCCACAATCCGACACGCGCGGTTGCCCAACTAGGAGCGCAAGACAGCTTGTTATGCAAATTTATGAGACCGGCCGCAGCCGAATTGTCCATGGTACTCGTTCTAGCCTGATCGATGATCCGCGACGCGCGTGCTCATCACGAGTCTCTCAAGAACGTCAAAGTTAAGTGGTTTGGTGAGCAGGCACTCAAAACCAGCGTCTATGGCCCTCGCTGAGAATTCGTCCCCGCTGTAACCGGACGTGGCGAGCAGTCGCACCGATCGTAGCGCCGGCTCCGCACGAAACGCCTGCGCTACTGCGTAACCATCCATGGCACCAGGCAATCCGAGATCACAAACGACAAAGTCTGGCGTTACACCCAAGGCACTCTTGACTGCCATCGCACCATCGTATGCGATGGCCACTTGGAACCCGGCGAGCCCGAGCAACTCGGCAAGGCTATCGGCCGTGTCTCTATTGTCCTCAACCAGGAGTATCGAGCGCCGTTGAGATCCAAAGCTTGTGGCATGACGCGCCGTCGGGACAAAAGCCACTGAGGAATCGCGCGGGACACGCAACGTGAAAGACGCCCCTTGCCCAGGTCCCGGGCTTTCGGCCGACAATGAACCCCCCTGCAACGCCGCCAGGCGGCTAGCGATCGCCAAACCTAATCCCAATCCACCACCGGATCGGTCAAGCCCCATTTCGCTCTGCGTGAAGGGCTCAAATAGCTTACTCGCAAATGCGTTATCGAAACCTATGCCGGTGTCCTTGATCGTCAGTATCGCGGCATCTCCGTCGGTTGCGACATTTAGGGTGACCACTCCCTCAGCGGGTGTGAATTTGACCGCATTCGACAGCAGATTATCGACGATCTGTTGCAGCCTGACTCGGTCCCCTCTCACCATGCACGGCTCGCCTGTCAGCTGCGTTTCAAGGCGCAACCCAGCATCGCGTAGTCGCGGTTCGAGTTCGTCCATGGCATCGCCCAGCAGTTCCAATAGATCCACCGGTCCAGTAGAAAACGTTACCTTTCCGAGTGTCACGCGCGAGGCATCCAGGAGGTCATCCAACATACGCTTCATCGCGGTCGCCTGCCGGTCCACCCGGTCACGCAGTAGTCGGACGCGAGGATCATTCAATTCCAGAAGTCCCATGGCATCTATTGCGGAGCGAATGGCCGCAAGTGGATTACGCAGTTCGTGGCCAAGTACCGCAATGAACTGATCCTTCTGCCGATCCTTCTCCTCCAGCGCCTGCTTCGCCTTCTCCAATTCCGCTCGCTCGTGCAGGTCTCGTAGCCCCGTCAGCTCGCCAAATAAGCGCTGACCCATTTCGGCTCGGTCGGCTTCCGGGTCATGGAGCAACAACGTCTCGAGCTCCTTATGTTGACTGAGCAACAGCCTGATATCGTCCTCAGCTTCGATTTCCGGATGCAGCAACGTCCAGTAGTGCGCCGTGCGAATGAAAGCCAAGCAGCCGCAGAAGAATTCGAACTGGCGGGGCCCGACTGCGTGAACGAGACTCAAGCGTGCCCTCTCGCTGCGCGCGGGCTCGACAAAAATTATTGCTGCGCAGGCGAAAACGATGTCCTCAAGCTCCGTGCCGGCCTCTGGCCATGCCTGGGCAGGACCGCTCAGCGCCCCGAGGCGCGTATAGACGTCATCCATGTTGCGCTGCCAAGGTGTCGGGCGCATTAACAAGCGAAGGATCTCATCTACGGTCTGCGGCACGACCGTCCCGTCGCCGGCTGGGTGTCCGTGACCCAGAAGGAATCCCACGTGTCGGATGATGCAATAGCGCACAGGGCAGAATCGGGATAACCAGACAAATAGCCGTTCCTTGAATAGTGACGGCATCGGGTTATCGAGATAGGCGGCTGTTGCAAATCCCCAGAGCTGTTGAATGAGTTCCGGGGCTGCTTCAGAGGATCGAAAGAAATTTGGCACGAGGCCGAAGCGCTTCGCTACTCCGGCTTCAAATTCATCGAGCCCAGCAGAGCTGTTGTCCATAAGTGTCCTCTGCGTGTCCCCTGTGAAGTCCGTTCCCGCGGACTTAGGCACTTGCGCTGCGCGAATTTCTTAGTATGGCCCCATCCAGGATGATCGCAGCATTGTGCGCGGCGGGCTAGTGATAACCGAGAAGTCAGGGACCAGCTACGACCTTCGGCGCTGGGTTGTAAAAATTGCCACGCGTGCGGAGCTACGGTCCGTCACGAACGGGTTTTCGACTTGAGCGATCCACGCCGACAGAGACTCTTATGTACACCACTGAGGTATTCTCAGACGCACGCCGCGACGATACTGATGGATGCTACTTAGCCTGTTGTTCTACCCGGGCGAGCCAGATGGTATGCCCGCCGCAGTTTGGGTCCTCGACGACATGCGCCTCAACACGAAACCCATTCGATGTCAGCGTTCGGTACTCCTGTGCCGCCAGACTGGCATGGTAGAGCGGCTCGCCACGGTATGAGCCGATGGCTTCGCCGTAGGATGTCCCACTGGTGAACATCAATACGGTGCCGACGTTCGCGTGCTGCCTGAAAATGGGAAACATGCGGCGTTGATCATCGTGAGCGAGATGAAAAAAGCTGTCCCAAGCAAGTAAGCCGTGGAATGTCTTGCCCCACGTAAGGGTGCGCATATCAGCCACGTGCCAGGTCCGATCCGGAAAACGCTCGCGGCAGAAGGAAATCAGCGTTGGAGAAGCATCCACTCCGTCGACTGCAAAACCTGCTTCGATCAGGTATCGCGCAATCGGCTCCCCGGAACCACAGCCCACATCGAGTATGGTCGCGCCCTCCGGTAGGAGCGCCGTAAATCGATCGAGCCACAAGCTCTCGTTCCAACGTACGCGCTCGCGATCTGCGATGTAGCCATGAGCATGGCGCTCGTAGAGATCAATGATCTTGTCAGCGTCGGAGACCACTGAATCACAGACTATCGCGGTTTTATCTGCCGATGCATTGTGTCTATCAATCTGAATTGCGGGGAACTTGGAGGATCGCAGGACCCGCTAGGTTGTGATTGGAGGCGATGTTCGCCCTGATCGTGCCTGGTGCGGCGCCAGCAAAGCCACTACATCATCGCTTTGGGTACGTCGTGAATACGTAGTCTTGCTTCTTCACTATGGTGTGGCACGCGAACCCGCATTTGGCGTCGTTCGCCTGCGGCGGTTGGTCCGCCTGCGTACCTGGCCGGAAGGTGTCGGACGCGGCGTCGTACTCAAACTCGGCGTATCCCCGTCCGCCGCTGTCCGCGAATCTCTTGCTATCCTTCATCATGAAATCAATGTCATGAAGGGTACTGGGCACCAGCGGCGGCCCGGGAGCCGCCTCGTTCTTTTCGGGTTCCAATGAATCTTCGCCATCTTGGCGCCGTCGGGGAAAGATTTGCCGTTACCGGGAACGCCGGCCTTAAAGGCGCCGATCATCGCGGGATTCCCCAGGATTACGGCGAGCATCCCGCCGTTGAGACTGACGGATACGGTCTGCCAGCCTTCATATCCCTTGAAATCTGAGAACGCGAGGCCATTGGGCACTTGGACGGCGTATTTGTTCTGGGCGGAGATTGCAGCTCCGGTAGCCAGGAGGGCGAGTGACGCCGCTATACCCACCCCGATCGGCATGATTTTACCCTTCATTGCCGCAGCTCCTTTATCCGGTCATGAACACAGGCGCGCGATTGGGCCATGAAGGCTGAATCGCGTCCAGTGTACGAAGGTATCCCTCGATGGCGAGCCGATAATAGCGGGCAGGCCGTCCAGTTGCATCTGGACTTAGCAATCACGAGGATCCTCACCGGGGGCGACGAGCTGGCGTACCACGATTGCCGCCCTGATAAGATCGAGTTATGACCCCCAGCAAAGTCATCTACCTCCTCGTCGGTGTGTGGTTCATCGTGGCGGTCGTGGTCATCGGCTACCCGCTTCGCAGCGGCCAAATCCGGGTCGTACTCGATCCGGTGAACCGATATACGGCTCCTAGCGCTTTCTGGACCGCCTACATCATCTCAACAGTCCTGTTTCTCGTGGTTTCCGTCGCCATTGGTTTTTTTATCCGTTCGATTCTATCCTAGCCCGGTGGCTACATGCCTGCCCGGGTAGTACAAGGGTCAATGGTCCGAAGAATAACGATTTGAAGCTGGTTGACCGGATCTAGGCGCGCCAGCGAGAGCGCAATCATGACCGCCGAAGAAGAAACCTGGGCAATGGTCGACGCCAACACCGCCGCGTGGAATGCACGCCATGCGGAGGCTCTCGTATTGCTCATTACATCGCGACACTGTGTGGCCGTATCCGCCGAATGGCGCGGCACACGATCCGATGGAATGGGTGTTGCCTTTCGGGACATTTAACGGGGAACGCTGGTTTTTTGATCCAATATGCGGGGCGCAAAGTCAGGGAGGCAGTGCGTGCAGAACAGGACGGACACAACTCACACTATTCAAGACGGGTCACCACCGCGGCTGAGACTAAAACCCGTATGGGGAGTGCTTTGTGGCATTCCAATCATCATTTCCGTGGCATCGCTTGGAGTTCTGCTGACGTACAGGCTATTTACTTCCTCTACGTGGGGCGATATTGGAGCGACGTTTGAACGCACCGCAGGGGTTGGACAGCAGCATGTGATTGTGCGTGCCATGAGGCCACAATCCCCGTTGGCGGCGCTCGGCATCAAGGACGGCGATCAACTGGTATTGGATCACCCCTGGGATGACCTGCGCCAACCGGTCGCCGGCGAAACATTCCGCTTTACGAAGCTCTCTCCCGGCCCGGTCACCCAACTTGCGGTCTCGTTGCCCACCAATGCGCCCCCTCCCAGGGCAATTTATTTTGCGATCGGTCTGTCCGACGCGGCGCAACTCCTGGTTCTGCTGTCGGGCCTGTTCATCCTTTGGCGCAGCCGGAGTACCGCGGCCAACACGGCTCTAGGGATGGCCTTTGTCTGCTTTGGAGCTGGGTTTCCCAGTTTGCCCATGTCGTCGGCTGCATTCCTGTATTGGGCGCTGGCCACGTGGCCAATCTTCACAATGGGGCCGGCACTCTTTCTGCGCTTTGCGATGGACTACGATGGTCGCAACGCCGAGGAAAGGAATCCCTGGAATCTCAGGCTGTTCTATGTTTTTGTCATCGCGCAAGCCCTGGCCTGGGGCTTTGAAGTGTACGGGACACTCAAGAACTACACATTCCCACTGGTGAATGTCAAGGTCATCAGTTACAGCTTGGAGATGATCGGCTGCCTGTGGCCGTGCTATTTCCTCGCTCGAGGCTGGATGAGGAGCAGGCCTTCGGAGCGCAAGCGCTATGCAGTGATGCTGATTGCGCTCTCGCTTGCGTTTCTTCCCTATGTCATCGTTCTGTTGTTGTCACTTAGCTTTGGCATCACCTTCCCGGTGGATTCCCCTTTCTATATGGTGGCATGCGCAGGCAAGATCTGCGGCGCGCTGTTGTTTGCCTATGCAGTGCTGCGCCACAAGATTCTGGATCTGGGCTTCGCGATCAATCGAGCGTTGGTATACGGCACGGTTAGTGCACTGGTTCTCATTGCCAGTGGACTGTTGGAATGGGTGTCGGAGCATTTTATTCACCTCGAAGGCCGTGACAAGAATGTTCTGCTCGACGCTGCTTTTGCGCTGGCGGTATTTCTAACCTTTCATCGCGTCTGGAGTTTTGTCGAAAACCATGTCGAGTCCCTGTTCTTCCACCAGTGGCATAGCAATGAGGCGACCCTCAAGCGCTTCGTCAAGGAAGCGGCCTTTATCACCAAAGCCCAAGCTCTGAGTGGATCGTTCGTTTCAGAACTGAGCAGGTTTTCCGGGGGTGCGCGCTGCTCGCTCTACCTCCTCAAGGATCACGGTGCATATCAGCGTGCCGAGGGAACGCTCATCGGCGCTCCTGAGACCATCGATGCGGACGATCCGGCCCTGGTGACCGTGCGCGCCAACCGTGCACCGGTGGAGCTGGAAGAGACTCGCTCGGCTCTGTCGGCCGTCCTGGTTCTTCCCATGATGCATCGCGACGAGCTGCAGGGCGTGGTGCTGCTTGGCACAAAGCCCTCCGGCGAAGGGTATCGGCCGGATGAGATCGAGCTGTTGGGGGCATCGACACAGCAGATCGGTCTTGACCTGCACGCACTGGGGGTCACGCAATTGGAGCAAGAGCTGTCCGCGCTGCGTCAGAGCAACGCTACCCTACTGGCAGTACGCAGTTCAGATCTGATCGCACTTCAGAGTGCCTTGGGCGATGCGGCTGGCGCGACTTGACACGCCAAGTGGTACTCTCTCGCAATACCGGGTCAATTCCTGGCGTGCGCTTCTCGCGGAGCTAGCGCGTAAAGGTCCCACTACTCCGGCAGATTCAATTTAAGCATCAGCGCCTTGTAGCGAGCGTCCCCGAGTAGCGAGTCCAGCTCCGGTTGGAACTTGATCTCGGTTAGCTCGCTATTGTGCTGCACGAAGGCTCTCTCCAGCCATTCCAGCGCCGTATCCTTCTCGCCGCGCCAGGCATAAACCGTGGCCACGCAGTAAGCGCAATCGTGCCCGAACTTTGTGATGAGCCTACCCAGTGCCCGCTGGGATTCACTGGCGTGGCCCAGAGAATACTCTGCCATCGCAATGTGCTGCAGCCGGTCCTTCTCGACGCCGCGGCGCGCTGTAGCCAGCGCCTCCGTAGCGTTTCCTTCGATCAACTGCAAGGTACCGAGGTCGTTCAGACCGTAGGGCGATTCCGGTTGAATCTCCAACGCTCTGCGAATCGCCACATCGGCTGCGGCAAACCGCCGATCCCCTGTGAGCAGCATTCCTAGATTCGACCACGTAACACTGGATAAAGGATCCACTGCGATTGCTTTCCTGGTCATGGCGATAGCCTCAGGCAATCGGCCGAGGGTTCCCAACAACAAGCCGTATCTACGAAGAGCCATGCTGTTCCCAGGATCGATGGCAAGCGACTTCTCGAAATCCTCCTGTGCACCGATCCAATTCCACGCGGCTTGCACACGTATGTGACCGCGTGACGCGTAGCCGTCCGCCTGATCCGGAGCCAACGCTACGGCTTTGTCCGCCGCTTCCAAGGCGTGCCGAGCACCGGCCGCATCTCCGACAGCATCCGCGGCAAAATATTCTGACATGGCGAGCTCGGCGTAGGCCGCGGCGTAGCCCGGATCCAGTTCGACAGCCCTGCGATAGGAAACGACCGCGCGCTGGAAACCATCCAGGTCGAAGCGATCGAAGAATTGACGACCGAGGAGATATTCGTTGTAGGCCTCGGTATTCGAGGTGCGGTGTGAGCTGGAAGCTTGCTGTCCCGGCGCAAGTTTGAGTTTCAATGCCGCGACCACGGCGCCGGCAATCTCATCCTGGATCTTGAAAACGTCTTTGAGATCGCGGTCGTACGTCGCCGACCAGATTTGGACGCCGGTGTCGGCGCGCACGAGCTCGGTGGAGACACGCAACCGACCGCCGGATTTTCGGACGCTGCCCTCCACGATGTTCGCGACATTCAGCTGCTTTGCAATGGTCGGAACGTCATCCGACTTGCCTTTGAATGAAAATGAAGAGGTGCGCGCAATTACCTGGAGATCCGGTACCTTCGTCAAAAGATCGAGAATCTCCTCGGCAAGACCGTCTGAGAAATACTCCTGGTCCCTCTTCGGGCTGACATCGAGAAACGGAAGTACGGCGATCGAGTGTGCGGGAGGAGCGAAAGCAGCGACGGAGGCCGCGGGGCTCGGCCCGGCCGATAGCGCGAGAGCGTTAGCGTGGACCGTTACCCGGGCGATGCTGTCGCGGTATAGCGCATAACCCACCGTGGCTACGATCGCCGCGGCGGCCGTGGCGATGACCCCGACCAGCGCTCTATTCCGCAGCACGAACTTGCGTAGACGATAGGGGATTCGGGCCGGTTGCGCCCGGATGGGCTTGCCATCCAGGTAGCGTCGCAAATCGTCCGCCAGGGCCGCGGCACTTGGATAGCGCCGCGCTGGCTCCTTCGCCAGTGCCTTGAGCACAATAGCATCCAGGTCCCCGCGCAAGTGCCGCGCCGAGCGTTCTGCCGTGCCGGCGCGATTAGTCGCTACCACCTGCTCGAGCTGCGTGCTGGGTTTCTTCACCTCGATCATGGCGATGGCTTGATCGACCAGCCCGATTGAGGCCGCGCTCTTGAGTCGATAGGGTCGAGTGCCGGTCAGAAGCTCGTAGAGCAATACGCCCAAGGAATACAGATCGCTGCGGGCATCGACCCGATCGCCTCGCAGAAGCTCAGGACTGGCGTAATCCGGCGTCAGCGCCCGGCCGTAAACACTGGTGGGCTGCGGTTGATCTCCCTCCTCCGCGGACAGCAGCTTGGCGACACCAAAGTCGAGCAGTCTCACCTCTGCGGACTCGGTCACCAGAATGTTAGAGGGCTTCAAATCTCGGTGGATGACCTGCCTCTCATGCGCGTATTGAACGGCCCCGAGGATCTGCAGGATTAGCTCCAGGCGCGCAGAGATCCCGAGAACGTGCGCATCGCACCAGCTCGTCAGCAGTTGCCCCTGCACGTATTCCATCGACAAATACGGCAAACCGCCGGAATCAATCCCGGCATCGTAGAGACGTGCAATATTGGGATGCTCGAGGCTCGCGAGAATATCGCGCTCTTGGGCAAAGCGCTGCGCCAGATCCTCTCGCAGTTGGGTCAGCATCGGCAGCTTGAGGGCTACCTCACGCTTGAACGCGCCGTCTGCCCGGCGGGCCAGCCAGACCTCGGCCATACCTCCGGTTCCGAGAGGCCGAATCAACTCGTAGGGGCCCACGCGCATACCGACTCGCATGCTGCTCGCAGCAAGAACACTCCGCTCGCCGGCGGAAGCGAACTTCGGCAGCGTCGACAGTCTTGCAAGGGTCGCGGCTTCGGCGTCTTCGGGCAGCAGAGCTTGCCGCAGCGCTGCGAGAAGATGCCGGTATTCGGGGGACAGCGCCTCAAGCCAGACGCGCCGCCCGGCCGCGTCGAGCGGCAGCGCCTCATCCAGCAGGCGGCTCATCAATGACATCTGAGCAATCGATAGCCCCATCGGTCTCTCAGGCTACTTATTAGTCGCGCGCACCGCCATCCGGTCGTCGCTCACCTGAGCGACGCTGCGAGAATCATTCGCGCCTTTTCCCAGTCGCGCTGGACGGTGCGTTCTGTGATATCCAGTGCTTCAGCAATTTCCTGTTCGCTGTAACCGCCAAAGTAGCGCATCTGCGCTACCTGTGCCAGACGAGGTTCTGCTTTCTCCAAGGCCTCCAGCGCCTCGTGCACCGCAAGAATTGTTTCTTCGCCGGCATCGATATTTGCTGCGATGTTGGTTGATAGCGTCAATGGAAGCCAATCGCCACCCCTCTTTTGTGCGATCCGTTCCCGCGCGCTGTTGACGATCACGGAACGCATCACTTGCGAGGCATACGCGAAGAACGCTCGTCGGTCTTCAGCACGGAGCTCTCCGGCGCGCACAAAGCGCAAGTAGGACTCGTGCACGAGGCAGGTCGTGTCAAGCACCGTATTGCGCCCTCCAGCGCGCAGCCGTGCTCGTGCCAGCCGGTGAAGATCCGCGTAGGCAGCCGCGAACAGCGCATCGCGCGCTTCAACGTCCCCGGCCTGTACCCGCCCTAGTAGTTCGGTGAGCTGAGTCATCGAGTGCCTTGGTCATTTGCACCGATTCAATGGCGGCTACGTCAGCTCGCCCTCACATATCCGTACTGACATGCGTAACGGTGATCGTCGCCACACGCGCGGCCGAGGTCGCTAACTGCCTGTATTGTCAAGCGAAATGCGCGCCCTCGGGTTGGTCCTTGGAGCCGTCGGGATAAAAAATTAGCCGTCGGATGTCGGCTTTGGCCCGCGGTCGGTGTCTTTCTTGATGAGGCAGTGCAAAAGGCGGGAGTGGCAATCAAGTCAGATCGCCTCACTGCGCCTCACTGCGCCTCACTGCGGATCCCGGCCACGAACAAGCCTCTATCAGCCTTTATCGACACACCAGGAGACTAACATGATCACCATTTCCACCGGCGTTCGCGGCCTTGTTGCCACCGCGATCATTAGCGCTGTTGCCACGATTTTCGCACCCATTTCCGGGGCGGCCGACAGCTCCGGCGCTCTTCAGACGACCGTGAGATTTTCGGATCTCAATGTATCGACTCCGGAAGGCGCCGCGGTGCTGTACCGCCGCATCCGGAAGGCGAGCTACCAGGTGTGTTCGCCTCTTGATCACGGTGACTCCAAGTTCGACGGGCGACTGGATGTCTGCGTCAACAAGGCCATCGCGGACGCTGTGACGAAGGCCAATCAGCTGGCGTTGTCTGCTGTTTACAATTCGAGGCACCTAGCGCCGCCACCGACGATTCTTTTGTCCCAGCAGGGTCGTTAGCTGCCGCCGGTACCAATGGCACTGCGAGCTTCAAGGTCTACGACGAAGACGGGTCCAGGTTGCTCGTGCCAATCTGGACCCGTCTTGCCAATGCGGAACTGAGCCCAGCGAGTGAGCTACGGAGCGGCTTGACGGTCAAGTCCGCTATGGTACGGTAAGCGGGAACAGGGCAAGTACCCACGTCGAGTGCATGCATGTCGAAGAAGATTGAATTGGACGCCGCACGGGTAGTTAGAGGATCAGGATATCCCTCCCCGTACGACGGGCCGTGCGCCGGACGCCTGCGCCACAAGTTGGGAGATGCGGCCGGGTTATCTCAGTTCGGTGTGAACCTTTTGCGCCTTCCGGCTGGATGCTGGTCGAGCCAACGCCATTGGCACTTGGCCGAAGACGAATTCATCTTCGTCGTCGACGGTACAGTGGTCCTGCTGACGGACTCCGGTGAGGAGACGCTGCATGCGGGCGATTGCGCGGGCTTCAAGGCCGGGAGCCCCGACGGCCATCACCTGCAGAATAGGTCAGACCGGGACGCGCTCATTCTAGAAGTAGGGGCTCGTCGGCCCGAAGACGAGGTATTCTATTCCGACATCGACCTGCATGCCTCGAAGGGCCGTGCAGGTTACACACATAAAAGCGGGGAAGCGTACCCGGGCCAGAAGCCGCGTAATCCGGTGACTGACAAGTAGATCGCACGCCCATCAGGATTCAAACGCGGTCATCCACATCAAAGATCAACCCGGCGGCGGCGTGTCAGATATTCGTGTTTTCCCCGAAGCGCTTGTCGAGCTTCTTGAGCTGGCTCGCGACGCCCATGGTCGACAAATTTGTGAACGCTTCATCGTGCGGGCCTAGGCGCGCCCCTTGCACCGCTCGGAGAGAAACTGCACCAATGAGGGATCGGTTCCGTAGGCGGCATTGAATCTCAAGCGGTCATTGGCGCCGCCGGAGAGTGAGAACATAGACCCAGGAGCCAACAGAATTCCGG
This sequence comes from Steroidobacteraceae bacterium, assembly GCA_036521075.1. GTDB lineage: Bacteria > Pseudomonadota > Gammaproteobacteria > Steroidobacterales > Steroidobacteraceae > DAIDKA01. Next base: position 4,005 of record DATDIL010000092.1, on the reverse strand, counting down.
CCCCGCGCGCTTCCTGCGCGAGCGCCACCGCTTCCACGGATGTTGGTAGCTGCGCCCAGAGAAATAGACCACCGTCGGCGGGATTCTCCGCCGTCAGGCCGGCGGTACGCAGCATGCGAATAGTGAATGATCGCGCCTTGGTCAAGCGGTCACGGAGGCGTCCTATGTACTTGCGATATTTGCCGCTCGCCAATACCTCGCGGACGATGAACTCATCGAGTGCCGAACCAGTCAGGGCGGTCAGAATCTTTGCCTCAATGAGTTGCCGTATCAGCCCGTCCGGCGCCGCCGCGAAGCCAATGCGTATGCCGGGGCTAAGAACCTTGCTGAAGCTTCCTACATAAATGACGCGCCGAAGCTCGTCGATTTGCGCGAGTGACATCAAATGTGGCGGCCCGAGGTCGCTATAGACGTGATCCTCCACAATGAGGAAATTATATTTGTCCGCGATCTTCAGGACGCCATGACAATTGGCAGCAGAGGCCGTAGTACCTGTCGGATTGTGAAGTAGCGTCTGCGTGAAGAATATCTTCGGCCGGTGCAGGCGAACGACCTCCTCGAGCACGTCCAGGGCGCTGCCGTCGGCCAATCGGGGTACGGGGACGATATGTACGCGGTGTGCCCTGAGCTGACTCGGAAGCACGAAATAGCCTGGATCATCGACGAGTACAGTGTCGCCGGGGGCGAGAACGCTCCTTGCGATCAAGTCGAATGCCTGTGAGGCGCCGAAGGTCACTACCACGTTTCGCGGCGCCGCCGGAATCCCGGCGACATGTAATTTCTCGACCAGCAGGTCCAGCAATTGAGGGTCGCCTTGAATCGGAGCCGGCATCGCGGCCGCCGCGGCTCTCCCGAACTTGGAGAACATGGATGGGAGGATCGCGTCGGCGAACCAGCTGGCCGGAAGGAAACCGCAGCCGGCGGGAACGGCAACATGTGGTGCTCCCAAGGAACTGCGCGTAAAACCGAGCACCGGATCTGCGCTTGGCGGCGGCCCGAGTTCAATACTTGCCGTTTCCAGATACCTCCTCTGCCGTGCGACGAAATATCCGGAACCGCGACGCGACTCGATCAAGCCCCGCGCGTGCAGACGGTCGAACGCTGCTGAAGCGGTGTACACGCTCACACCGCTGCGTCTGGCGAGCTCTCTAACTGAGGGCAATCGGAATCCCTCGGTCAAACGCCCACACTCAATCAGCGCGGTCACTTCCTCGACCAATTGATCTCCCAATGGTTTCGGAGAGTTTTTCACCACCTGGAACACGTTGGCTCCTTGGGCCTTCGATAGCGGCTACCCTACAAATTGGGCCTCTCATAGTAGGCTACGCAGCCGCGCGATGTGTCAGCGCATTTGTTTCGGCTAACTGTCTTGGTCAATGCACCAGTACAGTTCGTGGCAATCAACTCTATCTTCGTCGCAGTGTGCTGGTACATTGACCGGACAGTTTCTCGCTGGTGCAAACGGTCTGTAGCGGGAGGAAAGGTCGGTATGCAGATAGTGTCTCGCACGGCGCGCGCTCTGCGCGCCCGTGTATTCAGTGTCGCTACATTTGCGGCGCAGGAGAACTGTCATGCAAACTCAAACGTCAAGACCGCAAGTTCGCAAGCGCGCCAGACCGGTCGCAGCAGCCTTTGTGTTGATGCTGGCAATAGCTGGCGTTGCTCTCACCGATTCAGCCCGTGCGGATGAGCTGCCGCGGGTCACTGTCAAGTATGGAGACCTAAACTTGTCTACAGCCGAGGGAGCCGAAAGACTTCTGCGTCGAATCAAGGGCGGTGCACGACAAGTGTGTGGAGACCCTGACGGTACTAGGGACCTCGCACGATGGCTGAGTATTCGCCATTGCTATTCGCAGGCGGTCGCGCGGGCCGTCGAGGACGTGCAGGCTGCGAGGCTGACTGAGGCCTATCGCGCAAGTCACTCGATGGCACGTACGAACTAGAGGTCCCTTGCCGGGTCGATGCAGGACCAATCGATGGAGAATCGAATGAAAACCCAGGACGGCGGGTGTCTGTGCGGAAAGGTCCGATTCCGGGTGACGGCACCACCGCTCGATGCCGGCTACTGCCACTGTCGCATGTGCCAACGAAACTGCGGCGCACCGGTGGTAGCCTGGGTGACGTTTCCGGCCGCAAGCTTTTCCTGGATCGCCGATGCGCCGGGCACTTACGCCTCCTCGGCACGCGCGCGGCGTAATTTCTGCGTTACCTGCGGAAGTTACCTGGTGTTTATGTCTTCCGACTCACCCGCCGAGGTGAGCGTCAATACCGCATGTTTCGACCATCCAGAGGCCTTCCCGCCCGCCAAGCACATCTTCATGGCAAGCCGGATCCCCTGGTTTCAGACGGCAGATGAGTTGCCGAGACATGCTGACTATGGCGGACTGGGGGTGGGGGCCGCATTGGGTAACGGGGATTGACTGCATTGCCCGTTCAGCCCGGCGGCTGGTCGCCGGAATAGACAATGGCCGTAGCGCCCTGGACGGCGCCGATGGTGGCGCTATCGCTTACGTAGAGCTTTACGTCGCGCTCGAACTTTAGCGTACCGCTTACGACCGCGCCCGGCCCGATAACGATGCGCGGTGGCGGGTCGGTTTCGGGAAACCAGTCACGAATCCAGCGATCCCACCACGAGCTGGTCCGCTTTTGCACGAGGATACCGTCCTCGACGCGGGAGTTGGCACCGATATCGATGTCGTGCGACGCGGTCTTGATCCCGCCGCGCACATGTGCCGCATGGAGGCGAATGGCGCCATTGACGCTGGACACGCGCCCGGCGACATCGGTTGACCGCTCGAGCGTGATTGAGCCATTTACGGTACTGACCGGGCCGGAAATGCGCCCGCTGCTCGCCAGGCGAATCGCGCCGTTGACGGTCGTGAGTGACGCGGCCGTTGAAGCCTCGCCCAACGTGATGCTGCCGTTGACGGTCGAGACATTTCCGGCCTGTTGATTGGGGCCGATCGAGATCGAGCCGTTCATCTTGCTCACATTCGGCACCGAGGCCAGGGCAGTGCCGACACAGGCCAGGGCGGCGATTACAGTGCAGAACCTCATGATTTGTCTTGGAAATCCCTGCAACGGCTGCGCTGTGGCGCCAGTCGACGCCGTGAGGCCTCTGGTTGAGGCGCGCGCCGACAAGGCCGTGGAGGTCACCGGAGGTGTCGATATAGCAAAGGTCATGGGCCAGACTCCAACCGCGGGGACAAGCGGCAGCTTGCTCACTAATACCCCGGGGCGAGCGATGCGGTTTCAGTATTCGAGCAGTGGCTTGTCGCCACCAGCGGCGGCGCGCGAAACTTGGGCATGAACGACTCGGCGAGCCGCGATTTCATCGATGTGTTCTCGGACACGGCGGAGCGGTACGCCTCGGCGCGCCCGACCTATCCGCCCTCGCTGTTCAAATTCCTGGCGGAGGCGGCGCCTGGAACGCGTTGCGCCTGGGACTGTGCTACGGGCAACGGCCAGGCGGCCGTGGGCCTGACCGAGCTCTTCGAATCCGTGGAGGCTACCGACGCCAGTGCCAAGCAGATCGCCAATGCCCGGCCCCATCCTCGCGTGCGCTATCGCGTGGCTCCTGCCGAGGCCTCGGGCCTGCCGGATCGCTCAGTCGATCTGATCTCGGTCGCTCAGGCGCTGCATTGGTTTGAACTCGAGAAGTTCTTTGCAGAGGTGCACCGAGTGGCCCGTCCCGGCGCCCTGCTGGCGGTCTACGGCTACAACTGGTTCCATCTTTCTCCGCAGCTCGACGCGCTTGTGGATCGATGGCTGTTGCGGCCCATCGAAACGTACTGGTTGCCCAATCTCCGATTGCTCTGGCACGGCTACCGCACCATCGATTTTCCATTCGAGGATGTCACCGAGCCGCGCCTCGCGCTGTACATGGCCTGGGACCTGGAGCAACTGTTGAGCTTCTACCGCACCTGGTCGGCCACGCGCAGCAAGATCGCGGCCGAGGGCGAGCAGTTTCTCATCGATGCGCACCAGGGCTTGGCGACGGCCTGG
>DATDIL010000091.1:0-3894 GCA_036521075.1 Steroidobacteraceae bacterium | reverse complement strand
CCACCCACCCAGGCGCGCACGGTCGACAGCACTTCGATGCTGATCACCGCAGCGAGGAGCATCACGGCCAGCGAGACCAGAATGGGCGCCACGAAACGGATCGTGGACCGCGATGGCCCGATTGGCCCGATAGGGCTGCTGCCTACGGAGCGCATCATCCCTTGGGCACCTTGGAAGAGCAGAGAGTTGAAGCGCAGCTTATCGAGCCGAATCCAGGGATTCTGGGAGCGCGGTCACGCCCCGAGCGCCCCCTGTGCACGCCGGCCCCCGGCCCGTGGCTGGCAGGTCACCCCACCGCTCCCCAGCCGGCCGTTGCACGAGGGACGCTGGACCCGTAGACTCGACATAACGTGCTCTGAGATGCAGAAAGAATTCGTGAAAACAGACAGTTAGCCAGGAAGGCTAACCGATCTTTGAGGCATGAGTGCATCGGGTCGCGAGGCCGACCGGGTGCCGAGGGAGAAACGATCGTGTCAGTCAATCCCGTCAACATGGAACCTGCGACACATGTGCTGCGGCAGCCGACCCCGGAATATCCTTGGATCAATGAGTTAAAGGACTATCTTCGGCCTGATTGGCAGGAACTGATCGATGGCGAGTTCGTCACCGGCGTCGTCCAGGGAACCTGGTCGGTGCAGGCCATGCGCGGCTGGATGCTGCAGCTCTACCCCTTCATCCATGCCTTCCCCAAGTTCCTGGCCGAGGGGCTGCTCAAGGTCGAGGACGAGCACGCCCGATCGTTCCTGATCGACAACATCCGCGTCGAGAAGACGCATGCCGAACATTGGCTCGGGATGGGCGAGGGTTTCGGCCTCGAGCCGGGCGAGATGATGGCGCTCGCCGAGGGCGAGCGCGCGCTGCTGCGCGATGTGCAGTCGCTGAGCGATTGGCTGTGGTTCATCAATGCCAAAGGCTCACTGGCCGAAGCGGTGGCGGCGACCAGCTTTGCCATTGAAGGGGCGGCCGGCGATCTGAGTCTGGCGCTGCTGAAGGGTTTCGAGGCCTATCGATCGCGAGAGGGCGTGACGATCAACGCCCGCACCACCAAGTGGGCCCGCAATCACGCCAAGTACGATGACGACCATCCGCGCATCGCGCTGCAGATCGTGGGGCGCTATGCGACCCACGAGCGTCAACGCATGAAGGTCATGGCGGCCGCGCGTCGCAGCCTGCAGTTGCTGAATCTGGCCCTGCTGTCGGCCGCGCGCGCCTTCTCCTGCGACAGCCTGAGTCTTGCCCCGCACGAGATCATGGTCCGTACCGGGGACCGGCGCCGATCACAGCAGCCGATCGGCTTTCCCGACCGTCGCATCGTCGATCGTCGCAAAAGCGCGGACAGCGGTAAGGAGCGGCAGCGGTTGGCTTGAGCCATGCCGGGCTCGCCGTTCGATACGCGTGGCTTTTCACGCGATGAGTACCGCCTTCGCGGGGTTCGCACGGTCGTTTATTCAATTGGTGAGGGCCTGCCGGTCATGTACTGGCATGGCCGTGGCACCTGGCATGGCTTTGCCTGGGCGCGCGAGCTTCAAAGCCACTTCAGAATGCTGCTGCCCTATCACCCGGGATTTGGAGAATCCGCGGATGATCCGACGATCGGTTCGCTCGATGGCTACCTGAGGCACTACGCGGCGCTGTTCGATGAGCTCGAGCTGCCGCAGGTGCCGCTGATCGGTGCGTCCTTCGGGGGCTTTATGGCTGCCCACTTCGCCCTCGCCCACCCGGAACGGGTCAGCAAGCTCATTCTCGTCGCCCCATTCGGGCTCTCATCGCCCGAGCACCCACTCGCGGATTATCGCAACGTGCCGCTCGAGGCGCTGCCGGCCTGGTTCGCGGTAGATACGGCGCTGCTGGCGCCGTTCTGGCCCGATCGTTGGATCGAGCGCCGCGAGCGCGAGCAGGCATCGGGCGAGCGAGCCCTGGCCGGGAGCCGCACGGGGGCCGCCCTCGCGAGCGATCTTGGGGCCCTGAAGGCGCCCACCCTGATCCTTTGGGGCCGGAACGATCGAATCCTGCCCGCGGGGCTGGCCTCGTTGTGGCAGGCGGCGCTGCCGCAGGCCAGGGTGCGACTGATCGATGACGCGGGCCATCTGCTGCTCGATGAATCCGCGCCGGCGCGTCGCGAACTCGAGAGCTTTCTGCGCTAGCGACGCGCTGCCCGAGCCCTCAGGCAGGCACGGGTGCGCGCCCCCGCTGCAACACGGGAACGCCGCACAGCAGGGCAACCACGGCCATGACAATGAGCGAGTGGTGCAGACCGAAGCCCTGCTCAAACGGAGCGGCCACGAGAGGATTGATGGCCGCGCCGAAGAAGATGACGGCGAACAGCAGGCCCGCCGCACGGGGATGGTGCGACGGGGGCGAGACTTCCACGCCATGGTCGAACACGAAGGTGTTGTAGATACCCGTGCCAAATCCCGCGAAGGCGGCCGCGATGCAGAACGGCACCAGGCCCTGCACCATTCCCATGGCCGCAATGCCGAGCACTCCGCTGCACAGGCCGCCGAAGAACACCGGGCGTTTTCCATAGCGGGTCTTCAGAGCCGCGTAACTTATGGCGCTGACGGCGGCGAACACGAAATTGACCCCCGTGACCAGCGATACCAGCCGTGGCGATCCCTGGCCGGTGTCGGCCAGCACGAAGGGAAGCTGCGCCATGGGTATGACGGTCAGGATACCCATGAGCACGGCGAGCGCGCATGCCGGACCGATCGTGCGCGCGAAGCGGACCGAGTCCGTGCCCCGCCGCGCGCCGGCTGCAGCACCCTCCTCGCTCAGCGGCACCGGATAGGAGCGCACACCGGCCAGCGCCGCGAGCAGCAGCGCCAGCGCAAAGGCGGCATACAGCAGAAACGCGCCGCGCCAGCCGGTGACGGCCACCAGCGCACCGACGATGAACACCGCGCAGACATTCACCACCTGCGAAGTCGCCTGCTGCAGGCCAATCAGGCGCGAGCGGGCGGCGCCGGTGAAGGTGGCGGCCGTCAGCGCCAGTGCCGCGGTACTGAAGCAGACACCGGCAATACCGAGCAGAAAGCGGCTTGCGCCCATGAGCCACGCCGAGGTCAGAAACCAGCCGATGCCGCCAAACAGGCCATAGAACACCAACGACAGCAGCGTGAAGGCGCGAATGCCGAACCGCTCGAGCAGCCGGCCGCTGAAGAAGCCGCCGGCGATCATGCCGAAACCGGAAACGGATGTGATCAGCTGCGCGGTGTGCTCGCCACCGAGGCGCGCAGCGAGCTCGGGCAGAATCGGCGGCATGGCCGCCAACGTCAGGCCCACGGCGGCATTGGGAGCCGCCATGACGATATAGGCGCAGCGGGCCTGCCAGCCGCGGGTAGCGGCGGTGTCGGGCTCCGTGGCTGCCTCGCTCATCCGCTGCGCCGCGGCGTGCTGCTCATGGCATCCTCACCAGTTGAGGCCGAATCGGGCCCCACACGTCCGGGGCGGCAATACCCAGTAGACCCCGCCAATCGTTCCCGCGCCGACATAGGCACCCGGGCCGATGACGGCGCTGTTCTCGAGATTACGCGCCCACAGGCCCGCGAACCAGCGGCCGCTGCTGGCGCGGTAGGTCAGATTGGCATCGGTCATCGTGAAGGCGGGCTGATGCGTGGTCGGCGCGTGGTTGAAGGTGCCCCAGAACCCGTCCTCGTAGTGCGTATCCGCATTGAGCTCGAGGTTGGCGCCGTTGGTGAGTTTCCAGGTGTGCTTGTACCCGCCATTGACGACCATGTCGGGCGCTTCGATCAGCTGCAGACCGCCGTAGTTCACGGGCGGGTTGCCGACGATGAAGTTGATGGCGCGCGCATGGTTGTAGTTCAGATTGAACGAGAGCTCATCGTTCGGCGTCAGCAGGAATTTGACGTCGATCTCATCGCCATAGATCTCGGT
>DATDIL010000090.1:0-26358 GCA_036521075.1 Steroidobacteraceae bacterium | reverse complement strand
CCGACAGCGTCATGGGGGTGACCACCCGCACCATGCGCCGGAAGGAGCGACAGGTCGCGGCGACGACCAGCATGAGCAGTACGGCGGCGCTGGCGACGCTGGCCACGATGCGCTGGCGCTGATGTGCGACGAGGTCCTCGGCGGCCTGTTTGAGATCCAGCATCTGGAAATTGCCGGCGGAAGCCGCGGCAAGGGCCGCGAGCTTCTCGGGCTGGCGTACATCGGTCAGGGTCACGAGCCCGGTCCAGCCGCCATCGCGCTGCTGCAGCAGTCCACCGACGGTCAGGGCCAGCGGGGTGCCGGCGATCGTGTTCTGCGTGAGCGGCGGCAGTTTGCGCGCCGCCTCGACATCCGCCACGAAGGGCGCAAACAGGCCGGGTTTGAACGCCATGCCCGCCAGCGCCTGGTCCAGGCTTTTCTGCAAGCTCTCGGTATCGGGCAACGCGGCCTGGCGGCGGCGCTGCACGGCGGCGCTGGGCAGGTAGCGCGCCGCCAGGTCAAAGGCGCCAATCGCACGCTGCTTGGTGAGCGTCGTCAGTTGTGTCGAGAGTGCTTCTTCGCGCGTCAGCACCGCGTCGGGGGTGGGCCCCTGCAGCGCCAGCAGATAGCGCACGTCGGGCGCGCCCAGATCCTGCTGCAGGGCTTCATATTCGCGCAGCATCGGTTCGGGCACCGGGGTGAGATGGCCAAGGTCCGTGTCCCACCACGGTCCCGGTATCCCGATGACCGCGACCAGGCCGATGACGGCGATCACGGGCGCGAGCCAGGGCAAGGGGGGCAGGCGCGCCGACAGCTGGGCAAGGCCTCGTGCCAGCCCCCCCTCACCGTGATCGCGGGTACCCAGCGGCAGCAGACGCGGCAGCAGGTAGCGGGTGCACAGGCCGGCCGCGGCGAGGCCCACGATATTGAAGGTGGCCAGCTGCGCCAGGCCCAGTACGCCGGAGACCAGGAAGGCGAGATAGGCGATGCACACCGCGGCGACCGCCGTGGCCAGGGTCGGCCAGATCCCGCGCGCCACCGTCACCGGCTGCACGCCGGGCTGCTCGTTGCTGAACAGATAGATGGGGTAGTCGAGCGCGACCCCGGTGAGAGTGAAGCCGAAGGCGATGGTGATGCCATGGACACTGTGGAACAGTGCGGCCGCCGCACCCAGCCCACAGATGCCGGCGGTGGCCAGTGGCAGCGCACCCAGCAGTACGCGCCGGATGCTGCCGTAGGCAACCCACATGAGCAGCACCATGCCCACCGAGTCGAGTATCGCGGCCAGCCGCGCATCGGCTTCGCTGCGCGCCTGCATCGTCACCGCGAACGCGCCGGAGCCGGAAATGGTCAGTTGCGCGGCCGCACTGGTCCGCACGGCCTGGAAGTGCCGCCGCAACGCGTCGATCGCAAGCTGTTGGCCGGCTGGGTCAAATCCGGCCACGCGGGTCTGCACGATCAGCAGCGCGGCATTTCCGGCCGGGTTGAACCACACATTGAAGAGCTGCTGCGCCTGGTGCGGCGGCTCCCAGCTGTCGAGGACTTTGAGCAGTTCGAGGGTCGGATCCCGTGGCAGGAGCGGTGTCAGCAACGTGGCGGCGGGTGAGGCAAGATCCTGCTCGCGCTCCTGCAGCTGCTCGTGCAGGTATTGGGCGTCCAGATGCTGGGTATCGAGAGTCGGGGAGAGCAGGTAGCGGTAGGGGAGCAGGGCATCGGGGACCATGTCCAGCCGCTGCTCGCCATTGCTGACGAAGCCGAAGCTGGGATCGGCGCGCAGGACGGCACTCAAGTTTTGCGAGCTGGCCGCGAGGGCCGCGGGGGGGGCTCCGTGGATGGACAGCAGCAGCAATTTGGCCGCCGGACCTTCGCTGACTTCATCCAGCAGCAGGCGGCCGACCGCATCGTGGGGTGCGGGCATGAACAGTCGCAGGTCACCGCTGATGCGCAGACTATGATGGATCACGAGGCCGGCGCCGGCCAGCAACGCCAGCCACAGCAGCGCCGTGATCCGCGCGGAGCCGCGCTGCGCGCGCTTCAGTGGCATACCTTTTCAAGTCCGGCGCGATCGACATCGGGCGCCAGGGGAGTCTTCGCGGCATCCTCCATGAGCATGACGGTCACGCTGCCATCCGGCGCGAGGGTCGTCATGCAGCGCGGATGGGCGGCCTGGCCCGTGACCGTGATGCGCGTGACGCGCTGGCTGACCCGATCGTCGCGCGGCGTGAGTCCGATGGACCAGTGTGCATCGTCACCGTCCACGTTGAGATTGAAATTGCGCTCCAGCTGCGCGCGATTGCCGCCCAGCAGCGCCGTGAAGCTCGTCAGCAGCGTCTTCAGTTCCGGCGCTCGCTGCAGCGAAAAGGTGCGCGGTTTGCCGCTGCCGCGCGTGACGCTGACTTCATCGCCATGGATTTGGGTGTGCTCCGAATAAGGCTTCTCCACGGTACGGCCCAGGGAGTCCGGCCCGTCGTACTGCAGCTCACCGGACACGATGAGAGGGCGGCTGAGCAGGGGCGAAAAATGGACTTCGACAAAGGCGGTGGTCGCGGGGGCCGGTCGGGCCAGCCGTTGCAGCAGGGCATCCGGATCCGGTGCCGCGAATGCCGCGGCTGCTGTCAACGACACAGCCGCCCCCAGCCACCGCGCACCTCTCATCAGCCATGCTCCTGCGTGTGCTCGGTGGGCACCGGCAGTTCGAACACGCCCCGTGCCAGGGTCTGATCGTCGCTCCTGACTTCGAAGCGCAACTGCGCGCCCGCGTGTTCGAGCATTGCCAGGACCTGCATTCCGGGCAACCAGGGTGCCGGGAACTTGGCCTGCCGCAGCCGTAGCGGCTGCATCTGCGCGCCGAGCCACTGCTCGACGGCATCCAGCACCTTGGCCAGCAACAGCACGGCGGGCACCACGGGCGCATCCGGGAAGTGACCGGCAAATACCGGGTGATCCGCCGCGATGAACAGCGGTTGCTGGTGGCGCCCCACGCCGTCATGCATGTCGTTGGCTTCGCGGCTCATCCGCAGGACATTAGCAGTTCCGCAAAGCGGCCGGAGCGCGTCCCGAAACGGGGCGAATCCGCCGCGCCGTGTGCGTTGAATTGACCCCCGGCGCCGAGTCGGCAATATTCAAATGATGAACCCGCCGCGCCGCAACCCGCCCGGGCCCCCGGGGCCGTCCCTCGCGCTTGATAATGCGGGTGTCAAACTCCATTCCAAAGGCTGCGCCGGTAGTGATATTGTTTGGGGTTCGGACCGCGTTTTGATCCGGCGAAAAGTCCGGTTGGGACACCCGCACCTGAGCCTTCCCAGGCTTTGGTGCGCAGACGGGCGCTGCAGGGCGCCGCATTGGTTTCGGGGGAAAGCATGAGTAAGTCAGGCAGGACTGCGCCGGGGCCAGGCACCGGTGCTCAAAAGGTGTCGGTAATACCGAAGGCGCCGCCGCATATGCGTCCTGGCAAGCAGGGCCTTTATGATCCTCAATTCGAGCACGATGCCTGCGGAGTCGGCTTCGTTGTCGACATAAAGGGCCGTAAGTCGCACAGGATCGTGCAGCAGGCCATTCAGGTCCTGCGCAATCTGGATCATCGCGGCGCCAGTGGCAGTGAGACCAACACCGGTGACGGTGCGGGGGTGCTGTTGCAAATGCCCCATGCTTTCTTCAAGGAGGTCGCCCGCAAGGCGCGCCTGAACCTGCCGGCCGCAGGGGCCTATGGCAGTGGCATCATTTTCCTGCCGCGCAACCCGACCAGGCGCCGCCGGCTCGAGGAGCATTTCGAGCAGATCGTGCAGTCCGAAGGCCAAAGCATCATCGGCTGGCGCACGCTCCCCACCGACAATTCAACGCTCGGTGAGACGGCCAAGGGCAGTGAGCCGTTCATGCGCCAGGTGTTCATCGCCCGTGATCCCGCGTTGGAGGATGAGGCGGTGTTCGAGCGCAAGCTGTACGTGATCCGCAAGCGCGCCTACAGCGAGATCCGCGCCTCGACGATGGATGGCGCCGAGTACTGGTATGTGGCGAGCCTGTCGCACAAGACCATTGTGTACAAGGGCATGCTGTTGACCGGGCAGCTGGCGCAGTACTTCAAGGATCTGAACGATCCGGCCATGGAGACGGCGCTGGCGCTGGTGCACTCGCGCTTCAGCACCAACACCTTTCCGAGCTGGGACCGCTCGCATCCCTATCGCTACATTGCGCACAACGGCGAAATCAACACGCTGCGCGGCAACCTCAACTGGATGAAAGCCCGCGAGGCGCTGTTCGACACGGATGTGTTCGGCGACGATGTGAAGAAGATCCTCCCCATCGTCAATCCGAACGGCTCCGACTCGGCGATGTTCGACAACACCTTGGAGCTGCTGGTGCTCGCCGGACGTTCGTTGCCGCATGCCATGATGATGATGATTCCGGAGCCGTGGTCCAACCACGAGCAGATGGATGACGCGCGGCGCGCGTTTTACGAATACCACTCCAGCCTCATGGAGCCGTGGGATGGTCCGGCGTGCATCGCCTTTACGGATGGCCGCAAGATCGGCGCCGTGCTCGACCGTAACGGCCTGCGGCCGGCGCGTTACTACGTGACCAAGGACGACATGGTGGTGATGGCCTCGGAGGCCGGCGTGCTGGATCTGCCGCCCGAGGACATCCTCATGAAGGGCCGTCTGCAGCCCGGACGCATGTTCCTGATCGACACCGAGGCCGGTCGCATCGTCGAGGACGAGGAGATCAAGCGCCAGGTCGCCAGTGAGCGTCCGTATCGCCAGTGGTTGGATCAGCACCTGGTGCACCTGGAGGATCTGCCGGCGGCACCGGAAGTGCCGGTGCCGGATCACGACACGCTGATGCAGCGCCAGATCGCCTTCGGCTATACCTTTGAAGACCTGCGCGTACTGCTCACCCCCATGGCCAGGAACGGCGTCGAGGCGGTGGGCTCGATGGGAAATGACGCGGCGCTCGCGGCACTGTCCTCGAAGCCGCGGCTGCTCTACGACTACTTCAAGCAGTTGTTCGCGCAGGTGACCAACCCGCCGATCGACTGTATCCGCGAGGAGCTCATCACCGCCTCGGAGGTGTGGCTGGGTTCGGAGGGCAATCTGCTGATCCCGCAGCCATCCGATTGCCGGCGTCTGGAGCTCGGCGCTCCCATCCTCACCAACGAGGAGTTCGCCAAGGTGCGGCGCTTGCAGGCGCCGGGATTGAAGGTCGGCGTGCTGTCGATCCTGTTCCGCGCCACCCGCGGCGAGCGCGGCCTGGTCAAGTCCATCGAAGAGCTGCGCCTGGCCGCGCGCCGCATGGTCGAGGACGAGGAGGTCAACATCCTCATCCTCAGCGATCGGGGTGTGAACCGTGAGTTTGCCGCCGTGCCCTCGCTGCTGGCCGTCTCGGCCCTGCATCATTATCTGATACGCGAGGGCCTGCGCACGCGCGTGAGCCTGGTGCTGGAGACCGGCGAGGCGCGCGAGGTGCATCACTTCTCGCTGCTCATCGGCTACGGCTGCAGCGCGATCAACCCGTACCTGGCGTTCGAGACCCTGGACGGCATGATCCGTGATGAGTTCCTGCCGGACATCGATCACGCCAAAGCCTGCAGCAATTTCTCGAAGGCCGCGACCAAGGGCGTCATCAAGGTGATGTCCAAGATGGGCATCTCGGCGGTGCAGAGCTATCACGGCGCCCAGGTGTTCGAGGCCGTGGGCCTGCGCCAGGACGTGATCGATGAGTACTTCACCTGGACGTCCTCGCGCATTGGCGGCATCGGCATGGATGTGGTCGCGCAGGAGATCATGCTGCGACACCGCGCGGCCTTCCCCGCGCGCGGGACGCATGCGGCGGCGCTGACGGCGGGCGGCCAGTACCAGTGGCGCAACGATGGGGAGACCCATCTGTTCAGCCCCGAGGCGATCCATCGGCTGCAGAAGGCGGTGCGCACGGGCAGCTTTGAAACCTACAAGTCGTATGCGCGGCTGATCGACGATCAGGCGACCAACCTGTGCACGCTGCGCGGCCTGCTCGAGTTCAAGGGCAGTGACGCGATTGCGATCGAGGAAGTCGAATCGGTGGCAAGCATCGTCAAGCGCTTCAAGACCGGCGCCATGTCCTATGGCTCCATCAGCAAGGAAGCGCACGAGACCCTGGCGATTGCCATGAACCGCATCGGCGGCAAGAGCAACACCGGCGAGGGTGGCGAGGATCCGGAGCGTTACCAGCCACTGCCGAACGGGGATGTGCGCAACTCCGCGATCAAGCAGGTGGCCTCGGGCCGCTTCGGTGTCACCAGCGAGTACCTGGTCAACGCGCGCGAACTGCAGATCAAGATGGCGCAGGGTGCCAAGCCCGGCGAGGGCGGCCAGCTGCCCGGATCGAAGGTCTATCCGTGGATTGCGAAGACCCGGCACACCACCGCTGGCGTCGGCCTGATCTCCCCGCCGCCGCACCATGACATCTACTCGATCGAGGATCTGGCCGAGCTGATTCATGACCTGAAGAACGGCAACCGCGATGCGCGCATCAGCGTGAAGCTGGTGGCCGAGGTGGGCGTGGGCACGATTGCCGCGGGCGTTGCCAAGGCGCACGCAGAAGTGGTGCTGATCAGCGGCTACGACGGTGGCACGGGCGCCTCGCCGCAGACCTCGATCACGCATGCGGGTCTGCCCTGGGAGCTGGGCCTGGCCGAGACGCATCAGACCCTGGTGCTCAACAACCTGCGCAGCCGCATCACGGTGGAGACGGACGGTCAGTTGAAGACCGGGCGCGACGTGGCCATCGCGGCCCTGCTCGGCGCCGAGGAATTCGGCTTCGCCACCGCGCCGCTGGTCGCAGTGGGCTGCATCATGATGCGCGTATGTCACCTGAACACCTGCCCGGCCGGGGTCGCGACCCAGGATCCGAAACTGCGCGAACGGTTCGCGGGTGCCCCGGAGCATGTCGTGAACTTCATGCAGTTCGTGGCACAGGATCTGCGCCAGATCATGGCGCAGCTGGGCTTCCGCACCCTCAACGAAATGGTGGGGCGCGTGGATCGCCTGGAGCCGCGCAAGGCCATCGCGCACTGGAAGGCGCGCGGCTTCGACTTCTCGAACATCTTGTACCAGCCGGACCTGGGGCCGGAGATCGGCCGCTATTGCACGGACACGCAGGATCATGGCCTGGAGAAGTCACTCGACGTGACCACCCTGCTGGACCTGTGCAGGCCGGCGATCGAGCGCGGCGAGAAGGTTACGGCGCAAGTCAATGTCCGCAATGTGAACCGGGTCGTCGGTACGATCACGGGCAGTGCGATCACGCGCCGTTGGGGCGCCAAGGGCCTGCCGCAGGACACGGTGCAGATCCTGTTCAAGGGCTCGGCGGGGCAGAGCTTCGGCGCGTTCATGCCACCGGGCATGACCTTCCGGCTCGAAGGCGATGCCAACGATTATGTGGGCAAGGGGCTGTCGGGCGGACGGATCATCGTCAGTCCCTCCCCGGCCGCGACCTTCGTGCCCGAAGACAACATGATTATCGGCAATGTCGCCTTGTATGGCGCGACCGCCGGTGAGGCGCATTTCCGCGGCATGGCGGGCGAGCGCTTCGCGGTGCGCAACAGCGGGGTCCGAACCGTTGTCGAAGGCGTCGGCGATCATGGCTGCGAATACATGACGGGGGGCCGCGTCGTGGTACTGGGCCGCACGGGCCGCAACTTTGCGGCCGGCATGTCAGGTGGCATCGCCTACGTGCTGGATGAGGCCGGGGAGTGCCGCAGCCACATCAACAAGCAGATGGTCGCGGTCAGCGCCGTGCAGGACGAGGAGGACATCGCGGAGCTGCGCGAGCTCATCGAGCGCCACTGGCAGCTCACGCACAGCGGCCGTGCGCGGCTGCTGCTGGATACGTGGGATATCAGCGTGGGTAAGTTCGTGAAGGTCACCCCGAAGGACTATCAGCGCGTGCTCGCCTGCATCAAGAAGGCGCACGACCAGGGTCTGACGGGGGAGGAGGCCATCATGGCCGCGTTCGAAGAGAACGTGCGCGACCTCGCGCGCGTGGGCGGGAATTGAGTTTCAACATGGGAAAGCCGACCGGATTCATTGAGTATTTGCGGGAGCTTCCCGTCGATCGCACGCCCGCGGAGCGCATCCAGGACTGGCGTGAGTTTCATTTCCATATGGATGACAAACGGCTGCGTCAGCAGGGCGCGCGCTGCATGGACTGCGGCGTGCCCTTCTGTCACACCGGCAAGTTGATGAATGGTGGCGCGTC
Source organism: Steroidobacteraceae bacterium (assembly GCA_036521075.1). Lineage (GTDB taxonomy): Bacteria > Pseudomonadota > Gammaproteobacteria > Steroidobacterales > Steroidobacteraceae > DAIDKA01. Next base: position 18,150 of record DATDIL010000090.1, on the reverse strand, counting down.
GGGCTGCCCGGTCAACAACCTGATCCCGGAGTGGAATGACCTGGTTTACCGTGGCCTGTGGCGCGAAGCGCTCGAGCGGCTGCACAAGACCAACAATTTCCCGGAATTCACCGGTCGCGTGTGCCCGGCACCGTGCGAAGGTTCCTGCGTGCTGGGCATCAATGCGCCGCCGGTGACCATCAAGAACATCGAGAGCGCGATCATCGACAAGGGTTGGGATGAGGGCTGGGTGTTCCCGGTCACGCCGGCCGACCGCACGGGTAAGAAAGTCGCAATCGTGGGCTCGGGGCCTGCGGGACTTGCGGCCGCGGCGCAGCTGAATCAGGCGGGCCATCTGGTCACGGTGTTCGAGCGCGCGGATCGCCCGGGCGGTCTGCTGATGTATGGCATTCCGAACATGAAGCTCGACAAGCGCGAAGTGGTCATGCGCCGCATCAAGCTCATGGAAGAGTCGGGCATCACCTTCCAGTGTGGCGCGAACGTGGGCACCAACCTCGACACTCAAACGCTGCGCAAGGGTTTCGATGCGGTCGTGCTGTGCACGGGTGCGACGGTGCCGCGCGATCTGAACGTCGACGGTCGCCAGCTCGGGGGCGTGCACTTCGCGATGGATTATCTGACGGGCAGCACCAAGGCGTTGCTGAATGGCGGAGCCGATCACGCCCCGATTCATGCCCGCGACAAGGATGTCATCGTCGTCGGCGGCGGCGACACCGGTACCGATTGCGTCGGCACGGCCATGCGCCAGGGTTGCCGCAGCCTGACCCAGTTCGAAATCATGCCCGAGCCGCCGCAGGACCGGGCCGCGGACAATCCGTGGCCGGAATGGCCGAAGATCTACCGCATGGACTACGGACAGGAGGAGGCCGCGGCGCGTTTCGGCGCTGATCCGCGGGTATTCCTGACCACGGTCAAGAAGTTCACGGGTGATGCCGAGGGCGTCGCGCAGCTGTCCACCGTGACGATCGGTTGGGATAGCGGCCCCGACGGCCGCGTACGGCCGGTGGAAGTGGCGGGCAGCGAAGACACGCGCCCCGCGCAGCTGGTGCTGCTGGCCATGGGTTTCCTGGGGCCCGAGTCGCAGCTGCTCATCGACCTTGGCTTGCAGATGGATGCGCGCACCAATGTCGAGGCGGAGTACGGCAAGTTCGCGACCAGCGCGCCGGGGGTGTTCGCCGCGGGCGATTGCCGCCGCGGCCAAAGCCTGGTCGTGTGGGCCATCAACGAGGGCCGCGGGGCGGCGCGCGAGTGCGATCGCTTCCTGATGGGGACTACGGATTTACCTTGACTCGCGCCTTGGCCCGAGCAGTGAGGTCCTTTACCAGTCGCACACGCCAATCATCGGCGGGTAGTTCACCGCCCTGTGGCAGCAGCCGCTGCGCGAGATCCGGCACTTTCCTTTGCCGTGACTGAAAGGCCTCGAAGTCAGCGTTGAAGCGTATCTTCGCCTTCGTGGCATTTTCGGCGCCGCTGAAACGCGCCCAGTATGTCCACCACTGTTTGGTCTCATGCACCGCATCGTCAGTGGAGATGGCGGCCGTCGTGCATACGACGGGACTGGGCTCCCCGTCCGGCGCGCCGTGACCCACCCGCCACTGACACAGAAACAAGGACCGCTCCAGCGTGACCGCGTCGTTCGAGTCCGCAACGGCGTAGCCGCCCACCTGTGCCGTGGCAACGCTGCACAGCATCGAGCTGCAGGTGACGCTGGCGATCGCCGCCATCAAAAGCCGATAATTTGCGCACGCCATCGGTTCTGGAAACCTACCATTCAGGAGAGCACCATGCCCCTCGATCACTATATTACTCTCGGCCGTTCGGGGCTGCGCGTGAGTCCGTTCTGCCTGGGTGCGATGACGTTCGGCGAAGATCTCGGCTGGGGCTCCAGCGTCGAGGAGTCTCAGCAGATCATCGATCGCTACATCGAGCTGGGCGGAAATTTCATCGATACCGCGAACTTCTACACGAAGACTCATTCTGAGAAAATCATCGGTGATCACATTGGACGTCACAGCGCGCGACGCGACCGTCTCGTCATCGCGACGAAATTCAGCGGCAACCTGTACCCGGGAGATCCCAACGGCGGCGGATCTGGCCGCAAGTCCATCATTGCAGCGTGTGAAAATTCCCTGCGCCGCCTGCAGACCGACTACATCGACCTGTACTGGTTGCACAACTGGGATGTGCACACGCCGATCGAGGAAACCCTATCCGCGCTCGAGGATCTGGTGCGCGCCGGGAAGGTACGCTACCTGGGTGTCTCCGACACTCCCGCGTGGAAGATCGCGCAGGCGAATGTCACGGCGCATTTCCGGGGTTGGTCCGCGTTCATCGGGCTGCAAATCGAATACTCCCTGTTGCAGCGGACCGTCGAGCAGGACCTCGTGCCGATGGCACTTGAGTTCGGCCTGGGTATTACGCCGTGGTCCCCCCTCAAAAGCGGCGTGCTGAGCGGCAAGTACCGGCGGCACAACGCCGCTCAGAACAAGACGGACCGCGGCTTGTTCGCCGACCCGTTTCTCAATGAGAAAACCTACGCGATCGTGGAGGAATTGGCCGGCCTCGCCAAGGCGCACAAGAGCACCGTCGCGCGCATCGCCCTGGCCTGGGTTCAGGCGCAGCCGGGCGTGACCTCGACGATCATCGGCGCGCGACGCCTCGCCCAGCTCGAGGACAACGTGCAGGCGCTCGATGTCAAACTCTCGGCCGAGGAGCTTGCCCGGCTTGATGCGCTGACGATGCCGACGTTTGGCTTCCCCCAGAGCATGGCGCCGATATTTCCGGCCCTCCATAACGGGGGCACCTCGGTGAACGGTATCGCTGCGCCGCTGTTGCCTTTCGGCGTAGCCAAGGGCGAACGGATCTACTGACTGCCGGGGCGTCGAATGGTCGATTGAATCAGGAGTTCACGATGAGCCTCAATATGGCGTGGGTTGCGAAAGCCGCGAAACAACCGATGGTGCTGGAACGCGTCGATCTGGGCCCGCTCGGCAGCGAAGAGGTGGAAGTCGCCGTGGAACACTGCGGCCTGTGCCATTCCGATCTATCCGTGTTGGCCAATGATTGGGGCATCTCGCAGTATCCCGCGATTCTCGGCCACGAAGTCATCGGTCGAGTGACGGCCGTTGGGACGAGTGCCAAAGGCGTCAAGGTCGGACAGCGCGTTGGGGTCGGCTGGAACTCGGGCAGTTGCATGCACTGTCGCCAGTGCCTGTCCGGAAGCCATCACCTTTGCCCGGAAGCGCAGGCGACGATCGTCGGCCATCGCGGTGGCTTCGCGACCCACATCCGCTCGCACTGGGCATGGGCCGTTCCACTGCCTGGAAAACTCAACTTCGCCGACGCCGGGCCGCTGCTGTGCGGGGGTGTCACCGTGTTCGCACCGTTGACGATGTACGCCAAGCCGACCGACAGGGTGGGTATCATCGGCATCGGCGGGTTGGGTCACATGGCGCTCAAATTCGCGGCGGCCTATGGCTGCGATGTAACCGCGTTGACATCGAGCGAGAGCAAATTCGAGGAAGCCAAAGGCTTCGGGGCGAATCAAGTCGTGTCGAGTCGAGACTCGGCGGCGCTCAAGAAACTCGCGGGTAGCCTCGATCTGCTGATCAGCACGGTCAACGTCAAGCTTGATTGGGACGCGATGATCGGTACGCTCGCGCCCAATGGCCGCTTGCATCTCGTCGGCGCCGTGACCGAACCGGTTCCCGTCTCGGCATTCTCGCTCATCCTGCAGCAACGCAGCATCTCAGGCTCACCGTCCGGCTCACCGGCGGCGCTCGCGGCCATGCTCGATTTCGCTTCACGGCACCAGATCAACCCGCAGACTGAACACTATCCGATGAGCGAAATCAACGCAGCCTTTGCCCGACTGGAGTCAGGCAAGGCCCGTTACCGCATCGTGCTGGATAACTAATTGGACTGGCTGCCCGTTGCCATCTTGGCGGCCCGGACCCGGGTTTGTACTTCAGCGATGTAGTCGGCGGCCTGCTGGCGGGTCTGAATCGCCTGCACGCGCGCCAGAATTGCGTGCCGGTCGGATGTGGGTGACGTGGCGATATCGTGACGCATCGCTACATGCAGCCGCACCGGCAGGCTGCCGGCATCGACGCTAGTGCCCATATCCGGCACTGCCGGCACAGATTCAGGTGGAACGGCTGGTGTCGCCGACGCCGCGACCACCTCCGGCAGCGTCGCCGGCGCGTCCTGTCTCGGCGCCTGCAGGGACAGCAGTGGCAGCACGCTGTTCGCCGCGGCATCGCGCGCCGTCAGGGGCTGCAGGTCGAACGCGGCGGCAAGTGTCGCGGCAATCGAGCTGTGGTCGTAGAGTCGATGATCAACGGTATTGCGCGGTATTCGTGGCGATACGATGACGGCGGGGACGCGCACGCCGTACTGATTGAAGGTGAAGCCGAACTGATTGTATTTCGACCCGGCCTGCGTATCGCCCGGCGCAATGGCGGGTGGTGGCGGTACGTGATCGTAGAAGCCACCGTGTTCGTCCCAGGTGATGATCAGCAGGCTCGTGTCCCAGTGCGGCGAATTGCGAATTGCCTCGTAGGTGGCCTTGATCAGCGCTTCGCCCGGACTCACCCCGTCGCGCGGATGCTGCGAATTGCCTCCTTCGAACGTGCCCGCAGCGACATCGCCGTAATCCGGTTCGATCCAGGTGTACAGCCAGGGGTAAGCGGCTTGGCTCACCTGCGCGGCAAAGTCATCAAAGTGGGAAATGTCGGCCAGCGCGACGCCCTTGAGCGCGGCCGCCATCGGGAAGTAGTCCCCCGAGAAAATCCGCCAGCCGCTATCCGATTTCTTGCCCAGTGCGTCGAATAGGCAGCCATGTTCAAAGGTCATGCCGTCCAGGCTCTCCCACGTGAGGATTTCGGCAGTGGTAGGACTGTGGTCCAAACCATTGGAGGAGGCGGCGCAGGCAAACAGGCGGTTGGGCCAGGTCGGCCCGGGAACGGCACTGTGCCAGCAGTCGCAAACCGCAAATTCCCGCGCCAGGGCATTCAATACGGGCAGCTGGGCTGCGGAAAAGCACTGCATGATTTGACCGAGATTCGTCGTGGCGCCGCCCGCGCCTGGGGTGTGGGAGTCGACGTAGTCGCTGACGAATCCGCTGTTGTTGATGGGCGGATACCGTCCGGATACGTAGGTCGCGCCGGCTCCCGCCAGCTGCTCCAGCACGTCCGGGAATTCATGTCCGGGGTCCAGCGGCATGGCTTCAGCAGCGCCGGCCAGCACCGCAAAGCGGGTGCCGCCGTAGCCGTTCGATTCCGTCCCCGTCAGGCCGCGCAGAATGGTCGGCTGTCCACTGGCCGCATCCTCACCCGTCAGGCCCGAGAAGCCGAGCATGTGATCGAAGGAGCGATTCTCCAACATCAGCACGAATACGTTTGTTACTGAGGTTGGCACGATGCACCGGGTTCGCGACCGGAGTTTCTGCTGGCTTGATCAGCGCGCGCTGCGTGCGCCGACATAACCGAACAGGATCCCGATCGATCCCCACAGCACGATCTGAATGCCCAGCGATGCGAGCCGAAAGTTCCACAGCGTGACGGCGGGAAAGTTGACCGGGACCTCATTGATGCCGGGCAGCAGGGCGAAAACCGCGGCAATTACGACGAGGTAGGCGCCGGCCGCCAGCAAGGATGCATTCCAGGCACCGTGTCGGGCGAGCAGGCCCTGCCGCAGGCGCAATGCGCCCAGCGTCGTGGCGATCGAGATCGCCATCATCAGGAAATATAGGCCGGTGCGGTACTTGATGGTGTCGGGCTCCCCGATGGAAGGCGGGTTGGCCGGATACTTCAGCGCGGGCACGACGTACACCGACAGTAAGCCAAACAGTGCCAGCAAGGCGGCGGTCGGCGCGGCGCCGAGCCTGCCGAGCCGGCCGTTCGCGAACGCGAACAGCACCGCGAACAAGCACCCCAGGCCCGCCCCGGTGACGACCATGCCGGTCAGCAGGCCGATACCGCTTTGGACGGCACGGCTGAAGATGACCGGATCATCGGCCGGTGCCGGTTTGCCTGCGGCGACGGCCGCGGCGGCTGCGGCTTGATCCTGCGCCGACTCGAAATTGATCGCCGTCTCCACCGCCGGTTCACCGAAGGTCTTGGCCCAACCGAACGCGAGCAGGCCAGCAACGATGCCGACAATGAAGCCGCGAAAAACGAGCCGTCCAACCATGTCTTGCGCGTCCCGGGGGCGCCGGCTTTAGTGGCAGGGAAAGCCTAGCAAATGACGTGCGTCATGTACGAACTCGTGCACGCCCATGCCATTGAAGATGGAAGTGGCACCTTGTTCGGCACCCACGAAGTACATGGCAAGTCCCATGATGAAGACCCCGAAGATGGCCCAGGGCACGATCTTCGCGATGGGAATGGCGATCCGCAGCGGCAGCTCCAGCGCCGCGCTCGATACTCCGGCAGTTTTGTCATCGGCCTCGGTGGCCATGAAGTACCCCATATTCCAGGTCAGATTATGAATGCCTATGATGCCATAGGCGACCGCGCCACGCTTCGCGCGGCTACCCCGGCCCCGGCCAAAACACCTTTATGTCTCGGTGGGCATAGCTTATTCTGAAGCTCTTATAATACAAAGGATTAGCGGTGTTTTGCCGCCAGGCCCAAGGCCGCAGGCTCGACACCCAGGAAATATGACCCCCCGCATCACGCTCATTTGCCATGCGACCACGCCGGGGCTGCGCGCCGCAACCTTTGGCGGGGACGATTCGCTGGATGGGCCCGGCAGGGCCAAAGCGCAGCGTCTGGCGGAAGTGCTGGGTCGGGTCGATCACTGCTGGACCAGTCCGGCGGCCCGCGCGCGCGAGACGGCCGCTGCACTGGGCTTGTCGCCTGTCGTGGATGAACGCTTGCGTGACTGTGACTACGGGCGCTGGACGGGCCTGCGCTTCAAGCAGGTGTTGTTGCGCGAGCCGCGCAAACTGGTTTCCTGGATCCGCAAACCCGAGACCGCGCCCCATGGCGGGGAGACGATCCCGCAGCTCCTGCAGCGCGTCGCGGCCTGGATGGCGGAGCGCAGCCGTGACCAGGGACGCATGGTCGCCGTCACGCACTCCGCGGTCATTCGCGCCGCGATCGTCCATGTCATCCAGGCGCAGCTGCCCTCCTTCTGGCGGGTCGACGTGCTGCCGCTGTCGCAAACGGAGCTGCGCACCAACGGGCGTCGCTGGGTGCTGCGGTCGATCGGCCCGATTGTGACCGATGACGAAGCAACCTGAGCATCAACCCATGCCAAACGGCTCCGCCGATAAGCGCTTCTATATATTTGCCGCCTGCGTCGTCGCCGCTTTGGCGCTGATCGGCCTGGTGAACCTGTACCAGGCCCATCTCGTTGCCCCGCGCATCCAGCAGCTGTCCTACTCGCAGTTCCTCGATGACCTCGCGCAGGGTCGCGTACGCACGGTGACCCTCACCGGGCACGAGATCGACGGCTTCCTGGCCGATCACAGTCCGTTTCGCTCCTACGCGGCGGATGATCCAACCCTCATCGAGGCGCTGCGCACCAAGGGGGTGTCGATCACCGCCATGGCGCCGCCCGCGGCCGGTGTCTCCTGGGGCGGCACGCTGAGCACGCTGTTGCCGATGATCCTGCTCGTCGCCTTCGCGATTTTCTTCATGACGCGCGGCGGGGCGAGCGGGCGGATGCTGGGCTTGGGGAAATCCCGGGCCAAGCCGCTGACTCAGGAGCATGGCAGGGTGACTTTCGCGGATGTTGCCGGAGTCGATGAGGCCTGCGATGCCTTAAAGGAGATGGTGCAGTTCCTGCGCGATCCGCAAAGCTTTCACCGCCTCGGCGGGCGTATCCCGCGTGGCGTGCTGCTGGTGGGTCCACCGGGCACGGGCAAGACGCTGCTGGCGCGCGCCGTCGCCGGTGAGGCGAATGTTCCCTTCTTCACCATCTCCGGCTCGAATTTCGTCGAGATGTTCGTCGGCGTGGGCGCCTCGCGCGTGCGCGATTTATTCGCGCAGGCCAAAAAGCATGCCCCCTGCATCATTTTCATGGACGAGATCGACGCGGTGGGTCGGCGTCGCGGTGCCGGCGTCGGGGGTGGCAACGATGAGCGTGAGCAGACGCTGAACCAGCTGCTGGTGGAGATGGATGGGTTTGAGACCAACGCGGGCGTGATCCTGATGGCGGCCACGAATCGCCCGGACGTGCTCGACCCGGCGCTGCTGCGTCCCGGCCGCTTCGACCGCCAGGTCACGGTTGCCAATCCCGATGTACTCGGGCGCGAACAGATCCTCGCCGTGCATGCGCGGCACATCCCGCTGACACCCGGTACCGACCTGCGGATCATTGCGCGCGGGACACCGGGCTTCTCCGGGGCCGACCTCATGAACCTGGTGAACGAGGCGGCATTGCTGGCCGTGCGGCGCGGCCACAGTACGGTGGGTACGCGCGAGTTCGAGGACGCCAAGGACACCGTGACCATGGGTGCCGAGCGGCGCACCCAGGTCATGAGCCAGGAGGAGAAGCGGCTGACCGCCTATCGCGAAGGCGGCCGCGCGATCATCGCGCTGCACGTGCCGGCGGCGGATCCGGTGCACAAGGCCACCATCCTCACGCGCGGGCGCACGACCGGCATGGTCAAGCAGCTTCCGGAAACGGACCGGTCATCGACGACATTCGAGCAGATGACGTCCCGCCTCACGATCCTGCTCGGCGGCCGGGCCGCGGAGGAGCTGGTCTTCGGCCGCAGCAAGGTGACATCGGGAACGGCCGGCGACATCGAGGAGGCGACCAAACTCGCGCGCCTCATGGTCACGCGCTGGGGCCTGTCCGAGGCACTCGGTACGGTGGCCTACGGGGAGAATCAGGACGAGGTGTTCCTCGGCCATTCGATTTCGCGAACGCAGAACATTTCGGAACACACCGCGCAGATCATCGCGATCGAAGTGCGCAAGCTGATCGATGCCGCTCTGGCGCAGGGCGAAGCCATTCTCCTGGCCCATCGAACCGAGGTGGACACGCTCGCCCACGGTCTTTTGCGCTATGAGACCTTGAGTGGCGAGGACATCGCCGAACTGCTCGCCGGCCGCGATCCCCCGCGGGACAGGACGCCGACACCGGCCCCGGTATCCCCCGGTTAGACGTCTCGGCTAGTGACCTGGCGAATCCTCATCCTGCTGCATCGTTACTTGGGCGTTGCCATCGGCGCGCTGATGTTGATGTGGTTCGCCTCCGGCATCGTCATGCTGTACGTGCCCTATCCGATCCTGCCGGAGCAGGACCGTTTGGCCATGCTGCAGCCGATTTCCTGGCAGGCCTGCTGCGGTGCCCCGACCGGCCCGCTTGCTGCCGGCCAGCCCGTCACGCGGGCCGAAGTGGAATCCATTGCCGGCACTTTAGCCGTGCGCTTGTCGCTCCCCGGACATTCAGGAGTGCTCGCCAGCATTGACGCTTCGGAACCTGAGGTGCCACTGGACCTGCCACAGGCGCGCCTCATTGCCGCCGCGGCCGCGCAGCGCTCGGGCGTGGATCCCCCGCAGCCAGCGACGCAGCAGACGATCGTGCGCGACCAGTGGACGGTGGGCGGGGAGTACAACGCCGATCGGCCCCTCATGGTCTTCGGATTCAACGATCGTGCGGGCACTCGGATCTATGTCTCCAGTCACAGTGGCCGCGTCGTGCTGCGCACGACGGCCACTCAGCGCTTCTGGAACTGGCTGGGCGCCGTGCCGCACTGGTTGTATCCAACCATTCTGCGCAGTCACGTCCAGCTGTGGACCCAAGTGGTCATCTGGACTGCGGTTGCGGGCGTGTTCCTGACGACCCTCGGGCTGTACCTGGGTATCGTGCAATTCGCAGCGCGCGGCAAGCGACTGCTTTCGCCCTATGCCGGAATTTGGAACTGGCACCACTCGCTCGGCCTGTTGTTCGGGATTCTTACCCTGACGTGGGTGGCCAGCGGGCTGATTTCGATGAATCCCTGGGGCTTTCTCGACAGCGGGCCCGGCGTACAGCCCCCGCCGGCCGCACGCTCCGTCACCTGGGGGCAGGTTCAGGCCTCTCTGGTCGGCATTGCCAGGAGGCCAGCCGCGCCGAACATCGTCAGTCTAGGGATGGCCCCGCTCTTCGGTGAGCTGTTCTGGATCGCGACCGAGCAGGGGGGTGCGCGAGTCAGACTCGACGCGGCCGGCCACGTCAGTCCGCTCACGGCCGGTCAGCTCCTGGGTGCGGCCCAGCATACCGCGGGATCTCACGGCATCGCCTCGGGCATGCTCCTGCGCAGCGAAGATTCCTACTATTACCAACGCCGCGGCGCGATCCGGCTGCCGATCTTCCGTGCGATCGTGAATGACGCGGACCAGACGCGCCTGTACCTCGATCCGGTATCCGGCCGGCTCCTGGGCCAGGTTGACAGGGCCGGTAGGTGGCAACGCTGGCTGTTCGATGGACTGCATACCCTGGATTTCTCCGCGCGCCTTCGCACGAGCATGGCCTGGAGCGCTTTGCTCCTGCTGCTGCTGCTGGGCGGCCTGGCGCTGAGCGCAACCGGAACCTATCTGGCCGTGCGCCGAGTGATCTGTAACATCGCGCATCGCTAACGTTACATAACCGTTATTAACTGGCAGCCATTGCGCAGCGTTCGCATAGTCCCCAACTTTTCGGGGGAGTCGTTCGATGAGCACACGACTGCGCGACGGCTTTGGTTTTCTCCTTACGGCCGCGTGTTTGTGCGGCGCCGCAGGCGCCTCGGCTCAGGCGCCCTCCGATTCGCCCTCGGGCGCCAGTGACGAGAAACTCGAGAAAGTCACCGTCACCGCCAAGAAACTCGAAGAAGAACTGCCGCAGATCCTGCAGGCGCAGGGTGTCCATGTCGACACCATCACCTCGGCACAGATCGCTGCCGGCGGCTACGTCGATGTCGCCACGGCGCTCCAGTACCTGGCTCCCGGACTGTTCCTCAGCCCCAAGAATGGGCCGTTCGATTACGTCCACGTCTCCCTGCAGGGTTCGCGCACCGAAGATGTGCTGTGGTTGGTCGACGGCGTGCGCATGAACAACCGTCTGTATGGCGGAACGACTCCCCTGGACACCCTGCCGGCGGCCATGGTCGACAGCATCCAGATTCTCCAGGGCGGTGAGGCGCTGTACTACGGTACTCAGGCCGTCGCCGGTGCGGTCAACATTGTCACCAAAGCGTTCTCCGACACCCCCGATGGGCAGGTGAGCGTGGGTGGAGACACCAACGACAGCGGACACTTCGACGGCTACTACCGCAATTCGATCGGCCACAACCACTTTGTGGCGTTTGCCGATTTCGACATCTCCTCGGGATTCCAGCCATTTCGCAGCCAGGACATCCAGCCCAGCGATACGGATCGGGATCGTGCCTACCACCTCTTCACGCTGGGGGCCAAGTACGCCTACGACTTCAGCGATGACCTGCGTTTCAGCACGCTCCTACAGCATACCTCGGCCAGACTGAATGACTCCGAACCCGAACTGGTGGCGCAGTCGTTCAACGATCGGGATGAAAACATCCTCACGGCAAAACTGGATTTCACCCCCAGCGATGCCTTGCAGCTCTTTGGCAAGGCCTACTACCACTGGTGGGATTCACACTTCACCGAGTTCGATAATGTGATCGGCAGTCCCGGCACTCTCACTGATGTCGAGGACCATGGATTCTGGGGCTATAACGACCGCGGCGTGAATCTCATGGGCAAGTTCCCGATCAACGGCAACTTCAATGCGCTTGTCGGCTATGACCTGCAGAATTACTCGGGCCACGATGCGGTGCTGGTAATCCAGCAGCAGACTGAAACCGACAACGCCGTATTCGCACAGCTCGTGACCACCCCGAGCCTGATCGATCATACGGTGCTGGCCCTCGGGGCACGCTACAACGTGCCCAATGTCGGGGAGAGCGCCGCGGTATGGAGCTTCAGCGGCAAGCACGATTTCTCGGATGCATTCTTCGTGCGCGGCGAAGCCGGAACGGCATTTCGCCTGCCGACGGCCGAGGAACTGTTCGCCAATGATCCGGATGACGAACGCGGCGATCCGAACCTGAAACCGGAGAAGAGCACCAACGCCAATCTTTCCATCGGCGGAAATCTGGGTCTGGCGCACTTCAAGTGGGAGCTGATTGCCTTCGGCAGAAACGTCACGAATCTGATCGACTACGCAACCTTCGATGCCGATACCGATCAGGCCGTGTTCGGCAACGTGCCCGGCACCGTGCGGGTGCGCGGCGGGGAGCTGCAACTGGGCGCCGAATTCACCGATTTTGGTGTCGACCTCGATTACACGTATTCACACTCCGTCGATGAGAGCAACCAGCAGATCGATGGGATTCCCGTTCAGCAGGCGAAGGCATCCGTCGACTACCATCCTGAGCAGCAACCCTTCGGGCTCACGCTCAGTGCGATCTTTGTCGGCGCGGAATATGCAACCGGCCTGGGCGCCGATGGCGGTCGCGCGCAGTTTGGTGAATATCCCCTGGTTGACCTGTCGGGCCGATATTTCATCGACTCGGCGCACCACCACATCATCAGCCTGCGGCTGGAGAATATATTCGATCGTCGATACGCGACCGGGCTGGGAACGGCCGTGAGTGATGTCGAGGGCAGTACCTATACCTTCGAAGATCTCGGCGTACCACGCACCTTGGAGGCGCGCTATACCTACAAGTTCTGAGGCGCTCAGGCGGCCGTATCCACCGGCGCGACGGTGAGCGTCTCATCGAACAGCAGCAGGCGCCCGGCATTGGCGATGCCGATGAAGGTGCTGACGTTGTGCAGCAACGCGGCGATGATCGGGGCCTCGATGCCGAGCACGCCGGCCCCGGACAGGACGATCAGGCCGAACGTGAACGCCAGCCCGATGGAGACGTTCACGTAGATGGTGCGCCGGCAGCGCCGGCTCAGGCGGATGCAGGTGCCGAGCCGACGCAGATCGTTGGTCATCAAGGCCAGGTCGGCAGAAGCAAAGGCCACTTCCGCCCCCTGGGTCCCCATCGCAACCCCGACCGCGCCGGCGCGCAGCGCGAGGGAATCATTGATGCCATCACCGACCACCATCGGGCGATGGCCGAGCTTGATCTCGTGCATCACCCGATCCATCTTCTGTTCGGGAAGCATCTCGGCGGAGACCTCGTCGATCCCGACTTCAGTGGCAACCTGTCGGGCAACGGCTGCGCGATCGCCGGTCAGGAGCAGCATATGCTCGATACCCAGCCCCTTCAGATCACCCACCGCGGTGATGGCACTGCCGCGCAGCTGATCCAGGAACAGCAGCCAGCCCAGGAACTTGCCGTCGCGACTGACTCCGGCTATGGGTCCGTTGTGTGCGGGTGGCGCGGGTGCGGCGACGCCCAGACGCTCGAACAGGTCGGCTCTTCCCAAGGCGACGGCTTCGCCGTGGTACAGGCCGGTCACGCCAAAACCGCCCAGCTCGCGGGCGTCCTCGACGCGCAAGCGCTTGGCAGCGGGCACGGCCGCCGCCGCCGCGCGGCTGAGCGGATGATTGCTGGCCGCGCCCAGGCTGGCTGCCAGTTGCCGCAGCTGATCGGGCTCGATGCCGGCGACGGGCAGCACGGTGCTCAGCCGCAGATCGCCGGTGGTCAAGGTCCCGGTCTTGTCGAAAATGACCGAGGACACATCGGCCAGATGCTCCAGGAATGCGGAGCCCTTGATCAGAATGCCATGGCGGGCGGCCACGGCAATGGCGGCGACCGCCGTCGCCGGCGCGGCCAGCACCAGCGCACAGGGGCAGGACGCCACGAGCACCGCGAGCATCGCCGGCACGTTACCGGTGAGCAGCCAGGTGCCCCCGGCCACCAGCAGCACCAGCGCCATGTACTGTCCGGCGTATTTATCCAGCAACCGCGTGACCGGCGGCTTCGCATTCTCGGCCTCACGCATCAGGGCGATGATGCGGCCCACGGTGCTTTCCTGGCCGACCCGCGTGAGTTCGATCTGGATCCGCCCGTCGACATTCATGGCGCCCGCGAGTGCCTGATCACCCTCGCGCACCTCGACGGGCACGGACTCCCCCGTCAGCGACGCCAGGTCCAAACTGGAGCTGCCGCGCCGCACGATGCCATCGGCCGGCACCCGGTCCCCGGCGAGCAGCTCAATGCGATCGCCCACGCGCAGCTGCGTACTTGGAATCACTTCGGTGGAACCGTCGGGCAGCAGTCGGCGGCTGTCGACCTCGGTCAGTCGGCTCAAGGCCCGCACGGCTTCCTGGGAGCCGAGCATGCTGCGCTCCTCGAGCACGTGACCGACGGTCATGATGATGGGCAGCAGCGCCGCGGTCATCAGATCGCCCGTGGCCCAGGCGGCGATCAAAGCCAGCGCGACCAGGCGGTCGGTGATGCCGTGCAGGCTGGGATGGCGCAGGCTCGCCCAGGCTTCGACAAACACGGGCACTGCGACGAGCGCGGCGGCAACGCCGGCCACGAGCTCCGCGATCCCGTGCTCGCTCGGCACCAGCCAATTCACTCCGAACGCGACCAGCAGCAGGCAGAGGGCCACCAGCGCCAGGCTCAATCGCAGCGCCAGCACCAGCCGCTCGGCGCGCTCCAGCAGCACCGGTCGCCCGGTCGGCGGGGCCGTTATCATTACATCAGGCGTGACACTCATTTTCCTGGTTTCCCCGGCAGCATGACGCGGGTACCGCCTTGCGCATCCACCAGCGTTGCGGAGCCCACCTGGTTCATGATCTCACCAACCTTGGTGCGATATTCGCGCAGCAACAGGCTGCTGCGTGTCTGCGGCGTCTCTTCATGCTCCAGAGCCAGTATGCCCGCGGTGTTGGTGCCGGCGCCACTGACCAGCTCCTGAGCGCTGGCCTGGGCGCCCGCAAGTAATTGATCGTGCAGGCGATTGGCCTCCTGGTGGCGCCGTTCGGCATCGGTGCGGGCCACGGCCACGCCGCGGTCGGCGGCCTGGCTGGCGACCAGCACGGCATCGAAGGCCGACTTCGCCTCGGGCGGCAGCCAGGCCGTCATATCGATACGTTCGATCTCCACGCCCAGTGATGCACCGGCGTCGGCGAGTACGCGCAAGCGCGCATTCATGGACTGGATGAGGGAGTTGCGCACCTCGCCGCGCAACGCCAGCGTGGCACCCGCGGATTCATTGCTCGCCTGCACCACCAGGAAATCATTCAGGTTCCGGGAGGCCGTGACCCGGACGGTCGTCGCCCGGAACAGCCGGTTCAGTGCCGCCTCGACATGCGACTGGGATAACGCATAGCGCACCGGATCGCTGAGGCGGTAAAAGAGCGTGGCATTCAACAGGACGACATTGTTGTCACCGGTGAGATAGGCCGAGGCATTCGGCGGTATCAGCTGCCCGGCCGGAAAGGGTCCGACCAGCGCCTGCGATTTTTCAGTTTCCGCTGCGAGCGGCGCGATCTCCTGCGTCAACTGCCGTTCCGGCCCCGGCAACATCTGCACCTGCTCGATGGGGCGGGGCCAGGCGATCAGCAAGCCCGCCTCCTGCGCTCGCACGATCCGGCCGAAACGCAGCACTACGGCCTGGCTGTCGGAGGCAATCTCGCGCACGTTACTCGTCAGCCACCAGATCATGAGCAACACGCCGGCGATGTACACCGTGCGAAAGCCGATTGCGACGGACTGCGCGATCGGTCCGGGCGGTGGGGGTGGCGGCGGCCCGAGCGGATCGGGTGCGGGAAGGGCGCCGTTGGCAGAGTGTAGTTCGCTCACGGATCAGGCGCTCACGGCTTCGTTTTGGCCGCCGGCGGCGCGCCGCCACCGGCGGGTCCGTCGACCAGCACCCGGAATGGCGCGGCATCCGTGCGCAGTATCAGGCTGGAGTTGCGGCCCAGGATCTGGCTGAGCGAATCCAGCGAGCGCAGCGTGCTGTACAGTCCCGGATCGCCTTGATAGGCCTTGGCGTAAATACGCGCCGCGGCCTGCTGCGCGTCCGCTTCCGTATGGGCTGCCTGCTCGCGCGCCTGGGCCACGATTTCACGCGCATCCCGATCCGCATCGGCGCGGATGGCGGCCGCCTGGCGCAGGCCATCGGCCGTGACTTGCGCCGCACGGGTTTCCCGCTCGGCACGCATCCGGGACACGGTCGCGGCCAGGGTTTCATCCGGCAGCGTCATCCGTTCCAGGCCCACCTGACGGATCTCGATGCCGTACACCGCCAGCATGCGGGGCGCGACGGCGTCGCGCAGTTCGCGTTCGAAGACATCCAGCCGCACTTTCGTGGGGTCGATGTTGACCAGGTCCGTGAGGGCAAAGTTGCTCGAGGTGATATGCAACGACGCGTTGACGAAGCTGCGCAGCTGGCGCGCCGCCTCGTCGGGCTGATTGCGCACGGAGCGCAGAAATTGGCGCACGCGCTGCGGATCATCGGGCACCTGCCAGGCCACATAGGACTGCACCAGCACGCGCAGACCCTCGCGAGTGCCCACATCCTGCAGGCCCGTGGAGGTGGTACGCAGCCGCAGATCAATCAGAATCGTGCTTTCAAAGGGCGCCGGCAGCTTCCACGCCAGGCCCGGTTCGGTCACCACCCGCACGGGGTTGCCGAAACGGGTGATCACGCCGGCCTCGCCGGCCGGCACCATGACGATGCAGGCGGCGGCAATCGCGGCCAGCAGGATCAGCGCCGCGACGCCGATCCGCAGCAGCGCTCCATATTCGTGATGATCGTGACCGTCCGGGTCGTTGTCGTGGTGTGCAAACATTTAATCTTGGTCCTGAAGATTGGGGGCGGCGGGCGGCGCTGTGGGTCCCACGCCGCTGGGTGCGGGCGGCAGGGTGCCCGGATCTTCGACAGGTCCGGAACTCACGCGTGGGGCGACCGCCAGGTTGCGCAGGTCGATGATCGGGCCGGCGGTGGAATTGAGGCGATGATCCAGCAGCGTGAGCGGCTTGCGGGCCAGCGCCGCCTGAATCTTGCTGAATGAACGTTCGAGCAGATACGCCTGCCCACCTTCCGCATGCGCGCGTCGCTCCGCCTCGAATGAGTAGGCGTCCGCATTGGCGGCATCGATGCGCTCGACGGCGGTGGCGTTCGCGGCGCTGGTGAGCTGGTGCGACTCCTGCTGCGCGACTCCCGCCACCCGCTCGGCGCGCCCGCGCTCATCGGAAATACTGGCGCTGGCGTTGATGGCGGCGGCCTGGACCGCATGGTAGGCGCCGGCTGCGCCGGCCGGCGGATGAATTTCCTCGATCAGCACCGAGACGACCTCGACGCCCGCATGGTGCGAGTCGAGGTCTGCGGCCAATTGCTCGCGCAGTGCGGCGGCCACGTTGTCGCGTCGTTCGCCGAGCACCATCGGCAGCGTACGTGAGTTGAAGAAGCGCAGCACGATGCGGCTGCCGGCTTCACGAATGAGGGATTCGGGGTCCGCTACCTCGTACACCGACTGCAGCGCCGCGAGGTCGGTCAGTCCCACACGGTACAGCACGCTGATTTCGGTGCTGACGCTCTGGAATCCCTGCTCGCCGGTTCCGGCACTGGCCACGAGGTAGTTGGCCTGTCCCGCATGGGCACTCTCCCACAGCCGGTTCAGACTCAAGGGCGGTACATCCTCCGCGCCGACCTGCACGGTGCTGGCCGCGGTCTCGGGCTCATCGACGCCGATGGCAACGGCGTGAATGGTGCCGAATTCGACCGGGCGCAGCCGTCCCAGCGGCCAGGGCAGCAGCAGATGCAGGCCGGGCCCGAGCACGGCAACGGGTGCCCCGAAGCGCTCGTAGATGCCGCGCTGCCCCAGCTCGATGAGCTTCAGCCCGGTCAATGCCCAGCAAAACAATGCCGTGCCCAGTATGGCCGGCAGAATCGCGGCGGAGAGGAAGGCCAGCGCCCAGCTGCGTGCGAAGTCCAGCCCCAGATGGGTTTTCAGCAGCGCCCCGGGTGCGCGCGGGCCGCCCGTGATGATACTGGCCAGGATGCTGTCGGCGACTGCCCGGGCGTTTGCCGGCGCGGGCGCCGGCAGGAACAGACGCGCCAGCGCCCGGATCGCCAGTTCCAGGATCACGAGCATGGGCAGCAGCGCGACCACCCATTGCGCCCAGTGCACCCAGCCGAGCATGGCGGCGCGCCCGAGCTCGATACAGGCCGCCGCCGCCAGCAGCAGTGTCGTCAGCAGCAGCAGTCGGCGCAGAGCGGGCGCTTCGGGCAGCTG
>DATDIL010000089.1:0-3667 GCA_036521075.1 Steroidobacteraceae bacterium | reverse complement strand
CATGAAATGACATGAACCGCTATAAAGTAACGAAAGGCCTATGAATCACGGAACTTTCCCTATCAAGTCATTTCATGTAGTTTCACCCCGTAGCGCTCCTAGATTGCATGACATGCAAGAGGTCGACGGTTCGATCCCGTCTGGCTCCACCATTAAAATCAATACCTTGAGCAAGGAACTGAATCCGGCATTGAGCCGAAATGCCCGCATTGCGACGGTGGCGCTGTGTGCCGCCGTGATCGCCGTGGCATTGATGGCACTGGGCGTGGGCGGCGGTGAGTTTTCCTCACACCCGCCGCTCAATCCAACGCTCGTCAACTTCCATCGGCAGGATCACACGCTCGCGCTCCCCAATCCCGGTGCTCCCGGCCCCTATGCGGTCGATCACTTTACCTATGGCAGCGGGCACGACCGGCGCCGGCCTGAGTACGGCGCCCAGGTGCGCATCGTCACGCAGCCGGTAGATGGTTCGAGGATGTTTGAATACTGGACCGGCCTGAAGGGGTGGCTGAGAACTCGGTATTGGGGTTTTGATGCCGCGCACATGCCGCTGCAGGCCAGGGTGTGGATGCCGCAGGCCGCTGGCTCCTTTCCGTTGGTGCTCATCGTGCATGGCAATCACGCCATGGAGGAACCATCCGATGCGGGGTACGAGTACATTGGTACCCACCTGGCCAGTCAGGGCTACATCCTGGCGTCGGTGGATGAGAACTTTCTGAACACCGGCGGATTCAATGCTCTGACCGCACCGGTGCAAAGCGAGAGTTGGAAAGGGATCCCCGTCCGTGCCTGGCTGTTGCTTGAGCATCTGCGGCTTTGGCGACACTGGAATGCGGACCCCGCCAATCCGCTGTACCGCAAGGTGGACCTGGAGCACATCGCCCTCATTGGCCACTCGCGTGGCGGAGAGGCGGTGGTGCTGGCGAATCAGTTCAATCAGATGAGGGCTTTTCCGGGAGACACGAGCGTACCGTTCGACTACCACTTTCAGATTCGCGCAGTGGCCGCCATCGCGCCTACCGAGGGCAATTCCCCGACACGCCTGTCGCACCCGGAATTGCGGGATCAGAACTACTTCGTCATGGGCGGCAGTCGGGATGGGGACAATGGCACGTCATTCAAGGGACAGTCGCAGTATTCGCGTACGACATTCTCCGGAGCGGTCGAAGCATTCAAGGCGAGCATTTACATCAAGGATGCCAACCACGGTCAGTTCAATACAATCTGGGAGCGCAGCGACGCTCCGTCCTACACGTTCCTGGCCGGCAAGCGCCAGAATTTAAGTGGACCGGTGCAGCGACAGGTGGCAAAGGTCTATCTCACTGCGTTCCTGAATGTCACTCTTAAATCCCAGAGCGCCTACCAGGCATTGTTCCAGGATCCCCGCAAGGGGGCCGCGTGGCTTCCTGACACCTTCATCGTGGGCAATTATGCGGGTAGCGGGACGCGCTCACTGGCGAGCTTCGAGGAAGACGCTGATCCGACGACGGGAAGCGATCGCAACGTGCGCATCACGGGCACGAACCTTGAGTTCTGGAGGGAGATGGACGTTGATCTGAAGCTCTCGAAGCTGGGAACCCAGGTGGTCGCCGTCGGCTGGAACCGCGCTTCCCACGCCGGCGGTGCGCCTGCCTATCGGCTGGTCTTTTCCAAACCGCAGTCGATCTCCTCCGACACGAGCTTTGTCTTCGGCGCATCGCAGCTGAGTGCTGCCGGCGATGACCGCGCGCCATTGGAATGGACGATCGCGGTGGCGGACGCAGCCGGGCACGTCGCCCGCGTTCCACTCTCTCAGGACCAGCCGCTTTATCCGCAGATCCAGGGCCTCCGGCAACCTGGGGGCAACAGTAACGGCGCACTTTCGGAAGTCGTGATGAGGTACTTCCACTTTCCCCTGCGCGATTTCACGATCGCGAATCCGTCATTGGATCTAACGAAGCTGGTGAAGATCAGTCTGGTATTCGACCGTAGTCCCACCGGTGCGATCGTCCTGGATGATCTTGGGCTGGCGCCGCCGGGAGCTGGGCCTGGGCCGGGAATGACTCGCCAATAAAATCTGGCAGTTACGCGACACCTCTCAACCGATCGTTCATTCCCCTTCGAGTCAGTGCAAGCCTGCGCGCGCCGTCGCCGCCGTAGGAGCGTGCCCACAGTGCGGCAGTGCGCCAACCGACTGACCGCGCAAATGGATTCGATCAAAGTCAAATCGCCGTCAGGTCTGCGGGATGAATTTCCTCTGCAGCGCAGGTGAGTGCGTGCCGGATAAGGCCGCATCGCAGCAACGGTCTTGGTAACTGACCCGTTAAGGGTGCAGCTGGAGCCTACCAAGGGTCTTTACCACACCACGGGGCCCGCAGCATGAATACGCTTCCGCGCCAAGGCGCACCCAGCGCCGGCAATGCGCCGAATCTGAGCCGTCGAGCGCAGGTAGTGAGAGCACCCGCGCGCCGGCCCGGTGCAGATCTCACGGATCGCTATGTTGCGCGACCCTCGCAGACACGCCCGCGCGTGCTGATCGTCACACCGCAGCCGTTCTACGAGGATCGGGGTACACCGATCGCGGTTCGGTATGTTGCAAGCGCCCTGGGGGCACTGAACGTCGATGTACATCTGCTGGCATTTCCCGTGGGCCGGGACATCGGCATGAAGAATGTGACCATTCACCGCTGCGCGAACGCGCTGGGCATCAAACAAGTGCCGATCGGGTTTTCGCTGCGCAAGTTGGCGCTGGATGGGGGTCTGTGGCGCTCATTCTCACGGTTGCTGGCGTACCGCCGCTTCGATGTGGTGCACGCCGTGGAGGAAGCCGCCTACATGGCATCGGTGCTGTGCCCACCG
Organism: Steroidobacteraceae bacterium; assembly: GCA_036521075.1. Taxonomy (GTDB): domain Bacteria; phylum Pseudomonadota; class Gammaproteobacteria; order Steroidobacterales; family Steroidobacteraceae; genus DAIDKA01. The sequence goes on along the minus strand of DATDIL010000089.1, from coordinate 829 downwards.
CTCGCTCAGCGCTTCATCTATGACATGGCTTCGGCCATTCCCACCGAGCTGATGCGCAACAGCGCGGTCAAATCCGCGCTGTTGCGCACACCGCTCGAGGCCGTGCAGCGGCGGGTCATGCACAATGCCAGCCATATCATCTGCAGTGCCGGATTGGCGAGCTACGTACGCGCTCAGGCCGCCGACGCGCGGGTGGACGAATGGCAGTATCCGGCCCTGCCCTCGGCGGTGTCGACACATGACCTGAATTCGCTGCGTAGCGAACTTAAGATTCACCCCGGGCAGCACGTGCTGCTGTATACCGGAAGTTTCGCGGGATACCAGGGCCTTGACTTGCTGCTGGCCGCATTCGCGCGCGTGTCCAAGCAGTTTCCGGAACTGGTGCTGGTGTGCGTCGGTGCGAGCGAATCAGATCAGGCGCGCTGGTCAATGGCGCCTGATCGACAATTCGATGGCAGCGTCCGCATCGTGTCGCGCCGGCCGCGCTCGCAGATGCCCCTGTACATGGAACTCGCCGATGTCCTGCTGCTGCCACGAGTGGGATGCCAGAATGTGCCGCTGAAGCTCTACGACTACATGGCGGCGGGCAAGCCCATCGTCGCCACTCGCCAGCCCGGCGCCAACCGCCTGCTCAACGAGCACCGCGCCTTCCTGTGTGATGCCACAGCCGAGTCGCTGGCCGATGCGATCGTTCGAGCCCGCTCACACCCCGCGCAGGCGGCGTGGATCGCCAGCCAGGCGATGCGCTATGCCGAACAGCACTTCGGATGGCGCAGTTTCGTGGAGTTCGTCCGCCATATCTACCTGCAGGTCATACCGCCCGGTGAGG
>DATDIL010000088.1:0-22508 GCA_036521075.1 Steroidobacteraceae bacterium | reverse complement strand
GCGTCATTGGTGACCTGTTCAGCCTTGACGCCCAGTTGCTCCGCGACGATGGCCTTTACCTGCTGCTCAACGGTGCTCATTACGCGATTGTCCTTGTTAAGAATGGTCTCATGCGCCAGCCGATGGTCGGCGGCACGGGCGCGGTATTGTAGGGGAACACCCCCCTGTCTGCCAGCACGACAAAGCGCGCGGGAGTGATTGTTTTTTCAGGTGAAACATCCGTGCAGAGCCGCTCTGACTCGAACCCGGGCCGGGAGCGCTGCCAAATGTGGCTATTTTCCAACGTCGCATCGCCAATTGCGGCATGTGCGCTTAAGGCATGTACAGGCCGCCGTTAACGTGCAGCGTCTCGCCAGTGATGTACCCGGCCTGCGGCGAAGCGAGGAACAGTACCGCCGATGCAACATCCTCGGCCGCACCGAGCCGCGCCATGGGTATGCGGGCCGCCAAAGCCGCCCTTTGTCCGTCATCAAGTGCCCGGGTCATGTCCGTGTCGATGAATCCCGGTGCGACAGCATTGACGGTAATGCCACGCGAGGCGACCTCCTGAGCCAGCGACTTCGTGAATCCCAGTACCCCGGCCTTCGCCGCCGCGTAGTTGACCTGGCCGGGATTGCCCGTGAGCCCGACGATGGAGGCGATATTGATGATGCGGCCGCGACGCTCTTTCATCATGCGCCGCAATACGCCCTTCGACAGCCGATACACCGCCGTCAGATTGGTCGTGATGACCTGATTCCAGTCATCCGGTTTCATGCGCAGCAACAGCCCGTCGCGGGTGATCGCGGCGTTGTTGACCAGGATGCTCGGCATGCTGTGGGTGGCCTCGAGTTGAGCCAGCAGCGCGTCGATCGATGCCTCGCTCGACACATCGAGTACCGCCCCGCGCCCGTTGAGGCCATGGGCCGCAAAGGTTGCCGTGAGCTCGGCAGCACCCGCCTCGCTCGTGGAAGTGCCGATAACGCGCGCACCGGCGGCAGCCATGCCGACGGCAATGGCGCGGCCGATGCCTCGCGACCCCCCGGAGACCAGCACTACGTCGTTGTCAAACATGTTGAAAACTCCTCGAGACCACAGCTCAGCAACGGGTCGCCGCCAGCGCGGCTGCAAATGTCTCACGATCCTCGAGGGCCAGACATGCCAGATCCGCGCGCCTCGCGATGCGGCGATTCAGGCCACTGAGGACTTTGCCGGGGCCGCACTCGATGATCTGGGCCGGCCCGTTGGCGGCGAGCGCGCGAACCGTGTCCTGCCAGCGCACCGGGCTGACCAGCTGGGCGACCAGCAGCTGACGAATGTCATCGGGCTGGGAATGCACCCGCGCATCCACCGCACTCACATACGGGATGGCAGGCTGAACGAGTCGCACGCCGGCCAGACGCCCGGCCAGCCGTTGCGCGGCCGGCGCCATCAAGCTGCAATGCGAGGGCACACTCAACGGCAGAGTCAATGCACGTTTGGCGCCGGCAGCCTTGGCGCTCGCGATCGCGCGCCCCACGGCGGCGCGCGTTCCCGCGATCACGACCTGTCCGGGCGCATTGAAATTCACGGCCTCCACGACCTCCCCCTGGGCGGCGTCGCGACAGGCTGTTGCGACCTGTTCATCCGTCAGACCAATGATGGCCGCCATGGCACCGGCGCCGTCCGGCACTGCTTCCTGCATCGCCTGGCCGCGAAACCGTACCAGGTCGGCCGCCTGAGCCAGGGACAGGGCACCGGCGCACACCAGCGCGGTGAACTCGCCGAGGCTGTGGCCACTGAGCTGTGCCGGGTCGGCCCCGCCGCGCGCTTTCCACAGGCGCCACAGCGCCACACCGGCGGTGAGCATGGCCGGTTGGGTGTATTCGGTAGCGTTGAGCTGCTCGGCCGGGCCGCGCTGGCTCAGCGTCCACAAATCGTAACCGAGCGCCGCGCCGGCCTCAGTGAAAGCCGTCCGCACCTCACTCTCGGCGGCAAAGTCGCCAAGCATGCCAATGGACTGCGATCCTTGGCCGGGAAAAACGAAGACAAACGACATGAGGGTCCCGCGCAGTTGGCCAAAGGGGCGCGATTATACCGGCTTGCCGAGTGCCCGCAGGAGCACGACGGCGACAGCTGCGGAGAGCGCGCCGTACAGGTGGGCATCCACGATCACTGCCCCGCCTGCGGTCAGAGGCAGCGCCCCCTGGGCTTGCTCGTACACCAGTTTGCCAACCAGGAACAGCACCAGGATCCAGCCATCCGGCTCCCGGCGGCGCAGGTGCGCGCAGGCGCCCGCTGCCAGCACGCCATGCAGTACCCCGGAGGAACCCACGTACCATTGCGTGGTCGAAGACAGCAGCCACAATCCAGCGTCGACGCCAATCACCGACAGCCCGATGATCAGCAGCCACTGAGGCGCGGAATAGTCCCGGGCGAACAGCGCCCACAACAGCACCAGACCGGCAATATCCAGCACGGCATGCTCGTAACCCAGGTGAATCACATGTCCCGTCAGCAACCGCCACCATTGGCCGGCATGCAGGCCCTCCCGGTCATAGCGCAGCGCCGACTCGGCCGCGCCACCCCCGGCCTGGATGAGCAGCAGCATCACGCATACGCTCAGCAGCAGCGGACCGCGCCAGCCGTCGCAATTGAGCGACTTTGTCAAACGGTGCAGCCGTTCGCGCTGGAAGGACTCATTCATTTGTTATGATCCGGCGCCATTCGCTGCACCCCTCACCACGCGGGAAATACCATGCGCATGTTTTCCACAACTCCGAGCTCCGTTTCCCGCGCCAGCGGCTTCACGCTCATCGAGATCATGATCGTCGTGGTCATCATGGGTCTGCTCGCTGCGGTCATTGTGCCCAATGTCATCAGCAAAGTCGGCGAAGCACGCGTCGCCAAGACGCGGCAGGACATCCAGGCCATCGGCACATCGCTCACCATGTACCGCCTCGACAATTTCAAGTACCCGACCACGGACCAGGGGCTGAAGGCCCTGGTGCAGCAACCCGCGGATCCGACCATCCGCAACTGGCGCAAGGGCGGCTACATCTCCGATGGTTCCCTCAAGGACCCTTGGGGCAACGACTACCAATACGTTTACCCCGGCACGCATGGCCGCGAATACGACCTCTTTTCCTATGGCGCTGACGGGCAGGAAGGCGGCGAAGGCGAAGACGCGGACGTGGGTAACTGGAACCTGGATGCCAAGCCCGGAAGCAGTCAAAACGCCAACGGTCCTTAAGCCCCCGGGGCGCGGTTGACCGCGGTGCTCACGCAGAACCTCAGGGCAGCGCGTGGCGGGGGTTTCACGCTGGTCGAAATCCTGGTGGTAGTCGTCATCATCGGCATCGTCACGGTCGGCGCGATGCTGTCACTGTCCTTCACCGGACCGGACCGCGAATTGCACACCGAGGCAGACCGGCTCGCGGATCTGATGAACTACGCCCAGGAGCAGGGCGAGCTGCAGACCCGGGAGCTGGGCCTTTACTGCACCGACCACAGCTACCAGTTTCTCGTCTTCGATGCGCGCCGCAATCTGTGGGTGCCGATCGATGACGACGATGCCCTGCGGGCACGCACCCTGCCCGACGCGCTTAAGCTACAGTTGGATGTCGAGGGTCGTGAAGTGGTGTTGGCATCCCCGGCCGATGAACAGAAAAAGAAGATCGCGCCCCAGGACCTGCAGCCACACGTGATGATCTTCTCCAATGGCGATCTCACCTCGTTTCGCGTCACGCTCGAGCGCGAAGACACGGACCAGACGGTCACACTGGTGCCGGATCATCAGGGCAAAATCACGGTCAAGGTGCCCAAGGATCACGTCACGTGAGCGCGCAGCGCGGCTTCACGCTCATCGAGGTGTTGATTGCCCTGGTCATCGTGGCGCTGGGGATGTCGGCGCTGCTCGAGACCCTCGGATCGGCCGCCGATACTTCGACCTGGCTGCGCGACAAGACCTTTGCGCAGTGGATCGGACTCAATCAGCTGGAGACACTGCGCCTCTCCGGAGCGCTGCCTACCGACGGAACGACCGATGGGGAGCTGGACTATGCCGGCCGCCACTGGCGTTGGCGCCAGGTGGTCAGTGATTTTGGGCTGCCCGGAATCTTCCGCATTGACGTGAAGGTGGAACCGGCCGACACCTCCACGGTCGATGAGCAAGGCTGGATGACGACCATCACGGGGGCCATGGGCGATGCGGTCGCGCCGCCGCAGTTGCAGTCCCTGTATCCGGATCCTTCCCTGCCCGGGAGCATCAGTTCGGCGCCGACCTCCAGCCAACCGGCCGCCTCCAGCGCTCCGTCGACCTTCTTTGCACCAACTGCTCCGGCCCCGCCCGCGCAGAACCCGGGTGTCGAGCAATGATGCCGCGACTCCGGCACGAGCGAGCGGGTGGGTTCACGCTGATTGAACTCATCGTGGCGTTGTTCATCACCGCCATCATCTTCAGCGTCGGCTATGGTGGCATCAATCAGGCATTGCGCAATCACGAGCAGCTCAAGGAGCATCAGGCACGCCTGAGCGAAGTTCAGAACGCCGTGCGGGTCATGGTGCAGGATTTCTCCGAACTCGCGGCGCGACCCATCCGCGACCCGCTGGGACAGAACTGGGTGGCCTGCCTCACCTCCCAGACTGCCGATGCCAGTTCATCGGCAAGTTCAAGCTCCACCCCGCCCGCTCCGGCTGCGCCGGATGCCGATGACGACGCTGACAGCGACTCTACTGCCGCTGATGCCACTCCGGACCTGGTCGCGTTCACGCGCGCCGGATGGGCCAACCCGGCCGGCATTCAGCGCGCGACTCTGGAGCGGGTGTCCTACCGGTTCGTCAATGGCACCCTGCGACGCATGCACTGGGTGGTGCTCGATGGCACGGAGACCAGCTTGCCCGTGCGTCGCGACCTGCTCACACACGTCAAATCAGTCGCCTTCCGCTTCATGAATGACCAGCGCGTATGGGTCACGCAATGGCCGGCTCTGGGCAGCAGCAGCCTGCGCAGCCGCCCCTACGCGGTTGAGATCACTCTGGAACTGGAAGACTGGGGCCATATCGTGCGCGTTATCGAGGTGCCCGCATGAGGCGGCAACGCGGCATTGCGCTGATCACGGCAATCTTGCTGGTGGCGCTCGCCACCATCCTCGCGGCAACCGTCGGTTACGAAAACGCGATGAGCGCGCGGCGCGGTTCCGCCACATTCGCCTTTGACCAGAGCCTGGAAGTCGGCAAGGCCGCCGAGGCCATCGCGGCCTTGGGCCTGCGCCTGACCCGCCAGCAGAACCATACCGCCACCTACAAGGGGCAGCAGTGGTCCACGCCCTTTGGCCCGGTCGATCTGGTGCCGGGCGTGACCCTGGAGGCGTGGCTGGAGGACGCCCAGGGGCGCTTCAATCTCAACAATCTGGTGAACGCCGACGGCACCACCAACCCCGATGCCGTGGCGGTGTTCGAAAATCTGCTGACCATTCTCGGACTGGAGCCGACCTGGGCCCCGCTGATGGCCGACTGGATTGACTCGGACACCGTGCCGAACAATCCCAATGGGGCCGAGGACAGCGTCTACCTGTCGCAGACGCCGCCGTATCGCGCCGCCAATATGTTCATCACCAGTGCCAGCGAAATCCTCGCGCTCCCCGGCTTCGGTCGCGATCGTTACCTGAAACTCGAGCCCTTCATCACCGCCCTGCCCCAGGGCATTACCATCAACCTGTGCGACGCCCGCCCCGAGCTGCTCAACGCGCTTGGGAACGTCGGCAACTCCACGTCCACCACGATCAATTTTTCCGATCCCCAGAGCCTCGCCAATAGCCGTGCCGAAGGCTGTTTTCCCACCCTGCAGGAGTTCAATGCCCTGTTCAGCGATCCCACCGCGGCACAGAAGGCCGATGGCATGGTGACGTCCATGTCCAACTACTTTACGCTCACGAGTATCGTGAGCATTGGCAGCACGCAATTCGCCTTGTACAGTTTGCTGCACCAGGAAGGCGACTTGCGCGTGCGCTCCATTCAGCGCAGCTTTACGGCGGATTGACGCATGGCAGACTGGCTACTACTCAGATTTTCCAACGATCCCGACAGCGTCGACTACCTGACGTGTGATGCCGCGGGTCGTATCGTGGAACCCCTGCGCCGCGCAAGCGTGGCGGCGGCCGCGCGGGACGCAGCGGGCAAGCGGATCTGCGCCCTGGCGCCGGCCAGTGATGTGCTGCTCACCGATGCGGAGGTTCCCGCCAAATCCGGAACCCGCTTCCAGCTGATCGTGCCCTATGCGCTCGAAGAGCAGGTGGCGCAGGACATCGAGTCGCTGCTGTTCGCGGTTGGCCGGCGCGTGGGCGAATCGCCGCGCATCCCGGTCGCCGTCGTGTCGCGTGCACTGCTCGATGATTGGTTGAACCAGCTGCGCGCCGCGGGCCTGAAACCTGAATGCCTGTATGCGGACGCCAGCCTCGTACCGGAAAATCCCGGCCAGGCGGTGCTGGTACTGAGCGACGATAGCGTCCTGCTGCGCGCCGCAGGCAGTCAGCCGGTTACCTTGCCGCTTGCCGCACTGGGCGAAGCACTTGACCTGCTGCGCCCCGCAGCAGTCCCCGCCGCCGAATTCGGCGGCCACGGCCTGATGGTCTATGCCGGGGAGGCCGAATGGCAGCAGTATGGGGCGGCCATCGAAGCCGAACGGGAGCATTTCGAGGCCCTGACCGTGCAGCTGCTGCCCGATGGGCCGCTGGGGCTGTTTGCCCAGTCACTGCCCGGCACGAGTGCCATCAACCTGCTGCAGGGACCGTACGCGCCGGTTTCGCCTCTGGCCGGCGGCCTGAAGGCCTGGCGCGTCGCAGCCGCCCTGCTGCTGGGTCTGCTGGTCCTGCACGGCATCGGTGGTGCCGCACAATTGTTGATGCTCAAACGCACCGAACGGCGGCTCGACCAGTCCATCAGCGAGACCTTTGAGCGGGCGATGCCTGGCGAACACAATACCTCCAATGCCCGGCACCGCATGGAAGCGCGACTGACATCCCTGCAGGGCAGCACCGACAGTTCCGGTTTGCTGGCGATGTTGAGTGCCTTCGCGCAGGCGCGCAATGGCGCAAATGGGACGGCGGTGCAGGCGCTGAGCTATCGGGCGGGGCTGCTCGAACTGCAGGTTACCGCCCCGGGCGCCGATGCGCTGGACCATATCAGCCAGCAGTTGCGCAACCAGGGCTGGCAGGCGGATCTGACCTCCGGAACTTCGAGCAGCGGTGCCTATCAGGGCCGCATCCAGATGAAACCGGGAAGTTGAGCATGGATACTCTCAGCACCTGGTTCAAAGCCCAAAGCCCGCGTGACCAGCGCCTGGCTGCTGGCGCTGCGATCATCCTCGGTATCATTCTGGTCTTCGCAATCTTCGTGCCACTGGACACCAGCGTGTCGCGCGCTCATGCGCGGGTGCAGCGCAAGCAGGCGGATCTGGCCTGGATGCGCTCGGTCGCACCGCAACTGGCTGCCGCGGGCTCCGCCGTCACGGCGCCCGCTTCGCAACGCTCCCTGATCGTCGTCATCGACACTTCCGCGCGCGAGTCGGGCCTCGGGTCCGCGTTGAACAGCAGCGAACCCAGTGGGGCGGGCGCGCTGCGCGTGCGCCTGGACAAGGCCCCGTTCGATACCCTGGTGCAATGGCTGGCGCGGCTATCGCAGCACAACGGGATCCACGTCGAGTCCGGCAACATCGACGCGGCCGGCCCGCCGGGACTGGTCAATTCCAGTTTCGTGCTGCGCACCGCCAACCAGGACTGAAGGCGCTTGCGCCGGGCGATCATTCTGGCGAGCGCCGGCTTCGTGCTGGTGCTGATCCTGCGCTTTCCGGCGCGCTGGATCAGCCCGCTGTTGCCTCATGGCGTTCATTGTCAGCAGCTGGACGGCAGCATCTGGAGTGGCACCTGCACCGGCTTCAGCAATGGCGTCGCCGCACTGGGCGACTTGAGCTGGGAGCTGCACCCCCTGCAGCTGCTGCGGGGCCGATTGGGTCTGCATGTTGATCTGACCAACCAGGCCAACTACCTGCGCGGCGATGTGGCGCTGGGCTTCGGCGGCGCGGTGCACGCAACGAATGTGTCCTTGGACCTTCCGCTCACCAGTGCCCTGGTGTCCTCGCTTCCCGCCGGTGCGCACGCTCGGCTCAGTGGCAAACTCGCGCGCATCGAGTGGACCGGGAAATTCCTGGCCGATCTGCAAGGTGAGCTGGATGTCGAGAATTTTGTCGGCTCCCAGGGTACGGCCTTTGGCAGCTATCAGGCGATCTTTGAACCAAGATCCGCATCCGCGCGTAACGATATGCCCCGAGCCGCGGTGCATGACAGCGGCGGCCCGCTGGCGCTGGAGGCCACCTTGCAGCTGAACCGTGATCCCGGCTACGTGCTCGATGGACGGATCGCGGCACGAGCCTCCGCCTCCCCTGACATCGCTGATCAGCTCAAGTACTTCGGTTCACCGGATGCGGCCGGCCGACGACCTTTCTCGCTCACGGGAACCTTCTAGGCGACAGCTGCCTCCCAGAACAACTGGCGCGCGGGCAGATAGATCGCGGCACGCGCGGGCCCATCGCCGAGCGCGTTGGCCAGCTGAACATGCCGGGCGAGCCGCAATTCGAAAGCCGCGCTCAGCGGCGCATCCGCTGCAGGCGTTGCGTCGGTCGGCAGTGGCAACGGTGCGATGTCAATGAGCCAGCGCGTACCCGCCGGATCCTTGAAGCTCAGGTCGGCGCGCACACTGGTGAGCCGCCCGGCAAACATGCCCGTCACGGACCAGGGCACTTCAGCGGCGTTGCCCGCATCGCTGAGACTTCTGAATATCCACTGCAGCCGTGGGTCAGCCAGGCACGACTGCAACATATCGAGGGCCTGCGCACCCCGCTGCGCCAGCACTGCCGGCAGGCAACCCAGGCGCTGCAGCTGCTCGTGCACCGGTTGCGCCAGCCGCCCCGAGTCGCGCGCCGGGAAGCGCCGTTGCCGCGCCAGGCCGCGCAGCACTTCGCACACGACCTGTTCGATCTCACTTCCGGCAGCGATGCGCACCGGTTCGTAGGAGGCAATGGGCAGCATGTTCGGCTGCGGACCGGGCGGCAACTGCGGCAGGGCCCAGTCGCTCGCCAAGCGCTCCAGGCTCAACACACTCGCCGGCGCTGGCGGGGGTTGCGACGGGCCCGCATCCGTGGGCATTGGCGCGCGCTGCGGGAAAGCCTCCCGAAGTGCAGGCCATAGCCGGTGCAGCAAGGTACCGGCGCGCGGCGTCGGCGCCGGCTTCTCCTCGCTCGCATCCTCGAGCTGTCCAAACAGATGCAGCTGCAGACGCGCGCGCGTGGCGGCCACGTACAGCAGCCGCGTCGTCTCGTTGCGCTCGCGCAGATTCTGCAACCGTGTCACATACTGTCCGAGCGCCGTCGGGCCCGGCGCCGCGGCCGGTGGCAGCGCAACCATCAGCAGATCACTGCCGCCGCCTGCGCGCGGTAAATCCAGCCATTGCAGCAGCGAACGGACGTTGCCCCGCCGCTGCCGCCCCAGTCCCGGCAGAATCACATGATCGAATTCCAGACCCTTTGCGTGGTGGATGGTCATGATCTGCACGGCCTGGTCAGCTTGCGACTGATGGGTTGCGTACAAACGCTCCAGTCGTTGCGGCAACTGTTGCGGACCGCTCCAATCCGGCTCCTGTGACCATTGCGCCAGGGCATCGAAGAATGCCCGCGCATGCACCAGGTCCTGCTCCTGCGCGCACGCCGCCGGACCGCCCAGCCGCAGCCACGCCGACTCGATGCGCCGCGCGAGGCTTTCCCGGCCACTGGCATAGGTGTGCTGAGCTTCCGCGAAACTCACCGCCAGCACGGCGTGCAGGCGTCGCACTGTGGCTTGCGCCTGCGCGCTCAGCGTGGCCAGCGCCTGCGGGTCACAGATCCGCTCCCACAGCGTCGCCCGCCGATCGCTGCCGGCGAGCAGGCTGATCTGGCGCAGATCCAGGCCGCACCACGGCGCACGCAGGATCGCAAGCCACGCCGTCCGATCCCCAAGATGATCGATGGCGAGGGTCAGGGCCGTGAGGTCCCGCACGATGCTCAGCTGCTGCAGCGACACCAGATCCACACCCGCGACTGCAATCCGCGCGCCTGACAAGGCCGCGACGATCGGTCCGGCGTGCGCCCGCGTACTCACCAGAATGGCAATACTGGCGGCCGGCTGCGCCGCACGAAGTTCGGCGGCGACGCGCGCGATTGCCTGGGCCTCCCCCGACAGGTCCGCGGGCAGCGTGCGGTGCAGCTGCACGGCGCCGGACTGCGGGCCGGCGCGCGCCGCAATGCTGGGCACATAGGCGACGGCGCCGGTGCGCGGGTCATCCACCTGGGGGAAACAGCGCGCAAACACCGCGTTGTTCCACTGCACCACCTCCGGCGCGCTGCGAAAATTGCGGTACAGGGTCAGCGGCTCGAGCGCAACGGCGCCAATACCCAGGACGCGCGCGCTCAGAAACATGCCCACTTCGGCTTCGCGAAAGCCGTATATGGACTGCATCGGATCCCCCACCAGGAACAAACTGCGGCCATCGCCGGCTTGCCAGCCCGCGGTGAGTTGCACGAGCAGGCGCGTCTGCTCCAGGGAGGTGTCCTGGAATTCATCGACCAGGATGTGGCGGATCTGATTGTCCAGGCGCAGTGCCAGTTCGGTCGGCTCATCCACGCTGCCGAGCGCCGCGCTCGCCGCCTGCGCGATGGCTGGGTAGTCGACCCGGCCAAGCTCACCGAAAACCACCGTCAGTTCGGCCACCGCCAGTTCCAGCAGGCGCGCCAGTACGCCCAATACCTGCGTCTCATCCTCACTGAGCCGTGGGTCGGGCAGCGCGCGGATTTCCTCCAGAAATTCAAGCGTCCCGCGTTGCGCGGCAAGCTGCGCCAGCCACTCCCCGGCGCGGCGCTTCAGTGGCGCATCCTCGGGCGCAAATCCTTGCTGCACCGTCAAACGTTTGCGCCACTCGCCCTTGTGGGTGAGCGCCAGCATCGCCAGGGCCTGCCACTGGGACAGGCTTGGGGCCAGCGCCGTGGCAGCGGTTGCCTCACGCAGTTCACACCACGGGCCGGCAGCCGCCCCCTGTGCGTGCAGCTGCCGAGCGGTCGCCGCGCCGATGCTCAGGCCCTCCTGCAGCAGCGGTGCTGCAAACAGCTGCGCTCCGCGCGCCAGGTGCGCCTGTACCACCGCCGCGAGACTCTCGCGTACGCGCGCCGCCAGTTGTACCGCGGCGTCTGCGACCAGGTAGGGCAGCCAGTGGCCCCGCTTGGACAGCATTTCAGCGATCAGTGTCTCGCAGCGGGAAAAATCATTCTCCATGCGTTCAAACAACAGCTGCACGGCCGGGCGCAGGCCAGCGTCCGCCTGGGCATCGAGCAATGCGCGGCGCGCCGCAATCTGGTAGGCCGTCTGCGGTTGCACCAGCACCTCCAGCGAGCCGCTGCCGCGTGCCGCCAGTGGCATCTGCAGCGCCAACGCCCGGTTCAGCGCATCCACGGTCTGGATGCGCAGGCGGTTTGGATTCTCCTCAAGACGCCAGCCCCGGGCCTGCGAGCGCAATCGCACCGCTTGGCCGAGACGTTCGAGGTGCTGCGCACGCGGGTCCGCGTCTGCCGCGCTCCGGCGCTTCAGGACCTGCGCGATGCGCAGCGCCATTTGCGCGGCCGCCTTGCGCGTGAACGTGATGGCCAGAATCTCTTCAGGGGTCTGCGCCTGGGCCAGCAGCACCAGCAATCGTTCAATGAGAACCGTCGTCTTCCCCGAGCCGGCCGGCGCCTGCAGGATGACACTGCGGGCGGGATCCACGGCCCGCAGGCGCGCGTGCGCATCGGCGTCAAGTTCTGCGGTCACGGTCCGGCAACTTCGGCGATGCGGCAGAAGGCGTGCAGGTGGCAGTAGTCACAGGCGCCGTCCATGGGATCGACGCTTGCCTGCCCGCACACAAAATCCCCCGCCAGTCGTGCTACCTGCTGGCGCCACGCCACCAATTGGCTCGCCCAATCCTCAGCGGCATGCACTCCCGGCAAACGGCTGTCCTGATCGCCGATGCCCTTGAATACCACGCCCTTCGGATCCAGGTGCGCGACGGCCAGCGCGCTGACCGGCACGCGGGCCGCCTGCAGATACACCAGCAACTGTGGGTGCGTCGTGCGTTCGAGATCCCAGTCCGGACTGACGGCACGACCTGATTTGTAGTCGAGGATCGCGTGGGTGCCATCCTCCAGCCGGTCCACACGATCGATGCGCACGTCGATGAGCGCATCGCCGATCGCCAGGCGATGGGCCGTCTCCAGTTCCTGAATGGCGAATGGCGCGCGCGTGGCCTCGAGCGCACACAGCGAACGAATCAGCCGGGCGGCCCGCCCCAGTTCGCGGCTGATGGCAGCGCGCCGCAGTTCGAGCAGGCCGGTGGCGTCCGCGGCGCCGTCCGGGTCGGCGCCGTGCAGTATTTCGTCGGCCGCCTGCGCGGTGCACTCGGCGATGTGACGATCGAGAGAACACTCGGCACGCGCGACGGCCAGTGCCGCGGAGCCGCCCAATACTTGCCACAGCAGCTGCAACGCCCGATGCAGCATACGGCCGCGCTCGCGCGGCGTGATCCCGGGCAGCGGTGATTCCAGCGGATCTGCGCCGAGGCGCAGTTGCGCATAAGCGCGGAACGGACAGCTGCTCTGCAGTTCGATCGCCCGCGTTCCCGCCGGCAACGGCACACCGTGTGCCCAGGGCAGACCCGACTCATCCTCATAACGCTCGACCCGTCGCGCCGCGCGGATGGTTCGGGCCAGTTCGTCGCCGTGTCGAGCTGTGGCCCCATAGGCGTGTTGCGCGTAGGGCGCGAGAAGCGGTGAAAGGGCGAGTTCCTGATCTTCGGCGTGCGCCGGCGCACTGACGATGAACTCACGGCTGCTGCGCGCCAGCGTTGCCAGCGCCTGTTGCGCCTGCTCGACCAGCGCGGCCGCATCGGCCGCGACGATTCCGGCCTGACGCTGCAGCCCTGCTGGGATGAAGGGATCAAAGACGGCCGGCGCAGGTATTGCCCCGGCATGCAGCCCGCTGACCCAGATGCCGTCATAGCGCAGGATCGGATCGGCGAGAGATGCGGTGAGCGTGACGGCCGCATCACCGCTTGCCGGCTCGAAGCGCGTACGCGTCAGCAACTGCGTGAACAGCGCCAGCGCTTCAACCGAATCGAACTGACCGAGCGCGGCGGGCAGTGCGGCACACTCCAGCAGCAGCTCATCCAGGCGCTGCAATACCTGCTGGGTGTGGCTGCTGCGCTGACGGGCTGCGTTCGCCTTGAGGTCAAGGAGCGCCAGCACCCGGCCAAAACGCCCGCTCCACTCGCCAAGCGATGCCCGGGAGCCACCGAGCGCATCGAGCGAGCGCGTGATGAGCGCGGCAATCTCATCCGCCTGCGCCAGCAGGGCCGGTGGTGCCGAAGGCAAGGCCTGCAACAGCTGCCGCGCGTCCAATCGCGGCGGCACCACGCCGCGCAGCCACACATCCAGCTGCGCCCGCCGCGCGGCATCCGGCTGCCGCCACCACGGCCCGCGCAACCATTGCGACAGTTCCGACAGTTCGATTGCAGAGGTCATCACCCGCAGCGCGCGCAAGCCCTCGCTGATGGGCGCGTAACTGCGCAGCGGCGCGGCGCCTTCAAGCGTGAATACCGCCGCATCCGGCGCTGTCGCGCCGCGATGCAGATATCCTGGATCAAGGGCCGCCTCAAACACCCGCCGCACCTCGCCGTGGCGGCCCGGCAGCTGTGGGACGATGACCAGCAGCCGCGCGCTGGGCATTGCGCGCAGGCGCTCAGTGCACCAGTGTGCCGCACAGGCCAGTTCCTCGGACGTATCGTGCAGGTGCGCAAGGCACCTCGTGGCGCTCGCAAATCCCGCGATGTACTCGCGAAGTGAAGCACCGCGCTGCGCCCAGGCCTGCAGCAGCGCGCGCCGCGCGGGGGTGTGAAAGGCAAATCCGGCCAGGCCCGGAGCACGTGCGGGCGGGTTCTCGGCGAGCTGCCCAAGTGCGGTCCACGGCGCCGCTGCGCACAACTCGCGCAGACGTGCGTCCATGGCAGCGAGGCCGTCGACCAGCAGCGTGGCCTCAGGTGTACCGGCCTGCAGCAGCACAGCCGGGTCAATGCGCCATTCGAACAGCAATGTTGCGGATTGCCGGACGGCGTCCACCAATCCGGCGGCCGTTGGCAGCGACTGGCGTGCCGCGGCTTCGGCCACCGCGTCGCGCCACAAGAGCCACTCCTCGCTCGCGCCCAGGTGGCGCAGCGGGCGGCCCTCGGGATCCAGGCGCCGCTGGCCGCGCAGCCAGCCATTCAGGCTGTGGACATCGGGGGTTCGAAAGGCGCGATGACCCGCGGCAAGTTGCTGCGCGGCGAAGCCCACCCGCACCGCGGCGGCGCGTTGCGCCGTTGGGACAACGAGCGTCTGACCGGCACTGAGAGCCGCTTCGAGATGGGGCGCAAGTTCCAGCAACGCGACCCCGTGATGAACTAACGAGCTTCAGCCAAAACGCTTGTCGACGCGAACCACCTTCTGCTCGGCGCTGCTGCGCGGCGCAGCCGCATATCCAGCCAGCACTTCCTCGATGCGCGCGAAGACGGTACGCAGAATGACCGAATCGGGCAGGTTCGTGATGCGAAAGTGAGTGCGGTACGGCACATTGAAACTGACACCCGGCGCGACCAGCACATGCTTCTGTTCCAGCAGGTCCAGGGCGAAGCGCTGGTCATCGAAGCCCGGCAGTTCCGCCGTGTCGACTTCGATAAAGGCATACATGGCGCCCGGTGGCGGCGCCAGACGCAGGAATCGGCTCTGTTCGACCGCGCTTAAGATGGCGCGGCGGGATTCGTAAAGTCGCCCACCGGGCATGATGAGTTCGCGGATGCTCTGGTAGCCACCCAGTGCGCTCTGCACCGCCCACTGCGCCGGCACATTGCTGCACAGGCGCAATGAACTGAGCAGCTCCAGCGCGGCCAGATATTCCCCCGCGCCCTTGAGCCGACCTGAGAACACGGCCCAGCCGACCCGGTAGCCGCAGGCGCGATACACCTTGGACAGCCCGCAGAGGGTCACGCACAGCGTGTCGCGCACCAGCGTTGCCATCGGCACGAATTCCGCGCCGTCATACAGCATCTGGTCGTAGATCTCATCGGTGAAGACCACCAGGCCGTGGCGCTCCGCGAGCGCGGCGATCTGCTCCAGAACGGCCCGCGGGTACACCGCACCGGTTGGATTGTTCGGATTGATCACGACAATGGCGCGGGTGCGCGGCGTGATCATGGCCTCAATCGCCTGCGGATCGGGCACGAAGCCGTTCTCGGGGCGACACGGATAATGCACGGCATGACCCCGATTGAGGGTGGCCGCCGCGGTCCATAACGGATAGTCCGGGCTTGGCACCAGGACCTCATCGCCCTCGTTCAGCAGCGCGCGCAGCACCAGATCGATCAGCTCGCTGACGCCATTGCCAATGAACACATCGTCGACGGTCACGCCCTGCACCCCACGAGCCTGCTGGTGCATGACGATGGCTTCGCGCGCCGGGAAAATACCCTTCTGGTGCGAATAGCCTTCAGAATTGGCCAGGTTTTCGATCATCGCCAGACGCAGGATCTCGGGAGTCCGAAAACCGAACGCGCCGGGATTGCCGATGTTCAGGGAGACGATTTCGTAGCCCTGGCGCTCCATTTCGTGCGCCCGACGGGCCAGCTTGCCGCGGATCTCGTAACGGACGTGGCGCAGGCCCTCGCTGGGGCGGATGGTGGTAACCGGGGTGGGCGCATTCGGGGTCATACCGGGGAGAATAGCGTTTTCGAGCTGGCGATGCACGGGCATATGTCTCCAAATAGCAACGTCGCGTGGGGTTGGACAGCGGGCGCTACGCTTCCTACACTTCGCGCCCTCGGCGAGTTTTCACTTTCAGGTACTTCAGCCACATGGATTCGACACGCCCCATTCGCGCCCTGATCCGCGGCCTCGAGACGCTGGCGGTACTGAACCGTCGCAACGGCGCCACGGTCTCCGAAGTCACCAGCGCGATCAAGCTCCCGCGCACCACCACTTACCGCATCCTGGAGACGCTCAGCGAGGCCGGATACGTCTACCGGGACCCGGCCGATGACCGCTACCGGCTGACGCTGATGGTGCGCGGCCTGGCGGATGGTTTCGATGACGAGGCCTGGATTACGCAGATCGGCCGGCCGTGCATCAATGACCTGTGCCAGAAGATCGTCTGGCCCGTGACATTACTGTCGCCCTCGGGGACCTCCATGATGATCCGCGACACCACCGATCACGCCAGCCCCCTGGCGGTGGAGCGATTCAACGCCGGCTTTCGCCTGCCCCTGCTGATGAGCGCTTCGGGCCGCGTGTACCTGGCATTCTGTCGGCCCGAACACCGTGATGCGCTGCTGGACATCCTCAGCCGCTCCCCGCGCGAAGAGGACAAGCTCGCCCGCAGCCGTGACGAGGTCGAGAAGATTCTCGAGCAGGCCCGTGAGCTCGGTTATGCCACCTCGGTGCGCAGCCGGCGCGTTTCCGAGGAAGTGGCCATGTCAGTGCCGGTCCTGATCGGTGATCGCGTACTGGCCACCATCGCAGTGCGTTTTTCCGCCAGCGCCGTGCCGCTGCGGCTGGCCGTGGAGCGCTTTGTCCCGAAGCTGCTCGATACGGCGCAACTGATCCGCCAGCGCTTCAGCGACGCACATCCGGCCATTTGAGGAGCGGGCCATGAAACGCATTCTTGTCGGCATCAAACGGGTCGTGGACTACAACGTGCGCATCCGCCTGAAGCCCGATGGCACCGGCATCGTCACGGACGGCGTGAAAATGAGCATCAACCCGTTTGATGAAATCGCGCTCGAAGAGGCGCTGCGCTTGCGCGAGCGTGGCGCGGCCGAGGAAGTGATTGCGATCAGCATCGGGACAACCGATGCACAGCAACAGCTGCGCACGGCGCTGGCGATGGGGGCCGACCGAGCCATTCTGGTTGAAACACAATCCGGCGGGGCGCCGATTGAACCGCTCGCGGCCGCGAACGTACTGCTGAAACTGGTCGAGCGCGAGCAGCCGATGCTGGTCATCCTCGGCAAGCAGGCGATCGATGACGACAACAGTCAGACGGGCCAGATCCTGGCCGCGCTGTGGAATCGCCCCCAGGCTACGTTCGCCTCCAAGGTCGAACTGACCGGCGAGACGGCCCGGGTGACGCGCGAGGTCGACGCGGGACTTGAGACGCTCGATGTGGATCTGCCCGCAGTGCTGACCACGGATCTGCGCCTGAACGAGCCGCGCTACGTCAAGCTGCCGGACATTATGAAGGCGAAGAAAAAACCCCTGGAGGTGCTGCCGCTCAGCAGTCTTGGCGTGTCACTCCTTCCCCAGACGACGGTGGTCGGTTTTGAACCGCCGCCGCAGCGCCACAAAGGCGTGATGGTCAAGGATGCCGCCGAACTGGTGGCGGCGCTGCACAGCAAGGGCCTGCTATGAGCCGTATGCTCATCGTTGCCGAACATGATGGTACCCACCTCAATCCGGGCACCGCCAAGTGCGTCACCTGCGCGGCCGCCCTCACCGGTGCCTCGATTACCGTGGCGGTACTGGCCCGCGATCCGGCCGCTGTGGCCACGCAGGCGGCCGCATTGGCCGCCGTGAGCCGGGTCGTGACAATCGCGAACCCCGCCAACGAACATCCCATGGCGGCCGTGCTCGCGCCCCAGATAGCCGCCATTGCCCGGGACTTCACCCATGTCTTCGGACCGGCCACCACCTTCGGCAAGGATCTGATGCCGCGCGTCGCGGCCCTGCTGGGCGCGCCGCAGATCAGTGAGATCATGGCCATTGAGAGCGCCACGCGCTTCCGCCGCCCGGTCTATGCCGGCAACGCCATTGTCACCGTCGAGGTATCCTCCGCAGCCCAGATCGTGGGCACCGTGCGCACCGCCTCCTTCGCGGCCGCCGGCGGTGGCGGGAGTGCCCCGATCGAGGCGATGAGCCCGCAGGTCACGCTGCCCACGCACACCCGCTTTGTATCCGTCTCGGCCCCAAGCTCGGACCGCCCCGACCTGCAGACGGCGCGACGGGTCGTGTCCGGGGGCCGAGCCCTGGGCAGCGCCGAAGGGTTCAAACTCATGTTCGCCCTGGCTGATGCGCTCGGCGCCGCAGTCGGAGCCTCGCGGGCCGCCGTGGACGCAGGCTTCGCGCCCAACGAGTTGCAGGTCGGGCAGACCGGCAAGATCATCGCTCCGGAGCTGTACATCGCAATCGGCATTTCCGGTGCGATTCAACATCTCACCGGCATCAAGGACGCCCGCACCATTGTCGCCATCAACAAGGACGCCGAGGCGCCCATTTTCGAAGTGGCGGACTACGGTCTGGTCGGAGACCTCTTCGAGATCGTCCCGCAGCTGGGCAGGCTGCTGAAGTAACTTACAGCGCGGCCAGGACGTGCTCGGCGGAGGACACCTTGAACTCCCCGCCCGCCTCCACGAACACCTGGCTGGCAACGCCATCCTGGACGATGATCGCAAAACGCTGGCTGCGCTCGCCCATGCCGAAGCCACGTGCATCCAGGCTCAGCCCGAGCGCACGGGCATAGTCACCATTGCCGTCGGCCAGCATCAGGACCTTGTCGGCGACATTGGAATGCTTGCCCCACGCACCCATCACAAATACATCATTCACGGCAAAGCAGGCGACGGTGTCCACGCCCTTGGCCCTGAACTGATCCGCCAGCTGCACGAATCCGGGCAAGTGCTTGGCATCGCAGGTGGGCGTGAAGGCGCCGGGCACGGCGAACAACACCACCTTCTTGTCCTTGAAGAGCTCATCCGTGGTCACATCGCGACGACCGTCGGCGGTCACCGTCTTGAACGACCCGGAGGGCATCGTGTCACCGGCTTTGATGCTCATGTCCTGGTGTCCTATCCGGCCTTGGCGTGCAGGACCCACAGGTCGGCCAGACGCTGCAGTACCGGATCGCCCTTGACCGACTTGAAGGTCTTGATGGCCGCATCCTTGTCACCGCCCTTCAGCTGGGCGATGCCCAGCAACAGGCGGGCATCGGTCGCATCGGCCGTCGTGGTGCCCTTGGCCAGGCCCGCCGCAATATCCTTGGAGGCCTTGGTGTAGTCCCCATAGCCAAAGTAACCGATACCCACGCCCACCAGCTTGTCGCCGCTCGGGGCATTGGCTGCATCCGCCTCGGTCTTGGCCAATGTCGGCTCATCGGTAGCCGCCTGTTTCTTGGCGGAATCCAACAAGTGCGTATTGCGGTTCTTGTCGGCTTGCTCCGTGAACGCGTTGGCGGCAAAGCCCTTGTTCAGGACCGAAACGGCCTCACCCGGCGAGCCGGTGGCCAGCGCCAGCTGTGCCATTTCGGCATAGTCCGTACCACGCTTCAGCACCCCCACATCGGCGGAGAGCCGGTACACCTGCAGCAACTGTTTGTCGCTCAGTTTCCCGTGGTACAGGGTGTCCATGAGGTTAGACCAGTAATCCGGCATGGGATGGTAGGTCACCAGCAATTCCAGCCAACGCGTCTCCCCCGTGTCATCGTCCAGCTTGTTCGATGAGTCATAGCCCATCCGCAGCACTTCCTCGCTCGGGGCCTGGCCGGCCTTGATCTGGTCATCGACCATGGTCCGAATGAATTTCTCGTCGTTCTTGTAATCCTTCTTCAGGTAGTAAGACTGCGCCACCACCAACTGCACCTGCGGCGTCCCATAGCCATCCTTGATGGCGCGGGTACCGAACTGGATGGCCTTGTCGTAGTTCATCAGGATATTGTTCAGGATCGTCGCCGTGACGACACGCTTTTTCAATTCCTCCGGTGGCATGTACTTCGAGCCGATGATGCTCTCCAGGGCCGCCTCGGCCTCCGCATAGCGCTTCAGGCCCCCGTAGGCATTGAAACTGAGCTCATTCATGACGTACTCGTCGTACTCGTTCTTCTTGGGGTTGGCCTTGACCTTGTCCAGGTCCGCGATGGCTTCCTCGTACTTCTTCTCAGTCACCGCCTGATTCGCAGCCTTCAGCTCCTTGCCGGCGGCTGCGCTGACTTGGCCCTTGGGCGGGGCCTCATCCGCTGCCAGTGCAGACACCGTATTCCCTACCGCCATGGCCACCGCAGCGGCCAGGACAACATTCGCTACTTTGTTCATGTGTGTTCTATAACCAGATGAATTACTGACTGAACTCGGCCACATTGACGAATCCGATGCGCTTCATGTGGTTGCGCTGCGCTGCGGCGAGCACCTTGGCGACCACGTCGTATTTGGCGCGCCGGTCAGGCTGCAGGTGAATCTCCGGCTGCGGATCCTTGGTGGAATCTGTCTGGAAGTATCCCTCCAACGTACGCAGGTCCTTGACGACGGTGCCATCCCAGACAATGGTGTTGTCGGAATAGATCTCGAGCTGGACGACTTCAGGCTGAACCTGCTGCGGAGGCGGAGGCGGAGCATTGGGGTTCGGCATGTCCAGCTTCACGGCGTGGTTCATGACGGGCAGTGTGAGGATCAACATGACGACGAGCACCAGCATCACATCGATCAACGGCGTGGTGTTGATGTCGCAAATCGAATCGCCGTCGCTTTCGCCTACTGACATTGACATGGTCGTAACTCTCCTTGGCGACCTAGTGCGCTTGGGCCGCCGCGCTGGCGCGGCTCTCAGCCAGGGCATCCAAATCAGGCTGGGTGATGAACCCCACCTTGACAATGCCGCCGCGCTGAATTGCGTATAGGACACGCCCGACGGACTGGAATAGCGCTTCCCGATCGGCCCAGAGGTGGATCTCAGGCTGCGGCTTCACCACGGCCTTCTCCTCGATCATTTTCAGCAGCTCCTGGGTCGTGGCCACCGGGGCATTGTTCCAGTACATGCTACCGTCGGCCTTCACGGCGATGACGATGTTCTCGGGTTTGGTCTGCGTTGCCACATTGGCTGCGTCCGGCAGGTCCACATGGATGCGCTTGTTGATCACCGGGACGGTGATCAGAAAGATGATCAGCAGCACGAGCATCACATCGACCAGTGGGGTCGTGTTGATCGTGGAGTTGAGGGCCTGGTCCTCGCCGTCCAATTGCATGTTCATTGACATATCGGGTCACCTGCCGCGAAAAAGCCGGGGCCTGCGCCCCGGCGGGTATGCGATTGCGACGACGCGAATCGCAGTTACTTGCGGACAGCAGCAGCAGCGGCCGGGGCAGCCGGACGAGTGTTGCCATCAGCGCCGCCAACGCGGGCGCCGCCCACCAGGTACGCGTGCACGTCAGCGGCAAAGTTGCGCAGGTTCTCCTGCAGGTTCTTGTTGCGACCGACCAGCCAGTTGTAACCGATCACCGCCGGGACGGCGACGAACAAGCCGATGGCGGTCATCATCAGCGCCTCACCGACGGGTCCGGCCACACGATCGATGCTGGGTTGACCCGACACGCCAATGGCGATCAGCGCCTTGATGATGCCGACGACGGTGCCGAAGAGGCCGATGAACGGGGCGGTCGAACCGACGGTGGCCAGGAAACCCAGGCCGCCCTGCAGGGCGCCATTGACGTTCGACACTGAGCGCTGCAACGACATGGTGATCCACTCGTGCAGATCAATGCGATCGGTCAGGCGCCCGTCATGATGGGCCGCAGCGCGCAGACCCTCTTCGACGATGGCGCGGTACGGGTCGTTTTTCTTCAGCCGTTCGACGCCATCCTTCAGGGAGGGGGAAGTCCAGAAGGTCTTCTCCACCGCCTTGTACGAGGAGGACAGCTTATGTTGATCCCACAACTTGGTCAGCATGATGTACCAGGACAGGAAGGACATCACGGCCAGAACCGCCAGCACTGCATGTGACAGTGGATCATGGTTGGTGATCAGGGCCATTGGGCCGTATATGTTTTGGGCAGATGATGTTGCGGCGTTTTCCATAGTTTCCTCGTCTGAGATCGGCCGGGATGCCTTATCGTGGAAAAGGCGTCCCGATAGCGTCAATCGGTTAGCAATCGGTTAGTGATATTAGTTTAATTGGAACTTGACGGCCAGATTCGCGCAGCCGTCGATTGGCTTGCCATCGACCGTTGCGGGCTTCATCCGCTCCTGAGTACCCAAACGAACCGCGGCCTCATCCAGTCGCGAAGAGCCGGAGCTTTTTGCCACCGTTGGAGCACCGGTCAATTTGCCATCAGTCCCCCAGCAGTACCTGATCAACGTCGTGCCGGTCTCGTTCATGCGGATCGAAGTCGGCGGGTAGAAATTCGCGGGATCCAATTTGGTCATGGGTACCGCGGCCGTGCGCACCACCGGCCGTGGCGGCGCCGGCGGCGGTGCCTCGACATGCTTGGTCGTGGTGTTGGTAATGGCAGTTGACTGTGATTCAACCGGAATGTTGATCACGACATCGGGTGGTGGAATCTCGACCGGCGGGCGCTCCATCTTCGGCGGCGGCGGCGGCGGCGGGGTGTCGCGCTGCTTCACATCCTGGGCAATCGTGGTTTCCAGTGGCGGTTCC
>DATDIL010000087.1:0-33870 GCA_036521075.1 Steroidobacteraceae bacterium | reverse complement strand
GGCCTGTCCCTCGATCACCTGGACGCGCACAAGCATT
Source organism: Steroidobacteraceae bacterium (assembly GCA_036521075.1). Taxonomy (GTDB): domain Bacteria; phylum Pseudomonadota; class Gammaproteobacteria; order Steroidobacterales; family Steroidobacteraceae; genus DAIDKA01. The sequence continues at coordinate 33,833 of DATDIL010000087.1, read as the reverse complement.
TTCACCTGCATCCGACCGTGTTGTCGCTCGCGCTGCGCATCGGTCGCGACATTGGTCTGCGCGCCGTGCGCGTTCCCGCAGAACCTGCCAGCGGCATGACGCGTTGGCTCATCCCGTGGTTCGCGCTGATGCGCTACCGCCTGCGGCAGGCGGGCATGGACTGTAACGATCAGATCTTCTGGCTCGCGCACAGCGGCGCAATGGATGAGGCGCGGCTGCTGCAGATCCTTGCCGGCCTGCCCGCGGGCGTCACGGAAATCTACCTGCATCCGGGCACCCTCTCCGGCAGCGCCATCAGTCCCACCATGAGCGGCTATCGCCACCGCGATGAGCTGCGGGCTTTGCTCAGCCCGGCAGTGCGCGCCGCCTTGTCCGACCCGAGCATCCAGCGCGGCGGGTACGCGGATATTGCGCAATTCAGAAATCACTCGCGCGATGCCACTGCGCCATGAAGTGGGCGGTGCGGGTGGCATTGATTCTCGGCACCGCCTTGAGCGTCGCGCTGGTGCTGCGCGAGGGCTTGGGTCCCATCCTCGCGCTGCTGGGCGCAGCCGGCTGGATTTTGCTGTGGCTGGTCCCGTTGCATGTCCTGCCGCTGCTGCTCGACGTTGGCGGCTGGCGCACGCTGTTGCGCGCCAGCGGGGTGGCCCCGGCGCTGCTCGCCCCCACGCGCCTGCTGCGCATCGCGGCCGTGCGCGAGGCGGTGAACCGACTGCTGCCCGTCGCCAACATCGGCGGGGAGATCGTCGGTATTCGCATGTTGAGTCGGGCCGGAGGCGAGGTGGCAGCGGTTGCCGCGAGCGTGGTCGTCGAGGTGTTGCTGACCATCATCAGTCAGCTGCTGTTCGCCGCCGCGGGCGTGCTGCTGCTGCTGCATCTGACCGGCCAGGTCGGCCTGGCGACCGATCTTGCCATTGGTCTGACGTTGAGCGTGCCGCTGATAGCCGCCCTGTACATGCTCGTGCACCGTGGGTCGATTTTTGCGCGACTGCTGCGCGCCGTCGAGGGCATGCTGGATCTGCCCGCACATCTGCGCGGCCTGCTTGGCCACGCCGTTGCCCTGGACGCCCGGCTGCATGAGCTGCTGGGGCGCACCGGCGCGCTGCTGACCACCATCGGCTGGCAACTGGCGGGTTTCGTGGCCGGCGCCATCGAGACCTGGCTGGCGCTGCGTTGGCTGCAGCACCCGGTCGGATTCGGCGCGGCGCTCGCATTGGAAAGCCTGACGCAGGCCATCCGGCATTTTGTTTTCGTCGTCCCGGCGGGCCTGGGAGTTCAGGAGGCCGGACTCGTCGGATTTGGTTATCTTCTGGGTCTGGGGAATGACACCAGCATCGCGCTCTCGCTTGCCAAGCGCATGCGCGAGATCCTGTTTGGTGTTCCAGCCCTTGTCTATTGGGGGACGAGGCATGTCGGCAGCAGCGATTGAGATTGGGTCATTGGCACACCGTGAACTGCTCGCACGGTTTTTCATGGACAGCTACGTGGACTACGTTCCCGAGCAGGTTCAATGGCCGGTATTGAGCGCGGAGTCGCAGAATCGTCTGGTGACGCTGCCATTCTGGCAGGAGGCCGTGGCGACCGAGAACGTCACCTCCAGCACCGTCGCCGCTGCCGCCGCACTGGAGGCGGATCCGGGCCTGCGCAAGGCGATCGAGCTGCAGGGATTCGAAGAGGGCCGGCATGCACGGTTGCTGCAGGCACTGACCACGCATTATGCAATTCCTGTCGATCACCCCCCACGCTACGAATCACACGACCTGGAACACGACTTCCTGTTCGCCGGGTTCGGGGAGTGCTTCGATTCCTTCTTTGCCTTCGGCCTGTTCGCGCTGGCGCGCGAGTCCGGATTCTTCGAACCGCGGCTGATCGAGGTGTTTGAACCGGTGGTCCAGGAGGAGGCGCGGCACATCCTGTTCTTCGTGAACTGGGTCAAGTACCGCCGCTCGCAGCTGCCGTGGTGGCGCCGCCCGGCCTTCTCACTGCGCTGCAGCTGGATCATTCTCAAACAGGTATGGAGCCGGGTCAAAACCGCACGCACGCTGGGTGGCGCGCCGCAGACAACCAGCACGGCGGCGCCGCGGCCCATCACAGGTGGCGCCGATGACGACAACTTCACACTCAGTGCCCACCACGAGCTGGGCGAGGATGTGACGCTGCACAAATTACTGGGACTGTGCCTGCGCGAGAACGCGGCACGCCTGGCGCCCTATGACGCGCGGCTGCTGCGGCCGCGTCTGGTCCCGGCGCTGGCGCGCTTCATGTTCCGGGTACTGCCACAGCGCATCTGAACGGCGCTCAATCTTTCAAGTAGCCGGCGTCGCGGAACCAGCGTACCGCGTCCTGAAACGCACTGGCCGGGTCGCGCCAGGTGTAGCCCAGTTCACGCGCCGCCTTGGCGCTGGAGAAATACATGCGCTTCTGCGCCATCCGCACGCCCTCCACGGTGATGCGGGTGCTGCCACCGCTCAGGCGCGCGAAGGCCTGCGCGACATGGGCGATGGGCAGCACCAGGCCATGGGGCAGCCGGATGCGCGGGGGCCGACGCCCGGCAATGCGGCTTACCTGGGTGAGGATCTCCTTCAGGGTCAGATCGGTGCCGCCCAGGATGTAGCGCTCGCCGTGCGCCCCGCGCTCCAGCGCCAGCAGATGGCCGCGGGCAATGTCATCCACATGTGCAATGTTCAGTCCCGTATCGACATACGCGGGCGTGCGCCCCGCGGCCGCGTCCAGCACGATCTGTCCGGTGGGCGTGGGCTTCACATCGCAGGGGCCGACCGGTGTGGAAGGATTGACGATCACCACCCAGCCGTTCGCCGCGGCGCCGGCGCCGGCCCACTGCCGCACGACCTGCTCGCCCAGGAACTTGGAGCGCTTGTAGTGACCGATCATGTCGGCGAGGGTCGCGATGCTGGATTCGTCGGCGATCGTGCCGTCGCCGACCAGGCGCAGCGTGGCGACACTGCTGGTGTAGACAATCCTTTCGACGCCCGCGCGCTGCGCAGCCAGCAACAAGGCGCGCGTCCCCTCGACATTGATGGCGTACAGGTCATCCGGATGCGGCGCCCACAGGCGGTAGTCCGCGGCCACATGAAACAAGGCCTCGCATCCCTTGAGCGCGGCGGCATAGGAGTTCGGATCGCGCAGGTCCCCCGTCACCAATTCAATCGGCAGGCCGGACACATTGCGACGGTCCGAGGTGGCCCGCGCGAGCCCGCGCAGTTGCCACCCCGCTGTCAGCAGCGCCCGCGCCACCGCGGCACCCACGAAGCCGGTCGCGCCGGTGACGAAAGCGCGCTTCACGACATGGCCACGCCATACCGGCCCAAGTGCCGCAGCGTGCGCATGGCCATGCGGTAACGGCGCGCCAGGCGCAGCAGCGCGAGCATATCCCCCGGACTGCGCAGCAAGCCTGAAACCAGCCGCGGATAGTGCACCTCACCGCGTGCGTCCGTGGCCCGCGTGACGCTGCGCGGCAGGCTGTCCATGGCCGTATCAACCACCACGCGCGCGACCGCGAAGTCGATCCGCTCCTGCATGGCGACAGCGCCGATGGCAAAACTCTCCATATCCACGGCACATGCATGCGTGCGGCCCCACGCCTCGGACTTGGCCGACCTTGTCACCAGCGGCTGGGCGAGGCTCAGCAAAGTGCCGCCGTGACATTCGGCGCCGGCACCCGCGCGTGCTGCCAGCCGCTCTCGCCACGCATCGCAGGTGCGATGTACGGCGCCCGTCTCGTCCGTGACGGCAACCGGGAACAGGATGGCGCCCGCGGGCAAACCCGGGTCGAGCGCGCCGGCCAGCCCGAAGCTGAGCAAACTGCGGGCCCCCGCGCCGACCAGCGCCAGCGCGGCCCGCGCGGCGGCCTGCGGGCCCATGCCGCTGATGGTGAGCAGACTGCCGTCGCGCAGGATATTGATTTGATTTGCGCGTACCGGTCCGAGGGTGCGCGCCTCGGCCGTGAGGGCCGCGACGATCCCCGTGACGCTCACTTCGAGCGGCTGGAGCCTGCGCGATTGCGATAGGCGGCCAGCGCCCACAGCGGAAAGTAAGCGCAGTAGCCGTGGTACTTGAGGTAGAACACGCGCGGGAAGCCCGGGGCCGTGAAGCGCGGATCGGTCCACAGACCACTCTTTTGCTGGGCACGCTGCAGGTAGCGCACGCCGTTGCGGACCAGCGGCGAGTGCACCTCACCCGCCGCCAGCAGGCCCAATAACGCCCAGGCGGTCTGAAACGGCGCACTGGCCGCGGGGCCGCCGGCCTGCTTGTGATCATGGTAGCTGCCGTTGAGCTCGCCCCAGCCACCGTCCGCATTCTGCTTCGAGGCCAGCCAGTTCACGGCCCGCCGCACGACCGGATCATCGTGGGGCACGCCAGCCTGCTCCAGCGCGATCAGCACCGACCAGGTGCCGTAAATATAGTTCGTGCCCCAGCGGCCGAACCAGGCGCCATCCGGCTCCTGCTCGGCGCGCAGGTACGCCAGCGCCCGCGCCAGGACCGGGGCATCCTGCGGACGCCCCACCTTCGCCAGTGCGGTCACGACCCGCGCCGTCACATCACTGGTGGGGGGGTCCAGCAAGGCGCCGTGGTCGGCAAAGGGAATTTCATTCAGTACATAGTGGGTATTGTCCGCATCAAAGGCTGCGAAGCCCCCATTGCGGCTCTGCAGACCCACCAGCCAATCGAGTGCCCGGGTGATGTTCGTCGAATACTTCTGCGGATCGCGCGCCTGGTGCATGGACCAGGCGACCACCGCGGTGTCATCCAGGTCCGGATAGTGCGTGTTCGTGAACTGGAAGGCCCAGCCACCGCCGCGCACCTCGGGTTTCTGAACCCGCCAATCCTGTGGGCCCTCGAGCAGCTGCTCGGGAACCAGCCAGTCCAGCGCGCGCTCGGCGGCGGCATGCGCCTGCGGATCGCCGGCCTCCTGCATCGCCAGTGCGGCCAGCGCGGAATCCCACACCGGCGAGACACACGGCTGGCAGTAGGCCTCATTCGGCCCGACCACCAGCAGTTTCTCAATGGCATGCTTGGCGGTGGACCGGCGCGGGTCATCGGGCCGCACGCCCATCAGAACCAGTACCTCCAGGGCATTGACCATGGCCGGAAAGATCGCGCCCAGGCCGCCATCGCCATTGAGGCGCTCCAGCACCCACTCGTGCGCCTTGCGCATGGCGCGCGCGCGCAAGGCGCGGGGAATCAAAGGATCAATGGCCCGACCCATGCGGTCCAGCGCCATGAAGAAGCGGTTCGTGAAGCCACCGCGCGCAAAGTAGTGACGCTCTTGCCAGGGCGCAACGGTGAACAGTTCAAGGATGTCCACCCCACGTGGATTGCGTGCCAGGGGTTTTTTCGTACACAGCACAAACAGCGGCACCATTACCGTGCGCGACCAGTACGAGACCCTGTCGAGGTGGAAGGGAAACCACTTCGGCAGCAGCATGATTTCCACCGGAATGTAGGGTACGCCCCGCCAGGGCAGCTGTCCGAACAACGCCAGTGCGATACGCGTGAACACATTGGCCCGAGCCGCGCCGCCATGCGCCAGGATGGCCGCGCGGGCGCGCGCCATATGCGCAGCGGCGACATCGTCGCCGGCAAGCTTCAGCGCGTAGTACACCTTCACACTGCCACTGAGATCGAACTCTCCGCCCGGGAACAGCGGCCATCCGCCGTGATCGGCCTGATGGCGGCGCAGGTAGACCGCAAGCTTCTCCTGCAGCGCCGTGTCGATCTCATCCAGGAAGTGCATCATCATGATGTACTCCGCCGGAATCGTGCAGTCGGCCTCGAGTTCGAACAGCCAGAACCCCTGCGCGCTCTGCAGCCCGATCAGGGCGTCGCGTGCCGCCGCGATCGAACGCTCGAGCGCTTCGCCGCTCGCAAGGTCCGGCAGGCGGCTGACACTGGCCGCCGCGCCGGCGCGCGCACTCGCCTCACGCACCACGCGCGCATTCATTGCACGGTACCCCGGTCAGGTTGGCGCAGCAGGCCGACATCAGCCGTCGCGTCACGCACGTTGACGCGCCGCGTACGGTAATAGGCGCTGGAGGCCTGTTCAGCGTCATCGCTGCTGCGCATCTGCAGTTTGCGCGGCTGCCAGTCCGGCGCGAGCCGCGCCAGCGGCAGGCCCAAGGCCGCGCGATTGAACAGGAATCGCAGCAGGCCATTGTGGCGAGTCGCGGCATTGCTTAGCGCGAGCGTCACCGCGACGGTACGACGTGACACTTTCACCTGCGCGCCGCGGGTGAAGCCCGGATTGGCAGCGATGCGTTTGAGCGTCAGCACCGCCAGGCCGATCGCCCACAGGCAGAAGCGCCGGATGCCGACCTCGCGGGGCGGAATCAGCAAGGTGAACTCCAGCGCAGCGCGCAGATGCGCGTGTGCGAGCCCCACCAGCTCGTGCATCCCGGCGGCGAAGCCGCGGCCGCCGGTTTCGGCTGTCAGGTGCGAAAGGTCGACGCCGTGGCGTGAAAATACCTCCTGCGGCAACCAGCAGGCACCGCGACTGCGATCCTCCCAGACATCCTTCAGGATGTTGGTCATCTGCAAGCCCTGCGCGAAGGAGGGGGCGAGACATGACAGTTGCGCGCGATGCCGCTCAATGTCGGGCGAGTAGCTGCAGAACAGTTCGGTGAGCATTTCACCGACCACACCGGCCACGTAGTAGCAGTAGCTATCCAGGTCCGCCACCGTATCCAGACCGCGCACGCTTGCGGTGCGCTGGAACTGGTGCATGCCGTGGCACATCGTATCCACGCAGCGTCGAATGGCGGTCTGCTGGCGCAGGGGCAGCTGGCGGGTGACGCGGATCACGCGCGGCAGGTTGATGACAAGCTCCCGCTCGGCCGGCAAGGTCCACTGCGAGAGTTTCTGCGCCAACTCGCTCCCGAGCAGCTGCGCATCATCGACGCCAGCCACGGCATCCGAAAAACGCTCCATGTACAGCAACGTGTCGGGTGGGGCTATCTGCGGCTCATCCTCGATGGTATCGGCGACCCGGCACAGCAAATAGGCGTTGGTCACCGAGCGGCTCAGATCCGGAGGCAACTGCGGTATGGTCAGTGCAAAGGTACGCGAGACGCAGGGGAGGATCTGATCCTGATAAGCCTCATCGGAATGGCCCGGATTTGTGGGTTTATTCTGTCGGGCCATCGTCATAATCGTGCAGTTCTTAAGCGAAGCGGTCGCCTGGGGGGCTGCGAATTGGGGTGACTGCCCGCTAGGCTACTGGTTTCATGTAACTTTGCCAAACCAAGGCCCTGTAGCGGGGCAGTGGCAAATCCGCACCGCTAGTCACCGGGCGGCAGACGCGGCTCGAGCCGGTCGATTTTTCGCGGCCACCCCCGCCGTAGAACGCTGCCGCGCTGGGCGCGTTGACCCCGGTAATCCTTCAGTTCGGACCACTCCAGTGTCTTGAACTGATCGGCCGTCCACAACAGCAGGGCGGCGCCCTTGGGCACGACCGTAATGCCGGCGAGGAACTCCTCGCGCGCTGCCAGCTTCCTGCCACTTATGTCGTACAGTTTGTTGCCCTTGCCCTTGGGCATTTCCGGCACGTCAGCCACCGGAAAGACCAGCAGCTTGCCCTCGTTGCTCACTGCTGCCACCAGGCTGTCCGCGGCCGGCACCAGGGCCGGCGGCAGGACGAGCGCGCCGTCGGGCACATTGAGCACGGTCTTGCCGGCGCGCCGGTCCGTGACCAGGTCCTTGAAGCGCGCCGTGAATCCATAGCCCGCATCACTGGCGAGCAGCCACAGGTCCTCCGCCTCGCCCAGCATGACTCCGGCGAAGCGCGCCCCATCCGGCGGATTGAGGCGACCGGACAGCGGCTCACCCTGGCCGCGTGCCGAGGGCAGGGAATGCGCCGGCAGCGTGTAGGTGCGGCCGGTGCTGTCAATGAAGACGGCATTTTGCAGGCTGCGACCGCGCGCCGCGCTGTGGAAGGCGTCGCCGGCCTTGTAGGACAGGGTCAGCGGATCAATGTCGTGGCCCTTCGCCGAGCGCGCGAAGCCCCCGGTCGACAGCACCACCGTCACCGGTTCGTTGGCAATCAGCGTGGTCTCATCGATGGCCTGCGCCGCTTCGCGCTCCACGATTTTCGTACGCCGCTCATCGCCGTGCTGGTCAGCATCGGCGCGGATTTCGCTGGCGACCAGCCGGCGCAGCTTCGCCTTGCTGGCCAGCAACGCTTCGATCTCGGCACGTTCCTGCGCGAGCAACTTCTGCTCCTCGCGGATCTTCATCTCCTCGAGCTTCGCGAGGTGGCGCAGCCGGGTGTTGAGGATCTCCTCGGTCTGCTCCTCGGAAAGCTTGAAGCGCTTCATCAGTACCGGCTTCGGCTCATCCTCGCGGCGGATGATGCGGATCACCTCGTCGAGATTCAGGAAGGCGATCAGCAAGCCTTCGAGGATGTGCAGCCGCCGATTGACCTTGTCGAGGCGGTACTGCAGGCGGCGGGTCACCGTCGTCGTGCGGAACTGCAGCCACGCGGTCAGCACATCGCGCAGTCCCGTGACGCGCGGGCGGCCGTCCAGGCCGATGATGTTCAGGTTGACGCGGTAGTTGCGCTCCAGGTCGGTGGTGGCGAACAGGTGCTGCATAACCTCATCAAGATCGATGCGATTCGAGCGCGGTACGATGACCAGCCGCGTCGCATTCTCATGATCGGATTCATCGCGCAGGTCCTCGACCATCGGCAGCTTCTTCGCCCGCATCTGCTCGGCGATCTGTTCGATGACCTTGGTGGGCGAGACCTGCCAGGGAAAGGCATTGACGACGATATTGCCATCCTCGATCGCGTAGGTGGCGCGGGCCTTGAAGCTACCGAGTCCCGTTTCGTAAAACTGCTTCAGGTCCGCTCGCGGGGAAATGATCTCCGCGCCCGTCGGCAGATCCGGTCCCTTGATGAACTTCATCAGCTGGGCGGTCGTGGCCTCGGGCTCCTCCAGCAGATGGATACAGGCGTTGGCCACCTCCCGCAGATTGTGCGGCGGAATATCCGTCGCCATGCCCACGGCAATGCCCGTCGTGCCGTTCAACAGCAGATTCGGCAACCGCGCCGGCAGGAACACCGGCTCCTCGAGCGTGCCGTCAAAGTTTGGCGACCAGTCGACGGTACCACTGCCCAGCTCGCCCAGCAGCACATCGGCATAGCGGGTCAGCTTCGATTCGGTATAACGCATGGCCGCAAAGGACTTCGGATCATCCTGCGAGCCCCAGTTGCCCTGCCCATCGACGATCGGATACCGATAGGCGAACGGTTGCGCCATGAGCACCATGGCCTCGTAGCAGGCACTGTCACCGTGGGGGTGGAACTTGCCGATGACATCGCCCACGGTACGGGCGGATTTCTTGTGCTTGTTGGCCGCCGCGAGCCCCAGCTCGCTCATGGCATAGACGATGCGGCGCTGGACGGGCTTGAGCCCATCCCCGAGAAAGGGCAGCGCGCGATCGAGAATCACGTACATCGAGTAGTCGAGGTAGGCCTTCTCGGTGAAGGTGCGCAGCGGCTGCCGCTCGATGCCTTCGAAATTCAGTTCCTGATCCTGCATGCCTCAGACCTGGATCTCGGCCAGATTGCCATTGGTTTCCAGCCATTCACGCCGATCGCCGGCGCGTTTTTTGGCGAGCAGCATGTCCATGAGCTGATCGGTGTTGTCCCCGGCATCCACGGTGAGCTGTACCAGGCGGCGGGTGCGCGGATCGATGGTCGTCTCGCGCAGCTGCGAGGGATTCATCTCGCCCAGGCCTTTGAAACGGGTGACCGCGGGCCGCGTGCGCGCGTTCTCCTTGGCCACGCGCGCAATCACCTGGTCGCGCTCGGCATCATCCAGGGCGTAGTAGATCTGCTTGCCCGCATCGATGCGGTACAGGGGCGGCATGGCGACATAGATGTGGCCGCCGCTGACCAGCGGCCGGAAGTGACGCAGGAACAGTGCGCATAGCAACGTCGCGATGTGCAGTCCGTCGGAGTCCGCATCCGCGAGAATGCACACCTTGTGGTAGCGCAGCTGCGACATGTCCGCGGAGCCGGGCTCCACGCCCAGCGCAATGCTGATGTTGTGCACTTCCTCGGAGGATGAGATGGAGGCAGACTCCAGCTCCCAGGTGTTCAGGATCTTGCCGCGCAGCGGCATGATGGCCTGGAATTCGCGTTCGCGCGCCTGCTTGGCGCTGCCACCGGCCGAATCGCCTTCCACCAGGAACAGCTCCGAGCGACGCGGCTCCTGGCTGGTGCAGTCGGCGAGCTTGCCGGGCAGCGCCGGACCGCCGGCGATACGTTTGCGCACCACGCGCTGCGCCGCGCGCGCCCGCTCCTGGGCATTGGCGATGGCGAACTGCGCGATGCGCTCGCCGGCATCGGCATGGCCATTCAACCACAGCGCCATCGAATCGCGGACAAACCCCTCGACCACGGCGGCAGCGTCGCGCGACGCCAGGCGCTCCTTCATCTGCCCGGCGAATTGCGGGTCGCGGATCTTCACCGACAGCACGTAACAGCACTTGTCCCAGACATCTTCGGGGGTGAGCTTGATACCGCGCGGCACGAGGTTACGGAACTCGCAGAACTCGCGCACGGCCTGCGCCAGTCCGGAGCGCAGCCCGTTCACGTGCGTGCCGCCTTCCGAAGTGGGAATCAGGTTCACGTAGCTTTCGCCAAAGATGGCGGGCAGGTTCGGCGCCCACAACAGTGCATAGCCCACGGCATCGGCCTCGGTCTCGCGCGCCGCCGTGATGGGCTCCGCGGGCAGCCGCTCGGTGGACTCCAGCTCCTCCATCAGGTAGGCGCCCAGGTCCCCGCTGTAGAACCACTCATCCTTCTCCCCCGTGGCTTCATTGGTGAAGGTGATGCGCAGGCCGGCACACAGCACCGCCTTTGCCTTGAGCATGTGCCGCAGCTGCGGTACGGAGAACTTGTCGGAATCAAAGAACTTCGGGTCCGGCCAGAAGTGCACCGTCGTGCCGGTGTTGCGCTGACCGACCGTACCGATCACCGCAAGCTTCGAGGCCAGTTTCCCATCCTTGAATGAGATCCGGTATTCCTTGCCGCCGCGACGGATGGTGCAGTCCAGGTGGCTGGACAGCGCGTTGACGACCGACACGCCCACGCCATGCAGGCCGCCGGAGAACTTGTAGGCGGCTTTCTCGGAGAACTTACCACCCGCGTGAAGGCGCGTGAGAATCAGCTCCACGCCGGTGACCTTCTCCTGGGGATGGATATCGACCGGCATGCCCCGGGCATTGTCCGTGACCGCAAGAGAGCCATCCTTGAAGAGCGTGACATCGATCTGGGTGCAATACCCCGAGATCGCTTCATCGACGCTGTTGTCGACGACCTCGTGGGCCAGGTGGTTGGGCCGCTGCGTGTGGGTATACATGCCGGGGCGGCGACGCACCGGCTCCAATCCGGAGAGAACTTCAATATCGGAGGCTGTGTAGCTTTGGCTCATCGCATTGATAACAGGATTCAAGGGCAGCAGTCAGCCGCCTAAAGGTGCCGCGATCTTAGCCGATTACGCCGCAGCCCGGATCGTCAGTTCAAGTCGCCCAGGAGCGACGCACGGATGTGCGCAGCGACCGGTTCGACGGCATGTCTATAACTATCATGGTCAACGCCGGCGCCCAGGGCGGCGCCGTTCTTGAGGGCGCCGAGCATGGGCGCGCCGAGCTCGAAGCGCAGGAAGTGCACCGCGGAGGTCTTCTCCGCGTTTTCGCGCGGCAGGTCTTCATCCGCGATGGCGAACGCCTTCGCGAAGCCTGCGACCTGCACCCAGCAGCGTGCCTCGACGCCGCGCAGCTTGATCAGCTGCTCGCGGCGCAGTTGCGTGTCGGCGAACTCCAGCAGCAGCGTCACCTTCCAGTTGGCCCCATCCGGAATCAGCGGATTGTACGCGTCCAGTTCTTCTTGAATGCCCGCAGGCTCGAACACCTTCTCGGCGCGCAGCATCTCCTGGATCTGGTACTGGATGGTGAGCCGATCCTCAAAGCACCAGGTCATGTTCGGTCCTATGCCCAAACGCCGGTGGCTCTTGTGCTCCAGAACCTGCGTGCGGAACTCGTTGCGCCTGCGGGCGTACTGCTCGAGGCTGAAGAGTTGTTCAACGGTCAGCTTTTCCATGCCCTAGATCCTTCAAATTCCATAGGCGAGCCGCAGCAGCTTCAGGGGATGCTCGGGTTCGAGGTCGCTCGGCATCAGGCTTTCGATCTGATGGCCCGCCATCGGGCAGTCACTGGTGTAATGCGCAGCAGCCGCATTCTGGACCCGTGTCGCCACCGGTGTTCCGATCTTCACTGCGGCCGCACGAAATTCCTGCTTCACGGCGTAGGTGCCATCGTGGCCCGAGCAGCGCTCGATGACGTCGACCGTGGTGTCCGGAACCAGGCGCAGCACATCGCGGGTCTTCAGTCCGATGTTCTGCACCCGCAGGTGACAGGGAACATGGTAGCTGACCTTGCCCAGTGAGGTCTTGAACTGCGTCTTCAGCTTGCCGTGTTTGTGTCGCAGCATCAGATACTCAAACGGGTCGTAGATGCGCGCCGCGACTGCCTTGACGTCCGGATCTTCCGGGAACATCAGCGGCAACTCCTGCTTGAACATGAGCACACAGCTGGGAATCGGCGCCACGATGTCGTATCCGGCCGCAATCACCGCCAGCAGCTGCGGAATATTCTCTTCCTTGTACGCCGCGACGGTCTTCAGGTCCCCGAGTTCCAGGCGCGGCATGCCGCAGCAACGCTCCTTCGGCACCAGGCGCACGGGAATGTCGTTGTGGTTGAACACCGCCACCAGATCGGTGGCGAGATCCGGTTCATTGCGGTTGCCGTAACAGGTCGCGAACAAGGCCACCCGACCGCGCAGCTCCTCGCGCGCGAGCGGCGCTGGCGCGGCCGGCGCCGCCTCCAGGGGAGCATTCAGGGACGACAGCCGACTGCGCGCCGTGCTCGAGTGAAACTGCGGCAGGGGTGCATCCCGGGCGACACCCAGCGTTTTCTCCAGCAGCACGCGGGCCGGCTTGAAACGATTGAGGGCGTTGACCACTTCGGCGACCACCGGAATGCCGGCGATGCGTCCCACCGCCTCGGTCGACGCCAGTGCGCGATCGCGCAGGCTGAAGCCTTGCGTGGTGGCATGGGTGGCCTTCCCGCGCAGCATCAGGTGTGGGAAATCGACAGCCCACGGATGCGGCGGCACATACGGGCACTTGGTCATGAAGCACATGTCACACAGGTAACAGTGGTCCACGACCTGCCAGTAGACCTTTCGGTCCACCGCTGCGAGTTCGCCGGTAGCGGTGGCATCGATGGCATCAAACAGAGTCGGAAAGGACTGGCACAGGCTGAAGCAACGGCGGCAGCCGTGGCAGATATCGAAGACGCGGTTGAGCTCCTTGCTCAGGGCGGCTTCATTGTAGAAATCCGGATTGCGCCAGTCGATCGGGTGACGGGTTGGCGCCTCGAGACTGCCTTCCCGGCCGCCAGTGGGGGCATTGCTCATCGACATCCTAAGGGGTTGCGGCCAAGCGGCGCGGGAACCGGCCTGTGCAGCCGGTTCCCTGGGCCGTTCTCGAAGATCAGATCGAGTCCAGTGCCTTCTGGAAACGATTGGCGTGTGAACGCTCGGCCTTGGCGAGCGTCTCGAACCAGTCCGCAATCTCGGCGAAACCCTCTTCGCGCGCCGACTTGGCCATGCCCGGATACATGTCCGTATACTCGTGCGTCTCCCCCGCGATGGCAGCCTTGAGGTTCAGTTTGGTCTCACCGATCGGCAGGCCCGTCGCCGGGTCGCCGACGGCTTCCAGGTACTCCAGATGGCCGTGGGCATGACCGGTCTCGCCTTCCGCGGTGGAGCGGAACACCGCTGACACATCGTTGTAGCCTTCGACGTCCGCCTTTGATGCGAAATACAGATAACGGCGATTCGCCTGGGACTCCCCGGCAAATGCTTCCTTCAGATTGGTCTCGGTCTTGCTGCCCTTGAGGTTCACGGTGGTCTCCTGCGGAAGGTGGTGCAACGGACGCCTTGGGATGACGGCCTAAAAATGGCAAAATTAGACTAGGTCTAATATGTTTAACTTTATTCGCCCCCCGCCATATCGTCAATGACTTTGACCCACCGCCCCGGCAATGTATAAGGGGCAATCGCGTGCGTGCATGACAGTTGAGATTTGTGTGGCCAGAACCGCCCAACCCAGCCAGGCCGCCGCTACCGCGGCGAATGAAATTCCAGTGGATTTTGAGGCCTCATTGGCTGAACTTGAGGCCCTCGTGGAGCGTCTTGAACAGGGTGACCTGCCCCTGGACGAGGCACTCAAGTCCTTCGAACGCGGTGTCGCGCTGACGCGTCAGTGTCAGGCCGCCCTGAAGGCGGCCCAGCAGAAGGTGGAAATCCTGTTGAATAACAGCGCCAATGCCGATCCCGAACCCTTCACCGAAAACGCCGAAGCGGCGCTGAATTCGGCCGATTAGCCCCAAGGCCAAGCCCGTCCCGGCATCTTTAGGTTCCCGTCCGATACCTTATCCGTGTTGCACTGGTTAGACTTAGGCGCCCTGAGTGATGTGCACGGGGCGCTACAAAGGTCATAAAGTTCACCTCATGCCCAAGCCCGAAGGCCTCTATCCCCTGCTGAGCAAGATCCAGTCCCCCGCGGACCTGCGCCAGCTTCCGGCCGGCAAACTAACCGAGGTTGCGGCGGAATTGCGTGAATTCCTGATTCAGAGCGTGAGCACCCGCGGTGGCCACTTTGCGGCCGGTTTGGGCACCGTCGAGCTGACCATCGCCCTGCACTATATCTATGACACCCCCGGCGACCTGCTCGTCTGGGATGTGGGCCACCAGGCTTATCCGCACAAGGTCCTTACGGGCCGCCGCGACCGGCTGCATACGATCAAGCAGCGCAACGGCCTCGCGCCCTTCCCGACTCCGGCAGAAAGCGAATACGACACCTTCACGGTAGGGCATTCCAGCACCTCGGTCAGCGCAGCCTTGGGCATGGCAATCGCTGCGGCCCGCCAGGGCAGCGATCGGCGTGCCGTCGCCGTCATCGGGGATGGCGCCATGACGGCCGGCATGGCCTTCGAGGCGCTGTGCCACGCCGGCTCCCTGACCAACGACCTGCTCGTGGTGCTCAACGACAATGAGATGTCGATCTCCGAGAATGTCGGCGCGCTATCGAACTACCTGGCCCGGGTCCTCTCCGGACGCTTCTATTCGCATCTGCGCGAAAGCGGCAAGAAGGTGCTCAAACCCATGCCGACGGTGTGGGAGCTGGCGCGCCGTTCCGAGGAACATATGAAGGGCATGGTCCTGCCGGGCACCATGTTCGAGGAAATGGGGTTCAACTACATCGGACCCGTCGACGGTCATGACCTGAAGGCCCTGGTCACCACGCTGAAGAATATCAAACAGCTGAAGGGCCCGCAGTTCCTGCACGTCGTGACGCGCAAGGGCAAAGGCTACGCGCCGGCCGAGGCCGATCCCATCAAATGGCATGGACCCGGCCCGTTCGATCCGCGCAGCGGCACCATTTTCAAGGAAAAGAGCCAGGGCCCCACCTACTCGCAGGTATTCGGACAGTGGCTGTGCGACATCGCCGCGGTGAACCCGAAAATCGTGGCCATCACCCCGGCGATGCGTGAAGGCTCAGGCCTCGTCGAGTATTCGAAGCGCTTCCCGGACCGGTATTTCGATGTGGCCATTGCCGAGCAGCACGCGGTGACGTTGGCCGCGGGCCTCGCGACCGCCGGCATGATGCCGGTGGTGGCCATCTATTCGACTTTTCTGCAGCGCGGCTATGATCAGCTGATTCACGATGTGGCCCTGCAGAATCTGCCCGTCACCTTCGCCATCGATCGGGCCGGCATGGTCGGCAGCGATGGGGCAACCCACCAGGGCAGCTTTGATCTTTCTTTCATGCGCTGCATCCCCAACATGGTGATCATGGCGCCCGCCGATGAGGATGAATGCCGGCAAATGCTTTACACGGCTACCACCGTGCACGGCCCGGCTGCGGTGCGGTATCCGCGCGGCACGGGCCCTGGTACCCCGCCGGTGCCACAGATGACCGCGCTGCCCATCGGCCGCGCCGAGATCCGTCGTCAGGGTCGCTCGGGCCTGGCCCTCATCGCCGTTGGCGCGCTGGTCGCCTCGGCGCACAAGATTGCCGATCGCCTCGACGCCACGCTCGTGAACCTGCGGTTCATCAAGCCGCTGGACGAAAATCTGTTGATCGAGATCGCCGCGCGCCATAGCGCCATCGTGACCCTCGAGGAGAACGTCGTCGCCGGCGGCGCCGGCAGTGCCATCGGTGAACTGTTCGCGAGCCAGGACATCCAGCTGTCGCTGCTGCACATCGGCGTTCCGGATCGCTTCATCGAGCACGGTTCACGCGAGGACTGTCTAGCCCTGGCCGGACTTGACACGGCGTCCCTCACTGTCACCATCGAACGCTGGTGGGCGCGCCATTCGGCCACCCGCGCGCGCTCCGTCGGCGCGCTGTGACATGAACTCCCAGATAATCACGCAAACCCTCGGTGTCGAGGATGTGCAGGGCCGGGCTGACACACGGCGAATTCCGATCAATCGCGTCGGGATCAAGGACATCACCCACCCGGTGCGGGTCAAGGACCGCAGCAGCGGTGAACAGCACACCATTGCCACCTTCAACATGTACGTAAATCTGCCCCATGACTTCAAGGGCACGCACATGTCGCGCTTCGTCAGCATTCTCAACCAGCACGAGCGGGAGATCTCCGTCGAATCGTTCCAGAACATGCTCGAGGAGATGACGGTGCGGCTGGAGGCCAATGCCGGCCACATCGAAATGACCTTCCCGTTCTTCATCACCAAGCGGGCACCCGTTTCGGGCGTCGCCAGTGTCATGGACTACCGCGCGAGTCTGCTCGGCGAGCGGCGCGACGGCAAGACCTGCATGTGGATCCGCGTCGTGGTGCCGGTCACCAGCCTGTGTCCCTGTTCGCGCGATATCTCCAAGTACGGCGCTCACAATCAGCGCTCACATGTGACCATCACCGCGAAGCTGCGCCAGCACATCTGGATCGAAGAGCTGATCAGCATCGCGGAGTCCGAAGCCTCCAGCGAACTGTATGGCATCCTCAAGCGCACCGACGAGAAGTTCGTTACCGAGCGCGCGTACGAGAATCCGAAATTCGTGGAAGATATCGTGCGCGATGTCGCCGCGCGCCTGAATGCCGAAGATCGGATATCCGCGTACGAAGTGTCCGCGGAAAACTTCGAGTCCATCCACAACCACTCCGCCTACGCGCTGATCGAGCACGACAAGGAAGCTCCGGGCACCTAGCGGGCCCGCAATTCAAAGCACCATCAGGTCCTCACCGACGATGACCTCGCCGGTGAAAGTCTTGCGCACGCCGTCGATGAAGCCTGTGATCGGATAGGCCAGTCCGCCCGGCACCGTCGGCCCCGGCACCTGGTGATTGAGCACCACGGTGCGCACATTGGCCTGCGCGGCCATTCTCCCCACATCCGCCGGCGAGGAATGTGTCTCGGCGACGTGCCGGAAGATGCTGTTGGCATTCCCGGCAGCGGTGGCTGCGGCCGCGCGCTGATGCATCTGATCGAGCACGCTTTGTGCCACGACTTCGCACACCAGCACGTCGGCATTGCGCGCGAGAGTGACCAGGTTTTGGCTGTACGCCGTGTCGCCCGAGAACACGATGGAACGGTGCTGGGTGTCAAATCGCAGTGCCAGCGAGCGATGCGGCATTCGGGCCGTGGACCGCGGCGGGTAATGGGCATTCTCCACCGCGCTCACGGTGACCCTGTCATCCTTGAAGATCTGCAATGGCATTGCGGTGGCTGCAACGTCATGGCCGTGAAATTGCTTTGCCGCATCGACCGTGCGGCCTTCATCCACCGTGCGGATCTCGACATTGGCGCGAAACAAGGCCAGCGCAGCCTGCACCAGGCTCGCGGTCCCATACGGGCCATAGGCATCGGTCGCGGTGGTCTTGCCATTGGTCCATTGATAGGACAGCAATGCCGCCAGGTCACCGGTGTGATCGTCGTGCAGGTGGGTGAAGAACACCGTGTCGAGCTGCAGGTAGCCGACATGGGAGGCCACGAGTTGCCGCAGCGCCCCGTAGCCGCAGTCAACCAGATACGGCCGGCCATCGACCACCACGGCGCTGGCGCTCTGCGCCCGGTTCACATCGATGCCCGGTCCGCCGCGAGTCCCGAGCAGCACCAGCCAGGCGCCGGGCCGCGCGGTCGCAGCGGATTGCTGGGCAATCGCAGGCGGCGCGAGCACGGCCGGCAGCAGCGCCGCACTGCACAATTGCGCGGCACCCAGGAGCAGGGTGCGTCGGACCTGTGAGACGTTGTTGTCCATGCCGACGTTATACGCCGGCACGGCCGCGCAGAGGAGCCCTCAGTGCGGCGCGAGTCGCGGGAACGTGGCGGTCGTGGAATCCATGTCACTGGCCTGCAGCCGCGTGATCATGGTGCGCAGGAATACGCGATTGAAGCGCAGCTGGCACGACGCTGAGACCTGCTCAAGCAGGGTCGAGCTGACTTTGAGGACCGTAACGCCCTCGAGGGAACGGATCGTCGCGGTGCGCTTCGCGCCCGGCACATAGCTCGCCTCGCCAAAGCACTCCCCGGTCTCGATGGCGCCGAGGCGCACCGAGTGCCGTTCGACCGTGCACGTGCCCGAGACGATCACGTAGAAGCGGTCATCCATTTCGCCTTCCTTGACGATCTCCTCGCCAAGGGAGTAGGTCTGCCAGTGACTGGCACGCAACACTTCCCAGATCTCCGCATGCGAGAATTCGTGGAAGAACTTCAGTCGCCGCAGTACACCGAACTGTTCCTGGCGGTCGATGCGCGCGTTCTGTTCGCGCAGCTTCTGGTGCACACGGGTCAGCTCCGCCGCGAAGTCCAGGCCGCTCTTGTAGCGCTTGGCGGGTTCCTTCTGCAACGCCATTGCCACGACATTCTCCAGATCCTCGGGGATGTCGGTGCGCATGGTGTGAATCGGCGGCGCGGTCGCATACACGATCTGGTGCAGCAGCTTCTGCAAATTGCCGGCGCGAAACGGCCGCGATCCGGTCAGCAACTCATACATCACCGCGCCGAGCGAATACAGGTCGGAGCGGTTGCTGAGCTCCAGACTCTGCACCTGCTCGGGCGACATATACGACGGGCTGCCCGCAATGCCTTCTATGCGCGAGATATCCGAGTCCGATACCAGGGCAATGCCAAAGTCGATGATGCGCACGTCGCTGTCCTGCGTGAGCATGATGTTCGAGGGTTTTACGTCGCGGTGGATGACGCCCCGTGAATGCGCATAGTGCAGTGCCTTGGCGCACTTGAAGATGATCTCCACGGCGTCATCGATGCGCAACAGATTGTCGGCGCGGCAGTACGCTGCCAGGGTGCGCGCGCCATGCACGTGCTCGCTGACGATGTAGCAGTAACCGTTTTCCTCCCCGGCATCATAGATGGGCAGGATGTTGGGATGCTGCAGCATCCCGACCAGGTGCGCTTCAGAGAGAAACATCTTGCGCGCGATGCGCGCCCGATCCTCATCGCCACCGGTGTCGATGTTGTAGACCTTGATCGCCACGTCACGCCCGTAGTAGGCGTCGTGCGAGAGATACACGGTGCCCGTGCTGCCGCGACCGACCTCCTTGATGATCACGTACTTGCCGATTTTCTCGGGCGTGGCACGGGCACGGCTGGCGGGAGATTTCTGGGGCACCGGCGATCCTGAGTACTGGCGGTATTTAGCGATATGCCGCGCGAGGATAAGGAACGGCAGGCCAGCCTACTGTGATGCACCCCTCACACGCATTTGTACGCTCAGCCGAAGTGGTCAAATCCACGATGCGAGACCTGCATCACAGACCTGCCACGGCGCACCACTGCCCCGGGTTGCGCGGTCAAGGTGCCGATCCGGCTCCAGCCAAATTTGCTGGCCGGACAGTGCGCGATGAATGCATCGAGTTTGGCGGCCGGCACCGTGAAGCAAAGTTCGTAATCCTCCCCGCCGGTCAGCGCCAACTCGCGCGCACGCTCCTCGCCCACGGCCGCCCGCAGCGCCGCGGAGATCGCAATGGCCGAATAGTCCAGGGTCACGCCGCAGCCACTGGCCTGGGCCAGGCGCCCGCAGTCCCCGAGCAGCCCATCGGATACATCAATGCAGGCACTGGCCAGACCGCGTAACGCGAGTCCCAGCGACACACGGGGCGTGGGATAGCGGAACCGCTCCAGCAGCCATTGCTCGTGCGCGGTGTCCGCCACGCTCAACCTGGATTGCTCCAGCATCAGACCCGCCGCCGAGTCACCCGGCGTCCCGCTCACGAACACGGCATCGCCGGGGTGACCGCCGCTGCGCCGCAGAGCGGCCTCGCGGGGCACAAAACCCAGAATCTGCACGGTGACGCACAGCTTGCCGCCGGTGGTATCGCCGCCCACCAGCGCCACGCCGTGTTGGCGCGCCAGGGCATCCAAGCCGCCGCTGAAATCCCGCAGCCACGCCTCATCGGCGGCCGGCAATGCCAGCGCCAGCAGCGCCCACGCCGGCTGCGCCCCCATGGCTGCAAGATCCGACAGGTTTATGGCCAAGGCGCGATGACCGATGGAACGGGCCGGTGAACCTTTGGGAAAGTGTACGTCCTCCACCAGCGAATCGATGGCCGCCACCAGCTGCGAATCCGGCGGGCACTCGAGGACCGCCCCATCATCGCCGACGCCCAGCACCACATCGCCACGCTGCGCACCGCGTTGGCTGAAGAAGCGGCTGATGAGGTCGAATTCCGACAGCGCCATGGACTGCCCGATCTGCGCGTCAGTGTTCGTGAGTGCGCAGGGTGCGGGCCGCGCGATCCAGCACTGCATTCACGAATTTGTGTCCATCCGTGGCGCCAAAACGGCGCGTGATGTTCACCGCTTCGTTCAGCACCACGCGAAATGGCACATCAGGGCGCGAGGTCAGTTCAAACACCGATACCAGCAGCACGGCGTGCTCCACCGGGTCCAGCTGCACGGCCGGGCGATCGGTCCACTGCGCGATGTCGAGGTCCAGTTGATTGCGCGTTCCACAGACCCCCTCGATCAGCTCGCGGAAATATTCGCGGTCAGCCTTGGGCATGTCCATGGCGTCCGCGAACTCCAGCAGCAGATCCTGCCAGGGACCATCGTTGATCTGCCAGCGATAGATCGCCTGCACCGCCAGGCGACGCGCCACCGAGCGGGCATTGCTGGCCCGCCGGTTCGGTTGGGTATCCATGGACACTAGACCCGCTGGTCCAGACGCTGGAACAGACTGGCCATCTCCAGCGCGGTTTCCAGCGCCTCGCCACCCTTGTTCATACCGTTGACCGCCGCGCGCTCCAGGGCTTGCTCGGTCGTGTTCACGGTCAGCACGCCGAATACCACCGGCACACCGGTTTCCAGGCTTGCCAAGCTCAGCCCGCGGGCACACTCACCGGCCACATAGTCAAAATGCGGCGTATCCCCGCGAATCACGCACCCCAGTGCCACGACCGCCTCGAAGCGGCCGCTGACCGCCAGCTTGCGCACCGCGACCGGCAACTCAAAGGCCCCTGGTACCCGGGCGATCAGCAGATCATCCTTCGCCCCGCCATGCGCGCGCCACGCGCCGGTCGCGCCCTCGAGCAAACTGGACACGATGAAATCATTGAAGCGCGCGGCCGCGATGGCCACGCGCCGGCCACGCGCCGTGATCTCCCCTTCCACGACATGAACTGGCGCGGGCGTCGGCAGCGATGAATGGGCCACCTAGCACTCCGCTCCGACGTACGATTCGACGGTCAAGCCAAACGCCGACAGCCCGTGCATCTGTTTGGGCTTCGACATCACGCGCATGCGGCAAACTCCCAGGTCCTTGAGAATCTGCGCGCCGACCCCGAAGGTGCGCAGCACCATGGCCTGCGCGTTCAGATGGGGCTGTTGAGCCGTATCACTCGACGGCTGCTGCAGGGCACGGAGCGCCGCCGTCAGATCGTAGACCGCGTCGGCCCCGCGCAGGATGACCACCACGCCATTGGGCACGGCGGCCACCCGCTCCAGTGCCCGTCGCAGGGTCCAGGTGCGACCGTCGCCGCAGATACCCAGCGCATCGCGCAGCGTATCGGCCACGTGCACGCGAACCAGCGGCGCCTCCGGGCCATCGAGTCGCCCGCGCGCCAGCGCCAGGTGCACCGCATGGCTGCCCCGATCCTCGTACGCGCACAGGCGAAATTCGCCGAACTCGGTGTGCACGAGCTGGTCGGCAATCCGATCCACCGAGCGTTCATTGCGCAGGCGATAGCGGATCAGATCGGCGATGCTGCCCACGGCGATGTTGTGCTGGCGGGCAAACACCTCGCTCTCGGCACGCCGCGCCATCGAACCATCATCATTCATCAGTTCGCACAGCACACCGGCAGGCTTGAGGCCCGCCAGAACGCACAGGTCCACAGCAGCCTCGGTGTGACCGGCGCGCACCAGCACGCCACCGCGGCGCGGGCGCAGGGGGAAAATATGACCGGGACGCGCAAAGTCGGCGGCCACGGTTTGCGGATTGGCCAGCGCAGTGATGGTCGCGGCACGGTCGGCCGCCGAGACCCCCGTACTGGTGCCATGGCGGTAATCCACCGAGACCGTGAAAGCCGTACGGTAGCTGTCGTTATTGGCCCCGACCATCTGCGGCAGTTCCAGGCGCAGCAACCGCTCCTCTTCCATCGGTACGCAGATGATGCCGCTGGAATGGCGGATCATGAAGGCCATCGACTCGGGCGTCGCGTGCTCGGCGGCCATGATCAGGTCGCCTTCGTTTTCCCGATCTTCATCATCCAGAATCAGCACCATGCGGCCGGCGCGCAATTCGGCCAGGATGCTCGGAATGCTGCTGAATTCGGCATGTGTGGCAACCGCATCGGCAGCCTCCGCGGGCTCCGCGCCGGCACGGGGTGTGAGGGTGAGGATATTGGTCATGGCCGGCTATCGTACCCGGGTACGAGCAACCACTCCATGCAGCGTGCCGCGGCGTTCAATGTGGAAGTAAGTAATTGATTCATAACAATTCCTTGAGTTCATAAGCCATTAAATACCGCCATGCAGGGGGTGCCTGCCGTGCCGGCAGCAAGTAAGTGGGCCCGGCGCATGGTAGCGGTTCACAACGGGGTCCGATGCGGGAAGGCCTAGAATCGGCCTTTAGGAACGCAAAACATTGCTCGGGGGTTCTTATGGCCAATATCTATGGCTCAACAGGCGCGAAAATTAGCCAGGGGAAATCCGTTTCCCTTGCCGACCTCGATGCCCAATTGCGGGCCCAAAGCTACGTTGCCAGCGACTTCAAGCGCGCGCCGGGCGATCGGGCTCCACAATTCAAGCCGGTAACGAAGTGGGACACGTATGTCCTGATCGAGGTCGTCGACGGCGACCCAAAGACAACGCTGTTTCCGGAGAGCGGCTTCTATCATCTGCGCGACCTAACCGATCACAGCGTAGCCTTTCTCCTGGAGCCGTAGAACGGCGCATTGCCCTGGCCTTTCCTTAAGTCGCCGCGTCGCAGGCGGCAAGGCGTTCAACGTACCGAGCCACCTGGTCGACTTCCAGGTTGACCGCGGACCCGGGCACCAGTTCGCCCAGGGTCGTCACCTGCAGGGTGTGCGGGATCAGATTCACCCCGAACTGCAGCCCCGCCACTTCGTTGACCGTCAGGCTCACCCCGTTCAGTGCGACTGAACCCTTGCGGGCGATAAACCGCGCCAGGGCGGGCGGCGCCTCGAACACCATGCGCGTAGAGCGGGCATCGGCGCACCGGGACACCAGCCGCGCGACACCATCCACATGTCCGGACACCAGGTGGCCACCCAAGGCATCCCCGGCGCGCAGGGCCGGCTCCAGATTGACCGCGGCGCCCACCGCCAGGTCTGCGAGCGTGGTCAATCCCAAAGTCTCGCGCGACAGATCGGCCTCGAACCCCGTCGCAGTCAGCGCCACCGCGGTGACGCAGCAGCCTTGCACGCAGATGCTGTCCCCCACAGCGGTCCGCGACAGATCCAGCCGGCCTACCCGAATGGCCAGCCGGACATCTCCGTCCCGCGCCGCCAAGGAGGCAACCGTGCCTGTGTCCTGGACTATTCCCGTGAACATGTTGATTGATTGGTCTCTTGAATATTTCTTCAGATGGGCAGCGCGCGCAGCCGGATACGCTGATCGGCACCCACGGCGATGCTTTCGAAAACCTCGAAGCGCCGCGCCTGTGCCAATGACGCCGGTTCGGGCACCTTGAGCAGGCCGGCGCCTCGATCACCCAGGAGCACCGGTGCCACATAAAGCAGCAGCTCATCGATGCACTGCCGCTCAACCAACGCGCCCGCGAGCGTCGCGCCCGCCTCCACCAGTACCTCGTTCATTCCCGCCTGCGCCAAGGCGCGCAGCACCAGCGCAAGATCCACCCGCCCCGCACCACCGGCGCGTTCGACCCGCGCGCCGCGCGCTTGCAGCGCCGCGATGCGTTTCGCATCCGTACTGGTGCTGAAGATCCACACGCCTGCCTGCGCCGTGTCCGCCACGACCCGGGCCTCGGGTGGCGTTCGCAGTTCGCTGTCAAGTATGACACGCACGGGTTGTCGCACGGCCGGCCCCGCAGGGCGCACCGTGAGCATCGGGTCATCGGCCAACACCGTGCCGATACCGGTCAGCAGTGCGGAACTGCGGGCGCGCCACTGCTGCACATCCTCGCGTGCCGCTTCACCCGTGATCCATTTGCTGCGCCCGTCGCTCAATGCCGTACGGCCATCCAGGCTCATGGCCAGCTTCACCCGAACCAGCGGCAGGCCCTCGCGCATGCGTTTGATGAAACCGGCATTGAGCTCGGTGGCCTGCGCGGCGAGCAGCCCGGACGCCACCTGCACGCCGGCCGCGCTTAAGGCTCGCGCGCCGCCGCCGTTGACCAGTGGATTCGGGTCATCCACCGCGTAGACCACCCGCCGCACACCCGCTTTGATCAGCGCATCCGTGCACGGTGGGGTGCGGCCATGATGATTGCACGGCTCCAGGGTCACATAGGCCGTGGCACCGACCGCGCTCGATTGCAGATTCGCCAGCGCCATGGCCTCCGCGTGCGGTCCGCCCGCCTGCGCATGCCACCCCTCGCCGACGATCGCGCCCTCGCGCACCAGCACGCAACCCACGCGCGGATTCGGGTGCGCCGTCGCGAGTCCGTTCGCGGCGAGCAGCAATGCCCGCGCCATGAAGGCCCGATCCTGAGCATCGAAACTGCTCACTTGCGCGCCTTTGGCGCTGGTGTATCGCTGGTCAGCAGCGGCAACTGGTCAATGGCCGCAATGTCGCGGCCGGCTTCGCGGCGCCCACGGCGATGCCGCAACCGGTCGATCTCGTCGCG
Source organism: Steroidobacteraceae bacterium (assembly GCA_036521075.1). GTDB lineage: Bacteria > Pseudomonadota > Gammaproteobacteria > Steroidobacterales > Steroidobacteraceae > DAIDKA01. Next base: position 8,430 of record DATDIL010000087.1, on the reverse strand, counting down.
GAACGCTTCCAGGTCCTGAAAGCTGCGATAAACCGACGCGAAACGCACGTAGGCGACTTCGTCGAGGTGTCGCAGCTCATCCATGACCATTTCCCCGACCGTGCGCGACTGCACTTCACGCTCGCCGAGACTTCGCAGTTTGTGACCGATGCGGCTCAGCGCCTCTTCCACCGCTTCGAGAGCCACCGGACGCTTCTCCAGCGCCTTGCTCATGCCAGCGCGCAGCTTGGCCTCATCGAAGGGTTCCCGGGTCCTGTCACTCTTGACCACCATGGGCATGATGAGTTCAGCAGCCTCGAACGTCGTGAAACGTTCGCCGCAGGACAGACACTCGCGGCGGCGACGGATCTGTCGGCCTTCACCGGCCAGACGCGAGTCAATGACCTTGGTTTCGATGTGATTGCAGAAGGGACAATACATGGTGCGTCCCGACGCGAGCCGTCACGCGCCGTAGACCGGGAATGCACGACACAGCTCCAGTACCCTGGCGCGCGTCTTCTCCACCACTGCGGCATCGCCGTTGGCGTCCAACACATCGGCGATCAGATCGGCGACGAGTGCGATCTGCGGTTCCTTGAAACCGCGGGTCGTGGCGGCCGGCGTGCCGATGCGCAGTCCGCTGGTAATCGTGGGCGGGCGCGGATCATTCGGCACCGCGTTCTTGTTCACCGTGATAAAGGCGCGGCCCAGTGCCGCGTCGGCCTCCTTGCCGGTGATGTCACGGTTGATCAGGCTCATCAAGAACAGGTGATTGTCGGTACCCCCCGAGACGATGTTGAAACCGCGCTGGCCCAGGCGCGCGCACATTGCGCGTGCGTTGGCCAGAACCTGCCCCTGATAGATCTTGAATTCCGGTTGCAGCGCTTCCAGGAACGCGACCGCCTTGGCCGCGATGACATGCATGAGGGGACCGCCCTGGGTGCCCGGGAACACCATGGAACTGAGCTTCTTCGCAATCTGCTCATTCTCGCGCGCCAGGATCAGGCCACCACGCGGTCCGCGCAGCGTCTTGTGCGTTGTCGTGGTTACCACATCCGCATGCGGCAGCGGGTTCGGATAATGGCCGGTGGCTATCAGGCCCGCGACATGCGCCATGTCCACGAAGAACAGCGCCCCGACACTGCGCGCGATCGCCGCAAAGCGCTGCCAGTCGATCACCCGCGAGTAGGCCGAAAAGCCGGCGACGATGATGGCGGGCTTCTCAGTCGTGGCCAGCCGCGCGACTTCTTCATAGTCTATTTCACCGCTGTCGCCGCGCACACCGTATTGCACTGATCGATACAGCTTGCCGGAAAAGTTCACCTTGGCGCCGTGGGTGAGATGACCACCATGGTCAAGGCTCATCCCCAGGATGGTGCTGCCGGGGGGCACCAGCGCCAGATAGACCGCGGCGTTGGCCTGCGAGCCGGAGTGCGGCTGTACATTGACGTAGGCGGCGCCGAACAGCTGCTTGGCACGATCGATGGCCAGCTGCTCGGCGATATCCACGTACTCGCAGCCGCCGTAGTAGCGCTTGCCCGGGTAACCCTCGGCGTACTTGTTGGTCAGGACCGAGCCCTGGGCTTCGAGCACGCGGGGGCTGGTGTAGTTCTCCGAGGCGATGAGCTCGATATGGTCTTCCTGGCGCTGCTGCTCCCCGGCAATGGCGCTGGCGAGCTGCGGATCAAAACCGGCGATGGTCATCGACTTCGTAAACATTCACGGTGCCTTTGATAGCTGCGGGACTGGTGCCAAGGAGCCCGTCATTGTAGCGGCCCGGGGAACCCGAAGGCCACGTGCGAAGCTAGCCTAAGCCGGCCACGACTTCCGACCAGGCCTTTCCCAGATTTATGCGGTTGTAGCCGCCGCCGCCCAGTGCCAGCACTCGGCCATGGCCCAGACGGGCGGCCAACTGCACCAGATCGTGCGCGGCGCGCCCGTGCATGGCAGGGGTGAAACGCAGATGCGTGATCGGATCGCCGTCGATGCTGTCGGCGCCACATTGGAGTATCAAAAACTGTGGTGCGAAGCGCTCCATGTGCTCCAGCACCCGGGTCCACGCACCTTGAAACGCGCGGTCACCCGAACCGGCCATGAGCGGCAGATTGAGCTTGGTGCCCGCTGCCGTGGCGCGCCCCGTGTCCTCGGCCCTGCCCGTGCCCGGATACAGGCTTTCACCATCCTCGTGGATATCGGCAAAAATGACCGCCGGATCATCCTCGAAGCCGAAGTACACCCCATCGCCATGGTGTGCGTCGATGTCCACATAGCCGATGCGCTCGAGCCCATGGCGGCGGCGCAGCAATTCGATGACGACACCACAATCGTTGAAGACGCAGAATCCGGCGGCATGGTCCCGGCCGGCATGATGCAGCCCGGCAATGGGCACGAAGGCGGCCCGCGCCGCGCCGCTCATGATGGCCTCCGCGGCCGTGATACTCGCCCCGACCACGGTCGCAGCCGCCTCGTAGATGCCACGAAAAACGGGTGTGTCGCCGCCGTCCAGGAACCCCTGGCCGCTGTGCGAGCGCTCGCGCACAAAATCCACGTACCGCGGAGTGTGGAACATCAGCAACTCATCGTAGCTGGCTTCGCGTGGTTCCAGCAGTTGCACGGTGCGCTGCAGACCACGCGCTTCGAATTCGCGCAGGAACGCCGCGTGGCGGTCGGGACCGAAAGGGTGGCCGTCCGGAAATCCATAGCGAGCCAGCCGCTCGCCGATCACTACTGCAACCGGGCTGTTCATCCGTGATTCTGAGCCTAGCACGTCCCCAGGGCATCCACGGACACCCGCGTGTGCGCGGACATACGGCACCGGCGCGTTCGCGATAAACTCAAGCTTTCAGCCAGCCAACACATTATGGCCCAATACATCTACACCATGAATCGGGTATCCAAAGTGGTACCCCCGAAGCGCACCATCCTGCGCGACATCAGCCTGTCGTTCTTTCCGGGCGCCAAAATCGGTGTCCTGGGCCTGAACGGCTCGGGCAAGTCCACCTTGCTGAAGATCATGGCGGGAATCGATCAGAACATTGACGGGGAGGCACGACCCCAAACGGGTATCCGCGTCGGATACCTCTCCCAGGAACCGGAACTGGATCCGGAAAAGACCGTACGCAGCGTGGTCATGGAGGGCGTCGGGGAGTCCTTTCGTCAGCTGGCACGCTTCAACGAAATCAGTGACAAATTCGCGCAAGAGCTGTCGGAGGATGAAATGACCGCGCTGCTGGAGGAGCAGGCGAAGCTGCAGGATGCGATCGACGCGGCCGGTGGGTGGGAGCTCGAGCGCAAGCTTGATATCGCCGCCGATGCCCTGCGCCTACCGCCCTGGGACGCCTTGGTCGGCAAATTATCCGGTGGCGAGAAGCGCCGCATTGCGCTGTGCCGCCTGTTGCTCTCCGCGCCGGACATGCTGCTGCTCGATGAGCCGACCAATCACCTGGATGCTGAATCCATTGCCTGGCTGGAACGGTACCTGGAGGAATATCCCAGCACGGTCATCGCGGTCACGCACGATCGCTACTTCCTGGACAATGTGGCGCAGTGGATTCTCGAGCTCGACCGCGGGCACGGCATTCCGTGGCATGGCAACTACTCCTCGTGGCTGGAGCAGAAAGGGGAGCGCTTGCGCATCGAGGAGCGCGAGCGCGAGGGGCTGCGCAAGACACTCGAACGGGAGCTTGAATGGGTGCGACAGAACCCCAAGGCACGGCAGGCGAAGAGCAAGGCGCGCATGCAGCGTTTCGAGGAGTTGTCCTCGCGCGAATTCCAGGAACGCAACGAGACCAACGAAATCTACATTCCGCCCGGTGAGCGGCTCGGCGAGTTGGTGATCGAGGTCAAGGCACTGCGCAAGGGGTATGGCGAGCGGCTGCTCATCGATAATCTGTCATTCAACATGCCCGCCGGCGGCATCGTTGGCATCATCGGTCCCAACGGTGCCGGCAAGACCACTTTTTTCCGCATGCTCACGGGAGTCGAAGCTGCAGACTCCGGTGAGATCCGCATCGGTCCTTCGGTAAAACTGGCGTATGTCGACCAGTCGCGGCAGTCCCTGGATGACAAGAAGACAGTCTGGCAGGAAATCTCCGGCAGCTCGGACATCATCAAGGTCGGCAACTACGAGACCCCTTCGCGCGGCTACGTGGGTCGCTTCAATTTCCGCGGCACGCAGCAGCAGCAGTTGATCGGCGAGCTGTCCGGCGGTGAGCGCAACCGCGTGCACCTGGCGAAGGTGCTCAGGAGCGGCGGCAATGTGCTGCTGCTCGACGAGCCCACCAATGACCTCGACGTGGAAACGCTGCGGGCGTTGGAAGAAGCGCTGCTGAGCTTTCCGGGCTGCGCGGTCGTGATCTCACATGATCGCTGGTTCCTGGACCGAATCGCGACCCACATCCTCGCATTCGAAGGCAACTCCGAAGTGGTCTTCTTTGAAGGCAACTACCAGGAATACACCGAGGATTACCGGCGCCGCCGCGGCGAAGAGGCGGCGCAACCCCACCGAATCCGCTACAAACCGCTCGCGCGCTGACGGACTGTCGCCGTGTCTGCAAATCCTTCAGCCAGACAGGGCGCATCTCCAGGCGACGGCTCACGCCTTTGGGTCGGGCCCGTCGCTGCGCTGTTGGTGTTCTCGGTCGTGGCGTGGCTGCTGCACCGGGAACTGGAACAGATCCGCGTGCACGACATCATCGAGCACCTGGAGGCGATTCCCGGCGCGACGCTGTTGACCGGCCTGCTGCTGACAGCCGGCAGCTACCTCGCGCTGTGTCTGTATGACTTTGTCGCGCTGCGCTACCTGCACAAGAAAGTACCGGTGGGCCGGGTGGTCGTGGCGAGCTTCATCGCCAACGCGTTTGGCCACAATCTGGGGTTCGCGGCGTTCACGGGCGGCGCATTCCGGTTACGGTTGTATGCCTCCTCGCGCCTGACCGCAATCGATGTGGCCACGGTCACCGGCTTCACCAGCATCACCACCGGCCTGGGCCTCGCCGTGCTGGCCGGACTTTCCTTTTTGTTATATCCCGAGCAGGCATCCCGGGCGCTGCGCAGTCACGCCGAATGGCCGCTGCTGATCGGTATCGCGCTCCTGGGCGTCGTGGGTGCGTATTTCGTGTGGACCTGCTCGCGCCGCGCGCGCCTGGAATTTCGCGGCTGGCTGCTGCGGCCGCCCGGTGCGGCAATCGGCGCGATCCAGATCATCGCCGGCACCTTCGACTTGGGGATGTCGTGCGGGGTGCTGTGGCTGATGCTGCCCGCGACGGCGCACGTGGGTTTCATCGCGTTCGCCGGCGCCTACTCCATCGCGGTCACGGCCGGAATCATCAGTCACGTTCCGGGTGGTCTGGGCGTGTTTGAGACCGTGGTCGTGCTCGCGCTGCCGCAGATTCCCGCCGATGCGCTGCTCGGCTCGCTGCTGGCCTATCGTGCCGTGTTCTATCTCGCGCCGCTGGGCGTCGCGACCGTCATGTTCGCGGCGGAGGAGCTCGGCGCGCAGCGCGCGCGTCTCGCGCATGCTCGGGCTCGCGCCTCGGCCTTCATCGGTCCGGTGGTCCCCTCGGTGGTTGGCGCGCTGACGTTCATCGCCGGCGCGGAGCTGCTGTTCTCGGGCGCCACGCACCATGTGCACTCCGGCATCGCCTCCTTCACCCGCTTCGTGCCGCTGCCGGTCGTGGAATTCTCACACCTCGCCGGCAGCGCGGTCGGCCTGGGACTGCTGATCCTGGCGCGCGCGCTGTTTCGGCGCATCCGGGCTGCCTACCACATCAGCTTCTGGCTGCTGCTGGCCGGGGGCGTCCTGACCCTGCTCAAGGGCGGCATCTTCAAGGAGGCGCTGTTCCTGTGGCTGGTATTGGGCATCCTGGTGGTGGGGCGCGCGTCCTTCTATCGCCCCGCCTCCCTGGTGCGCCAGCGGTTCACGCCGACCTGGGCCGCCAGCATCGTGGGCGTCATTGTCGCCAGCGTGTGGGTGGGCCTGCTGGTCAACCGGCACATCGAGTACTCCAATGACCTGTGGTGGACCTTCGCCTTCGATGCGAATGCGCCGCGCATGCTGCGCGCGTCGCTGCTGGTGTCCATGCTCACCGCGGGCACGTTGCTGATGACGCTGTTGCGGCCGGCGCCGCCGGTTCCCGAACTGACCCGCAAGCCTGAGCTTGATGACATCAAGCGGGTCTTGAGCCAATCGCCCTCCACGCTTTCAAATGCGGTACTCACGGGCGACAAGCACGTGCTGTTCAGCGCGAGCCTGCGCTCCTTCATCATGTACCAGGTGCAGGGACGCAGCTGGATCGCATTGGGTGACCCGGTTGGACCGCACAGCGAGGCCGAAGAACTGGTCTGGCGCTTCCGCGAGTTATCCGATGAGCACGGTGGGCGCGTCGTGTTCTACCAGTCAAGCGTCGAGTGCCTGCCGCTGTACGTGGACCTCGGCCTTGCGGCCATGAAGATTGGCGAGGAGGCGCGGGTGCCGCTGGCAAACTTCTCCCTCGAGGGCAGCATCCGCGGGGAACTGCGGACCGCGCGGCGCCGCGGCGAGCGCGACCGCGCCACCTTTGAAGTCGTGCAGCCGGCCGATGTGCCGCAGATTCTGCCCGCCCTGCGCGCCATCTCCGACTCATGGCTGAAAGACAAGGCCACCGCCGAGAAGGGCTTTTCAGTCGGCGCGTTCGGTGAGCGCTATTTGCGCAACTTCCCGATCGCACTGGTGCGGCGTGACGGGGAGCCCGTGGCCTTCGCCAATCTGTGGCCGTCGGCCGGGCGCGAGGAGGTCGCGGTGGATCTCATGCGCTTCAGCCCCGATGCGCCACCGGGCGCCATGGACTTCCTGTTTGTGGAGTTGATGCTGTGGGCGCGGCACGAGGGATTTCGCTGGTTCAGTCTCGGGGTGGCGCCACTGGCGGGCCTGGAGCGTCATCCGCTGGCGCCGGCCTGGCATCGCATCGGCAATTTCATTTTCCGCCATGGCGAGCACTTCTATAACTTTGAGGGCCTGCGTCGTTATAAGGCCAAATTTCATCCCACCTGGGAGCCGAAGTACCTGGTGGCGCCCGGCGGGGTCGGCCTGCCGCTGATCCTCGTCGATGTGTCGGTGCTGATCGCCGGCGGCATCAAGGAACTTTTTGTTAAATAGCGGGGTTACATAAGACGCCCGTGCCTAAATTTCGTACAGCTGTCCCGCTGCGCCAATTGGGTTAATATTGGTCCGCCAAGGAAGCGCCACCGATTCGATACAACCTAAGGCGCGCAGGACTATGTCCGATTATATCGACGCCACGGGCCGGCTGATCTACGAGCAGGAGCGCAATCTTGTCCTGCAGTGCCCGCACTGTGATGTGACGGCCCACATCGCCATCAGTGCCGTTCCTGATTTCGCGCAACTGCAGCAGTACAAGCCGCGCGCCGTCGGCGTGGTCGGCCGCTGCGACGCCTGTCACGCGCCGATTTTCCTGCGCTTCCCGGTGCGCATGTATCGCAGCAATCGAATCGAGCTGTCCTCGCAATTCACGGAAGTTGAACGACCGCGCGAGAAATTCACCTTCACGCATCTGCCAGCACAGGTGGAACAGTCGTTTCGCGAGTCGCTGGTGTGTTTTTCCAGCGGCGCCTACAACGCCTTTGCCTCCATGTGCCGACGCACCGCCCGTGCCGCGTTCACGGACCTGGGCGAATCCGGCAAGCTGCGCCTGTTTGATCAGCTCAATGACGTGCGTGACCTGGTCGGGATTGATCCGGAGACCTTCCAATTGCTCAAAGCGGTGATCTTCGGCTCGCCGGCCGACCCGCACCCCGAACCGCCCGCGCTCGATGCCAACAACGCGGCCGTGGTGCTGGAGGTCATGAAAGACCTGCTCTATGAGGCCTACGTGCGACGCGGGCGACTGCAACAGGCGTTGCTGATGCGCAAGTTCCTGGCCGAGGAGACCGCCGAGAATCTCATGCCGCTGCAGGAGGCGACCCAGCGGCCGGGCGGATAGCTCAAGTTGCTCCCGCGAGCGCCGTTAAGGGGTTTACCTCCCTGCACGGATTGCCGCCATTCATGTCACTCGCGTATCCGAATCTTTCCTCAGCTCACCCGCTGCGCCAGGCGGCGGCCGATGCCGCGCAGGCGGGCGCCGATGTCATGGTAGCCGTCCTGGATGGGGCTATCGTCGCCTTGGAATTGGGCCGCGGATCGCTGCTGGAGGGCCAGTGGCAACACGCGGCGCGGCAAATCCTTGCCACCTGCCAGCTGCTGCAGGCACTGCGTGACAACGTCGATGTCCTGGGGGGCGACCCGCTCGCGGCCAATCTCGCCGAGCTGTACGATTACGCAGGCCAGAAGGTGAGCCTGGCAGCCGCCGGAAGTTGCCGGGCGCCCCTGGATGAGGTCTGGCATCTGCTCAAGGAGGTGCGGGCCGCCTGGTTTGCCCTGCCCGCGGCAGCGCGTATGAAGCCCGTCAGCGATTC
>DATDIL010000086.1:0-14721 GCA_036521075.1 Steroidobacteraceae bacterium | reverse complement strand
GAAGCCCAGCAGCTCCCAGTGACCACGGTAGGCCAATATCCTCATCCAGGTTCTCTGCGGCGGCGAAGGGTCGCCCAGGGTATAGCGGACCACGGCAGGGTCAGACCACATGACCACGCACGCTGCGAGATCATCGGACTGATGGGCGCGCAGCCGCAGACGCTCCGTTTCGATGACCGGGACTGCGCTGCTCATCGAGCAGATGCTAGCTTGCGACCAGCGCGAAGGCTATCGTTTACCCCGGCGCGACCCCATGCCGCGGGATAGCCTGTCCCTGTGATGCATTGCCCGGATTGCCCTACGCTGGACCCGACGTAAATGAGAGATATCGACGGCTCCACTCAGTCGCCGTGCATACGGAACTGCTGCCTGGACGATGATCTGACCTGCCTAGGCTGCTTTCGAACTATCGATGAGATCAAGGAATGGGGAGTCGTCGATGATTATCGGCGCCGTATCATTCTGCGAAACGCCAAGCTGCGCAGGGAGGCGCAGCAGTCAACGCGGACAAATCCCTCGCACTCTCTCTTTTGACTTGGGGCGGATAGAATGGCGGCCGGAAAGCCGACATTCGCACGGGTACGGCACAGCCCCGGTTGGAAAGGAGAGCACCAATGAAACCTGCAAAGAAGGGCATGAAGAAGGTCCCCAAGGCCACCACGGCGAGCGCAAAGAAGCCCAGGGGATTCACGGACGAGGAACGCGCCGCGATGAGGGAGCGTCTCCAAGAGCTCAAGGCGGACGCGCACCGCGGACGGCGCTCGGACAAGGCGGGCGGGGAGAGCGACGTACTCGCAAAGTTCGCCGCGCTGGCACAACCGGACCGCGCCATCGGCGAGCGGCTCCATGCGATCATCAAGGCCAACGCGCCCGCCCTCGCGCCGAAGACCTGGTACGGGATGCCCGCGTATGCCAAGGACGGCAAAGTCGTCTGCTACTTCCAAAGTTCGCAGAAGTTCAAGACGAGGTATGCGACGCTCGGCTTCAGCGACAAGGCGCACCTCGACGACGGCCACATGTGGCCCACCGTCTTCGCGCTCAAGGAGCTGACGGCCGCCGAGGAGGCAAGGATCTGCGCGCTCGTGAAGAAAGCGGTGGGCTGAGCACGGCGGCGGTCACGGGACCTTCGTCGCGATGTCGTCCCGGCGGTCCATGAGTCCCGCGTCGTTATTCTTCGGACTGTTAACCTTGGTGCTGACCGGCCACGCCACCATGGCGTCGGCGGGGTAGGGACTCAGCGCCGCTCGCGCCTCATCCGCCGAACCGGTGAGCCAGGCGTTGATATCCTCGCTCCGCAGGATCGCCGGCATGCGCTGCTTGGCGTTATGGATCTCGGCTAGCAATGGATTGGGTGGCATGGTGATGATGGTGCAGCTTTCAAGCACCTTGCCGTCATCACTGCGCGATGAATCCCAGAGGCCCGCTAAGCCAAACAGGGGCTGATCCGCGCAGGTGATATAGAAGGGCCTCTTGCTGCCATCCTCGTTGACGTGCCATTCGTAGAAACCGGCGGCCGGCAGGATGCAGCGCTGGGCACGCTTCCAGGGCCCGCGCCAGCACGGGCCATCGGCCAGTTTCTCGATCGTCGCGTTGATGGTCGAATACTTGGGCGGTACGCCCTTGGCAAAGAAGGGCACCAGGCCCCAGCGCAAGGCAACGCCCTCGCGCTCGCGGTCGGCCACTCGCACGACCGGCACTTGCTGGGTGGGGGCGACGTTATACGAGCGCTCGATGTTCCACCTCACCACATGGACGAGGAAGTAACGCTCGGCTTCGGCAATATCCGGGCTCACATAGCGGCCACACATAGGACGTTACTTTAACTCCATACGAGCGACGCAGGCGCGGCGGCTGGGAGCCGCGGAACTAGCGTACATGCGCTTAGTCAACATGGACAAATGCCTGGCGCTCGCTCTATTGCAGTACGGCCTTGTTTGCGGCACTGCGCCGCTTCGACCCTTGTCAGTGGCCCTCTCGCTCCGCGTAGCATGCGACAATCTGAGATCGTGTAGGAACATGCGTGAGTTTGTCGTCAGTTGTGAGATCTCTGCATCCGTCGACGACGTTTGGGCGATTCTTGCGGACGTCGAAGGCTGGCCGCAGTGGACCGCATCGATCTCCCAAATCGCACTGCTCACCCCCAAGCCGTTCGGATTGAAATCACGAGTGCTCATTCAGCAGCCGCGATTGCGAAAGACGGTCTGGGAAGTCACGGTATGGGATCCGGGACATCGCTTCCAATGGCAGTCCGCCGGACTTGGAGTGCGCGTAATTGCGGATCACGTACTCGAGGCCCGACACGGGGGCACCCAGGTCAATCTCGCAGTGCGATTCAACGGCCCGCTGGCCTCGGTCATCGGCCGGCTGTCGGGCCACCTTACGCGGCGATACGTTCAGCTCGAAGCCGAGGGTCTCAAGCGGCGATCCGAGCTGTCTGCGACGCCGACTACAGACTGCGCGCGAGACGAGGCGGCGCTCTCACCGTGAGCGACCACCGTCCCAATGGCAAACCCGAACCTCGACACGTTCAGTCCTTCGCTGGCTGTTGGATTCTGACCCCTCAATCCGCCGGCAGGCTGGGAAGTGTGCCGCGAACATTCGGGCGTCCTCGCGCGGACTTGCTGCGATGCACTACAATACTCGGACCGGAGACGTCGCGAGAACCGAGCGCAGCCGGCACTTTTTTCGTGGCGACGGATCTCATGTTGAAGTGCATTCGCTCCCTTGAATGGAGGAAATACAGTGTCCACTCCTGCCAGACAGATCGCTCAAGGCGTATTTGCAGATATAGAACGGGTTTTCGCTCGACAGCGAGCTCACCAATGGGAGATGAAAGCCACTACCGTCGAACAACGGAAAGAACAACTGAGAAAGTTGAAATCGGCCGTGGAAGCTCACGGCGATGAAATCGTGGCGGCAGTGAAACAAGACACTCGCAAGCCTGAAAACGAAATTAGAGTGACAGAACTCCTGAACGTGGCCGCCAATATTGAGAGAAACATCAATAATCTCGACCAGTGGATGAAGCCGGTCGAAGTGGTCCCGTCCCAGAACAAGAACGACAAGGCCAGAATCGTGTACGAGGCGAGAGGAGTCTGCCTCATATTGGGACCCTGGAACTTTCCGCTTGGATTGGTCTTGGGGCCTCTCGCAGCGGCCATTGCCGCAGGAAACTGCTGCATCGTCAAACTCACAGACCTGTGCCCGGCGACTGCCAGAGTAGCCGCCAGGATCATCAAGGAGACATTCGGGGAAAACGAGGTTGCATTATTCGAAGGCGGTGTCGATGTGGCAACCGCTTTGCTCGACCTCCCGTTCGACCACATCTTCTTCACGGGAAGCACGCGAGTCGGAAAGCTGGTCATGGCAGCGGCGGCGAAGCATTTGGCCACCGTAACCCTCGAACTCGGAGGGAAATCTCCCGTCATCGTCGATGAAGGCGCGGATGTGAAGAAGATTGCGGGGGATCTGGCGGCGGCCAAGCAATTCAATGGAGGGCAAGCCTGTATCTGCCCCGACTATGTATTTGTCACGGAGGAGCAGAAGAACGGTCTGGTCGAGGAGTTTCGAGCCAAAGTAAAACAGAACCTCTACCGGGACGACGGGAGCATCAAAAAGGAAAATATCGCTCAAATCGTCAATGACCAGAATTTCGCCCGAATCAAGAGACTCTTCGATGATGCCATTGCTAAGGGTGCCAAGATTGCCGTTGGCGGCACTCTGGAGGGAGCCGACCGCACGATCCATCCGACGATGCTCACCGATGTCACTCCAGACATGCTGATCATGCAGGAGGAAATTTTCGGGCCGATAGTGCCGGTTCTGACCTACAAGAAAATCGATGATGTCATCGAATACATCTCGGGCCGTGGCAAGCCATTGGCGCTCTACATGTTCAGCAACAATCAAAACAATATCGACAAAGTGCTCAGCCGAACTTCATCCGGCGGCGTGACCGTCAACGGATTTTTCTCCCATTACCTGGAAAGCCAGTTGCCTTTCGGCGGCGTCAATCAAAGCGGCATGGGCAGCTATCACGGGATCTTTGGGTTCAAAGCGTTCTCTCACGAGCGCGCAATCTACATGCAGGCGAATTGATAGACGGCTGTTGTGGTCTCGGGTCGCCGGGGATCGAGCGTGCGAGTGGCCTCGGCGCGTGCGGAGCACCCATTGGCCGGCGCGGTTGGGTGCCTCGCTCCTCTGAACCCGCTGGTTGCAAAACTGACCAGAAGCAAAGTCCGTTTTCCGGAAATTCCTTCCTTCCATCACTATAGAGGCCATGCCAGCTGAAGTGGGCAAACAGGTCGCTGTCGCGCTTTACATGGTGGCAATGGTTGCCGTCATCGTGGGTTTGGATCTCGCGTTCTTCAGAAACCGATTCTGGGAACGGCTGATGGCGAACATTGGCTGTGTCTTGGTGTTCATCGCTTTCTATTTGAGATTCCTCGGGCGCCCGTGAACAGGGCGCGACAGCGCCCTTTTTTGCTGCGACTGTGCAGACGCAATTCGCACTCTCTTCAAGGCCCCGTCCTGCCATTGGCGAGCGGCAGAGCGGCTCAGGGTCAACATCGGAATTCTGCCGATTGCCGATGAGGGCCTAGCGAGTGTTGTCGAGCGGGCTCGAGTCTTGCCTCAATCAAGCCTTCCTGCAAGCGCGCAGCGCACATCATGAATTCCTGACCGTCGAGCACCTATTGCTGGCGATTCTCGATACCCCGAGGGTGCGCGAGGTGCTTAAGGGATGCGGTGCTGACCTCGAGCAGCTCGCCGCGGAGCTCCGGCAGCACATCGCGGCCAACACTCTGAGGCGGGTACCGGTACCAGGCGAGGCACAGTTGGTGCAGCCGCAGCTCGACTTTCAGCGCGTGCTGCAACGCGCCGTGTTCCATGTAGAGTCCAGCGGCAAGAACAAAGTCGGGGTCGACACAGTCCTGGTGGCGATATTCAGCGAGAAGCAGAGCCACGCCGTGTTCCTGCTGAAGCGTGAGCGGGTCACGCGTATGGCCGTGGTCAATTACGTGATGGGTTTGAAGCCACCCTCATGAAATCCCCAATAGCGGACCGTCGCGACATCAGTCAGGCGGCCCGATGCGGCGCGCGAGGAAGTCCCGGGCGAGCTGCGCGACCATGGCCACCTGTTCGTCCAGCGCGAAATGGCCGGTCGATCAGCCTGGTTGCGTGCCACAAAGCGGTCGCTTCGCCCGACGCCGTGCCTTTGTTGCCAAGGCCGATAGCTTCCCGGAACATACCTGCCACTGCAGCAGGGAGGGAGCAGCTTGGTGGAAGACAACGGTGTGGACGCGGCGCCTGGAACGGGAGGCGATGCGCCTGAGGTCAGGAGCGATCCGAATCTCGGCGGTGCCGTATTTGTTAGTTACGCTTCGCAGGACGCCTCGGCTGCGGAACGTATCGCCGGTGCGCTCCGCGAAGCGGGCATCGAGGTCTGGTTCGATCAAAGCGAGCTGCGGGGCGGCGATGCCTGGGATGCGTCGATCCGACGCCAGATCAAGAACTGCGCCCTGTTCATCGCGCTGATCTCGAAAAACACCCACGCTCGTGGTGAGGGATACTTCCGGCTCGAATGGAAGCTCGCCGTAGACCGTAGCCATCTGATGGCGTCGGACGTGCCCTTCCTGTTACCGGTCGTGGTCGATGACACACCCGACCAGGAGGACCGAGTCCCCGATCGGTTTCGCGAAGTGCAGTGGACACGACTGCCTGCCGGCGAGCCTCCTTCGGCCTTTGTTGATCGCGTTGCACGAATGATCAGGTTGGAGGGTATGCCTGCACTGCAACGTGGGCTCACGCTGCCCGGGGGCGCACCGAGTCCTATCGACACCAGCCGAGCGCCATCGCTGCCGAACCGGTCTGCCTTGGAATCTGCAGGTAAGTCGTCGCCGCCCCGAAGCCAGACTCGTCTCGTATGGATAGCAACTATGGCGCTGGTATTGCTCGCTGCCGGTGTGTTCATGAGACACCAGGTTTCAGTGCGAGCTCCGATCATTCCCTATTCGGCCGAAGATCGGCGGATGACCTTCGCCCTGCTGCCCCTCCAGGGGACCGCTGATGACCCCACTGCTCTACAAGTCGCCAAAGCGACCGGTGAAGTCACGTTCACGTCGCTGGATGAAAATCATGACTGGGTGCAACTGGCACCGCGGAGCGCGGTCGAGCAAGCGATGCGGAAATTCTCCGCGCCACGAGATTTAGCCAGGGCGCTCAACGTCCATTTCCTGATGCGCGGGAGCATAGCCCGTGCAAGTTCCGGATATGAGTTGACCTTATTCGTGGTGGATGGAGCGACTGAACATGTGTTGGGCTCAATGAGTGTGCCAATTCCCGTCAATGCCCTGGTACCGCGCTCAAATGACGAGATCGACGAGGCCACCGGATACTTGATTTACTACGCCCTTCAGGCCGAAGTTGACCGAGCGCGCAGCAAACCCGATGCAGCTCTCGATGTCCGGGATCTTGCTTTTCGAGCGTTTGTCGATTGGGGTCATAGCCGCATGGCCAACGATCCGAAGGGTGCCTACGTCGATGCGACGCAACTGCTCAAGCGGGCGCTTGCGATTGCGCCTGACGATTCCCTGGCGCTCAGATTGACGGCAAAGGTAAATCTCTGCGACTGCGTCGATGCCTGGTCGACCAACGTCGCCGAGCAGCAGGCCATCGGCGAGGCGGCGGTCGATCGATATCTGCTGACGCACCCCGAGGACACTGGGATGCTACGGGAAAAGGCCTCGATCTACGAACTACGCGGTCGATACCAGGACGCGCTCGTCATCCTTGATTCTGTGCTCAGCCGTAATCCACAAAGTTACGCGGCAATGGAGGAGAGGGCGCGCTCGCTGCTGAAACTCGGTCGGCCAAAAGAAGCCTTGGCCCCGGCAACGACTGCCTATAACCGCCACGCCGATAGGTCCGAGGAGACAGCTCTACTCGCCGCGATCTACTACGAGTTGGCTGATTACGCTGAAGCCGCGCGACTGGGACAGCAAGCGGCCGCGGAGATGAGCAAACCGCTGCTTGGCAATCCAAATGCCGGGTCTGTTCGACTAACCCTCATTGCCGCTGCCGCGCACCTGCATGATGATGCAACCGCCAAATCCGCGCTCGCGGATCTAGCGGCTGCCACCCCGGCCCTCACGTCCGTTACCGCGGTTCGAAAGTGGATACACCCGCAAGCCAATCTATACGGCTATGAGCCGCTTTTCGACGGTCTGCGGCTTGCAGGCTTACCTGAGTAAGTCGCTTACTGGAGATCGATTCGTTTCCCGATACCTGTCGTTCGCGACCGGCGGCAGTGGGGCAAGCAGCCATTAATATCCGAGTTGATGCAAAAACCTCACTGTGACTGCTGCCACTAAGCAATAGATGCCAAAGAGGTACCACCTGCCGTTTTCGAGCCATCGACTCAGCCACTTCAACGCGAGCAGGCCGGCGGCAAATGCAATCAGAGCGCCGAGCAGGCTGATATACGCAACTGAGGTCAGATCGGGATTATTGTGGTCGTGCTCGGCCTGGATAAGGCGTGTCACTTCATGGAATACGACTGGTGGCGTAAGGATTACCGCCAACGCGAAGCTGAACGCCTCGGCGCGTGATTTCGCCACTCCCAGCAGCATTCCGGTGGAAATCGTTGCGCCGGATCGGGAGAACCCACGAAAGGGCAGGCAGAAACCTTGTACCAATCCAATCGCGCTGGCCCGCTTCATGGTTAGATCTGGCATTGCGGACGGCGATTGCGGCATCGACTTCCGCCTCTCGAATATACCCGCGAGCAGAATTAGCAGTCCAGATGCAGCCAGGGCCGGAGCGATAAAGTCTAGGCGGCTAAAGAGCATTTCGATTTCTGCCTGCGTTGAATCACGCAACACTGTCAACTCTACAAGTTTCGCGATGGATTCGCCGACGACCCCTGTTATAGCCGTTGCAACAAGTAACTCGACGGCAAAGGCCTTGAAGACGCGAATACTTTGAAAGTAGGCATCACGCCACTGGCGCCAAAAGTAGACAATAACGGCAAACATCGTGCCCGTATGAAGCATCACAAGGAGCAACGTCATAGGGTGGCGCAGATGGGTCAAGGCCCAGCAGTTTTTCGGCGACGACCACATGCGCGGAACTCGATACCGGCAGCAGTTCCGCCAATCCCTGTACGATCGCCAGGATGACTACTTTAATCAGCGACATTGCGGAACCTCGATCGTGACCAGACTCGTTATCGCAACCGGCGTATCGACGACGAGTAGCAAACGGCCACGAACTCTGTGCTTAAACTATCCACTTCGGCAATGCGCTGTACCGCCACAGCATATTCCGGTGTTTGTCGGAGCCCCAGAATGATAAAGATACGAGAGATCGATCACTTGGTCTTACGCGTCATCGACTTGCCAGGCATGCTTGACTTCTACTGCCGCGTCTTGGGCTGCGTGGTCGAGCGGCGTCAAGACGAGCTTGGACTTGTGCAGTTGCGAGCAGGTCGCTCGCTAATCGACTTGATTACCGTTGCCGGTGCGC
Source organism: Steroidobacteraceae bacterium (assembly GCA_036521075.1). GTDB lineage: Bacteria > Pseudomonadota > Gammaproteobacteria > Steroidobacterales > Steroidobacteraceae > DAIDKA01. The sequence goes on along the minus strand of DATDIL010000086.1, from coordinate 6,198 downwards.
TTGGCACAGAGGGCGGCGTCGCGCCGGGTAAAGTGGGGCGAAATGTGGACCACTTTTGCCTGCGGCTCGATCCCTTCGATGCCGCGGAGATTCGGGCATTTCTAGCGAAGGCCGGAGTCGTGGCAGGCGAGGTTGCCTCTCGGTACGGAGCGGAGGGGGAGGGGCCCTCCATGTACCTGTCCGATCCAGAGGGTAACTCGATCGAACTCAAAGGGCCGCCGAACACATAAAGGCTCGAGGAAGAGTGCATGAAATTGGGGACATCGACATGCTTGACCACGGCGATCTTGTTTGGCCTCCTGTCGATCCCAGTGCGCCTCGCCGCACAGAACGTAAGCTCCGACTTCATCACCTTCGATGCTCCCGGTGCGAACTCCGTCGCAGGTTCATTCGACGGGACCTTTCCCAAGAGCATCAACGATGCGGGGGTTATCACGGGACACTACATTGATGCGCGAACCCTTTACCACGGTTTCCTGCGCAGTCCCCAGGGCGAATTCACCACGTTCGATGCTCCCGGACCGGGCACAAGTGTAGGTTTCCGCTTCGGGAGCTTGCCTTACAGCGCCAGTATTCCTAGCAGCATCAATATCAATAACCGGGGGGCGGTCACGGGGAATTACGTTGATGCAAACAATGTGAGTCACGGTTTCCTGCGCAGTCCCGCGGGCGAGTTCATCACATTAAACGCTCCCGGCGCGAGCTCCACCGCAGGTTCATTCGACGGGACCTTTCCCAGCAGCATCAACAGCGGGGGGACTATCACGGGGAACTACATTGATTCGAACGAGCTGAACCACGGTTTTGTGCGCACTCCCGAGGGCGAATTCACCGCATTCGATGCTCCAGGCGCGAGCTCCGTCGCGGCTTTTGGCTACGGAACGTTTCCTGAGAGCATCAATGACGCGGGGGCTATCACGGGACACTTTGCTGGCGGGAATGGTTTGTACCACGGTTTCCTGCGCACTTCCCAGGGCGAATTCACCAAGTTCGATGCTCCCGGCGCGAGCACCGCTACCGCTCCAGGCACCGGCACCCTTCCTACAAGCATCAATGCAGGGGGCGCTATCACGGGACACTACGCTGACGGGCGCAATGTGTACCACGGTTTCCTGCGCAGCCCCGGGGGTGAATTCACCACGTTCGATGCTCCCGGTGCGGGCACGAATGCGGGTTCGGGCTTCGGGACCTTTCCTGACAGCATCAACGACGCCGGGGCTATTACGGGACACTACGCTGACGGGCGCAATGTGAACCATGGTTTTGTGCGAAGCCCAAGCGGCAAGTTCGCTACGTATGATGCTCCGGGCGCGGGCACGATCGAGGGTTCGGGCTTCGGGACGTTTCCAGACAGCATCAACGACGCGGGAGCTATTACGGGTCACTACACTGACGCGCGCGGTCTGAACCACGGCTTCTTACGGATTCCATGACTGCGGACACAGGGATAGGCTGTTCCATCGCCCGCTGGCTGACACAGGCATAGACGCCCCGGATCACACCGTCACGATGATCTTTCCAACTTGCTCGTTGGATTCGAGAAAGCGGTGCGCTTCGACAATCTGATTGAGGGGAAACGACCTGGAAATCACCGGCTTCAGATGGCCGGCCGCGAGCCCCTGCAGGATCGCGTCCCTCACGCGACTGAAGCGCTCGGGCTTGCTCCATATCGAGGAAGCCACCCAACCACGAATGCTCAGCCCCTTCAATGCCGCGGGCCAGTGTGGGTACGGCGTCGGCTCGCCGCTCAAGCCACCATAGACGAAGAGTATGCCTTCCTCGGCCATGGAATTTGCGAGCTTATCGATGAAGGGGCCCCCAACTGGATCGAACACCACGCGCGCGCCTGTGCCAGCAGTGATACGCATCACCTCGGCGACCGCGTCGCTTTCGGTGGTTGCGATCACGTGTTGCGCACCCTGCAGGCGCAGCGCTGCTGCTTTGACGCCGTGTCGTGTTAGCGCGATGGGTACTGCGCCGGCCCAGTTGGCGAGTTGAATGGCCGCGAGCCCGACACTGCTGGATGCAGCGGGGATCAGTACGAAGTCGCCAATTCCGACATGGGCGATCTCGATGATGGCGTAAGCGGTGAAGTACTGCATCCAGATGGAGGCGGCCTGCACGGCAGTCAACCCGGGGGGCGATGCAATCACGCTGCGCACGGGTACGATGGCCTCTTCTGCGTATACGCCGTACTCGCCGATTGCAAAGGACGGTAGCACGCACACTCTCTCGCCCGCGGTGAAGCCCTGCACACCCTCGCCCAGCGCCTCGACGATGCCCGCGGCTTCCCAGCCCAGCAGCGAAGGCAGCTTGGGGGTCCGCCGATAGAGGCCAGCGCGGTACATCGCCTCTGCGCGATTAAGGCCGATAGCTTCCACGCGAACCCGCATCTCGCCAGGCCCCGGCACGCCAACGGGCAGATCCTCGATGCGCAAGACCTCCGGTCCACCGGTCTCGTGAATGCGTACGACTTGGCTCATGGAAGCTGCTCCGTTGGGCGCGTATGGGCACTAGTGTGCCGCGACAGCGGCTGGGAAGACAGATGCCGGGTGTTGAAGGGGTACCACGGGCCTGGAGGCAAAAGGGCTATTCGTCCGGGCGTAGAATCGGCGCGCGAAGAGGATATCCGCTGCCTGGAGGTTCCGTGAACAATTTGCTTCGCCTGGCTAGCATTGCGTTGCTATTCGTCGTCCTAAGGGTCGAGGCAGAAGAGGCCAATGATGCGGCATTTCAGCCCGTGCCAGAACTGGGCTACCGCGTCGTGCCTGATTTCTTCCATATGCCCGCCGGCATGACTGTGGGCGAGGCGTCGGGAGTGGCGTTGAATTCAAAGGGTCACATTTTCCTCTTTCAGCGCGCGGCGCCGATGCTCTCCGAGTACGATAATCATGGAACCTACCTTCGAAGCATTGGGGAAGGCCTGTTCACGCATCCTCATGGATTGCGAATCGATGACGACGACAATCTGTGGACCACCGACGATGGCAGTCACCTGGTACTCAAGCTCAGTCCAGCAGGGCGCGTTCTTCTCGTTCTTGGGCGCAAGGGCGTCGCCGCAGAGTCAGACTGGTTGTTCAATCAGCCAACGGATGTGGCTTTCGGGAAAAGCGGGGAAATTTATGTCGCGGACGGGTATGGCAACTCCCGCGTCGTGAAGTTTGATCGTGAGGGAAAATTCCTCAAGGCCTGGGGAAGGTATGGTACCGGGCAGGGTGAGTTCAATCTGCCGCATACGATCGCAGTTGACCGCCAGGGAAATGTTTATGTCGGGGACCGCGAAAACATGCGAATACAGATATTTGACGCCGACGGGACCTTTCTGAAGGAGTGGACAGGCATCGGGTATCCCTACGGTATTCATCACCCCGGATCAGCAGGTCTGGATGATCGATGGGGGATATGATCGAATTGTCGAGCTGGATCAAGACGGCAAGATTCTTGGTGCGTTCGGTGGGCCGGGACATGCACCCGGCCAGTTTGCATCGGGACACTTTCTGGCGGTAGGCAAGGACAGAAGAATCTACGTCGCCGATGTGTTCAATTGGCGATTTCAGGTGCTTAGTCCGACGGCGCCCACTGGAGAATTGGCGAGATACGTTCCTTCCAGGAGAATGTTCTGGGACCGCGTAGAAAGCACCGGTTGGTCCACCCGCAGGAGCGTTCCAAAGAACTAGGAGGGACGCGCTATGGCGACCGGCTCGTTTTTTGGAGCGCTGCTCTCTGTGTTACCGGTCCTGGCGCTCGCCGATGGTTCAGCTCCATCCATTCCGGATACCCCTGCCGGGCACGCGTTGGCCTCGTGGCTCGAGGCTTTCAATAGCGGCGATCGCGCAACATGGGAGTCCTTCGAAAAGGCCGACGCTCCGTGGTTGAGCACTGACCGCGAGATAGCGCTTCGCGCGCGTAGCGGCGGCTACGATCTGCAGCGTATCGATCAGAGCGACAAGTTGTGGATCACCTTCCACGTCAAGGAGAGAGCCAGCTCGGCGCAGTTGACCGGCAGCCTCGTCGTCAAGTCGAACGACCCTGATTACATCTCCTTATTGTCCCTCGCGCCGGCCGGCGCCAAGTCGGGCGAGATCCTGGTGGATGATGCCGAGCGCGGCCGCGTGATCGAAGGCGCGGCGAAGCTGCTCGATGAGTTCTACGTGTTTCCGGATGTGGCGCGAAACGTGTCGGCGAAGCTCAGGGCCCAGCAGAGACACAGTGGCTACCGCGGCATCACCGATGGCGACGTTCTCGCGACCCGGATCACCGACGATCTGCACGCGCTCAGCGGCGACAAGCACGTTGCGGTGGACTTCTTTCCCGAGGCCATGGCCCCGGCGGAGCCGGCCTCTCGTCCTCATCCCGACCCCCGGCAGCTCGCTGCCAGCAATTGCGGTTTCGAGGCGGCTGAGCACTATGGTCCGAATATCGGCTATCTGAAGCTCACTGTCTTTGCGGCGCCGGAGACCTGCGCACCGACGGCGATCGCCGCCATGAATTTTCACGCGGATAGCGACGCCCTCATCATCGACCTGCGCGACAACCACGGTGGCGCGCCGCGCATGGTCGCGCTGATTTGCAGCTATCTATTTAATGAGCCTACGCATCTCGACGATATCTACGATCGTACCGAGAACACCACCGAGCAGCTGTGGACGCTCGTGTACGTGCCGGGCAGGAAGTTCACAGGCAAGCCGGTCTTTGTGCTGACTTCCGGGAGGACGTTCTCCGCGGCGGAGGAATTTAGCTACGACCTGAAGGCCCTCAAGCGGGCGACCCTGATCGGTGAGACGACGGGCGGCGGCGCCCATACCGTGGCGCCGCAACGGATTGATGAGCACTTCTTCATCCGGGTGCCGTTCGGGCGCATTATTAATCCGATCACCAAGACCGACTGGGAGGGCACCGGAGTCGAGCCGGACGTCCAGGTCGCCGCCGCCGTTGCTCTGGACGAAGCGCTGAAGCGCGCACGGGAGCAGACCACAAGTTCCAGTCGTAGATCGACTGTAGGCCATAGCGGGCGCGCTGCGGATCGAGTCCCTACAGCGCAGTACAGCGGCCACTGATGTTATGGACTTCGACGCGTCCCTAGAATGCGCCCCTTCAACCGGCCGAACACCCAGGGGCAGCGGACATGCAGCAGGAACAGGTCAAAGAGCTATTACTCCAGTCACTCGAACACGAACGCGGCGGTGTGCAGGTATACGAAACGGCACTGCAATGTGTCATCAACGAGAAATTGCGGCCAGAGTTTCAAAAGTACCTGGACCAGACGCGCACCCACGAGCGCATTTTGCTGGGCGTTTTCTCCAATTTGTCACTTGACGCCGAAGAAGCGAGCCCGGGTCGGACCGTTGTCAAGCTGCTCGGTTCGTCCCTGGTCCAAGCTATGCAAATGGCGCTCAAGGCCGCGCCGCCGGAGGCCGCGGAGCTCGTGGCATGCGAATGCGTGGTGCTCGCGGAGACCAAGGATCATGCCGACTGGGAACTGATTGCCAAGTGCGCCGAGCACTCAAGTGGAAAGCAACAAAAAGTTCTGCAGGCGGCGGTGGATGAAGTGGAAGAGCAGGAAGATGAACATCTCTACCACTCCAAAGGCTGGTGTCGGGAGCTCTGGACCAAGTCGCTCGGACTCAAGGCCATGCTTCCACCCCCTGAGGAGCGCAAGCACGTGACCACCGCGATCGGTGCAGCGCGGGCGGAACAGGCGAGCGAGAAAGGCCGCTAAGGGCTGTGCCCTGCGGGTCTTCCCTCCCGGCCTGCGGGGCTTTTTTCTACAACAATTTTATTGGTCGGGGTGACAGGATTTGAACCTGCGACTCCTACGTCCCGAACGTAGTGCTCTACCAGGCTGAGCTACACCCCGAAATGCCTGTTCCCTAGTGCTTGCGCGCAATGGCGAAACGCACCAGCGCAGCCAGAGCTTCTCGGTACGGCGTTTCGGGCAGGGCCGCGAGCGCGGCAAGCGCCTGGTCAGCCTCGGTTTGCGCGAGCCGGGCAGTGTACTCAAGCCCCCCGGCCGATTCAATTGTGGCCATGATGTCCTCGAGCCCGTCACGGCCGCCATTCTTGATGACATCGCGGATCTGCGCGACGCGCTCGGCCTCGCAATGCCGCAGCGCGTAGATCAGCGGCAGCGTGGGCTTGCCTTCGGCCAGATCGTCGCCGAGGTTCTTGCCGCGCGTGGCGGGGTCGGAGCGGTAGTCG
>DATDIL010000085.1:0-3383 GCA_036521075.1 Steroidobacteraceae bacterium | reverse complement strand
CCCTTGTAGACCGCACCGATCCCCTCCTCGGGCGGGACATTGGGATCGCCGACTGCGGCATTGGCGGAGTTGTCGACCTCGAGAGTTGTCATGGTTCCGCCGTTCCAGGCTGAGATGGTGCCATCCTCGGTGTCTACGATGAACGTGGCCGGCTTGCCGTTCAGCATGAAGCCGTTGTGATCAGTGTTGAACACGATGCCCGTCGGGCTGGCCGTTGTCACGCCGGACACGGCCTGCGGCGGCGCGATCGTGACGACGAGCGGGGACGCTGGCGGAAACGCCGCGGTCGCGTCCGTCTTCGGATCGACGGAATAGACCGTCGCTACCCCGGTGTGATTATCGTTGACCCAGAAAGGACCGGTGGGGCTAAACGCGACGCCCCAGGGGTTGATCAGGTTTGGGTCCTGTATCTGCGCATTGAGGTGTCCGGGCTGATCGTCTGAGACCAGGTTGGACTGACTAAACAGCTGGTGCCTAAACTGCTGGTGCGCGGAACGCAGTTTGAATTGGAAGGTGGCGTCCAAAGGATCCAAGAATGACATGGCAGCCGTGCCGATGGTGTCGGCGGTAATCGGCGACTTCCTCAGGATGCTCATCACATTGCTCCCCGAAGTGGTTGTATCGAACGGTCGGACTGCAAACACGCAGACTTCTCCGACGGCAGTCTCCCGGCCCGCTCATTGACTTAGACGCTTTCGCACGAGCTTTATTCCAACCGCGAGGGGCCGCTATTCGGATTGCCCGACCAGCGCGCGCCAGTTTCGGCCACCGGGGTGTCGCCGTGTTGAGAATCGCTCCCTTTGCCCCGGCGTCATCCCGTCCTTGCCCGGCTCGACCACAGCGGCGGCAATCGCCGCTCGATTTCGGCGCGTTGCGGCTCGTGCCAGGATGGCAGCTTCAGCGCGGTTCCAAGTGCCTCAGGTGCCCTGACCCCCGATCGAGGGCGCGCCTACGGCAGGCCGGAGATTGCGAAGGACGTGGGGCCGACCGGGGATGATGCGGGAGATGGATGGATGGAGCTCCTGTGGCCGGGGATGTGGTGACGGCCTACGGATAGAACACGCCGCCAGTCGTGCGCTGTGGTGCATCGCGCCCGTTGTGCAGGGGGATGAACTCAGTCTCGTCGCCCGGAACGGTGTCGAAGCGGCCACTTGCCCACTCCTCCTTCGCGGCCTCGATGCGTTCCAGACGTGACGAGACGAAGTTCTACCAGATATAGCGGGGCCCCTCCATTGGAGCGCCACCGAACAACATGAAGCGCGCATCCGAGGTTGCCGCCACCGTGACCGGGTCTGCGGATGCGGGCGCACGTCGATGCCTTGGTGGGTCAGGAATTCGACCGGACCCATCTGGTCGAAGAAGATGAACGGGCCGACCATCTGCCGCTTGCTGGAGGGAAGGGCCCGGCGCACCGTCATTGACGTTCTTCCCCGCTATGGCCCGCCTCGAAGCCGTCGAGGTCGTGGGGCCGATCAGCCCCGGGGTGGCACCCGCCATCGGCAGCGCTCACTGTATTGATCTTGCGCACGGAATTTCGTTCAGAGCCGAGTCCCGATTGGGCTCCGCCTAGCGCCTATTGCCGGTGTAGTTTCAATTTGGTGGTCACATTTCAGCCGAGTGGGGTTTCGATGCTGATTCAGCATCAGCGCATCCAATGGTGAAAGCGATGGGAGCCTCGGAACACGAAAATGTCGGCGCCGGAAAAGCCCGGACCATACGATCCATACCAGGGAGGCCAGTAGGGATATGGCGAACCGTATGCCAGGTAGGTGGCTGGCGGTGCCTCAACCGTGTTGCCGTATGAATACATGCATTGCGTATAGCCGATATCGTAACGCCGTTGCAGATTGAATTGTCCCACGGTCGCGTTGTTGGCGCCGACGGCTGTGCCTCCGAGAAGCCCGGTCGCCGCACCGATCGCTGCACCGGCAGCGGCGTTTCCGGTCGCTCCGCCAATAGCCGCTCCGGCTGCCGCGCCAAGCGCCGTGCCCGTCGCCGCGCTGCCTACCACCGCGTGGGTGCCGGCCTGCCCCGGTTGGAGATTGCTGATCATGGCGCTCGCATAGTTCCGGCATTGCGCATCTTCCTGTTGAAAGATTGCAAGGCCTTTTCCCTGCGAAGGCAGCGCCATGACAGAGGGACCGGTGGGTGCGACAACAGCGCAGGCGGCCAAGGCGCAGATCCCGCCCAAGATAGCAGCAACGCCGCACAGCTTCGGCTCCCGGAGCATAACGCCGAGTTCCTTCTTCCGGCTGGATGTGCAGCTGTAGACGCCGGGCTGTAGTCAATATTCCATCGACGGCGTTGCTCACGCGAACTCCTCGGCTGCTCCCGAGATCTGGGCGGGGAGGCCGCGGGAATATACAGGCGGATGCTGCGTCCGTCTTGAAAGTCGCGCAGAGCTTAGGGCACATGGATCTCTTGTCAGGAGGCCGGAGGTCTGCATTCCGGCACTAGACGCTACGCCCGATGGCTGCTGTGCGACCGGCGGGGGGCGATGATCTGGTCCCGGAGTGCCTCGTCCGGGCGTTAAGGAAACCCCGTACGCGGCGCGCGTTGAATGCGACACTTTGATCGAGCTGGGACAATGCATGGATCGACTCGCCGGTCCAGAACGAGAGATCATTCCACGCGTGAGGGTACGGTGGAGATCGTTTCACGGGCCGAGCTGAGGCATTGCGTCCACTGGAGAACTGCCTTCGCTGGCCAACGCAAAGATCATCGCTTTTATGAGCTCGTCGAGGACACGATCCTGCAGGGCTTTGACTACCAGTATTTTGCCATCAAGGACTGTGATGGCGAGATTCAGGCGATTCAGCCGTTCTTTATCCTCGAACAAGATCTTCTCGCCGGCATTCCTTCCAGAATAAGGGCAATGGTCGATTCGGCGGGGCGCGTGTGGCCGCGGCTCCTGAAGGTGAAAACCTTAATGGTCGGCTGTGCCGTGGGCGAAGGCCATCTCGATGGATCCGAAAATTCGCACGCGCCCAATGCCAAGATCTTTGCCTCGGCAATCGTGGAACATGCGCGCGCTCGGAAGGCGCTGCTGGTCGTGCTGAAGGAGTTTCCAGCAAGATACCGGGAAGCGCTGAAGTCGTTTCAGGATTGCGGCTTTACCCGGGTGCCGAGCCTTCCTATGACCCGTCTCAACATCGATTATCCGAGCTTCGATGACTACATGGCCCAGGCGCTGAATAGTGCGACGCGCAGAAAACTGAGAAAAAAGTTCGCAGCTGCAGCTCTGGCCCGCCCGATTGAAATGAGTGTTTTGTGCGATGCGACGCCTGTCATTGATGAAATCTACCCGCTCTATCTTCAGGTATACAATCGCTCGAAGCTGCATTTTGAGAAGCTCACGAAGCCGTTCTTCTCCGGCATAGGCC
>DATDIL010000084.1:0-3934 GCA_036521075.1 Steroidobacteraceae bacterium | reverse complement strand
ATGCAGAACATGCTGCGCCGCAAGCCGTCGAGAATTCTGGTTTCATCGTCGACGAAGAGGACGCGGATCATCGCAGCACTCGTGTGGCTGCCCCAGGCATCGGCGCGGGGAACGCCGACCTTGAACCGCGCATGTGACGGCCGTCACATCCTCACGCCGAGTACCGTGCCTCGGCACCAGCACCGCTCTACATCACCATTACCGCAACTGGCTGTCCTTGCTCCCGCGCCGGTTGTAGCCACTGAAGATCGCGGCGTCGCGATCCTTGGCCTCCTGGCAGGGCAGGCACAGGCGAACACCCGGCACCGCGTCGCGGCGCGCCTGGGCAATTTCGCCCCCGCATTCGGCGCAATGGCTCGAGCTGGGACCTTCGGGCAGAAGGCTGCGGGCACGGCGGATCGCGTCCTTGACCGTGGCATCGATCTGATCCTGTACCGCGCCCTCTTTCGCCCAGCCAGTCGCCATGTCTCACTCGCGCCTCATCGTCCAGTCTGCACCAACTCTAGCACCGTGTGCGCCAGGCTGCCCAATCGGGGAACCGCCCCGGCAGCAGCGGCGCTGTTTCATATCCTATTGATTTACCAGCGTTAAATTCGAACCGCGTTTCGGGTGAAGTGCCGTCGGCCGCGCCCTGTGACAGATAACCGGAACGACGAATGCGCTGTGGTCTGATGGCTCCGGCGCGCCTGCCATGCCACAAGGAGTTGTCTGGGGGTGCCCCCGGGGGGCCGGTAACGGTAACTTTGGCCTGCGAGAATCAAGAGGAGCGTTTCAGAGGTACTCATGAGCGCGACTCCTACCGATCTACCGGAGCCCGATGAGGCTCCAACGATTCAGCTGTCTCCGCCCCCGTCCAGGCGCTCGGCCCCCGGGCCACGGTGGGACCTGGGACCCGGCACGGTGCTGTGTTCCCGGTATGAGCTCGAGAAGGTCATAGGACAGGGAGGAAGCTCCATCGTGTTTCGCGCCAGGGATTACAGCGGCCAGCTGGTGGCGCTGAAGGTCCTGCGCGCCGAGCTGCGCACCGACGCGCGAGCGCTGACCTGTCTGAAGCGCGAGTTTCGCCAGATGCAGTGTCTGTCGCATCCTGGCATCGTCCGGGTGTTCGACCTCGATTGCGACGGCGACGTCTGGTTCATCGGCATGGAATTGGTCGCTGGCCGCACCGTGAGAGCCTGGATGGAGACGCCCGGGGAGTATGCGGACGGCCTCAGAATCATCGGCGGCTGCTGCGAAGCACTCGCGCATGCGCACTCGGTAGGCATTCTGCATGGTGACCTCAAGCCCACCAACGTCATGGTGGCCCCCGACAGCGCCACCAAGCTGATCGATTTCGGCTCCGCGCCCAGTCCCGACGGCCCGGTGGTGCGATTGGCGCCGCCGGTCGCCCTGACGCCTTTGTATGCCAGTCCGCAGATACTTGCCGGCAAGACTGCCGAGCCGCGAGATGACATCTTCAGTCTGGCGTGCCTGAGCTATGCGATTCTCACCAAGGGCCGCCATCCGTTCGGGGGGCGTCCATCCTACGAGGACGGTCGCGCCAAATCGGCGCCCGACTACGCACGCGCTATACCCCGCGAGATCTTCGAGGTCATCGAGTGCGGTCTGTCGGCCGAGCGTGAGCGGCGGCCGGCCTCGGCCAGCGAGTTCCTCCGTGACCTGGCCAACGCGGAGCGGCGACGTCGCGCTGGGGCCGCGAGTATGGCAATGCCGCCGCACGAGTACATCGACGTCGCGCACTCGACGGCGCTGGTACCGCACGGTGCACGCAGCCGCTACCGCCCGAGCTCCACGTCGTTCTGGAAGCGGACGCATGCGGGTGTACGCAATCTGATCAATACCGCGCGCCTGCCGTTGCTGGAACGGTTCGCCGCGATCGTCGAGCGAGTGCGTGACGGTGAAGATTTCAGGCACGTGCGGCCGTTCGTGGCGCTGGTCGCCCTGGTCTGGGCGCTGACGGGCTCGGTCCTCATGCTACGGGTGAGCACGCATCGGAGCGAGGCGGGCACCAGCGCGGCAGGCGCCGCAGAGTTGCCATCCCGTGTGGCGGCCATATCCCCTGCGCCCGCGCCGGATCCTAACCTGGCGGACACGATGCCGCAGGCCTCTCGCGCCGCACCCGCAGGGCGTGAGACCGGACACATCTCCTTCGACGAGCGCACGGTGCACGCCAGCGCATCGCAACCGCTGGTCGCCCTATCGGTCAAGCGGCTGCCCGCGCCCAGGCGACGCGGGGCCTTCGTGTGGCGGGTAGAAGGAGGCAGCGCGCGCCCCGGGGTCGACTATCGAGCGGTGAAACCGCAGGTCGCGCACTTCATCGAAGGTCAGGCCGTGCGCATGCTGTTCATTCCGCTGATCAACAACCGCGCCGCATCCACCGGTGGACCTCGCGTCTTCACCGTGGCGCTCGAGCCGCTGGCCGGAGGCCCGGTGCTAGGGCGCATCGCCCGCGTCACCGTATCGATCGACTACCCGGCTTCAGGGCCGAAGGTATATCAGGCCCGGGCTCAATGATTATTCCGTCTTGCAATTAAACCCAGTCTAATTCCAATATTGTTCGTTACGGCACAGTTCTCCCGGTTATACAGACGCTAAAAGGAAGGCGCGCCGGATCTGCTGCGATTCCTAGGAGTTGTCGTGTGAGCGTGCCAGCGGCCGTGAGCGCCGCCTCCGTGCTCGACAACATGAGCGACGGGTTCGTCGCGGTCGATCGCGATTGGCTTTTCACTTATGTCAATTCTCGCGCTGGCGAGATGCAGGGTCGCGCCCCCGAATCGCTGATCGGTCTGCATCTGTTCGAGGTCTATCCGGCAGCGGTAGGGACGGCGTTCGAACAGGCCTATCGCAAAGTGATGTCCGAGCGGGTGCCGGTGCAGTTCGAAGCACATTACCCGCCCTGGGACCGCTGGTTCGAGCAGCGCGTCTACCCGACCGCAGACGGCATTGCGATATTCTTCGTCGACATCACCGGACGCAAGCGCGCCGAGCAATTAGGCGTCGGCCAGCAATGCGTACTGGAGATGATCGCCGCGGATGCCCCACTGCCCGCCACCCTCGATGCCCTCGTTCGATTCATCGAGGCGCAAGCCCCAGACATGCTGGGCTCGATCCTGCTGGTGGACGATGACGGCGTGCACCTGCGCCACGGAGCGGCGCCGAGCCTGCCGGAAGACTACGTGCGAGCCATCGACGGGCAGGCCAGCGGCCCGTGCGCCGGTTCGTGCGGCACGGCGGTGCATCAACGCGCGCCGGTGATCGTTGGAGACATCGAGACCGATCCGCTCTGGGCCGACTATCGCCCTCTCGCGCGATCGCACGCGCTGCGCGCGTGCTGGTCCACACCAATCTTCGACCGGGAAAAGCGCGTGCTCGGAACTTTCGCGCTGTATTTCCGCAAGCCCGCGCGCCCGACCGAGCGCCACGAGCGGCTGATCGAAGTGGCAACCCACACTGCCGCCATCGCCATCGGCAATGCCAGAGCGGCGCAGGAGCGCACCTACGCCCAGGGCATGTTGCGCAACCAGGAGGTGATGTTCCGCTCGGTGTTCGAGAAGGCCGCGATCGGCATGCTCCTGGCCAACCTGGATCAGAAGGTGATGCGCTTCAATTCGGCGTTCGCGCGCATGCTTGGTTATTCGGACGAGGAACTGTACGGGCGGAAGGCTTTCGGCGTTTCCCACCCCGACGACCTCGAGCGACGACGGGACCTGTACCGCTCCCTTGGGGAGGGCGGGGTCGATCACTTTCAATCCGACCTGCGCTTCCTGCGCAAGGACGGCTCGACGATGTGGGGTCGCGTCACGGCGTCGCGGGTTCCCCAGGAAGGGGATACTCCTCAATTCACCATTGCAATGATCGAAGACATCACCGAACGCAAGCGCGCCGAGGAGCGAATTGAGTACCTGGCGACGCACGATTCGCTGACCGCCCTGCC
>DATDIL010000083.1:0-53296 GCA_036521075.1 Steroidobacteraceae bacterium | reverse complement strand
CCGATAGCAGCCGAAGAAGGCCACAGAGAGAATAATATTGCTAACAAGAACTTTTCCACCGGCGACCATCGATCCGATGTGGTAATGCGCCAGTGGTGCATCCCACCAGAATACGTTGAACACGACTGTCATGCACACGAGCAGCATGAGCGGAGCGTAGAAGCCGAACAGGACGGCAATACCGGTCAGCAGCTCTACGGCTTTCACCGCATCAAACAGATGGCTGTGCAGAAATGCAAACAGCGTCTCATGCTGCAAAGGAATAGTGGTGAAATATCCCGGCTGCGGAAATATATGAACAAAGTGCTCAAGACCCATCGGAATCATCCAGGCCGGGTACCAAAGTCGCACCGTCCACGTTACGTATTTCATCCGATTCCCCCTTTCTTCTTTGGATCTCGTACTGCGATTTGATGCCGCAGGAGAACATTAGCTTTAGTCAACTATTCAAGGCTAATGCCACGTCGCCGCAGTTACCAGAGATTTATATCTACCGAAAGGGGGCGGCTCGAAACTGGCGGCTCGATCTTTCCCACCTGCAACTCGACCTCGGCGCCTGCTCGAACGCCTCAGGTCTTTTCGCATCGCCTACCAGTCGAACCGATACCGCCCTTCTATACGGTGCAGGCCTGCAGGTGAGACTAGCGGCCATGGCGCTTCGCGTCGAATTCGAGCGCTTGAGCGATAGCCATGGCGGTCTGGATCTTCTCTCCGTTGGGGCGCTATGGACGTTTTGAGAGTGCCGGATCTGCCCGTTGGTGGGCACCGCAACAACAGGGACTGATAAATCCGGTGGAACGGCTGCCGGTCGCAAGAAGTAGTTGACGCCGGCCAAAACGAGTCGTCGACGCCGCGAGTTTATTCTGAATAATCTCCAGCTAAGGCAGAAGAATGAGTAAATCCTATCGCCTTACGCCGCCCGAAAACTGGGTGGTAGGGATTTGGTAGAGGTGCTCGGGCTGTCGATGAAATGGGTTGAGTTTGCATGCCACAACGGTAAGAACCCTCAAGCGGCTCTGAGTGAGCCTGAAGGCGTGCCAGCTCGTAATGAGGGACCAGGTACAGATTGATACCAAATGCAGAAAACATACCCAGTAGCACACCGAGGCCGACGATCAGCATGTTCTCGGAGGAAGTAACACAGGATGTCCCGTCGCCGGCCCCCAATGTGCGGTGTATGCCCACGTGTCGAGTGCGCTGCTGTACCCAGTAACCGGTATCGACTCGCCAAAATGTGGCTACTGCTGAAACTCCGGTGTCATGTCCTTGCAAGGTAGCTTCTGAAACGGTACTTCCGACAGATACATGATGTCGTAACTCTCGTACGGAGCCGCCAGGTACACCGGATCCGTGACCGAATAGTCGCGCCGCAGCGAAGACTTCTGCGGATCGAACGTGAAGCGCTCGACGATGTGCAACTGCTCGCTGTTCAGCGTGGGCGGCGCCAGCACCCCGGCCGTAAACCCCACGGTATCGACCACCAGCGTATTGCCTTCCCAGCGGCCAATCGAGTGGCCGGCATAGCTCGGCGTGAGACGATCCGGGTGCTTGGCCATACCGATGTGAATACGGCGCTCGAAGTTGTAGAGACCGTACTGGATATCGATGACCTTCTCGCCGCTCGCCGTGGTCTTTTGCTCGAACCGGTTGATCGGCCAGTCCGCGGTCCAATCCCGGATGATGCTCGTGGGCTTGCAGGCGAACCACGGATTGTCCTTCGGCGACCGGCGTTTGAAGGCGCCGGCCTCTTGCTGGCCCTCGGCGGTGTACACGACTTTCGGCCGCGGCGGCTGCGTGGCCTGCACCTGCTGCAACGTGATCTGGCCAGCCGCGAACGCCGGTGACAGACTCTTCGGAATCATGGAGCCGTTGCCGCCGCTCGGGGGAACGGTGAGCACGAGTTGCTCCACGGCCCAGTCGCCACTGATGTTCGGCTGGCCATCGGCGAGGCGCGACGGGCGTTTCGAGCTATCGAGCGCCTTCGTCTGGAACTGATCGTTGCGATTCACCATGGGCGCATCGCCGAGCTTGAAATTCTCGGTGTAGCAGGCGTTGGGATCCGTTCGGTGGGGGTGCCCGTCGACCTCGATGTGCATGCCTACCTTGAACATCTCGGGGGACCAGCCTGAACGTCGCATCAGCCCCGCCGCACGCATCTCGCAGCGAATGTGCGAGCGCCTGCCGTGTTCATCGACTGCGTCGATTTCCATGTAAGAGTGCGGGTTGATCAGGTGAATCTCGGTGAGGGTTCCTGACCAGTGCTTCGCCACGCCCATATCGAACTGCCCGAAACTATGGTGCGCCAGCGCAGGCGCGGCGAGGCCACCAAGCACTGCTGCGAAAATGGTCGATCGGACAATCTTGTGTGACATGGACCTGCCCCCCCCGCGCATCATTTGTTCGTCTGGAGCAAGTATAGGGGCGCCAAGCCGACTTGGCTTCTGAAAATGTGTCAGGAGGCGAGGAATGCACCGGAGCGTGTCTCAAGTAACTTGCGTCTCCCGGGCGTCATAGCCGAGCCGTCGCGGCGGCGCAATCCATGGCTGTCACGTGCTGGGCACTCCGGTGGAGGATGTGGATTTGCGCTTCGCGGTTAGTGCCCGGTAACCTGTGGCGGCACAACAAATGGGGGTTCGACATATGAAGTTCGCATACATTGCGGCCGCGGTACTCGCGCCCGCCCTCGCCTCGGCAGCCGATTTCGCTGGTACCTGGAAGCTCGACAACACCTTCAACGGCAAGATCGCGGTGATCCACTGCACGCTCGTGCAAAATGGCGACGCGCTCTCGGGAACCTGCGCACCTGACGTGCCCGGTATGGCGGCCTCAAAGCTTACTGGCACGCTCAAGGGGTCGACGGCGAAGTGGGGCTACGACCTCGAGTTCAACGGCAAGGCCGCGCGCGTGGACTACGAAGTCACGCTTGCGTCGGACGGTTCGCTGTCGGGAAGTGTGTTTCGCAACGGCCGCCCTTCGCCCATCACCGGGGTACGGCAGCCATAACCGGTGGTGCTGGACCCGCCAGGTATTCACTAAGAGACAACCAGCGCTTGGGCCATAACTGGGATCAGGCAGAATTAAACGTGTTACCGCGATGCAGGCTCATCGAGAGTGCCTTGATTTAATCCGCCAGCCCCATGACGAATGCTAGCGCGCTGTTAAGGCGGGCCAGGTCTTTCACATCGAGATGCCTGACCCGACGTCCGATGCATTCGCGCCGAATCGTCACCGGCTTGTCGGCCATTACTTGCGATCTCACACGCAAACCGTTGTTCGCGGTTGGGTCGAAACATCCTATCGTCAGGCCACCGCTCGATGCACGCATCGCCCACCTTTAAGTCCGTCCCAGACTTTGCGCAATGGTAGGTCGGACTGCCAGGTATCGGTCCGCGAAGCATCTATTGAGGCTCCTGGATATCGTACCCACGTGCCCGAAGGGCGGCCAGCCAACCATCGGGAGCGAACAGCTCGTCCGCCGGTACTAGCGCAAATGTCGTCTCGCGAGTTTTGAGAGCTGCGTCGACGGTGTCCAGCCATTGCGCGGCGTGGTGGGCGATCGCGTCCCTTGCCTGCGCGTCGCTGTCGAACATATCAATTACGCACGTATCCGGATGCTGCCGCAGTGCGACCTCCCGCATCGCATCCGTGTCACCGACCGACCAGGCATGCTCAAGCCGCCGCAGGTCGTCTCGATCCGCCTCGAGTTCCGACACGATTTCCTCCAGGCAGGACACCGTGCGGCTACTTTTGCTGTTCCTCTCGAACCTCGCGTAATCGGCGTACGTATACAGGGTAATTACCTTGGCCCGCCAGCCAAGCCGCAACAGGCTATCGGAGACGACGGTGTCCGAGAGCTGCAGCGACTTCATCACGTGTCTGTTCAGTTCGAACCCGGCGGCCCAGGGACGCAACTGTTGCATCGAGTCGTAATCTGCGGCGAACGCGTCCTGCAATAATTTGAATCGGCGATACAGGTCCTCGGGAATCACTTCCGCTAGTGACGTGAACGGCCCGGGAAGCGTCCGCATATCCGCGTATGCCGCTGCTGTCATCCGCATATCCGACCTCCGCGAATTGAAGGTGATGCCGCCGTCCAGAATCAGCTCTTGCGCGCTCGCTATTGCCGACTCGACCTGCTTGGATCTCCACACGAACCGGGTGGGAAGCGGGGTCGGCGGCGCGGCCAGAATCCATAACAAATGCTGCCCCGACGTGACTTTCCACAGTGCCGGCCCCGCGTGGTCAGCAGTGACGAGCACCTCTTGGAGAGCTTTTTCAGACGGTAGTCGCGGCCGGACAGCTGGCCGCGGTGCCTCACCTGCCAGAAGGGTGCTAGCCCGTAACAACGCGATGAAGACAAGCAGCTGAGTCGGGCGCATACCAATGTGTAACCCCATGTCAGAGTGACCGCCTACATGTGCAACGAGACGCCAGCCAAGGGATGCGAATGAGACTGCACGCCACAGGATCTGCTCGAATCCTTCGACGCGGGCGCGCTGCGAGGAAACGACGCAGGCGCTGCCCATGCTAGAGCGACGGACGCTCAAGACCGGCCACTGGATGTTTATCCAGTAGCTCAAATTACCTAGGCCCCTTGCAGGGTCGCTGCTGAAGGATTTAGCGAAATCGTGGCAGCGGGTACACGACGACTTGAAATCGGCCGCGATCGAAGCCGGGAGCGCGGCGGCGCAACCGAGGGGTGGACGTCTCATTCGTGGGGAACACGGGGCGGTTCTGGCCCACAGGCCGCAATGGGTCTGACGTGCTCGATAAGGAGCCGCAAGAAGTCGTCAGAATTAGACATCATCGCAAAATGGCCGCCGTCGATGAGAAACATGCCCTTCTCGGGTGCATGAACTTTCTGAAAAAGAGTGGTGGCGAGACCCGACGGCGTGAGTCGATCCGAGCGCCCGTCGATGATCAAGTACTTTGCGTTTCGCAGGGAGACATAAGCGGAAGACAGGAGATAGTGCTTGTCGGCCACTTGCGCACGGTCTCCTCGGGTCCAATAGTGCGATAGGGAGGCGGCCCGAGGCGCTTCAGTTCGGCACTGGCCGCTGTCTCGTGATCGGCAGTCAGTCGCGTGAGTGTGTAGGTGTAATAGCTGGCGGAGAGGGCGCCCAGAGCTGAGCCCCAGGAATGGCCCAGAAGGATGATCTTCGGCCGATTGAGGCGTCGGCGTGCGTAGTCTGCCACTTCGGCGCCATCCTCGAGGAGCTGATCGAGGGTCATGTCCGGCGTCGCCATGCCATAAAGCCTATAAGTGCGCCCGGCGCCGCGCTGGTCCCATTGCACGACGGTGAATGCGCGTTCCCAGTCATGGTAGAAGTACGCAAGTTGCGAGTAAGCATCGCCCGGTCCCCCATGCAGGATCAGAACGGCAGGATTGCGGCGGTCGTCTCCACGGATGGTGACCCACTGCCGGATGCCGCCAATCCGAACGAAGCCGCGCTCGGCGATGCCGTTGAGCGTGAAGACGGGTCCCTCGGCGTCGCGGATTGCCATGGCGTCGACCTGCTGGACCCGAAGTACGCGGTAGGCCTCGGGCAAGGTGATCCCGAAGCTAGCCAGACCTCGGTCGAGAACGAAGACTATGCCAATCGCAGCGAACAGTAGCAGCGCTGCCGCAATAGCAGCCGACCTGCCTAGCCATCGAAATGTCCGACGCATCGAGATCTCCTGGCGCTACACTTTCATCGAAACTTAGGGGATGCTGGACGGTATGTCAGAGCTAATTCGCGAACCACCGCGAATATTTCGCGAGGGGCGGCATGTTGTTTTTCCACCGGTCTGTGGAGGTGATGTCGTCCGGCCGTCACCCCATACCGTATTGGCCATTGCCGTCATCGCGGCCACCTTCATGGCCATCGTCGGACCATTCGGAACGTGGATGGAACCGCTTCCGGAGCGACTGGGGTTTTGGATTATCGGCGTCGTCGCGTCCGTCTGGGTTGGCTTCGGGCTCGACCGTTGCCTGCGCCGGGTGGTCTGGTTTCGTCACAGACCCACGATCAGAGCGCTGACGAACGTCGCGCTTTTTGCCGCTCCAGCCGGGTTGATCGCCTCGAGCGCGGCCTCGCTCATCCAAGGAGCACCGATCAACTGGGCGCTCTACTGGCAGACGGTGCCGCAAATGCTCTTGGTTGGCTTCGGCTTCGTGGGGCTGTTCCACCTCGCGGCACGTCGCAACGTACCCGCCGCGTCTCGAATCACTGACGATCCAACGATGGGGGGACTGCTCCCGCTCAAATTGTCCGGCGCGCGCCTCCTGGCCATGGAAGCGGAGGACCATTACGTCCGGATTCACACGGACCGTGGCGCGAGCCTCATTCTGACCGCATTCGAGACGGCGCTCACCAAGGTTGCTCAATTGGACGGGATGCGCATCCATCGATCCTGGTGGGTCGCACGAGCGGCCGTGGTTGGGATACAGCGCGACGATGGGCGTGCCGTCCTCGAGGCCGGCACCTATTGGCCGAGCACATTTTCGGGTTTGAATGGAGGCTCGCCACGATCACAAGAACTGGAACGTCGATCGATACCGGAGGGGAAATCATGAAGACACTCGCCGCGTTGTGCCTGATCCTGATGTCCACGGCCTTCGCGGCCCCCAGGGCGAGGACACCGCTGGCCGCCGCATCTGCCTGCGACCGCGAGTGCCTGCGCGGCATGGCTACCCGGGTGCTGTACGCCCTGATCGCCCACGACTCGAGCAAGCTGCCGGTGGCCGCCGATCTGCGCGTCACCGAAGACGGCATCGAAAAACCGCTTGCCCAGATCGGCTTATTCAAGACCGTGACAAGGCTGCGCGGCTATCGCCAGGACATTATCGACGAGCGCGCGCAACAGAGCATCGCGGGGGTCCTCGTCGAGGAAGCCGGTGCACCGGTCATTCTGGTGGTGCGCGTGAAGGTGCAAGACGAGCAGATCAGTGAGCTGGAGCTGGTGGCGACGCGCAGCCGTGCGGAGGGCCTGAGCTTTACCATCGACACGTTGAATGCACCTAGCGAGGAAATGACCTTCGCGCCACGCCCAGCGCAGCTGGCGACCCGCGCGCAGGCGATCGAGATCGCCTTGCACTACCCGAAAGGCCTGAACTCCACGCGGACGTTTGCTTCGGTGGGAACACCGTTCGCACCGGGCGCCAGGCGCGTCGAGAACGGCGCGGTGATGGCTGGACCGGACTGCGTGTTCAGCCCTACGTGCAAGGACATTGCAACGCAATCGCTCGAGATCTTCAAGCGCCTTGGCCACGTCACGGTGCGTTCCGTTTTCGTGGACGAGCGCATGGGCATCGTCGCGCTGCGCCTGTCCTGGAACGTGCGCGGTCCGGGTTCCGACAAGCTCACGACGTTCGAGCTGTTCAAGATTTACGACGGACAGATCCACAAGGTCGAAGCCTACATCCGGCTACTGCCGCCGGAACTCGAACTTGGGGGATGGCCGGTTACAGGCGGTGGACACGCGTAGGTGCCGTTAGGTTTTGGGCGTGTCGAAATGCAATTTGATAGCATAGCGCCCGTGGCCATCCTGCTCATAGGTATGTTCGATTCTCCGTTCGTGCGGCGGGTCGCGGTGTCGATGAAGCTGCTGGGGTTTGCCTTCGAGCACGCGAACTGGTCGGTGGGCAAAGACCACGCGAGAATCCGCAGTTACAGTGCGCTCGGGCGGGTTCCAACCCTCGTGCTCGAGGACGGTGAGGTCCTCACTGAATCGGCGACAATTCTCGATCACCTTGACTCGGTGGTAGGCCCGGAGCGCGCCCTCGTGCCAGCAAAAGGTATACCGCGGCGGCAGGTGCTGCAGCTCATGGCACTCGCGATCGGGGCGGCTGAGAAGGGGCGCGAGCTAATCAACGAACGCATCGTCCGTCCGCCGGAGAAGCGCCACCAGCCCTGGGAGGAGCGCTGTCGAAGTCAGATGCACGGTGCGCTCGGGGAGATCGAACGGCGGCACGGCCAGCGTCCCGGTAAATGGCTCGCTGGCGAACATCTTACGCAGGCGGACATCACGCTCACCTGTGTATGGGCTTGTCTGCGGGAGGCGGTCGCGCTCGAGGACGCTCCTTACCCTTCTCTCACTGCGCTCGCCGCGCGCTGCGAAGCGCTACCACAGTTCGAAGCGACCCGCATGCCCTGGTTCGCGGCGAAGATTTAAAAGTGGTGTCGCCTCCATCACGCTCCCGCCGGGCCCGATCCGCTTGCCATGGTTTCCTGCGGGCGTCTTCATTGACTATGCAATCTCTCACGCACATGATCGGAAGGGTACGCACCAAGCGGTCGAGCAAATGGGCATGAGCAAGTCGTTGGGCTCGCGCGCGCAAAGAGTGTGGCTGATGGGGTTCGCCAATTCCACCTACGGATTCGGCTATGCCGCCGTCCTCGTCACAGCGCCTCAACTTTTGGCGTCGCACGGTGTCGCTGAGCCCGCAATTGCAGGAATGACGACGCTGGCGCTTTCGGCCACCCTCTTAGTGTTCGCTGTGGCTCCGGTGCTCGACACGTTGATCAGCCGGCGCGCGTGGTCCATCGGACTTGGTCTTCTTGGAGCCATTTTGACCACCCTTGTGCTGCTTTTGCCAGCGAGCAGCCATTTTCTCGGCGCGGCTCTTGCAGCAGACGCCTTGGTGCTGAGCCTGTACAACGCCGCGGTAGGGGGATGGCTCGGCGCGGTCCTGCCCAAGAGTTTTGATGAGACGATCGGCACATGGTTCACGATCGGAAATTCCAGCGGATTTGGTCTGGGTGCGCTCACCCAGTACTGGCTGGTCACACACACTCCGACGGGGGTAGGCGCGACGTTGGTCGGCGTTGCGACGCTGTTCCCGCTCGCCGTCCTGCCGCTGGTGCCGGCGACCGATGCCGGCCGCAAGGCCGTGCACGAAAGCTTTCGGCACCTCGCACGCGACGTCGTCCAGCTGGTGCGCCAGCCTCTGGTTCTGAGAGTGCTGCTGATGTTCATTCTCCCGTGTGCCGCCTTTACCCTCACGAACGCCTTTGGCGGCATGGGGCCTGACTTTCACGCGGCCGACAATCTGGTGAGCATTGCGAACGGGATTGGCGCTGTCGTCATCGGTCTGTGCGCAGCCATTTTGGCTCGTCTTGTCCTGAAGCGGGTATCAGCGCCAATCCTCTATCTTGCAATTGGTAGCCTGGGCGCTGCCTTCACCCTGGGCTTGCTCGCGTTGCCACACAGCCCCGCCACCTATCTTCTTGCCGTTCTGGGCGAGAATGCCGCGCAGAGCATCGCCCAAGTGTCGCAGAACGCCATAATTTTCCGCTCGATCCGACAAGGAAGCCCGCTCGCCTCCAGCCAGTTCGGCCTTTTGTCGACTTCTTTTGTCGTGCCTTACGTCTATATGCAAGGTCTCGACGGGTTCGGTTACAAGCTCGCCGGCGGCGTTACTGGCTCATTCACGATGGATGCCTTGGTTAGCCTTGCAGCCTGCGGGCTGCTTTTCTGGCCCGTGCTGCGCTGGATCGCGACAGGTAAGTTGGAAGTGACCAGCGAAACAACTGCAAGCGACCAGAACAGTGTGTTGCGTGCTGTCACTTTGCCAAGCTGATTGAGGCATCAGCCTGCGACTTGAGCCTTTATTTCAACCTGAGAAGCTTCACTCCGTGATTCTGGAGTTCCAGGCCGACGACTCGCCCGCGAGCGTCGCGGTCGAACGTGACGACCTCATCGCCATTGGTGTAATAAAACCGGGTATCAGACAGGGCCGTGAGCTCATCCTCCTGATCGGCGATGATCGCGAAAAGCTTTCCGCCGCGTCGCGCAATCTGCATTGCGGGCGCTGACAATCCATAAGCTCCGACGCATTTCTGCAAATCGCCGGCCGATAGCTCCACCGCGGGGAGCACTTTCTGAGGATCCAGATTCAAGGCAGCATAGTCCACACCGAGGGCACGGCTTCTCGGCGCGAGCAGCAGCGCTTTCGTCAGGTATTGCGTGGCCCTCGCCCTGTCGCCTTTGTCGAAGTACAACCTGCCGGCGGTGAGCAGCGCGCTCACGTAATTCGGATGTAGCTCAAGGGTGTGCAAGATCACCTGCTCCGCCTCAGCAACTCGCTTCTGGCGGTACAACTGGAAAGCCGGTGCCAGCAATACCCCTTCGGGCACGGCGACGGGGAATCCGAGCCGCGACGACAGATCCGCGTAGTACTTGTCGATGGCCGCAAGGCCGCCGTGCTCGTACAGGGCAAACGCATCCGGACCCGAATTTGCGCCCGGCCAGCCATCGAAAAGGAACTCGAGCCCATCGTAGACGCTGCGCAGCGCAATGCTGCCGTGGGTTTCCTCAGGGTAGCGTCGGAAGGCAAAAGTCCAGCGCGGGTCACTTGCGACCCTGTTTTGAAAGTACCCCGACAGTTCCCAGTTGCCACTGAGGAACTCTCCGGTTTCATTCGCCGTGGTGAGATAGACGTTCGCGGTGACCTCCTTGTGTTCCTCGAGGAACAAGCCGACGGTCCTGGCCAGGCCGCGATTTTCGCGCTCGAGCGTGGGGCTGGCGAGGATATAGCCTTTGAATACTCCCGGGGCCTTGATCAGTGAGTACAGTGCGAAAAGGCCTCCGAAGGAATGGCCGACAAGAATTCGGTGCGGCTGCGTGCGAAAATCGTGATCGAGCTTCGGGATCAGCTCGGTAGTGATGAACTTCAAGAACTTCTCCGACCCGCTCCCAGCCGCAAACGGTATCAGGTCGCGATTTCGAACGGTGTTCGGAATGCCGACGACCAGCATCTGGGGGATGCGGCCCGATTCAGCCAGCAGATCCGCAGTCGTACTGGCGTGTTGGAAATCTCCGTCTGCGTCCAGAACGACGAGCAGCGGATAGCGAGCGCTGCTGAGGTCGTAATCCTCAGGGCGATGCACGAAATAGCTACGCGTCTCGCCGGTGGCTTGCGACTGAAGTTGGAAGCGCTCGCCGATCACAATGGGATGGCTGTCATCAGCAGGCTGCGCCGCATGGCACAGGGCCGAAATACCAAGCATCAGCATTGGCGGAAAGGTTATCAGCGCCGAACGAAGTTTCATTGCAGCTCCCCAGCCGTATCGGTGCAGCATAGTACCGAAAGGAAGGATTGTCGCAACGTTCCCGGACTCTCATTTGCGCCGTTGCAAAGATGGACGCCCAAAAGGGGGCGCAACCGCCGCCCCTGCAGATAAATTCAGAATGTTGACTTCGAGGGCAGAACGAAGCGGTTCGTTTCGCTATTCAAGGTAGGGCGCGAGCACATTTTCGATCCACTTCATGAACGCGCGCACTCGGCGCGACAGGTTGCTCCGATGCGCTACTACGAGGGACACGGCAAGGGACCGGCGACCAAAGTCGGGTAGAATTTCCACCAGCGCTCCACTGTCCAGGTATCGGCCAATCCCAAGAAGTGGGGCCTGAATCAGGCCAAGACCGGCGAGGGCAGCGGCTTCGTAGGTTTGTGCGCTGTTGACGTGCAACGCGCCTGGCAACTGAAGTGTCGTGTAACTTTCGCCATCCGGATATTCCCATCCAGAGGATTTTGCGCCCAGCGTCGTCTCGAAGTGAACTGTCCGGTGTTTCTGACGCTTGAGATCTCCCAGCGATCGCGGGACGCCATAGCGCGCAAGATAGGCGGGACTGGCAGCGTTGACCATGCGTAACTTGCCCAGCGGGCGGGCAATCAGCGTCTCGTCTCCAATGGGTCCAAGCCGCAATACACAGTCGAACCCCTCTTGAACCAGATCGACTTGCCGATCCGTACTCGACACCTCCAGCTCCAGCTCCGGATGAGTCGCCATGAAGTCCGGTAAGGCCGGCACGATCGTTGTCCTTGCCACCTCAGTCGGAAGATCGACGCGTAGACGCCCGCGCAGTGCCGCACGATTGCCTGCGAACATCGAGTGCAGAGCGTCAACGTCCGCGAGCAGGTCGCGGGCACGTGCGTGAAATACCCGTCCGTCTTCCGTCAACTGCACGCTACGCGTCGTGCGGTGCAGAAGCCTGGCCCCGACATCGTCTTCCAGCTTCCGCACCGCCGTTGAGACCCTTCCCTTCTGAATACCCAAGCTTTCAGCTGCGTGGGTGAAGCTCCCCATATCCGCTACCGTTATGAAAATGCGGAGGGGCTCCAGGTTCTGCATGGTCATGCCTCGGTATTGTTCCCTGCACAGAGAACAGTGAGTTCATTTCCTCATTATTTATCATACCGAAGAGACACAGCATGCTGCGTGTACTGGGAATCACCCATCGGAGCATGACAAGTGTCCACAACTTTGAATCTGCATCAGGAGCCTGAAGCTATGACTTTGCATCGCGCCCCGTGGGCTGGCCGGATAATGAGCGCGTTTGTCGTTATCGCTCTGGTGGCTGACGGCACCATTCAGCTTTTCGCGCCGACACAGATCGCGAGCATGTTGCAGGAAACCGGGTTCGCGATGGACCTGGCCCGTGTGGTGGGTCCGATCATACTCGCCTGCGCCATCCTTTACGCCATCCCGGCCACCGCCGTCCTCGGCGCGATCCTGGTGACAGGCTTTTTGGGAGGTGCCATCTGCGCCCATATCCGCATTGGTGAGTTGGGGTCGCCGCCGGAAATCATCTCCCTGCTTTTGGGCGCGTTGACATGGGGCGGCCTCTACGCGCGCGATCCCCGCATCCGGGCCATTCTGCCGCTCATTCGTTGAACAGGAGAAGACACATGTTTTTAGTAATGGGAATCACGGGAAAAGTGGGCGGCGCGACGGCAAAAGAAATGTTGGCGCACGGTAAGCAAGTACGCGCGCTGGTGCGCAATCGCAAGAAGACGTCAAGCTGGGCGAACCAGGGCGTGGAACTGGTTGATGGCGATTGGAATGATTCGTCAGCCATCGAGCGAGCGCTCAAGGGCGTCGAAGGCGCCTTTGTCATGTTGCCGGCTGTCTGGGCCCCCTCACCCGATTACAAAGAAGCCAAGGGCGTGATTGCGAACTATGTCGAGGCGCTCACCAAGGCAGCCCCACCGCGGGTGGTAGTGCTTTCGTCGATGGGTGCGAACAGGACCCGCGGGCTTGGAATGATCACGGCCCTGTCGCTTCTCGAGCAAGGTTTTCGCGGTCTGGTATCGCCAATCGCATTTGTGCGCGCCGGGGGATTCTTCGAAAACTTTCTCTACGGCTTGCAGGTCGCCCAGGGCGGAACGCTACCGGTCTACTACAATCCGACAAACCGGAAATCGACCATGGTCGCGACGAACGACATCGGTGCGCAGGTCGCAACCCTTTTGACCAGCCCAGCGTGGTCAGGGCAGCGCACCATCGAGCTCGGTTCGATGGTCGTCGCGGATGAAGTCGCCGAGCAATTCGGCATCCCGAAGGGTCACACCGGACCTGCCGAAGAAATGTATGAGGCCGTCAATGCCGGATGGATGGACCTCGGAGTCGCGGGTACGGAACGCGTAGCGGGTACGACAACCGCACGCGACGTGTTCGCGGCGGCCCAGAAGGCCGCGAGCTTCCAGGTCCGCGAAGCCTCGTAACTTGAACTACTGGATAAACACCCAGTAGCCCGTTTTAAGCATCCATCGCTCTAATGAAAGAATCAGGCAAATCCGCAGCCCCGAGGAGGGTGCGTGCGTGCTAGACATGTTCCACAACGACCAGCAAGCGAGCGCGGGGCTAAGTGTTAGCGGGGAGAATCCGGCAGTGAGAAATGTCATCGTCGTTTTGGCGCTGTTGCTGGCAGGCTGTGTCCATCCTTCGGTGCAGCCCGACAACGAATTCGGGCGATTCAAAGGCCAGGACATCGACGTCCTGATCAATCGGCTTGGCGATCCATTGAGTCAGCAGATAGGTACTGGCGCGACCGTATATGTATGGAGAGCCTCCAAACCCGTACAGTCAATTCCGACCACGCCAGTCATCGTCAGTCAAGGTGGAGGGAGTGCCGTCGGAGTCACGGCGCCCCCACCTGTGGTCCGGAACATGCAGCTGTCCTGCACGCTGACCGCCGATACCGACCCGTCTGGGAAAATCCTGCAATTACGGCGGTCCGGGAACCGTGACGCCTGTGCGGACTACGTGCAGGCGCTTGCCCCGTGAGGATCAGGCGCGCGCCACTGAATCGCGTGGTGCGCGAGCGCGCAGGATCCGTTGGCATTGCTTTGCCTCTGCACAGATGCCGGCCGCGCCTAATGCGGGCCTTGCAACCCGTAGATGAGAATGCGGCTCTTGTCGGCCGATCCCGGCCACGCGAACGACTTCATGCCGGAAGCGATACCGAGGAGTTCGTGCCCGCCCGCACGGTAGACAACGAGTCCGCCCCCGATCGCCTGGTCGGTGCTGATTTGCCACAGCACCAGACCGTTTCTTTGATCAAGCGCAAAGACATCCCCGCCAAGATCGGCGGCGAAGACCAGGTCCCCGCCGGTTGGCGTGACGCCTGCGAGGATCGGATGCGGCGCCTTGAACTTCCAGCGTACCCGGCCATTTTCGGCGTCGAACGCGCTGAGCCAGCCGCGAGCCGTGCCCGGCGGATCGGTCATCTGCTGCATCGAGCCGGAACTGCCGAACCAGACCTGCCCCGCAGCCGGTACCGTGAGTTCATTCACGAGTTGCACTTGTGCACACAGGTCGACCGCGCCGACGAAGAGCGAATCGGTGCGCGGACTGAAGGCGGCACCATTCCATTCAACCCCGCCGCCCATGCCAGGGCAGAAATGCACCGGGTGCTCGCGCGAGAGCGGCACGTCCACATTCTCGCGCGTGGTCGTGGGGGTCTGTGAGAGCAGTGGAATGACCGGTGCCGCATCACCCGGCGCAGCCGCCGCGCGGCCGATCCGCGAGCGATCGAGGATCGAGAGCAGACCATCCTTGTTCGCCGAGGCGATGATTCGGCGCCCGCTGCGGATGGTCGCGAGCGTCGGCGCGCTGTCGACATCCCAATCGTGGCTGTCGTGCTTGACCAGTTGGTTGTAGCCGAGGAGTCGTCCGCTGGCAGCATCGAGTGCGATCACCGAGTCGGCGTAGAAATCCTCTCCGGTGCGATCGAGCGTGTCGAAGTCCGGCGCGGGATTGCCGGCCGGAACGTAGAGCACGCCCCTCGCCGCATCGAGCGCGAAGGAGGTCCAGAATGCACCACCCGAGATCGGCAGACGTGGGTTGGTCCAGGTGCTGCGTGCATGCCCCTGCCTGGGCACCACATCGAAACTCCAGATGAGATGCCCGTCACGGGCATCGAGTGCATAGACGTGCCCGGTGACGCCGACGGTATCGCCCCCGGCGTTGCCGATGTAGACCCGCCCGTTAGCGGCGAGCGGCGCCATGGGGATGGAAATGCCGGGCCCCTGCACCGCAAGCGCGCGGTCCCAGAGCACGTGACCGTCTGCGGCATCCAGCGCAATCACATGGGCATCGGCGGTGCCGCGGTAGAGGCGCCCATCGAGGTAGGCGAAACCGCGATTGACTGCGAGGCCGGGTGGACCGGCGCTCTTGGTGTGACGACTCCACTTCTGCATGCAGCTTGAGGCATCGATGGCGTAGGAGCCCTCGAATGTCGTGAAGTACATGGTGCCGCCGACGACGAGCGGCCCGGTCTGAAACGAGACCACTTCAGGAAGCGTGAACATACAGCGCAACGCGAGCTGCCCGACATTTGCCGTGGTGATCTGCGCCAGCGGCGAATAGCGATCGCCCGCGAGCGTGCGGTTGTACGCGGGCCAATCCGCCCCGGGCCCATCCGCCGGCGCGGCGCTCGCGACCCCGGCGCTGGCGGCGAGCGCCGCCAGCGCGACTGCGAGTCGACACGGGTGATTCGGCATGCCCGATGACTTATTTGAACAGGTCCAGCACGTCCTTGGGAGGACCCCCGTCGGTGGGCTTGTCCCAGCCCTGTTCGAACCACTTTTCCCAGTTCTGGGCCCAGGGGCGGCCATAGTAGTCGATGAAGTTCGGATCTTGCTTGGTGAGTTGCTGCGGCCGGCCCTTTACGTTCTTGATGTTCGAGAGGCATTCGATGAAGGTGAAGCGGGCATTCGGATCACCCGCCGGCGCCCGCCGCACAAACCGGTCCTTGACCCGCAGCGGCTGGACATAGGCGTCCGGGTCGTACCACACCGCCTCATGATCGATGCCGATGAACTTGTGGTCCGCATCGTAGAGGGGCTTGAAAGTCTCAACGGTCTCCATCTTGTTCGAGAATTCGAACATGGTGTGCTGGGTCCACCCCTGAACGTTGGCAGTCCAGCTGACGAGGGTTTCACCATCCCAGAAGCCCACCGTCTCGCCATACCACTGGGGCACCTTCTGGACGTGCTCGCGGCCGATCAGCACCTCGCGCAGGAAGTTGTCGGCGATACCGGAGAGGAATTCCACCCGCGTCGGCGTGATGCTCAGCTCGAAATTGCCGCCGCGCGAGGATGCCGCCCACCAGCGGATGAAACCCTCCGGCAGGCAGAACGAGGCATTCCATTGTTTCGAGTTGTCCACAGTCTCGTGGTAGAGCATCTGGACGTAGCGTTTCTGGTACTCGGGAGTGAGCAGTGAGACGACCGTCGAGGCCTGCTCGATCCCGCCCCATTGCCAGCGCTCGCCACGACCGGGGCCGGCAACCCGCCGATCGGGGCCGGTGAAACCGGGTGAGTCGGTGCCGTTCGGATCGCGAATGTAGAAGCCATCCCAATCGGGTGTCGTCGCCTTGGTGTAGATCGTCGGGCCACCATGGGCCTTGGCCTGGGCCAGCAGCGCCGCGTAGTGTTCCTTGGCGCTCTTGTACGGATAAGGGCTCACCATCCGCTCACGGGGATAGTCGATCCTGCAATCGCCCCAGGAGGCGGAAGTCGGCGGATGGGCTCCCATCCGTCCCGCCTCCCACATCGCTTCGATCATTTGCCGGGGCGTATTGCAGCGGTAGTAGCGCGGGTCCGACCACGACGCCTTGTCCTTGTAGAAGTTCTTGCTCGTGAACATATCAATCGGCAGAGGCTTGACGCCCGCCGGTGGTGGCTCCGAAACAGGCTTGGGCGGCTCCCGCCGCGCAAAAATGACCCCGGCGACGCCCCTCGGGAAAACTTCCGGGTCGCCGCGCTGCTGCGGGGTGAGTATCGTCGGCGGCGGTTCGGGCTGCCCGGTCAAGACCGGATTGGCATTGGTTGCCGGAGCCGCAGTTTGTGCGGCCGCCTGCTGAATCGGCGCCTGAGCGAGCGCCATGCCGGCAAGGGCGGCCACGACCAGCACAGCACCTTTGCCAGGAAAGTATCGAGGATTCATCGTGACAACTCCTGTACCGCCCCTGATCCGTCGGCAGCGGCCCCTTGTGTATTGTATCCGTCCCCCGGCGAGGCTGCAGGGTCGCCTGCCGCGACCGCTTGTGCAAGAGGCTACGCCCGGCCCGGCCCGGCGTCTTTGCCGGAAAGGCTTCGTTCCAATGCGGCAAAATCGACGGGCTTGACCAGATGCGCATCGAACCCTGCCGATTGCGTCCGTTCGATATCCTCGGCCTGGCCATAGCCGGTCAGGGCAACGAGCCGAACGCCACTACCGGCCGCGCGAATGCGTTTCGCGACCTCGTACCCATCCATTTCGGGAAGACCAATATCCAGCAGCACGACGTCGGGGCCGAAGGTGGCGATGGCATCGAGCGCCGCCTTTGCGCCATACACCGCCTGGGCCTGGTGGCCGTCAAGTTGCAGGAACTCAGCCAAAGAAGTGGCCGCATCTACATTGTCATCCACCACGAGTACCCGTTTGGGCAGCCCCGCGCGACCAGTGGATTTCTTCCTGCCTTCCCTGGGCGCCGCAACGGTTGGCAGGCGAATTTCAAAGGTTGAGCCAAGCCCGGGTCCGGCGCTCATGACCGCAACCTGTCCGTCGTGCATTTCGACGAGTCTTTGCACCACTGACAGTCCAATTCCCAGGCCGCCCTCGGAGCGATCAAGCGAGCGCTCGCTTTGCACGAAGAGCTCGAAAATGCGGGGCAGCAACTCCTGTGAGATTCCGACTCCATTGTCGGTGACGACTATGACCGCGCTCGACGGCTCGCTGCGCAGTTCCACGCGGATCTCACCCGATGCATCGGTGTACTTTGCTGCGTTCGTCAGCAGATTGGCGATACATTGCACCAGTCGTGCACTATCGCCATTGACGAACAACGGTTCAAAGCACGAGGTGACCACTACCTTATGCCGTTTATCGCGCAGCAGCGGCTCGACGCTCTCCATCGCCTGCGCCAGAATCGGCGCCAGGTCGAGCGGTTGCCGTTGCAGCCGGATGCGCCCCTGAGTGATGCGCGAGACATCCAGCAGATCGTCGACCAGGCGTGTGAGGTGGATCGCCTGGCGCTTGAGAATGGCGACGATCGCCTGCGTTTTTGCATCCGACGGCAACATCCGGGCGAGAAGTTCGCTGGCGGTCCGTATTGGAGCCAGAGGGTTGCGAAGCTCGTGGGCAAGCATCGCCAGAAACTCGTCCTTGCGCCGGTCCGCATTGCGCAGCGCATCTTCGGCGGCACGCAGCGCGTCCAATTGGTCACGAATCTGGTATTGCCGGGCGCGGCCGCGGATGGCCGCCTGCACGGAACTCACGAGCGTGCGCGTGGAAGTCGGACGATCCAGCACCGTCACGTTCATGAGGGAAGCAAGCAGTCGAGTGACCGCCGTGGACTGGCCGTCGGTGCGGCTCAAAACGATGGTTGCCACATCCGACCAGGACGGCTGACCGCTCAGCGCCGCCACCAGTTCGCTCGCGCGAGCATCCCCTGCCAACGCGTCGGTGAGCACTATCGCGGCCGTCCCGGCCCCGATCTGTTCGGCCAGTGCGGCCGTGCCCGCATAGACCGTACATTGCAGCCCGGCGCGCTCGAGCACCGTGCGTGTTACCTCGCCGTCGCGCCGTGTCGGCGGCAGAAGCAGGACCCGGTAATCGTTGGCACGGCTAATCGCGGTAGTCATGATGCCGCAGTTCAGTGCTCCCCCCCTGCAGCACCCTCGGCATCGACTTCGACCGGAACGCCCGTGAATACTCCGCGCAAGCGCAGCAAAGGTTCGGTGAGATGGATGCCGCCTGCGTCAAACCACATCTCGCGGATCGATTCCTCGTGCGCTCCGGTGCGCTTCTTGAGGACCGATATCGCCTTTTTTACCTTTCCGGCGTGCTCGAAGTAGCGCAACAGCACCACCGAATCGGCAAGATAGCTCGCGTCGACCGGGGAGTTCAGGTTCGCCCCCATCATGCCGCTCTGCGCCACGACCAGGAATGTGGCGACACCTTGATTGTTCAGGTAGGAAAGCAGTTCGTGCAGCTGGGAAGTCAGATAATTGTTCTGTGGCATCGCATGCAGATAGCCATTCAAGCTGTCAATGATGACGACGCGCGCCTGGTCACGCTCGACCGACTCGCGCACCAGATGTGCGAATTCTCCCGGTGAGATTTCCACCGGGTCGATCTGGCGCACCATGACCTTGCCCGGACCGGTCCCCTCCTCCAGTCGCAGCCCCAATCCCTTGGAACGCGTCGTCAGGGCGGCCTTGGTTTCATCAAAGATAAAGGCCACGGAATGGTCGCCGCGCTGCGCTGCGGCGGCCGCATACTGCAACGCGATCGTCGATTTACCACAGCCCGGGGGTCCAAGCAGCAAAGTGCTGGTCCCACGCTCGACACCGCCGCCAAGCAGCGTATCGAGCGCCGTTACCCCACTTGGAATCAAGGCACGCTCAAACGATGCGCCGTAAGCCGAGGCTACCAGGCGCGGGAACACCGCAATTCCACCCCTGCGCAGGGCAAAATCGTGGAAGCCGCTGGCGAAATCGCTGCCCCGAAATTTCATGACCTGCAGTTCCCGCCTGACTTGTCCGTACGGCGGCGGTTTGAAATCAAGGGCGATCACCCCGTGGGCAATGCTATGCAGCTGCAAATCCGGTCCGTCAGTAGTACGGTCGTCCAACATGACTACCGTACAGTCACGTCCGACAAAGAACTGCTTCAGTGCCAGGAGCTGGCGCCGATAGCGCAACGAACTTTGCGCCAGCAGACGCATTTCCGACAGCGAGTCAAAGACCATGCGATTGGGCCTGAACCGCTCTACCGCCTCGATCACCTTCCGTGTCGTCTGCGTCAGCTCGACCTCCGAAGGATTAAGCATCGTCAGATCGCTCTCACCATCGAGTTCATGAGCCTTGGCGATCAACTCGAACACCTCGATCCCGTCCAAAGACCAGCCGTGCGACTCGGCGCCGGAGGCCAGTTCCTCCCCCGTCTCCGATAAGGTCACGTATAGGCAACGATCCCCCGTGCGTACGCCTTCGAGGAGATATTGGAGTGCGAAGGTGGTCTTGCCCGCGCCGGGGGTACCGTCGACGAGATACAGCCTGCTGGCGATGAGGCCGCCACACAGGACCGCATCGAGCCCTGGAACGCCTGTTTTGGATCGGCGCACATCTTGCTTAGACATGGAATCTTTGCGTGCCCGAATGTGCGAGCCATGCATTGCCCACTTAAGCCCAATGGTGCCGGGAAGTCTGTGCGTTTGCGTACACAAGCGCAGCGCAATGGCTTGCGACGCGGGCGGAATCGTGCCTCAGTTGCCCAATGTGTGCGCCAGCGCAACGCGCAGGACGCTGCGTGAATCGGTGGCGCCCGCCGGGCTGCGCCACGCGACGAAGCCATCAGGCCGCACGAGTACCGCCCCGGCCCGGGTGATTCCGTAGCTTTCGCAGAATTTGCCGCCGGCATCCACAAGATCGTACTCAATACGGTATGCCTCGAGCGGCATGCCGGCGAAACTGCCCGACAACCCCGCTGCCGCCTGCATCCAGTCCTCGCCGTCGGGGCCGGCGAACAGCACGAAGTTGCCGATCAGATCCAATGTCGAAACGCGCCTGCCCGCCTGCATCATCCAGACGTGCGGGGCGCGCGAGCCCGGCCGTCCGTACGTCCTGCGCGGATCGGCATGTACGCCATCATCCGAACCGTAAAGGTAGCCAATCTCTATTTCAATGTCGGGCACCACGGCGTCGGTCTGCTGTGTGGACTGGAGCCACGGTGCCGTGCGCGTTACATAGCGCGAAAACGCCTGCTCCACCGTAAAATGCGCTACCGGCTTACGCTCGCTTGCGTAGGTATCGAGCAGCCGCTCGTGCGCGTGCCCCTTGAGCACGAGCGCGAGTTTCCACGCCAAATTGTGCGCATCATGAATCCCGGTGTTGCCGCCGAAGCCGCCGTTCGGCGGCATGAGATGCGCGGCATCACCCGCGATGAAGATTCGCTTGTCCTGGAATCCTTCCGCGACGCACGCGGTCGCCCGCCAACGGGTCATGCCATCGATCCTCACCGGAAGATCCGCCACCCCCACGCCGGCGCGAACCAGTTCCACGAGGCGCGCTTCACTCACATCGGCCGAGGCATTGGCGGCTGCTGCCGGATCGACTTTCGGATCGCCCACGATATTCACGGCAAAAAAACCCGCCTGCACCGTGCGATTCATCCGGAAGAAGCCGCCCACCGCCGGATTGCTCACGTAGATGATCGACCAGGCCTTATCCCCCAGCCAGCGCGACAGATCCGCCGTGAAATAGATGGTGAGGGAATTGGAGAACGCCCCGCGCCCTTCATAGCCGATGCCCAGAACCTCGCGCGCCTTCGAATGCCCGCCATCGGCCGCGATCAGGTAGCGGCCACGCAGGCGCCGCCGCGCCCCGCCGTCCACAGCCTCGATGACTACGGTGACGCCCGAGGAATCCTGCGTCACATCGGTAATCTGCGCTCCTTGAATGACGGTTGCCCCCGCCTCACGCGCGCGTGCGCGCAGAATCGGCTCCAGATTCGGCTGATTCAGGTACAGCCGGCGGCACGGACTGAGTTCTTCGACGCCTTCGTTAAGGCTCGGCATGATGTCAGCGAGCTTGCGGCCCGACACACTCTCCAGCGCGACGATTGCTCCCTCCGGCACAAAGTCCTTCGCGGAGCCTTCGCGTACCGACTCTTCGATACCCAAGGAGCGAAACATCTCAAGCGTACGCATATGGAAGAACGCCGCACGCGGGAGCGGTGAACTTTCCTTCAATCGATCGATGGCGATGGAGCGAATACCGCGCTGGGCGAGGAACGCGGCCGCGCACAGACCCACCAGGCCTCCGCCGGCAATCAATACCGGTGCTTCATCATCCGCGTTCGCATGCGGTTGCGACATGCCGCATCAGCTCGCGAGCTTCGCAGCCATGGTTGCGATGTGCCTGCCCTGGAAGCGCGCGCCGTCGAGCTCGATCTTGCTCGGTTGGCGCTGGCCCTGGCTGCCGGCGATGGTGGTCGCGCCGTAGGGGCTGCCGCCGACGATCTCATCGAGTGTCATCTGTCCCTGGAAGCTGTATGGCAGACCGACGACTGCCAGGCCGAAATGCAGGAGGTTGGTGATGATCGAGAACAGCGTTGTCTCCTGCCCGCCGTGCTGAGCTGCCGTGGAGGTAAAGGCGCCGCCGATCTTACCGTTCAGGGCCCCGCTCGCCCACAGACCGCCGGCCTGATCCAGAAAGCTCGCCATCTGTGAGGCCATGCGTCCGAAGCGGGTCGGACAGCCGACGATGATCGCGTCGTAGTTGCGCAGCTCCTCGATCGTGGCAACCGGTGCCGCCTGGTCAAGTTTGAAGTAGGCGGCCTTGGCGACCTCCGGCGGAGCGGTCTCCGGAGCCCGTTTCACATCCACCGAGGCGCCGCTGGAACGCGCCCCTTCGGCGACGGCGTTCGCCATCGTCTCGATGTGACCATAGGAGGAGTAATAGAGCACCAGTACTTTTGCCATGCGGATTCCTTGGGGCAGTTCGGGGCTTGGACAGCCGGCAGAATAGGCCGGCGCCTATTAGTCGACTAGATGGCATAATAGGACGGGTGTCATCCAAAAACACACGTAATGTGATCGACCTGAATCACACGCTTCTGTTCGTGGAAGTCGTGCGCGCGGGCAGCTTCGCGCAGGCCGGACACCGGGTGGGAATGCCCGCAAACTCGGTCAGCCGCAAGATCCGGCAGCTGGAAACCCAACTGGGCAGCCGGCTCATCCATCGGTCGACCCGCAAGCTCAGCCTCACGGCCGCCGGCCGTGAGTTCTTCGAGCGGTGCGAGCCCTCCGTTGCCACCCTGGTGCTGGCGGGAAAGCAATGGAGCGATGGCGAAACGGCCGCCGGCAGCGCGATCCGCGTGGCCGCCCCCACTGATTTCTTCGATGTCTTCCGTCTCGAGTGGATCGCGGATTTTCTCACCGCGCATCCGCGGCTGCGTATGGAGTTTCTGCTGGATGACGCCAAGGCGGATCTCATCGCGGCGAGTATCGATGTGGCGTTCCGGGCCAAACACCTGGTGGAGGCCTGGCATGTGGGTCACAAGCTCATTGATAGTGACTTCGCACTCGTGGCCAGCCCCACCTACGTGGCCAGCCGCGGGGCACCGGCCACACCCGCGGCGCTAGCCGCGCACGACTGCCTGGTGCAATCAAGTCATCCCGGACCGGTCATCTGGCAGCTGCAAGGCCCCGACGGCCCTCAGGCCGTTGAGGTCACCGGACGTTTTCGCGCCAACGCCTCGCGCGTCGTACTGCAGGCGGCGGTCGCGGGCCTCGGCGTTGCGCTGCTGCCGGATTCGGTGAGCGCACCTGAGATCGCGGCCGGCCAGCTGGTCCGGGTCCTGCCCCGCTATCGCCGCGAGGGTGCGGATCTCTACGCCGTGTACGCGAGCCGCCATCAGATTCCGCAGGCGGTGACGGACTTCGTCGGCTTCACTGCGGAAAAGATCCGTTCGACCTTGGCGCACTCTTTTGCGGCGCTTCGAAATCAGGGTAACCTGCCACAATTCCGCACGCCGCAGTCGGAAAACATAACGAGGTAGCAATCAATGTCAAATTCAGTCAGCACTCCTTTGTACATCGGGGGCAAGGCACGACAGACCGCGGAACAGATGGCCATTGCGGATCCGGCCAAACCGGGTCTGGTCGTTGGGCACGCCGCTTCGGCCACCACCCAGGACGTGAGTGATGCGGTCGCCGCCGCGAAGGCCGCCTACCCGGCCTGGGCGGCGCTGTCACCCCAGCAGCGCGCGGAGAAAATGTTGGCTGCGCTGGCGGGGATTGCCGAGAACCGCGACGCGGATGCCGCCATCCTCTCCCAGGAGAACGGCAAGGTCCGATTCGAGGGCTGGGTCGATTCGCTGGTGCTGGAGCTGCGCTGGAAGCTGGCATTAAGCCACGCCGACGAGGTCAACGCGTCAAAGGTATTGCCCCCCATTCATGGTGCGATTCCGGTCGAGACCACGGTCGCCTACCAGCCGCTGGGCGTAGTCACCATCATCGTGCCCTTCAACTGGCCCATTGCCATTCTCGGCGCCGCGCTCCCGCATGCGCTGCTGGCCGGCAATACCATCATCGTGAAGCCTCCCTTGACGGCGCCCCTGGCCACCGCCCGCGTGGTGCAGCGCATTGCCGAACAGCTGCCGCCCGGTGTACTCAACGTCATCACGGGCGTGGATGCCAACATGAGTGCGCTGATCCGCAATCCCGACGTCGCCAAGGTGTGTTTCACAGGCTCGGTCAATGGCGGCAAGAAGATGATGGAACTGGCCTCGCACAGCCTCACCCGTGTCACCCTGGAACTGGGCGGCAACGATGCGGCCATCGTGCTGAAGGATGCGATCCTCGATGACGTGCATCTGGATCGCCTGTTTGCAGCCATCTATGACACCACCGGCCAGATCTGCATGAATGCCAAGCGGCTGTTCGTGCATAACTCGCGGCTGGATGAGATCGTCAAGGGCCTCTCGGCGCGTCTGCAGAAGGTCAAGCTCGGTTACGGCCTCGACAAGGACACGACCATGGGCCCGCTGCATTCCCCGACGCAGAAGACCTTTGTCGACAATCTGATCAAGGAGGCGAAGGAGTCCGGCGCGAAGGTGCTGGAATTCGGTGAGCTGCCCGGCGGCGACATGACCGGCGGCAACTTCGTGCGCCCTGCCATCGTCGTCAATCCCAAGCTCACTTTGCGCGTCGTGACCGAAGAGCAGTTCGGCCCCGTGATTCCGGTGATCCCGTTCGAGACCGAAGCGGAAGCGGTGCGAATGGCGAATGACAGCTGGGCGGGATTGGCCGGTTCGGTCTGGACGGCCGATCCCAAGACGGCCAATCGCGTCGGCAGCCAGATGGTGTGCGGTTATGTCTGGGTCAATGACCACGGCGCGACCCGTCTGGACCTGCGCGCGCCGTTCGGCGGCATGAAGGCTTCAGGCATCGGCCGCGAGCAGGGCATCGAAGGCGTCCGCGCCTTCCAGGACACCCGCTCCATCGCCCATCTGAACGCGGCCGCGCTGGCCTCGATGGCGCACTAGGTCATGGCGTACTGAAGCAGGCGCGGGCGCGATGAATACCGGCTTCGCAAAGTGGCCGGAGTTCATCGCGCCCACCGTGACCAGCACGAGTCCCGAAACTGCGGTAACGAAGCGGCAATACGAGA
The DNA here is from genome assembly GCA_036521075.1 of Steroidobacteraceae bacterium. Lineage (GTDB taxonomy): Bacteria > Pseudomonadota > Gammaproteobacteria > Steroidobacterales > Steroidobacteraceae > DAIDKA01. Next base: position 27,864 of record DATDIL010000083.1, on the reverse strand, counting down.
CGCTGGCGAACTTCCGGTATCAGCTGCGACGGTATCTGCGTTATAGCGAGCGCGTGACCCGCACGCAGGGCATTACCCCTCTTCAGTATCAACTCATGTTGCAGGTGCAGGGATATCCCGGGCGCGACTGGGCAACGGTGAGTGAGTTGGCCGAACGTCTGCAGGCGAAGCATCACGGCGTCGTCGCGCTCCTCACCCGCTGCGCGAAACGGGGCCTGCTCGCGCGCCGCGCCAGCGCTTCGGACCGGCGCAGCGTTGAGGTGCGGCTGACTCCCAAAGGCAGAAAAACGCTGCAGCGAATCGCCCAGCTGCACCTCGAGGAGCTACTTACCCTGCACGGTCAGTTCAGCGTTCCCGATCCCAAAGCCATCACGCCATAGACTTCGGTGGCAGGCGCGCCCCATCCTGAAGGATCACTCGCTGCGAGGCCGCCACACCGAACTCGAAACTGCGCGCAATCCGTCCAGCAAATCCAACGAACTGCGCGGCGGAGGCGGGATCACAATATTGCCGGGTTGCTGCAGCAAACAATTCGAGCCAGCGATCGAAATGCCGGGCGTCAATCGGCAGCGGCAGATGTTTGAGCATGGGCTGACCCTGGTAGCGGCCAGTTTTCAGCAACACGGAGGACCAGAAGGCGCAAATGCGCTGCAGATGCGACTCCCAATCCTTGACCTGTGCCGCGAAAATTGGGCCGAGCAATCCATCCTGGCGTACTTCTGCGTAGAAACCATGCACCAGGCGCTCGATCATCGCCTCATTGATCTCGCCGGGAGGCATCATGAATCAATGCGGCCGAGAAAATCGAAATGCCGCTCGCGCTGGAAGTCCTCGTCATGCAGCAATCGCGAAGGTTTGAGAAGATCACTGCGACTGACAATGCCGATGACACGTCGGGAAGCGGCATTGTCCACGATCGGTATGCGCTCGATGCCACCGGAAGCGAGCTGAGAGGCCACCATCCGGCACGTATCCGCGGGCGTCGCGAACACTTCGATAGGCTGCTGCGCGAGAAACTCCGACACCGGTCGGTCGAGCGCCTCGGGCAACCACGCCTGCAACCTTTCCCGATCCAACATTCCGATCAATTTTTGATCCAATACCACCGGGTATGCACGATGCAGCTGCTCGAGTCCAAAGTATTCGCGCAACACATTGCCTGCGCGCATCGATCCGTCAATGGTTACAACCGACCGTGTCATCACCTCGTCAACGAAGTGCCGGTCCAAGGGATCAACACCGTATTCCCGATACACATGCCGGCCACGGCGTGCGATCTTCTCTGTCAATATTGAGCGTCTCATGACAATGACGGTAAAGCCGTAGGCGACAACGCAGCCGAGTATGGATGGCAAGAACGCATTGACGTCGTGTGTCAGCCCGAAAGCGAACACCACCGCAGTCAACGGTGCACGCATGGTTCCGGCCAGGATGGAAGCCATGCACACAAGCGCCCACAGCTCCGGACTGCCTCCCGGCAACCACGGTCCCAACACGGTGCCCAGGCCTGCGCCAATCGTGAGAAGGGGCGCGAGAACGCCCCCGGAGGTTCCGGAGCCCAGGGCGACTACCCAGATGCAGGTCTTCACTGCCAGCAAACCGATCGCCGCACTCAGCAGCACATGATTTTGCAGCAGATCGCCAATCACATCGTAACCGACACCCAGCGCGCGCGGCTGCATGAACCCACCGATCCCGACGACGAGACCGCCCAGCGCGGGCCACCACATCCAATGTAATTTCAGATGCCCGAAGAAGTCTTCCACGTAGTAGACGAAATTCGTCATCAGCGCCGAAAGGGCACCGCTCGCCAGGCCGGCGACGATACACGACAGCATCGCAATCATGGATGGCGCGGGCGTTTGCAGCGGAAACAGCGGACCCGCCACTGCCCAAAGTGGCCGCAGGAATCCGGCAACGGCACAACTGATAGCCACTGGCAGCAGACTGCGCGGCCGCAGCTCGAACAACAGCAACTCGACCGCGAGGAGTACCGCCGCGAGCGGCGTGCCAAACACTGCGGTCATGCCGGCGCAGGCGCCCGCAACCAGCAGCGCCTTGCGTTCCGAAGCGGTCAGATGAAATGCCTGCGCCAGCAAGGAGGCCGCCGCGCCGCCCGTCATGATGATCGGACCTTCCGCTCCGAACGGACCGCCGCTGCCGATCGCAATGCCGGATGACAGCGGTTTGAGAATGGCGATCTTCGGCGACATGCGGCTCTTGCCGAACAGAATGGCCTCGATCGCCTCGGGAATGCCATGGCCGCGGATTTTCTCGCTGCCGAACCGGGCGATGAGGCCGACAATGAGGCCGCCGATCGCCGGCACGAGGATGACGGCCAGACCCAGATGATTGTGGGCAGGGGAGCGGTCGGCCAGAGAGGCCGATTGATAAAAGAACAGGTTGGTAAACAGGCGGATTGCCGCCAGCAGCACCGCGGCGCCCACGGTGCTTATGCCCCCAATCACGAGCGCGAAGGCGGACAGCATCAGCAACCGATTACCCGTGGCGAAATCGCTGCCGCGGGGCAAATCCTCATCTGAACCGGGCTCAATCGACATGAGCCACCAGGAATCGAACCGGAAAAATCACGTAAATGTCTCGAGGTCGTTGCATGGGAAGCTGTAACTGTATCACAGCGTGATATAGGTGATCGGGGAGCCTGTAGGAGGGGGCTGACATAAGAACAGGCATTCTGCGCGTTTACCGCGGTCGTACTTCACAGGTCGGCAGGCAAAGGTCTCGCCTATAATCAGCGCACGCGGCGTTGGGTCGCGGACCAAGGAGTCAAATGGGAACATCGCCCAGCAGCGCGGAAGTTGCGGCGCAACCGCCCGCGGATAGTGTTTCGCAGTCGACTTTCATTGCGCAGGCGCGCCTGGCTGCGGTGGTCGATTCCTCGGACGACGCAATCGTCAGCAAGAGCCTCGAGGGCCGCATTCAAAGCTGGAACGCGGCTGCCGAACGACTCTTCGGCTATACCGCCGCCGAAGTCATCGGCAAGCCGATCATGATTATCGTGCCTCCGGAACTGCAGGCTGAAGAGCGGCAGATTCTGGAAAGGTTGAAGAGGGGTGAGCGCATCGACCATTTCGACACGGTGCGCCTTGCCAAGGACGGGCACCGCGTACCGATCTCGCTGACCGTCTCGCCAGTGCGGGACTCGCAGGGCGTCATTGTGGGTGCCTCGAAAATCGCCCGCGATGTCTCTGAGCGCCTACGCTCCGAGCGCGAATTGCGGCTCACACAAGGGCAGCTGAAGGCCCATGCCGACGTGCTGGCTAAACTCAACGAGTGCACGGCGCGGCTGTGGAGTTGCCACACTCTCCAGAGCGGCCTGGAAGAGATCCTGAATACGGTCGTGAAGCTGCTCAGGGCGGACAAGGGCCACATGCAGTTGCTGGACGATCGCGGCGAGGTGCTGCACATAGCCGCACAGGTTGGATTTGGGCCCGATTTCATCCACGCCTTGCGGGACGTGACGTTCCACAACAACTCCGCGCCCGGCCGGGCATTACGCCTACGCGCGCGCGTTATCATTGAAGATTTGGCAACGGACCCAGCCTGCAAGGCGCTGCGTCCGCTCGCGCGCGCTGCCGACTATCGGGCAGTGGTGTCGACCCCGCTGATCGGCCCGGATGGCATCCTGTTGGGCATGCTGTCGACTTACTTCACGGCTGCACATCGGCCGACCGAGCAGGAACTGCGCAGCGTGGATCTGTTCGCGCGCCATTCCTGTGACTTTATCCGGCGATGCACGATGGAGCAGGAGCTGCGCCTGCGTGAGGAATCACTGCGCGAGGGTGATCGCCGCAAGGACGAATTCCTGGCATTGCTGGCTCACGAACTGCGCAATCCCCTCGCGCCTGTGCGCTACGCATTGGCCACGATGCGCAAGCCCGGGCTCACGAGCGAGCAGCGGGCACGTGCAAATGAAGTGATTGAACGACAGGTCGGTCAGATGACCCACCTGCTCGACGATCTGCTGGACGTCTCGCGCATCACGCGCGGCTCGATTGAGCTCAAGAAGAGCAGCACCGAATTGGCCCTGATCATCGGCTCCGCTATCGACGCGGCGCGCCCTGCCATGGATGCCAAGCAGCACGAACTTTCTGTGGAGCTGCCTGCGGCGCCTGTCTACCTGGATGCGGACGCTGTGCGCCTGACACAGGTCTTCGCCAACCTTCTCATCAACGCGGCAAAATATACCGACCCTAAGGGCTCGATTCGCGTGCAAGCAGTTCGCCAGGGCAACGATCTTGCCATCTCGATCCGCGATAACGGCATTGGCATTGCGCCAGAAATGCTGCCACGGCTCTTCACCCTATTTACCCAAGCGCGCTCGGCGCTGGAACGCTCCGAAGGGGGCCTCGGCGTCGGGCTCGCCCTGGTTCGCGGCATCGTCACGCTCCACGGCGGCAGGGTCGAGGCGCGCAGCGCCGGACCCAATGAGGGAAGCGAGTTCGTGGTGCATTTGCCATTAGGTACGCCGGTACCCGTCGCCGTGGCGACTGGCGCAAAGCCACGAACTGCCGTTGGCGCACTGGATGTCGTGATCATCGATGATAATCAGGACGTCGCCGACAGCTGCGCGACGCTATTGGAACTGTCGGGACATCGCGTCCGCACGGCCTATAGCGCCCACCGCGGGCTCGAACTCGCCCGGGACGTGCGGCCCGAGGTCATGTTGCTCGACATCGGGCTGCCGGACATGAGCGGCTATGAGCTCGCATCGACTATTCGGGCGACGCCGTGGGGTCGCGCGACGATTCTGGTAGCCGTCACCGGTTGGGGCCAGGAGACGGATCGGGAACGCGCATTCCGTTCCGGATTCGACCATCACCTGACCAAGCCGATCTCGACCGATGCCTTGGAATCCTTGCTGCAATCGTTGCGGCCGCTCATGACCACGGCCGAATCGATCTGAACGCCACGACAGCAGCGATGCGGCGGAACCTGTGCTGCCTACCGTTGTTGTGTCTCGGCCTGTCAGTCGCCGGCGCACAATCCGCTGCGGCGGATGCGATGCCCGAGCCGTTCAGCATCACCCGATCAGATCCAGCCCTGGATGCCCTGATCGCGCCCAATGCCCAGCTCAAAACGGTTGCTGCGGGCTTTGGCTTCGTCGATGGACCGGTATGGATTGCGGGGCGCAACGGCGCGGCCGGGTATCTGCTGGCGAGCAGCATCATCGATAACGTCATCTACAAAGTGACCGCGGCCGGGAAGGTGTCCGTATACCTGGACCGCGCCGGATACAGCGGCCAGGATTTCGCCAATGTCGGGAAGTTTGCACAAATCGGACGGGCCCACGTGCTGCTGATGGGACCTGGGTGCACGGGTATCGATCGCCAAGGACGACTGATCTGGTGTGCCGGCCAGGATCTCGCCATCAAGCGCCTGGAAAAAGACGGGACCCGAACGGTCCTGGCAGCCGGTTTCGAAGGAAAACACTTCAATGGGCCGAACGATGTCGCGATTGCTGCGGATGGCGCCATCTATTTCACCGACTCAGACGTCGGACTTCGCGGCGGTATTCGCGGCCCCCTCGCGCAAATGCCCGACTCGGTCTGGAGATGGAAGGACGGCAAAGTGACGCTGGCGGTGAGCCGGGAGCGGCTCGGCGCGGAGCCCAATGGCATCGCCCTATCCCCAGATGACAAATACCTGTACCTGTCCGCGGGAACGATCTCGCCGGATCCGAAGGTGATGCGCTTTTCCGTGAACGCCGATGGCAGCGTGGGTGCCGGTGAGATCTTTACCCATGGCGGCGGCATCGGCGATGGGATGAAGACGGACCGCGCCGGAAACCTGTGGTCAACCGACGCCCTGCCCGGTACCGTGCGCATCACGTCCCCGACCGGTCGGCAGTTGGGCCTGCTGCACCTGCCAACACTGGGTGACGCGGAGCCGCGCAAGACAACATGTGCCTCCAGCGTTGCTTTTGGCGGGGACGATGCCAAGACTCTGTACATCACGGCCTGTGAGTACATCTACGCAATTGCGCTGCAAGCGCCGGGCATTCTGGAGGGCCCCGGCGCTCGGGACTGAAAGACCGAGCAAGGCCAGGGACCTCACGGCCAGGGAAGTCTTCATGACTTGGGCGGCGTACCGCGGAAATTAGCCTGCAGCAAGTGTGTCAAGGTGTGCACGTAGCGCAGCTTGCCATTCTCCACCCGGAACAGATGGCTGTCCGGCGCGCCGCTGCCGCCATTGGGGCCGCCGGCGCCGAACGTGCAGTACACCGAGACCGTACCGAGCACCTCATCGACGACGAAGCGACGATTGGCGATGTTGACCCCGGCCGGGACGCCGAGCTCGCAGCTGTCCGAAGGGGAGCCCTTGCCGGTATAGCCGCGCCCCCCTTCCACGCGCACGCAGGGGAAACCCCACGGTACGAGGTCAATCCTCTTTTCCAGGAAGGCATCAAGGTAGGCGTTGGCCGCCGCGACCAAAGTGCCACGCGAGTTGCGCTTCTCCGCCGGAATCGGGCCCCAATCCTCCGCGGCGGAGTACTTCAGATACGCGTCGGCGTCAAAGAGCCAGTAACCCGTGGTGGTCCACAGGATTTCGATCTCCACGATCTTGTCGTGATTCACGCGCAGGCGGGTGCTCAAGACATAAGGGGCGGCCTTGTTCGTGACGATCACCTCGGTAATCGTTTGGCACGAGTCGGTATCGAGAAAGCTGCGATGATGATCAATCTTCAGCGGCTTGGTGATCAGGCCCGTGTGCATGTCGGCGGCGGCCGTGTTCTCCCAGTAGCCGACGCCCTTCGCGAGCGGCAAGCCGGACAGATCGCCCTTGGTCTGGGCCGCGATGTACAGGTCCACCGCCTGCTGCAGGCCGCCGCGCGTGCAAGACACCTCGGCCTGACTGAGCGCGGGAAGCAGCGCCGCGCCACAAAGCGCAAGGTAGAAACATGCGAACGTGATGCGTGTCATTGGTATTCGCCCCTCATGGTTATCTGATGATCTGCGGTTGATCCGATCTGCCGTGTTCATGGGTGCTCCATCCGCAATTGATGCCAGCCTTCGCGTCAGGACCGGTCACAGGGCATCGATTTCATGGTTCCCCCAGTGGACCGGCGCGCGGACGCAGAAAATGGCAGTATTCGCACAGCATGGCAAGCTCCGCACGCAACACCGGCCATGGAGGCAAAGTGACCACCCGCAGTAAACAGGACCAGGCGAACCTGCGCCTCGTGAAACGGATATACGAGGAGGTGCTCGGGCCAATCGACTCCGGGGCCGTCGATGCGCTGTTTGATCCGGGTTATATCCAGCACAATCCGAATGCCGCGACCGGTTCCCAGGGCCTGAAGGAAATGCTGGACCGGGCAAAGGTCAAGTATCCGAAGGCCGAACACCGCGTCAAGCGCATGCTGGTCGACGGGGACCTCGTGGCCGCCCATGTCCACGTCATTTTTCATCCGGGCGATGAAGGATTCGCGGTGGTCGATATCTTTCGCATCGCCCATGGCAGGATCGTCGAGCACTGGGACGTGATGCAACCCGTGACCGCCAGCACCAAGAACAACAACGGACGCTTTTAGGGGGATGGTATGGAATTGAATATCGTGGCCGCCGGTGTCGCACCGGTGGATCGCAAAACCCTGCTCGGTCGCTGGTCGTGGGCGCTTTTCGATGGCGCACGCATTCCCGACAATGTGCTGGTCAATATCTTCGTGTTCTCGGCCTACTTCAGCACCGTGGTGATTTCCGATCCGGTGCACGGCCAGGTGGTCTGGAGCTATACCAGCGCGGTTGGCGCCATATTGGTCGCAATCGGGGCACCGATACTTGGCGCGATCGCCGATGCCGGCGGCCGGCGCAAGCCCTGGCTGGTGGGCTGCATCGCGGTCGGCGTGCCGTCAATGATGGCGTTGTGGTACGCCACCCCTGGCATGAACGTCGGCCTGGTGTGGATCATGGCCGCCATTGTCGGCAGCATGCTTTTCTATGAATATTCAGCCGTCTTCTGCAATGCAATGCTGCCGAACATCGCGCCCAAGGGCATCGGGTTCTGGAGCGGCATGGGCTTTGCGCTGGGCAATGCCTTTGGCGTCATCCTCTTTCTGTTTTTTCTGTTTGCGTGGAGTTGGAATGCGAACCCGTTGTTCGGACTCGACAAGGCCGTGCATCAACCCGAGCGCGCCGTCGGGATCCTGGCGGCCGTGTGGATGCTGATTTTCGGGCTGCCGCTGTTCTTGTTCACCCCGGACTCCCCGGGAACGCGCCTGAGCGCGGGGAAGGCGGTTCGCCAGGGTCTGAAGAGTCTTCTGGAGACCCTGACGCGGGTGCGACAGTTCCGCAACGTCGGCGTCTTTCTGATCGCGCGCATGACCTACAACGAAGGCTTTGTCGTCCTGATGAGTTTCAGCGGGATTTATGCCGCAGGTGTACTGCGCTGGAGCGCGGATGCGCTGATCGTGCAGGGGTTGCTAAACAGCGTCGCGGCCGCATTGGCCGGTGCCCTGGCGGGGTGGATGGACCTGAAGATCGGTTCGCGCCGCAGCGCGATGATTTTCGTGGCCGGTTCGCTGCTTGCCATCGTGATCGTCTGCTCGACGAGCCCCGATACCGCACTGTTCATCAGGCTGCCGCAGCCATTGCAGCACTTTGGTGGCGTGTTCCCGACAATACCGGACATCGTGTTTTGTGTTGCGCAGGTCCTCGCCGCGACCTTTGTCACCGGCGGTCTTTCCTCCAGTCGTGCCTTGATGGGCAAGCTCGCGCCACCGGCAATGCTGAACGAGTTTTTTGGTGTCTATGCCATGTCGGGCACGGCCACATCCTTCATCGGACCACTGGTGATCGGGCTGGTCACCTCGATTTCCCAAAGTCAGCGCATCGGCATTGCCAGCGGTATCGCCTTCCTGCTGCTGGGAATGGTGCTGTTGCTGCGGGTCAAGGAACCGGAAGTTGCGGCGGCTGCCTAGCTGCTGGCCCACAGGTGCTGGGCTGCGTACGCGCGCCACGGGCGCCACGCCTGTGCACGCGCCAGCAGTTGCGGCGCGGACGGACGCTGGCCCCTCGCATCGGTCAGGGCGCGCATCAGGCCGACATCGGCGGCCGGAAAGGCATCAGGTTCGCGCAGCTGCCGCAGCGCAATGTACTGCGCGGTCCACTCGCCTACCCCACGGATGGTGCGCAGACGCGCAATCGCCTCCTCGAGCTCGCAGTGAGCGCCGAACAGTTCCGGATTGGCAAGGGCGGCGGCAGCGATGCCGCTCAGGGTGGTCGCGCGACTGCGTGGCATGCCGAGCGCGGTCAGATCCGCCTCCGTCAGCGCCGCAGCGGTCGGAAACACATGGGTCAAATGGCCATCCGGTTCCGACAGCGGCGTGCCGTATGCGGCGACCAGTTTCCCCGCCAGTCGGATGGCGGCCGCTACCGTGATCTGCTGCCCCAGCACTGCGCGGATGGCCAATTCGAAACCGTCCCAGGCGCCGGGTACCCGCAGGCCCGGGCGCTGTTTCAGCAGCGGCGCCAGTACCGGGTCCGTGGCCAGATGTGCCGCGATGCTCAGCGGATCTGCCGCCAGATCAAACTGCCGCCGCAGCCGGGCAATGATATTGGGCAGCATCGCAAGCTTCGCTATGCGGATTCTGGCCCGCAGGGCATTGCCGGCGGCAGGCTGCACGGTGATCCGGCCCTGAACCCCGCCCAGTGCAATGCTTCGCGAATAACTGCCGTCCGCCACCCATTCGACACCGGGAATGGCGCGCTGTTCAAGAAATCCGAGCATGGCCGACCAGTCATACGGGGGCTTGTAGCGCAACAGCAGGCTGAACTCACCCTGATCCGCGACGGCGACATCCGGACCGCCCAGACGCCGCAATGCACCCGGTGGTCGGCCAAACAGCGTGCGGAAGGTTTCATTGAAGCGGCGGATGCTGCCGAATCCAGCCGCAAACGCAATCTCGGTCATCGGCAGGCGCGTCTCGTGAATGAGTTGCTTCGCCAGCAGGATACGGCGGGTTTGCGCGACCCCAATTGGAGATGCCCCGAGATGCTGCCGAAACAGGCGGCGCATGTGCCGCTCCCCCACACCCAGTCGCTCGGCCAGGGCATCAACATTGCCGCTGTCCAGGGCTCCAAGCTCGATCAGCGCCAGGGCGCGCGCTACGGTGTTGGAGGTACCGCGCCACGCCGGCATGTCGGGCGCCGTCTCGGGTCGACAGCGCAGACAGGGACGAAATCCCGCTTCCTGCGCGGCGGCCGCGGTCGGGAAAAATGTGACGTTGCGGGATTGCGGCGTACGCGCCGGACAGACCGGGCGACAATAGATTCGGGTGGTCTTCACGGCCGTGAAAAAGCGTCCGTCGAAACGGCTATCGCGTAATTTCACGGCCCGGTAGCAGGCATCGTGATCGAGATCCATGGGAGGATATTCTCACCATTCCGCGCCTTATGACTGGCGGTTTTCGGACACCAATGTAATTACGCCGGGAAGGGAATATCGATGTCCGAAATCCGCCAGCGGGCCCCCGGGGGGAAGGCCAGAATCGCTCGCAGTGGCCCGCCCGCGCGCAGCCAATCATCGACAGGAGTGCACCATGAGTTATCTGTACAAAACCATGCGATCACCGGTAGGCCAGCTCACGCTCGTGGGCAGCGACCGGGGTCTTGCGGCGGTGCTGTGGGAGGATGACGATCCGTCACGGGTGCGACTGGGCGACACCAAAGAGAGCCCCCATCACCCGGTGCTGGTGCGGGCGCAACAGCAACTCGAGGAATACTTTGCCGGCATACGCCGCAAGTTCACGGTAAAACTCGACCCTGCCGGCACGGATTTTCAGACCCGAGTGTGGAACGCGCTTCGCAGCATTCCGTTTGGCGAAACCCGCAGCTACGGGCAGATCGCCGACCAGATCGGCAGCCGCAAGGCCGTACGCGCGGTGGGCGCGGCCAACGGCGCAAATCCGCTCTCCATCATCGTCCCCTGTCACCGCGTCATCGGGGCCGATGGCAAACTGACCGGATTCGCCGGCGGCCTGGAAGTCAAGGCGCAGCTGCTGGCGCTGGAGCGCCGCTCAGGCCTGCGGGCCAGCCCCTGAGAACTTCATCTGGATTGATCCGCGGCGCTCCAGGAATTTCCACACGCCCGCCTCGCGCACGAAACGATCCTGCATTTCACCGAAGTAAATCGGCCCATTGGAAATAAACGGTGGCACCGCAGCTTCAGGCGGCGTGCTCGCAATCATGGTGAGGTAGGACAGCCCGCGCGCCGCATCCCGATCCTCGACATCGATCATGACGCTGGTGGTGAGATGCTTGGTCAGCAGCGTTTTTGGGCGGCTCAGCAGCGATGCGCGTATTGCCTCACGTCCCTGGATGAGCTGACCGGGATTCATCGGGCGCGCGAAGGAGCCGTTCTTGGCGAAGCAGTCCGCAGCGGCATTCATATCGCCCAGATCCAATGCCCGGCCGTAGGCATAGGTAAGCCGCTCGCAGGCCCGCTCTATCTCCACTCGCTCGATGGCGCTCAGAACGTCCGACATGGCGTATTTCCCCCCGGTCAAATAAATGATGCGCCCGAATTGTAGCGCCTGATCCGCCGTCCCGCGCAATAATGACCCGGCGATCCCTTGCTGGTCGCCATGCTGGAGAGACGCTGATCATGCTGAAGCTGTACCACGCCGAACCGGTCGCCAATTCTTTGAAGACCCTGATCAGCCTCAAGGAAAAGCGGCTCGAGTTCGAAAGCCTCTACATCGATCTGCACCGCTTCGAGCAGCACGAGCCGTGGTTTGTCGCGATCAATCCCGAAGGTCAGGTACCCGTGCTCGACCATGATGGACACATCATCACGCATACGACCGTGATAGGTGAATACCTTGAGGATGCGTTTCCCGAGGCTCCAGCGCTGCGCCCGGCCGATCCGCTGGGAAAGGCTCGCATGCGCTACTGGAGCAAGTTCTGCGACGAACACATCGTGAACTACGTCTCCATGCACGGCTGGCATCGACTGGTCAGTACCATCGCGCGCTCCGTCGAGGCGGGCGAGTTCGAACGGCTGATGGAGCGCATTCCGCTGCATGAACAGCGCGAGAAGTGGCGTACCGCCCGCTCCGGCTTCAACGCTGCGGATCTGGCCAATGCCACTCGCAAGATCGAGGTGGCCGTGGACAAAGTCGAACAGCAGCTGCGGACGACGCCATGGCTAGCGGGTGATGTCTTTACGCTTGCTGACATCAACTTCTTTGCCAGCGGTGGCGTCGCACTCGATCGGCTGTTTCCGACCATGCACGTTCCGGCCCGTGCGCCGCGCCTGAATGACTGGGTCGCTCGCATGTGTGAACGGCCAGGCGTGAAAGCCGCTCTTGCAATGCCCGATCGCACCAATATCCGACTGCGCACGTTCACGGGCGAGGTCCACTGAAACCTGAGGATCTTCGAGGACTGACTAGGCGAGAAACTTGCGGGCGCCCTCCACTGTCTTGGCATCGCCCGTGGCTAAGTCCGCAGGCGGCGGCCCGCAAGACGCAACGCGCGGCTGAGAGTGCAAGGTGAGCTGTCAAAGTGGCATCATGCGCGGATGGCAAACATTACCCGTCGCGATGCATTGCAGATTGTAGGCATGGGCGCCGTCGCCTTCGGGCTCGATCCCCTGGCCGTCCGGGCCCAGGAGTTGAATTTCCCCAAGGGCGCGGTCATCCGCACCTTGTTCAAGGATTATGCGCCGGGCGAACTCACGGGTGGTGCGACACTATTCCATGAGCATCTGTCGCTGGGGGCGGACTTCAGCGATCGCTTCCGTGCGGCATCGCAAGCCGTGCTGGCCGCGCAGGGAATCAAGGTTGCGGCAGCAGGAACTGCACCACCACCGGCGCCTCAGGGTCCGGACCCCATGCGCAATGTCGAGCTCATGGCACAGGAGTTGCGCAATGCGCAGCACGAGGGGGTGGCTTGCATCGTGGACGCCAGCCTCGAAGGGGCTGGCATGGACCTGAAGTTCATTCGTGACGCCGCGAAAATGTCCGGGTTGCCGGTCGTCAAGGGTGCGGGTTTTTACACGCAGCCTTTTTACCCGAAGGCGCTTGCGAGCATGAGCGAGGCGCAGATCACCCAGGCGCTGATCCGGCAGGCCGACGAGTATCCGGCGGGCGCCTTCGGCGAAATCGGTTCCTGGGATGACATCACGGCGCTGGAGCGCCGTGTGTTCCGCGCCGTCGGCAAGGCACACCTGGCTACCAATCTGGCCATTTTCACGCACACGGGCATTCCCGGGAAATCCGCCCTGGAACAACTGGATATCCTGGAGGATGCGGGCGTGGATCCGCGCCGGGTCGCCATCGGCCACCTGGGCAATCTCAACGATCCAACCCTTTACGTGCACAAGGCCATCTGCCGCCGTGGCGCCTACGTCGGCTTCGACCGCCAGGGCAGCCCGCGCGATGCAGCGGTGGTGCCGCTGGTCATGGGAATGATCGAGGCCGGCTTTGCCGATCACATCCTGATTTCAGGAGATGCATTTCGCAGCTACGCGCGACCCATCACGGTGTTCGTGCCAAAGTTGCAGGCCGCCGGAGCGGACGAGGCCACGCTGCATCGAATCACCGTGGAGAATCCACTGCGCTTCCTGGCGTTTGTGCCGAAGCGCCCGCGCCGCGTCAATGCCGGATAGTCGCCAGCGCCCCGCCGTCGACGGCCCAGGCCGCGCCATTCACGAAGCTGGCCGCGTCGGATAGCAGGAAGGTCACGACCTCGCCCACCTCGTCGGGCGTGCCGATCCGGTCCAGGGTGGCAACCTTGCCCAGCACCTTCTTGCCCGCGGCGACATCACCGTTGAACATCATGCGCAGCATGGCCTCCAGCAACGGGGTGTCGATCACGCCGGGCATCACGGCGTTGACCCGTACTCCCTTGGCGCCCACTTCGCTGGCTGCGGTGCGCGTGAGACCGATCACGGCATGCTTGGTGGAGTTGTAGGCGCACGCACCGGCCAGGCCGCGCTCACTGGCGATCGAACCGGTATTGACCACGGCGCCGTGTCCCTGCTTCAGCATCACCGGCAGCACATGACGCATGCCTAAGAAAATGCCCTTCTGGTTCACCGCGACAATGCGGTCAAACTCGGCCTCCTCGTACTCATAGATGGGCCCGAGTTTGCCTTCCATGCCAGCGTTGTTGAAGAAGCCATCGATGCGACCGAACACTTCAAGCGCCCGCGCCACATACGCCTGGACATCGGCTGACTTACTGACGTCAGCCACCGCAGTCTCGACGCGCCCACCGAGGGCTTCCACGGCACCGCGGCGCGCGGCCAGCGCTGCGCCGTTGATATCGACCAGCATCACATCGGCACCGGCTGCGGCCAGGCTCATCGCCGCCGCGTGGCCGATCATACCGGCGCCGCCGGTAATCACCACGACCTTGCCTTTCATGGATGACGTCATTTAGCCGCTTCCTTTGATAATCGTGGGCCGCGAAAAGGCATCGTCATGACGAACAGCAGGCCGCGCAGGCCCAGCAGCTTCAGACCCTCGCGAACATCTGCGGGGGTAAGACTCGCGGTCAGGGGCATCGTGCCGAATACCTTGGCCTTGATGAGCAACTGATTGCCATCGCGCTCAATGCGGCTGACGGTCATGAGTTCGCGGCGATCCGGCCCATAGACCTTCATGCCGGTTTTTCCAGTTTTTCGAAATCGATCTTGAGGTCATCGCACATCACCTGCGCGGTGGCCCGCCCGGCGCCAAACACCCCGCCGCCCGGATACTGGAAGGGGCCCACGAGGTACAGCCGATCGATCCCGGGCACGCGGTACTGTCCCAGCTCCGGCGTCGGACGATGCGCCCCGCTTTGATAACTGGTGGTGGCGATACCATGCAGGTCCCCGCGCATGAAACTCGGCGAAGTGCGCTCCATGTCGACGGGGCTGTCGCAGTGGAAATCCAGCAGCACCTCATCCAGGTTGGAAGCATAGCGTCGGAAGCGATCAAGCATGCTGCGGGCGAAGTCGTCCTTGGCGTCATCCCAGGACTTGCCATCCGGCCGCACGTAGGGTGCATAGTCCCACAGATGCGCGATGCCTTTGCCAGGGGGTGTGCGGGTGTCATCAAACATCGACAGCGAACCTAAGCCCAGCAGGTGGGTACGCATGAAGCCGCCATAGCGCAGATCGTCAAAGCATTCACGCAGTTCCCGGTACGTTGGCGGCATCAGCTCGATCATCACGGACTGCACCGGATCCGGGGTACGGAAGCGCAGCGGACCATTCAATGCGGCATGTACGGTCACACAGGCCGCCTCGGTGATTTGAGTCGCCTCGGCCGCCTTGCGCACATCGGGGTCAAGGCCTGCCACCATTGACGACAATCTGTGTGGATGGATCGCGCCGATGACGGCCTCGCGCGCCGCGTAGCGGTTGCCATCGGCGGTGACTGCCCCCGCTGCACGGCCGTTGGCAACGAGAACTTCACGCACGTCCTGGCTGGCGAGTACGGTGCCCCCATGATCTTCGATACAACGGGTGAGCGCCTCGGTGAGTTTGCCGCTGCCCCCCACCGGGACACCAAAACCGTAGGCTTCAAGAAAGCCGAGGAATACGAATACCCCCAGGCCGGTCGCCTTCTCATCCGGCGAGACCAGGTTCTCACCGGCGACGCGGGCGAAATGCGCACGCACCCGGTCGTGCTCGAAATAATCCGCCAATACATCGTGGCTGCTCATCTGCATGGCGCGCCAGAACTGCCGCCCCTCGCGGCTTTGATCGAGGAAGGCGAAACTCGCCCCCTGGGGCGCGGGCGGGGTGTAGAGCGTCGCAACCAGCATCGGCAGCCAGGCGGCCGCCTGCGCCGACAGCCGCAGGAAGGCCTGCGCATCGCGTTTGGAGAACTTCGCGATCTGCGCGGCGGATTTGGCCGGATCCCGGTACAGGGCCAATGTCGAGCCATCCTCGAATACCGACATCATCGGCGACTCGGGAAACAGGTAGCGCAGCCCATAGCGGCTCTTCAGTCCCAGTTCATCACGCTGTAGCAGCGGATTGGCCTGGATGAAAATATGCGTCATGGAATGTTGATCGTGCCGGAAGCCCGGTCGAGTGAGTTCGCGCGAGACCACTCCTCCGCCAAACCAGGCGTTGCGCTCCAGGACCAGCACGCGTTTGCCGGCCTTGGCCAGGTACGCAGCTGCCACCAGGCCGTTATGCCCGCTGCCGACGGCAATGACATCGAAGTCTTTTTGGCTGATCATACGATCGATGTACAACGGGCCAGGGGGGCATGTTTCATGAGCCATTCCAATGCGCAGGGCGAAGCGATCGTTGAGAAGTTCTTTGAGCTGTTGAATGCGGAGGACCTTGAGGGCGTCCGCGCGCTGCTGACCGAAGATGCCGCCTGGTTGCCGCAGGCCCGTGACATGCCGGGAGCGGGTGAATACCGTGGGCGCAACGTCATTGTCGATGAGTTCCTGAAACCGATCCGCGGCATGTTTGCGAAGGGCAGCCCATCGAATCGCATACTCTCCATCGCGTCAAATGGTTCGCTGGTGCTGGCCGAAACCCATGGCACCGGGCACCTGCAGGATGGCCGTCCCTACGACAATCGCTATGCCTGGGCTTTCGAACTGCGCGGTGAGAAGATCGCGGTGCTGCGCGAGTACCTCGACAGTTACTACATCGTGCGCCTGTTCGGCGCAACCTGAACGGCACATCGGGGTCAATTCGCGTAGAGACGGACCGGCAGTTTTGCCGGTCCGTGGCCGATCGTGGTCATCCACGGCGTCGGCTCCCCGGCGCTCTCGAAGCGTGCGACGCGGCGCGCCACCTCGGTGAGCAGCACATGCGCCTCCAGCTGCGCCAGCACCCGGCCGACGCAGGCATGGATTCCATATCCCCAGCCGACCTGCTTCCTCAAGTCGCGGCCCATATCATACTGGTCCGGTGTGTCCCAGGCGCGCGGATCGCGGTTGGCGGCGGCAAACATCAGGCCAACCCGCTGGCCCGCTGCAACGGTGTAGCCACCGATATCCACCTCGCGCGTCGTGATGCGTCCGGCCATGCGCGAGGGGGAGTCCCAGCGCAGGCTTTCATCGAAGGCCGCGCGCACCAGGCTCGGGTCCGCACGCAGTTTCTGATATTGCTGCGGGAACTTCGCGAAGGCGTACATGGCATTGGCCATGGTGAGGATCGTCGTGTCGGCCCCCGCGGCCAGCACCGTCTGCAGCAGCAGCTTCGCCTCGGCCTGGGTGATGACTCCGTCATCGGCCAAACCGTAGAGCACCATGCCTATCCCACCCTCGGACAGGTTGTCCCGATCGCAGCATTGCTGCAGCCACGCCAGCACCGGTTCGATATCAACCATGGCCTCGCGAAACAATTCGTTCTCCGGGCCCATGGTCGCCCAGACCATATGGCTGAATGCGTACATGTGTTCGCGCCCCTCCACGCGCAGACCGATGGCATCGGGCAAGGCCTTGTAGACAAAGCGCTGGGTAATCTCGCGAACCGCGTCGACCACCTCGCCCTGGCGCGGCATGAGGGTGTCGAATAGCGCCGCCGCATCGCGCTCGAACGACGGCCGCAGATTGCCCAGCACCTGGGTGGACAACGCTCGGGCAATGGCCTGCCGGACGTGGGTATGGCGCGGCGGATCGTCCGTCAGCAGGATTTCCGGGCGCAGCGATTTGGGATCATGCCAGGGGCGCGACTTGTTCGAGAACGTCTGCCAGTCCTGCAGTCCCGCGGTCACATCGGCATGCCGGGTGATCATCACCGTGCCGTCGCCTAAGCGCACCACCGGCGCGAACTCGCGCAGGGTGTCATCGACGCTGCGCGCGTTGCGCACCGCTTCGTGACTGAACAAATCGATGGGATATTCCGGAATTGCCTGACCCATGGTTGACCCTCAATCCTTAGGATTTCAGTTTCCAGCCGGCGCCGTTGCGCACAATGTACCCGGCGCCGGGGTCAGCGAAATGACTGCCGATGACAAGGACGGGCTTCTCCCGGAAGCGATTGACGAATTCGACACGGGTCTTCGCGCCCGCCGGTTTGTCCATGTCGAAGGTTGCCGGATGCTCCGGCATCGCGACCTGGATGGGATGATGCATCAGGTCGCCGGTGATCACGGCCTGCTCGCCCTGCGAATTGATGTACACACTGACATGCCCGGGAGTGTGACCGGGGGTGGGGAGCAAGCGGATCTCCTCGCTGATCGCATGGTCGTGGGGAATGAAATCCACCAGACCCGCCTCGATCACCGGATCCACGGCGTCACTGAGATGGTTGATGCCGTGGTACCCACCGGTATCACGCAGCTTCTGCCAGTGATCGTATTCCTTGCGGCTGAACAGGTAGCGCGCCTTGGGAAAGGTCGGTACCCAGCGCCCATCGACCAGCTGCGTATTCCACCCCACATGATCGAAGTGCAGATGCGTGCACAGCACGGTGTCGATGTCGTTGGCTGCGATCCCTAAGGAAGCCAGGTCCTGCATGAAGGTCGTGCGCATCTGGGTGAAAACCGGAAACTGTCGCTCGCGGTCGGCACCGATGCAGGTGTCGATCATGATGCGCCGCTTGCCCGCCTTCACGACGAACGCCTGGAAATTGATGAACATGCGCCCTTCGGGCGTCGCATGGTGCGGCAACAGCCACGGTTGGGTCGCGACTATCGCCGGCTTGCTGTCTTCGAGCACCATCCAGATGTCATCCTCCCATTTCCACACCTCCACCAGCCGGGTGATTTCGACCTGGCCAACCTTCCAGGTCTTCATGTGTTCTATGGCCATGTGGGCTCCTTAAGCGGGTGCGAGCAGGGGTCGCTGGCGAATCAGGTCAGCGGCTTTTTCCGCAATCATCACCACGACGGCGTTGGTGTTGCCACCGACGATGCGCGGCATCACGGAGGCGTCGACGACCCGTAAGCCATCGACACCCCGCAGACGCAGCTGCGAATCCACCACCGCCTCCGGGTGCTCGCCCATGCGGCAGGTACCGACCTGGTGATGCACGGTGTAGGAGCTCGAGCGGATGAAGTCGGCGATCTCGGCATCGCTCTGCACTGCCACGCCGGGCGCAATCTCCGTGCCGCGATAGCGGGCGAATTCGGGCGCTGCGAGAATGCGTCGTGCCAGCCGGATCGCGCGGATCAGCGGCTGGATGTCCTCCGCGACACTCAGCAGCGCCGGATCGATGGCCGGCGCCACGTGCGCATCGGCGCTGGTCAGCGTGACGCTGCCCCGACTCATTGGATACAAGTTTACCGGGCTGATCGCATAGCCGTGGCCGATCGGCAATGGGAACGACGGCCGCGGCCGCGCGGCCGGTTGAAACACGAACTGCACATCCGGCCGATCCAGTGTCGGCAAGGTCTTCAGAAAGCCCACCGACTCAAACACATTGCTGGCGAAGGGGCCCGTGCGGCCCAACAGATACTGCAAGACATTCCACATGCCGCGCGGCAAAGCCCGGCCTGAGATACCGTAAGAGGTGGGGTTGTGGGTGCGCATCATCACCGGACAGGCCAGGTGATCGTGCAGGTTTCGACCCACGGCGGGCAGGTCGTGGACCGGCTTGATGCCCAGGGCCTTAAGCTGTGCGGCCGCACCGATTCCGGACAGCTGCAATATCTGCGGCGTCTGAATGGTTCCGGCGCTCAGAATTATTTCGCGAGTGGCGCGCACTTCGTGCTGCTGCCCGGCGCGCTCATAGACGACGCCGACGGCGCGACCCTGCTCAACGAGCACCCGCAGCACCAGTGCATCGGTGTACAGCGTGACGTTGCCGCGCGCCAACGCCGGGCGCAGGAAAGCGCGAGCCGTCGTCTCACGCCTGCCGCCACGGAGCGTGCCCTGGCGAAAACCAACGCCCTCATTGGTAAGGGCCGTGAAGTCATCAGTGCGAGGAAACCCCAGGCTGTGCGTCGCGGCGATGAAATCACTGTTGAGCTGATTCGGGCGCCGCGGCCGCATGACGTTCATCGGTCCGCCGTGAGCGTGGTAGCGCGAGGCCGGGAGGTCCTGATTGTTCTCGCTGCGCAGGAAGTACGGTAGCACTTCCGCGTAGCTCCAGCCGGTGGCCCCGGCGGCAACCCAGTCTGCATAGTCCTGCGGATTGCCGCGCGAATACACCATGCCATTGATGGAGCCGGAACCGCCGACCACCTTGCCGCGCGGTTGCGGGATGCGTCGACCGGACAGATGCGCCTGCGGCACCGTCTCGAAGCGCCAGTTCAAGCCGCGGGTGCCGATGGCTGCGGCCACCAGTGCCGGCGTGCGGATCACCAGGTGCTCATCACTGCCCCCCGCCTCGAACACGCACACACGCGTGGTCGGGTCCTCCGCGAGCCGTCCGGCAAGAGCGCAACCGGCCGTACCTGCGCCAACGATGACGTAGTCAAACCTGGCGATAGCAGAACCGTTCATCCTTACAGCGCCGCGGCGAGCAGGATGTCCGCGAGATTCTGCCAGCGCCACAGATTGTCGATGGTCTTCATCAGGCCGGTCATCAGACCGACGAAGCTGATGTCCCGGTCCGGATCAACCCAGAAAAGCGTGGTGCCGGCGCCATGCGCGCCAAAGGTGCCGGGGGAAGCGAGCGTGCCGAACATGCTGGTACCCATCTGCGGACCGCGGATCGAGAACCCCAGGCCGATATTGGCCGGTGGGGCGATACCGCCCGCCGCGCGAATGCCGCTGGCGTAGAATTCGTTGGGCTTGTCGCCGGTCCAGATGGTGCGTGCGTGCTTGACCATCGCGCTTGAGACAATGCTGCGCCCATCGATCGTGCCACCACAGCGCAACATTTCCGCGAAGCGCATCATATCGTGGGCCGTGGAGATACCGCCCACCCAGGGCATCTCGACATTTTCCTCCTCGAACGCGCCGTTGGGGCCGAGGTTGCTGTGACCCAGGTGTTTGATCGGATAGTTGTTGCGGAATTCCGGCACCAGGTGCCGTGGCTTCAGATCCCGGCGCACGCCCATGGCGGTGTCCCTCATGCCCATGGGATCGAACAGATCCTGGTGCAGGATCTCCTTGTAGGAGCGCCTCTTCGGATCCACGCGCCGCACGGCCTCGCCCAGCAGGGCGTGGTTGAAGAGCGGCGCATAGGCGACACTGTGCCCCGCCGGCTCCACCGGGAGTGCCACCTTGACGATGGCGGCGATGGTATCGGCCAGCACATCGATGTACATGCCGGGGCTGGCCTCGAACATGGTCGGCAGGCCCGTACTGTGGGTGAGCAGATGGAATATCGTGATCCGGTCGCGCAAACCGCCGCAAAACTCCGGAATGATTTTGCACAGCGGGGTCGTCAGTGTCATCAGCCCACGTTCGATGGCCTGGAAGACCAGGACATTGGTAAATGCCTTGGTGACCGAAAAAAGGCTGAATACCGAATCCTCGGCGACCGCGCGCTCCTTGGTCTCGCTGCTGTGTCCAAACACCTTGTGGTAGGCGCTCTGACCACCGCGCTTGACGCTGATGACGCCACCGAAGTACAGGCCGGCGGCGATGTCGCGCTCGACCGCAGCGCTCAGATAATCGAGCCGCTTGGCGTCGAACCCGGGATGAGCTGTCACGATAACTCCACCTTAACTTCCTGAATTTTGGCGATCCCGGCCTAGCCTGGCGAGCCGCTGCGGCCCCGTCTTCGGTCGGCGCGTGGGCTATTATCGCTCAGGCGGCGTCGATTTCGGCGAACGTTTCCCGGGCAATGCGGAAACTGTCGACGGCGGCGGGAACCCCTGCATAGATGGCGACCTGGAGAAACACCTCGCAGATCTGTTCACGGGTAAGGCCATTCGTCAGCGCGCCGCGAATGTGCGCCTTGAGCTCATGCGGACGGTTCAGAATGCTGATCATGGCCAGATTGAGCATGCTGCGCTCACTGCGTTTGAGGCCCTCACGTCCCCACACGGCACCCCAGCAATACTCGGTCACAAGCTCCTGCAGCGGCTTGTTGAAATCATCCATGCTGGCCAGGGCTTTCTTGACGTAGACCTCCCCCAGCACTTCGGTACGGATCTTCAGACCTTTATCGAAAAGCTCGCTGCTCATATTGACCTCGCAAAAAAACTGTTTCACTCAGGCGGGCCGGTTCGCATCCAGCCCGGAATCGGTTTCGACGATTTTGGCCATTGCGGTGAAGTCCGAATCCGGCCCCAGGCGGGTGACGGTGCGCTGCAGCAAATCGCAGACCGCGGTACCGACGCCCAACGCAACGCCCAGGGACTGCGCCGCCGCCACACACAGCCGCACATCCTTCAGACACAGCCCCGCGGCGAATCCGAAATCAAAGGTCCGGGGCAGCACCGAACGTGGCCATTTGTCCTGCGTCGCACTGTTGCGCCCGCTCGACACATTCAGCACCTCAATCATGCGTGCCGGGTCCAGGCCGGCCTTCGCCCCCAGGGTCATGCCTTCGGCCGTAATGGCAATCGCGCAGGCTGCGAGCAGGTTGTTGACCAGCTTCATCGTCTGACCCGCGCCGGGATTGGCGCCCATGAAGAAAGGCTTGCCGAAAACCTGCAGCAAAGCCTGGACCCGCTCCCACACGAGCGGCGGCCCCGCGACCATTAGTGACAGAGTGCCTTCGCGCGCTCCTTTGATGCCGCCGGAGACCGGGGCTTCGAGCGATGCGACATGCCGCTCCGCGAGCCCCGTCGCGAGCTTCACGGCGGCATCAGGGCCCGAGGTCGACAGGTCTACGCACACTTCCAGGCGTTTGCCCTCGCGAATTCCCTGTGTACCCAGCACCACCTCGATCACGATCTGCGGATTCGGCAGGCTCAGGAACACCACCGGCGCGGCGTCCGCCACCTCGCGCGCACTGGACGCGATCGTGGCGCCATGGGTCCCCAGTGCCGCGGCTGCGGCCGTGCTGGGGTCGTATACCGTGACCCGGTGGCCGGCATCCAGGAGGCGTCGGGCCATCGCACCGCCCATCCGACCCAGTCCAATGAATCCACACTCGTTCATGAAAGTCCTCGTGCCATCGGGGGCAGATCCAGGCGCACGATATCCGGGGCGCCCGGTTCAGCCACGAACCGTTGCAGCACCCGAGGATCATGACCCGGAATGATGTGATCGATTGAGGGGGCCAGCGTTTGCAGTTTGCGCAATGACTCAAGGTAAGCGACGACATCGGCCACGACGGGAAACGGAACCGCGCGCTGCAGATTGGCCCAGAAATGAATCGCATCCGAGGCCAGAACCACCGGGCCGCGTGCCGTGTGCACACGTACCACCTGCAGCCCCAGGGTATGGCCCGGCAGATGATGCAGCGTCACCCCCGGATACAACTCGTCATCACCGGCATGAAACACCACGCGACCGTCAAATACACGCTGCACCATGTCCACGACATTGCCCGCATCAAACGCCGCTGCCAGATGTGCGTGCGTCATCGCCCGACCGGTGCAGTAGCTCATCTCCGCATCCTGCACATGGAAGCGCGCCTTGGGAAACAGCGACACGTTTCCCGCATGATCGTAGTGCATGTGGGTGATGACGACATCCTGCACCTCACGCGCATCCACGCCGATGGCGGCGAGCCCGGCGCCGACCGGCCGCAGCAGCGTGCGGCCGCGTTTCGCCGCGCCAGCCGCGTCAAAGCCGGTGTCGACGACAATCGTGCGCTCCTCGGACCGGATCACCCAGACGAAGTAGTCCAGCGGCATGCGCTGCGCGTGATCGTCGCCGCCGACGAAATTCAGATCGCTCAGCCGATCCAGATGGCCGTAACGCACCGCGTAAACGCAATTTGTCATGCTGAGGCCAGGAAGCCGCCATCGACATGCAGGATGTCGCCACTGATGAAGGATGCCGCATCACTGAGCAGGAACAGCGAGGCGTTCGTGGCGTCCGCATCACGCCCGATCCGCCGCAGCGGAATGCTCAGCGCGCGGCGCTCGTATTCAGCCCGCGGCGTAATGGCCACGGCGCCGGGGGTAGGAATGGAGCCCGGAGCGAGCGCATTGACCCGCACCTTGCGGGGGCCCAACTCCGCGGCCAGCGTGCGGGTCAATGTGCCCATGGCGCCCTTGACCATGCTGTAGATCGCGGTCTTCGGAAAGCCGCGCTCGGCCACCGGGGAGGCGAGGTTGAGAATGACGCCGCCGACTTGCGGATCCATGTGGCGCAGCAGGGCCTGCACCCCCCACACGGCCCCTTTGATGCCGATGGCGAGCATCCTGTCGAGAATCTCATCGTCCACGGCCTCGATGGCGTCATACCGGATCAGCATGGCGTTGTTGACGATGCCATCGATTCTGCCGATGCGGCCGGCGGCGGCCATGAAGGCGCCCCGGTCGGCAACGTCCACCACTTGCGTAGTAATGGCACTCGAACTCTTCGCCAGCTCGACCAGCGACTGAGCGTCCACGTCAAAGGCGCTCACGCGGGCCCCGGCCTGCGCCGCGCCGATGGCCAGGGCCCGACCCAGACCCCGACCTGCGCCGGTGATCAAAATGGACTTGTCCGAAAGATCAAAAGTCGTTGCCACGCTTCCTCCGAAGTTTCGCTTGGTATACCCGATGCGATTCAACATTTCATGGCTGATATGCTGTCAGAACGCACGCCAACCGGGGGACCGAAAATGAACCGTTTCGAAAAACAGGTGTATGAGTGCATGCACCCCACCGAAAAACTGCTGGAAAAGACCTCCAATCCGCTGCATCGGGCCATTTTGCTGAACTTCTGGCGCCATGTGCACCTGGAAGGCGCCGGTGAGTACCACAAGATCCTGGCCCCCGACATGGAAGTCGAGCATCCCGTGTACCGGGTCAGCTGGGGCACCAACCCGGGGGTCATCGAAGGCAAGGCCGGCGTGCTGGCATTTTACAATAGCGTCGGCGAAGCGGTGCTGTGGCACTCGGATGATCGACTGGCGGTCGCCGACTGGGGGGTATGCGATGAGATCACCTTCCATCAAATGGCGGAGGGGGCCATTCTCAAACAGCTCGGTTACGCGGTCGAGCACACCGACCGGCTGTACCATCTCGCCAGTCGCCAGGCCTTTATCTGGCCCTATGATGCCAAGGCGCGCCTGGCCGGAGAGCATCTTTATGAGGACAAGACCAGCCTGCAGATTGAGGAAGTGGACCGGCGCGATGCCATCACTCCGGCCAGAGTGCGCGAGATCCACCGCGAGCAATTAGCCAAACTGGAGGCCCGCCTGGGCCCGAGTTTCTGGGTGCTGCGCTGATGCGCGCGCTGCGGCGCGTTCGCAACGCAGTCTCAGAGATGGTGAAGGCAGTGCTCGGGAATCTGGCCGCATGGATCGTCATCGCGGCCGTGGCAGCGCCGCTTACCGCCGCGGCCGATACGGTGATGATCACCGGTGCGAACTCCGGCATCGGCCTGGAATTTGCGAAGCAGTACGCCAAGCTGGGCTGGACGGTCATTGCCACACAACGGCGTGCCACGCCACCGAAGAGCCTGACCGATCTGGCGGCGACGTACCCGAAGGTACGCATCGAAACCCTGGATGTCACCAAGGTGGATCAGGCACTGAAGCTGGCGTCGAAGCTCGCGGACGTGCCGATCGATGTGCTGATCAACAACGCCGGCGTCTACAATGACCGCGCCAAGTGTGCCGCGGATGACGAAGGCTGTCCGGGAGACTACAGCGGGGAGAGCTTCGGGAAATTCAACTATGCGCTGCTGGACACCATCATGGCGGTGAACATCAAGGGCCCGCTGATTGTGTCGGAGGCCTTCTACAAGAATGTGCTGGCCAGCAGGCAGAAGAAAATCATCGCCATCAGTTCCAGCAACGGCACCCTGACCGGTGAGCCGCATCCGCGGCCGGGCGCGATGTTCTATCGCATGAGCAAGGCCGCATTGAATCGGGAGATGCAGGTGCTCGCCGCTGAAACCCGCAAGGACGGGGTGACGGTCATCATGTTCAATCCGGGCCCGACCCTGACTGAACATCAAGCCTACCTCGAAGGCAAGTACCAGGGGAT
The DNA here is from genome assembly GCA_036521075.1 of Steroidobacteraceae bacterium. GTDB lineage: Bacteria > Pseudomonadota > Gammaproteobacteria > Steroidobacterales > Steroidobacteraceae > DAIDKA01. The sequence goes on along the minus strand of DATDIL010000083.1, from coordinate 1,943 downwards.
GCTCAAGACCTCATTCACGGTGCAGAACATGGTCCACACCATCGACAAGGTGACCCTCGCCGATACCGGCCGTTTCCTGCGGTATGACGGTGTCAGCGAAGCCTGGTAGCAGCCTTGCACATCACGGGGCCTGGATGGCGCCATTGCGCATCAGTTCGCGCAGGTCATTGAGCACGTAGTGTGGCCGGCGCTTGCCGGTCTCGCGCTCCCAGTCAGGCTGTTTCATCACACCGGTGGTGACGCCAAAGGCGGTGGCACCGCCGCGTCGCGCCATGATGATTTCCACGGCCGGATCGTCGCCGACCACGCCGACATCGCGCACCGGCACACCCAGTTTCCTGGCCACAAAGCGCATGGCATGCAGTGAGGGCTTGCCGGTGAGGATCATCGGCACCTTGGTCATGCGCCGTATCGCCCCGACGATCGCATACGAATAACCCATTGAACGCCCTTCGCGGGTCGCAAAAAAGGGCACATCAGAGGCGACGTACAATTTGGCTCCGGCCCAGATGGCCTGGCAGGCCGCCTCGATATCCCTCATATGGCATTCGGGATGCCATCCGACATACACCGCGTGCGCCTCGCGCGCTCCGGGTTCACCGGGGAACACGGTCTCGATGCCGGCCTCGCTCAGGGCGTAGCCGACACCGCGTTTACCCAGCACCAGGGTGCGGCGGATACCGTGACGTGCCATCACATCGGCGGCAACGCTGGAGGGTGTGAACATGCGGTCATCCGCCACCGGCAGGCCCAATCCGCGCAGGCGTTTGGCCTGCTCGGGCGGTGGGTAGGCGCTGCCGTTGGTGAACACCAGGTAGGGTATGGATTTCGCGGCCAGATCGGCCAGCACTTCAACGGCACCCGGCAGCACCTCGTATGCCCCCAGCGCGTGGTCGCTGAGCAACAATGTGCCGTCCAGATCAAACATGAAGCCCTTGATGAGAGGCATCGTACCCAGCGGCAGCGACTGGGCGACCGCGGCGTTCACGAGGCGCTTGCCACAACGTCGCGCCGCAATTCCAGTTTGAATCCGGGCTTCGTGACCGACACTTCGGACAGTTCGGGATGCGTGGTCAGCTGCCGCATCAGTTGCATGATGGGCTTCAGATCCGGGTTGTAGTGGCGCGCCGCTGGCCCCGCCGCCAGCATCGCATCGACCTGGCCGGCCGGCATCGTGGCCCGCAGCAGGAACTCCTCATCAGACAACCCCGCCCCGAGGCGGCGGCGCAGGTCCGGGATCGACGGCATGCCGTGTTCCTTGCGCAGCTCGGCGGTTCGCGGCAGCGACTCGATGCGCTCCATCACCTTGGCGGCAATCGGCACGTTCGGTCGGCCGAAGCGGCCAATGGCATAGCGGATCGCCTCATCGGGAATCACCTTGTAGCGCTCCTGCGTGGTCACGTTCATGACCGCCTGGGTCATGACGATCTGAGCAAAGGGGGTCATGACGATGGGCCAGCCGAGCTCCTCGCGCACGCGTCCGATCTCCTCGATCACCGCTCCTTCAAGGTGCGCCAGCCCCCGTTCGCCGAGCTGGCGGCGCATGGTTCCGACCATCCCACCGGGCAACTGATGCTGCAGATACGCCGCGTCAAACCCCTGTGGGCGACCGATCGGCAGTCCCTCCGCTTCGGCCAGTCGCGTGAAGTAGGTACTCACTTCCTTCAGCGCCGCATCATCCACGTTGACGCTATGACCCAGTGCGCGCAGGTTCGCAACGGTACGTTCCGCGGGCGGATTCGATGTGCCATCCGCGGCGGCACCCGAAGCGCACTGCAGGACGCTCACTCCGTATGCCGGAGCTTCCAGATAAGTGTGCTCCGCCAGATTGATGGTGCAGTGAGCGTGCAGTTCCAGAGGCTTGGCGCCGATCACGGCCTTGATGGCCGGAATCAGCGTGTGCGCGCGTTTCGGCGACAGCAACCCGCCCGGGTCCTTGATGT
>DATDIL010000082.1:0-4867 GCA_036521075.1 Steroidobacteraceae bacterium | reverse complement strand
CAAGCGCCCCTGGGGCATTGTGCTCTCGCCGGATGGCAAGTTCCTGTATTCGGCCAATGGCCCCTCGAATGACGTGTCCGTCGTGGACCTGGCGCAGGGCAAGGAAATCGCCCGTATCAAGGCGGGCGAGAGCCCCTGGGGTGTCACGATCGTTCGGACTCACTGACGCGCGGAATTCTCGCCAGACTGCGCCCTACCTGGGCGGGTGCCAACGGCTACATCACCAAGAGTAGCAATCCGCAATTGATGGTGAGTGCGGTGCGAAGTATGCGAGCGCCACCGGGGACGAAAGTGCGTGCGCGCAACGGTCGGGAAATTCTCCCGAGTGCTATTCGGTACGCTGCACGCGCTACCCGGAGAGGTCAATTGGAGTCCCCTGTGAAGAACAAGTTTCGTGCGATCGGACGATGTGTACCGTACGCAACGCTCTTCCTGGGCTTCGCATCGGCCGTCTCGGCCCAGACGACGGGTCAGCAGGGCAACTCGGCATCGGGTGCGAACGGCGGCCCAACGACACTGCAGACTGTAACCGTGACCGCAACGGCGATACCGGGGGCGAACATCGATATCGACAAGGTTCCGGGAAATGTGCAGGTTCTGACGTCTGCAGATCTGATCCGGGATGGCTCGGCGAGCCTCACGGGTGCGCTCAATTCGAACCTCAGCAGCATCAGCATCAATGACGACCTTGACGACCCCTTTCAGCCTGACATCCTGTATCGGGGCTTTGAGGCCTCCCCAGTGCTCGGCACGCCGCAGGGACTGGCGGTCTACCAGAACGGTGTGCGTATCAATGAGGCGTTCGGCGATACGGTCAATTGGGACCTGTTCCCCGACATCGCCATCAACCGGGTGGAACTCGTCAGTTCAAGTCCCCTATATGGCCTCAATGCGCTCGGCGGGGCGATCTCGGTGACCATGAAGAACGGGTTCACCTACACGGGCGGCGACCTGGAACTCTCCGGCGGCTCATTCGGACAGCGCTTGGCGACCGCCGAGTATGGTGTCAACAACGGTACGTTCGGCTTCTATGTTGCCAGCCGAGCGTTGGACTGGGACGGCTGGCGCCAGTTTTCGAATGACCGGATGCGTGATGTATATGCCGTCCTGAGTGCACACACGGACGCGGCCACCCTCGATCTGAGCTACACGCGCGCGGACAATGCCATGGACGGCCAGGGGCCGGCGCCGGTGCAGGAGCTGGCAGTGAACCGTTCCCTGGTTTTCACTGGTCCGCAGGCCAACATCAACAGCCTGAATTTCCTGACGCTCAATGGCACTGTGAAATTGAGTGATACCTGGTCGTTGCAGAGTGTGCTGTATTACCGCCAGTACGCGCAGAGCGTGCAGAACGGCGATAACTCGGACTACATGGCATGCACTGACACGCCCGGAATCCTCTGTCAGCCCGATGGCGTCACGCCGCTGACGAATGCGGCAGGAGCGCAACTGCCCGACATTTCCGACGGCGGTGACCTGGTGATCGGCCAGAATGACTTCGAGGTCATCAACACGTGGAGCCGGGGCGGATCCTTCCAGGTCGCCAATTCGGCTGCGCGCTTCGGGCACGAGAATCATTTCGCCGCCGGTGCAGCCGTCGACTATGCCTCGGCGAGCTTTTTCTCGGGTACGCAGATCGGGGTGCTCAATTCGGCGTTGCTCGTGCTGCCCTCCGAGCTGCTCGTCTTCACGCCGGAGAACTCGGATGCCGCGGTCGACAACGCCGATCCGACACCGGTGAGTGTCGACTCGATCAACAAGAACCTCGGCGTTTTCGTGACCGACACGTTTAACGTGACTGCGGACCTTGCGGTAACGGCAAGCGGCCGCTACAACGTCGCCCATATCAATCTTGCAGACCAGCTGGGTGATAATCTCAGCGGCTACAGCCGCTTCGCACATTTCAATCCCGCCATTGGCGCCACCTATAAAGTGCTGCCGGCAGTGACTGTCTATGGTGGGTGGTCGACGAACACCCGCACGCCGACCGCCAGTGAGATCGAATGCTCGGATCCGCTGACCCCGTGCCTGCTGCCCACGAATCTTGCCGGTGATCCGCCGGATCTGAAACAGGTCCTCTCGCACACCACCGAGTTGGGCCTGCGTGGCACGATGCCCGACGTCGCGGACGGTCAGGTCTCCTGGAACGTGAGTGGCTTCCGGACGCTGCTGCAGAACGATATCTTCGGCATCGCGACTTCCATCAGCCAGGGATTCTTCCAGAACATCGGGGATACGCGCCGTCAGGGATTCGAGGCGGGCGTCGGCTATCACGCAGAGCGCTGGTCGGCCTTCGCCAACTACAGCTTCGTCCAGGCCACCTTCCAGTCGGCCCTGACGGTCCCGTCGCCCTCGAATCCCTTCCAGGACGAGAACGGCGACATTCAGGTGATCCCGGGGGACCGCATGCCCGGCATTCCGGAGAATCGCCTTAAGCTGGGTGCGAATTTCAAGATCATTCCGCAGTGGACGGTGGGGGCGACGGTGGACGTCGTCAGCAGCTCCGATTACGTCGGGGATGAGTCCAATCAGCTGCCGCCGTTGCCCGGCTATGCGACCGTCAACCTGCACACCTCCTACAAGCCCTTCGCGCACTTCGAGGTCTTCGCACAGGTCAGCAATCTCCTGAATCGCAAGTATGCGAGCTGGGGCATCCTGAGCGATCCGACGGGAATCAACGCACCGGGAATTGCGGCCGATGCCGACACGAATGATCCCGGGGTCGACAATCGCTTCCAGAGCCCGGCGGCGCCCTTCGAGGTGTTCGCAGGTGTGCGCGTCACTCTGTGATCACCTGATGCTCCGGCTCGAACCGGCCGTCCTGGCAGCGGGGATTTGGCGGATAATGCCGCCAAACCCACACCCGCAGGACGGAGCGCGCACGCGTGACACCCGCCGTGAAATCGATCACTCAGAACGCGGACATCCGCTATCTGGGCAAGCTCCTGGGCGATGTGATCCGCGCCTATGGCGGAGCGGAGCTGTTCGAGCGCATTGAGTACATCCGGGCCCGCTCGGTGGACCGGCATCGTGGTATTTCCGATGCAGCCGCCATGGACCGCGGGCTTGAGGCGCTGAGCCTCGATGACACACTGGCGTTCGTGCGCAGCTTCATGCTGTTCTCGATGCTCGCCAACCTGGCCGAGGACCGGCAGGGCAGCGGCAGCCGGGCGGGCGAGGATGTGGCGGCGGCCCTGCAGCGGCTCGCCGCCAAAGGCATCGCGGCCGATCAGGCCGCGCAGCTGCTGGACCGGGCACTGATCGTGCCGGTGTTGACGGCGCATCCTACCGAGGTCATGCGCAAGAGCATGATCGATCACCGCAATCGCATCGCCGATCTGATGCGTCTGCGCGACCACGGCCTGTCGCAGGCTGCGGGCGGGGATGATATCGAGCAGTCCCTGCTGCGCCAGATTGCGCTGCTGTGGCAGACGCGGCCACTGCGTCGCGAACGGATCATTGTCGCGGACGAGGTGGAGATTGCACTGGCGTACCTGCGCGAAATCTTCCTGCCGGTGCTGCCCATGCTGTATGCGCGCTGGGAGCGCCACCTGCCGCAGCGGCCACGCAGTTTCCTGCGGCTGGGCAGCTGGATCGGCGGCGACCGGGACGGCAATCCGAATGTGAACGCGGCGACCCTGGATTACGCGCTGGGGCGCTCGGCCGCCGCAGTGCTCGAGAACTACCTGCAGCAGTTGAACGGGCTGGGCGCGGAGCTGTCCATCTCCAGTGAGCTGTCGACGCCGACGGCCCAAGTCATGGCACTGGCGCAGGCGAGTGGTGATACCAGTCCGGCACGCAAGGACGAGCCGTACCGGCGCGCCCTGACCGGCTGCTACGCGAGACTCGCAGCGACCTACGAACGGATCACCGGACGGCCCCCGGCGCGACGCGCGACCGTGCCGGGCGTGGCCTATGCCAGCCCCGAGGAATTGCGCACGGATCTGGTCGCCATCGCGCATTCGCTGGCCCAGCAAGGTGCACGGCTGCTCGCGACCGGGGGTGCGCTCGGGCGGCTGGTGCGCGCGGTCGACAGTTTCGGCTTTCATCTTGCGACCCTTGATCTGCGCCAGAACTCCGATGTGCATGCGCGCGTGGTGGCGGACCTGCTGGGTGTCGCCGGGGTCGAGGCCCATTACCCGCAGCTGGATGAGGCCGGGCGGGTGGCGCTCCTGCGGCGCGAACTGGGCAGCGAACGACTGCTGTGGAGTCCGTATGCGTGCTACACCGAGGAGACGCAGTCGGAACTGGCGATCGTGCGCGCCGCCGCCGCGGCGCATGCCCGCTTCGGTGTCGGCTGCATCACCACCTACAACATTTCCAAATGCGAAAGCGTCTCGGACATGCTGGAAGTGAACCTGATGCTCAAGGAGGCCGGGCTGTATCGTGCGGCCGATCCCGCCGCCGCGCCCATCATGGTCGTGCCATTGTTTGAGACCATCGGCGATCTGCAAAATGCGCCGCAGGTGATGCAGGCCTGGTTCGCGTTACCGGAGATCCGCAAGGTTGCCCGACGTCGCGGTTACCAGGAGGTGATGGTCGGTTATTCGGATTCCAACAAGGATGGCGGCTACCTCACCTCGGTGTGGAGCCTCAATCGTGCCACCCGGGCGCTGGCGGGGGTATTCGCGGATGCACAGGTGCGCATGCAGATCTTTCATGGACGCGGTGGCGCAGTGGGGCGCGGCGGCGGTTCCTCATTCGGAGCGATCCGTGCACAGCCACCGGGTACCGTGCAGGGGCGCATCCGGATCACGGAACAGGGGGAAGTCATTGCCGCGAAATACGGCACACCGGAAAGCGCGGCCGCAAACCTCGAGGCCATCACGGCGGCGACCCTGCTGGCATCCCTGGAGCCCACCTCCGC
>DATDIL010000081.1:0-11817 GCA_036521075.1 Steroidobacteraceae bacterium | reverse complement strand
GGCCTGGCGCTGGGGCGGCAGGCTCTTGAGCTTCTCGATCAGGTTCTGGGCATCCCGGGCGTTCATGGCGCGGATCCTCTCAGGCGGTCTTAGAAATGAAGGCGTCGATCGTGCGCAGCAGCGCCTCCTGATCGCGCTTCGGCAGCGCATCGATGGCCTGCAGCCGGCGCGAGAGGCGGCGGTTCTTCACCCCGGCGCGGCCGCGCGTCTCACTGCGCAATCCCAGTAACTCATCGCTCGTGACGTCCAGCACCTGGGCGATCCTACCGATGACATCAGCGGGAATACGGATCACATCGTTCTCGTAGTCCGAGACGACAGGCTGGCTGACCTGCAGGCGCTCGGCGAGCTCCTTTTGCGTAAGGCCCTTGTCTTTGCGCATCTGGGCAATGCGCGCACCGATCGAATCTGCCTTCTCCGCCACGCCGTGCTCTCCGAGCCAGGGAATGACGGGCAGTGTAAAGCCGGGTTGTGAGAGGGCTTGGGTTGACATGGTGCTGACCTGTGGACGAGTATAGGTACTGCCGATATTATTGCGCAAGCCCGAAACCGGGCGATGCATCGCAGAAAAGTGCGTTGCAGGGACTTGACAGGTTTTTTTACGGAGACCTAAGCCGATGGCACGTATCCCGGATCAGGTGGTGGAGCGGCTAAAGGGGGAGGTGTCGGTGCAGCGCCTGGCGGAGGCGCGCGGGGTGGTGTTCACCCGGCACGGTGCGGATCTGCAGGGCCGCTGCCCCTTCCACGAGGATAAGACGCCGTCACTCGTGGTGACGCCTTCGAAGAACCTCTGGCACTGCTTAGGTGCCTGCCAGGTGGGCGGCACGGTGATCGACTGGGTGATGAAGGCGGAGGCGGTGTCGTTCCGGCATGCGGTGGAGCTGCTGCAGAACGATTATTTACCTTTAGCGGCTTCCTCGCCGGCCTCCGTGCCGGCGAAGCACTCCACGGTGAGGAAACTGCCGAGCGCCCTGAATCACCAGGCGGAGGATGCGAAACTGCTGGTGCAGGTGGTTGAGTACTACCACCAGTGCCTGCTGCAAAGTCCCGAGGCGTTGGGATATCTGGAAAAGCGTGGTATCGGCTCGAAGGAGGCGATCGAGACCTTCAAGTTGGGCGTTGCCAATCGCACGCTGGGATACCGGCTGCCGGCCTCCAATCGGGTCGAGGGCGCGGTGATCCGCGGGGCGCTGCAGAGGATCGGGCTGTATCGGGCGAGCGGGCATGAGCACCTCTCCGGCTCGATCGTGATCCCGGTGATCGCCGAGAACGGTGAAGTCACCGAGGTGTACGGGCGCAAGATCAACGACAACTTGCGCGAGGGCACGCCGCTGCACCTGTATCTGCCGGGCCCGCACCGCGGGGTGTGGAACGCTGCTGCGCTGGGCACGGTGCCGGAAGTGATCTTGTGTGAAGCGCTGATCGATGCGTTGACGTTCTGGTGCGCAGGTTACCGCAACGTCACAGCCAGCTACGGGGTGGAGGGGTTTACTGCCGATCACCTCACCGCCTTCAAACAAGCTCGGATCCAGCGCGTGCTGATCGCCTACGATCGGGATGAGGCTGGCGATCGAGCGGCCGAAAAACTATCAAAGCAGCTACTGGCTGAAGGCCTGGACTGCTACCGCATCCTCTTCCCGAAGGGCATGGATGCCAATGAGTACACGCTGAAAGTCGGGCCCGCGGCCAAGAGCTTAGGGGTGGCGATCCGCTCGGCGCAGTGGCTGGGCAAAGGACAGCCACCCGCACTCATTACGGGCGAGCCTACTGTGCTGGTGAGCGTTGTGCAGGAGGTCACCGAGGTGGCACCCCCTTTAGCCGCTGAAGAGGCGGCTAAAGATGAAACCCCGGCGCTGATCGTGCAGCCACAGCCGGCACACGTGCCGGGCGCAGCCCTGCTGCCGGCGCAGGTGATCCCGGAGGGGCCGCGGCCGGCACCGGCTGCGAGCGCGAAAGCCCTCGGCGTCGAGCAAGAGTACTCGGTCACGTACGCGGATCGGCGCTACCGGGTGCGGGGACTTGAAAAGAACACCAGCCTCGAGTGTCTGAAAGTGAATCTGCTGGTGGCGCGCGCAGTGACTGAAATGCGCGCCGACAGCGAGGCCGTCCACGTGGACACGCTGGATCTGTACCAGGCGCGGCAGCGCGGGACGTTCGTGACGGCGGCGTCTGCCGAGCTGGGCCTGGCGGAAGAGGTAATCAAAGCGGATCTCGCAAAACTGCTCCTGGCCCTGGAGGGCGAACAAGAACGGCGCATCAGTGCGGCGCGCGCCCCGCAGGCCTCACCCGCCGTGCAGCTATCGGAAGGGGAGCGCGCCGCAGCGCTCGCACTGCTGCAGGATCGAGAGCTCACCGAGCGGATCGCCACCGACTTTAAGCGCTGCGGGATCGTCGGTGAGCGCACCAATGCGCTGGTGAGTTATCTGTGCGGCATCTCTCGCAAGCTCGAGCGGCCGCTGGCGCTTCTGATCCAGAGTACCAGCGCAGCGGGCAAGTCCTCATTGCTGGACGCAGTCCTGCGCTTCGTGCCGGAGGAGGATCGGGTGGTGTACTCGGCGATGACGGGACAGAGCCTGTACTACATGGGCGCGATGAACCTGAAGCACAAGTTGCTCGCCATCGCCGAGGAAGAAGGCGCACACCGGGCCAGTTATGCCTTGAAGCTGCTACAGAGCGAGGGGGAACTCACCATCGCCTCGACATCGACGGATCCGGCCAGCGGGAAGCTGGTGACCGAGACCTACCATGTGGAGGGTCCGGTGATGATCGCGCTCACGACGACGGCCGCGGAGATCGATGAGGAACTCCTAAACCGCTGCCTCGTCCTGTCGGTGGATGAGGGCCGCGAGCAAACCCAGGCCATCCATGCCGCGCAGCGCGAGCGGCGGACGCTCGCGGGGCTGAAGGGGCGTCTACAGCGCGAGCAGCTCATGAAGCTACACCAGAACGTGCAGCGCCTGATCGAACCGCTCGCCGTCGTCAACCCGTATGCCCACCGGCTCACGTTCCTGGATGACCGCACCCGCACGCGGCGTGATCACGAGAAGTACCTGACGCTCATCGATGCGATCGCGCTCCTGCACCAGCACCAACGTGTGCTGCGCACGGCACAGTATGGAGACAAGCAGGTGAGATACGTTGAGGTCACCCTCGATGACATCGCCCTCGCCAATCGTCTCGCGCACGAGGTACTCGGGCATACGCTCGATGAGCTGCCGCCGCAGACGCGGCGACTGCTGGGGCTGATCTGTCAGATGGTTGAGCAGCACTGCCGTGCGCAGAGTGTGCCGCGCGCAGCGCACCGCTTTAGTCGCCGTGAGGTGCGCGCGCACACGCGCTGGGGGGATACGCAGCTGAAGATCCACCTCGCGCGCCTCACCGAGCTTGAATACTTGCTGGTGCATCGGGGCGGCCGGGGCCAGTCCTTCGAGTACGAGCTGCTGTTCGATGGTGAAGCCGGCAATACCGCGCCACACGTGAGCGGGCTCATCGAGGTGGAGGCCCTGAGGCAGGTCTACGATGCCGAGCGGTCGGGGGTCGGTCAGGCCGTGGTCGGTGGCGAGTCGGCGGGCGATCATCCGCTCACGAATACCGAAAAGCCCGCAGAAGACAGCACGACGACCCCATCCGTCCGTGCGAACGGCCAGAAGGCGCCGACCCGCTCGCGAGCACCGGCCGCATCGTACGTCGCGGCCTCGTAAAAAAAGCGTGAGCCATGAAGCGCCGCAAGAAACCTCAGGGCAGCGCTCTTGCGCGCGAGCGCGATGGGTGCGAGCTGAGCGGCCTGTATCCGTACCTCATCCGCTTCCTGGAGTGGTCGGCCTCGCGCGGCTACACTCGCCAGACCACAGCCTCCCGCGCGGATCACTTGAAGCGCTTCATCCGCTGGTGCGCCGAGCGCAGCATCGAGCGGCCCCAGGATGTCACCCGGCCGATCCTGGAGCGCTACCGGCGCTACCTGTATCACTACCGCAAGGAAGGCGGCGAGCCGCTCTCCTTCGCGACCCAGCAGCAGCGGCTCTTGCCGCTGCGGGTGTTTTTTAAGTACCTGGCGCGCGAGAACCTGATCCTCGCCAACCCGGCCTCGGAGCTGGAGCTGCCGCGGGCGCACCGCCGCCTGCCGGCGCACCTGCTCTCCCGAGAGGACATCGATCACGTGATCGCCCAGACCGTTGTGCACGGGGTGTTCGGCATCCGCGACCAGGCGATCCTGGAAACCCTGTACTCCACCGGCATCCGCCGCTCGGAGCTTGTGGCGCTGAAGCTCTACGAGCTGGACCTCAAGAACGGGATGAGCAGGCGCTTGAACGACTTCGAGATCGCGTCCGACAAATCCTCACATCCAATAGTGCGATCAAAACTATCCAGGCATAGGTGTCGAAGACGGGCAGTGACGCGTGCAGTGACGCGTGCTGCGCACGGAATTATATCTGCGCTTCGGTTCTGCGCAGGGCCTGGGTCGGTGTGACGATGGGGATGTCTTGGACGTGCTGAAGATCGAGTAGATCTTTGTCTCCGGAGACGATGAGATCGGCGCGCGCCGCTATGGCGAGTGCCAGCACGGCATCGTCATCCGGGTCGCGGCACACGGGCGTGGCCAGGGGCGCGGGCTCGATCACTTCGGCCAAGGCGCGCAGCTCCGCCAGAGAGTGCTCGGGTGAGGTGTTGGAGCGCGCCAGGATGGCGGTGAACTGAGGCCGAGCGATGACCTCGGTCAGCTCGGCGAGCAACGCCGGGCTGCTGACCAGGAACAACGTGCCTTCACGAACATGCTCGATGAGCGTGTGGGGCGGCCCATGCCACAGGAGGCCTGAGAGCAGGACGTTGGTATCCAGGACGACCCGCATCGTCATTTTTGGCGGGTACGGCGCTCGGCGCGAGTGGCCTTCACTTCTGCGTCGATCTCCTCCATCGACATCGGCGGTATGCCGGCGGCGGCGACCCGCTCGGCAATGGACAGCAGCGCATCGGCGGCCTGGCGGCGCTTGAGGGCCTCATCGAGCAGGCGCGCCAAGGCTTGCGGCGTTAGCAGCCCGGCGGCCCGTGCCGCTTGAGCGGTGGCCTCCGGCAACTCGATCTGAATCGTGGTCATCATCAAGCTCCTTGTGCGTTGACGCGCAGCCTCAGTTCCTCGCGTTCGATGAAAGTGTCGAGCAACTGAGTGATCTGGCGCTTGGCCTTCGGGTCCAGCTTCTCGATGCGTTGCAGGCGTCGATGCAGTTGGGTGTCGGGCTTCTTCCCCTTCTTGAGCGGCTTGATGCCGAGCAGTTCATCGGCACTGACGGCGAGCGTTGCGGCCATTTGCGGCAACAGAGCGGCCGGCGCCTTCTCGGCGCGGCTCTCGTAATAGGCAATCATCCGTTGTGTGGTGCCGAGCGCGGCGGCCAGCTCCACCTGGGTGTAGCCGGCGGCTTTGCGGATCTCGGTGAGTCGCGCACCGAAATCGGTGGTGCGTTCTTTGGCTTTGGGCATGACATCCCCGTGGGAAATAGAGGGTTGCCCAAAAGTGTAAGGCTCAATCTGCATGGGACTCGTTGGCTCGCTTGACCGATATGCAACCAGTGTATATCCGTCTGCCGGCATCGAACAATACACATTTTGTGTATAACCCTCTTGACAGCTTTTAGGGAGACCCATGGCGCGCATCCCGGATCAGGTGGTTGAGCGGCTAAAAGTGGAAATCTCCGTGCAGCGCCTGGCCGAGGCGCGCGGGGTGTCCTTCACGAGGCACGGGGCGGATCTGATCGGTCGGTGTCCGTTCCATGAGGATCGCACGCCCTCGCTGGTGGTGACGCCGGCCAAGAACCTCTGGCACTGCTTAGGCGCCTGCCAGGCGGGCGGGACAGCCATTGACTGGGTGATGCGCGCCGAGGGCGTCTCGTTCCGGCACGCGGTGGAGTTGCTGGTCAATGACTCGCTGCCTGTAGTGGCTGCTTCCTCGACCTCAACGTCGCTGCCGCCCAAGCACTCGACGGTGGTGTCCTTTCACCGGCCGTGAGCTGAACCCAGCCCGTAATGGGGTACTGCGCACCGGCCTGCAGCACACCGTTCAGTGACAAGGACGGCCTCCCCAGTCCCACCGGAGCCGGTCGTCGTGCTCTTCCGCCTCAATCCGTTGGACCAAATGGCAGCAGCATCGGTACCCGGTGGCGGTAGTCCCCGTACGCTGCTTCACCCAGTTCCTGCGCCAGCCAGCGCTCTTCCAGGCGCGCCTTCATCCACATCCCGATGAGCGTAAACAAGAGACCGGCGAGGCCCAATACGGTCCCCTTGGCAGCGGCGGTGGCGATCAGCGACAGCAGCAGCCCGGAGTAGATTGGATGGCGCACCACGGCATACGGACCCGATTCCACCACCGTGTGATTGACCTTGCGCGTAACACGCGCTGACCACATGCGACCCAGGTGCACGCGCGCCCACCAGGCCACGGTGATGCCCGCGGCAATCAGCGCGACGCACACCCAGGCACCCCACCAGCCTATGTGCCACAGGCGCAGCCGACCTTCGTAGCCGTGTGCGGGCACGACCATGACCAGTGCCCCGATAAGCATCAGAATCCGATAGAGAATCTCAGTTGCGAGTGGCGCCTGGCTTTGAGTGTCATCGCTCCACGCTGCCGCGACCAACCAGGAAATGGCCCAAGCAATCCAGATCGCGAGCATTATGGGTCCAGGGCGCATGGATCATCCTGTTGGGCGACCGCGATGGATCCGAATCATCTGCGACACCAGAACCCCATCAATGGTCGTTCCGGCGAGGTTCGCGTTCTTGATGGAAAAAGCGTTCAAATCCGAATCCCGAACACGCAGCGTGTCTTGGGTGCCGACTATTTCCACGGGACTACTGCCTCCGCGGCCAGCTTGCGGCCGATATCCATCAAAACGAGGAGCGTACGACGCGTCCGTGCAACATCCTGCGGCCCGACCCGCGATAGCAACTCGGCATCCACGGTCGCCCCTGCAGCGATGAGTACCTTGGCCGCAGCCCGGCCACGCTCCGTCAGATCGATGACCAATCTGCGCCGATCCTCCCTGTCCACCTGGCGATCCAGATAACCGTGCGTCACCAGCATGTCCACAAGGTACCTCGCAGCCTATTTCGACAGGCTCAAGTCCTCGATGAGCTTGCCAAGTGGGCGGTTGCGCGCCTGTAGCGACACTAGCTGGAGCGGGGCGGTGGTCCGGTCACCTGCCGATGCGGGCGAACCTCGCCTTTGCGGTCACGGAAGCGGCGGTCAGCGCTCGTTTTTGCCTTACGCTCCCGTTCCGCGACGATGCTTGATGGCGGCCGCTCGCGTCGGCTTAGGCCCTCCGCCAGCATTACGGTCACGAAGGTGTTCACGCTCGTTCCTTCGCTTGCCGCAGCGCGCAGCAACTGCGCGTGCAGGGACTTCGGGAGACGCTGAACGAACTTGACCGGCGCGGCGGCGCCGTTGGGGCGGGGAATTTGCGCTCCATCCGCGATCGCCGATGCCATCCAGGCGTGAAAAGCGTCGCGCCCGTTCGCGATAGCCTCCTCAACCGTCTGGCCAACGCACATGCAGCCGGGCAGGTCGGGAAAGCTGATGACGTATCCGCGACCACCGTGCGCACACAACGGCTTCACTTCAAACGGATAGTTTTCGAAGATCTGTGCTGGATTCATGACGAACTCCCCAAATTTCATGGAGTCGGAACGGGAGAAGAGGTGAACTGCGTGCGCTCGGCGGGCTGCTCCATCCAGCCTCCGCCGAGTGCTTCATACAGATGAACGACACTTTGCATGCGGGCCAGGCTGACCTGGGCCAGCTGGTCTTCGGCTGAGAACAGCGTCTGCTGTGACTGCAGCACGGTGAGCAGGTCGGTCGTGCCCTGGCGATACTGAAGCTGGGAGATTTGGAAAGCCTCGCGGGCGGCATCGACTTCGCGCTCCAGATGCTGTTCCGCAAGGTCGCTGTGCTTCACCTGCCCCAGCGCAGTCTCCACGTCTGCATAGGCGTTGAGGACGGCCCGCTGATAGTTCGCGATCAGCTGCTGCTCCATACCTTGCGCCAATCGTTTCTGCCCGATGAGCTTGCCGCCATCGAAAACGGTTTGCAGCAGGCTGCCGCCGTAGTCCCAGGCGACGCTGGGGCCGTGCAGCAATGTGCCGATGGCCGCACTGGCGAAGCCATCGCTGCCGGTGAGCGCGAACTGCGGTAGAAATGCCGCGCGCGCCGCGTCGACACTGGCATGGGCACTCGCCAGGTCGGCTTCCGCCTGCGCCACATCCGGCCGGCGCAGCAGCAGATCGGAGGGCAGCCCAGGATTTACGAGGGGCGGGTGAATCGCCTTGAGGCTCGGCGCCTTGACCACCAGCGTCTCCGGCGGCTGGCCGAGAAGCACCGCGAGCGCCACGCGTGCCTCCAGTTCCTGTTCCTGAAGCTGCGGCAGTTCGGCCTCCACGGACTCCACCTGCGCACGCTCCTGTGCCAGATCCAGATGCGAGGAGGTGCCGGTCGTCACCCGCAGCTGAATGGTGCGCAGAATGTCGTTGATGGCGACGATATCCTCGTTGGCGATCGCGATCCGTTTGCGCAGCGCGAGCACGCTGAAGTACGCATCGGCGACATTCGCGGTGACGGTCAAGGTGACGGCCTGCTGGGAAAAGCGCGCGGCTTTGAGTGTTTCGGTTGCCGCGCGCAGATTGCTGCGCGCCAGTCCCCAGACGTCAAGCTCATAGCTCGCCCCGAGATTGAGGCCGAAATCGTTGCCGGCGGGGTAAGTGCTGATGCCGGTCGAGACGGCACTGAGCTTTGATCGTTCTCCTTGCGCCTGCAGGTTCAGTTGCGGGAAGAGGGAGGCGCGCTGAATGATGGTCTGCGCATGCGCCTCGAGGACACCGGCCGCGGCGACCGCGAGATCGCGGTTGTCGGACTGTGCCTTGACGACGAAACCGGACAGCTCCGCGCTGCCGAATTGCTGCCACCAAGCGGATGTCGGCCACACCGACTCCCCCCCGGCGCGCCCGACAAAGGACGGCGGCAGAATCTGTGGGTTCAGGACCTGCGGGACATGGGTCGCGCAGCCGGTCAGCAGGGCAACCCACGCGGCAACGCTGCTGCGCAAATGCCCCGCTCTACTCATAACGCAGCGCACCGATGGGAGTCGCGCGGGCCACACGCAGGGCGTGTGCCAGCACGGTGACCCAGGCGATCAGCAGCGCCACGGCACCCGCGGCCAGGAAATAGCCGGGGCTTAAGGAGATGCGGTACGCGAAGTCGTCCAGCCAGCCGCGCAGGTAGTACCAGGCGAGCGGCCAAGCGATCAGGTTGGCGATCAACGCGGGAACCGAAAACTGCCACAGCAGCAGCAGTACGACGTCGCGAGTCTTGCCCCCAAACACCTTGCGGATGCCGATTTCCTTGGTGCGGCGGCCGGCCGTGAAGGCGGCGAGGCCAAACAGGCCCATGCACGCGATGAAGATGGCGATGCCGACGAACATGCCAAACATCTGGCCCTGTCTTTCGTCTTGCTGGTAGAGCTCGCCGAAGCTGTCGTCTAGAAAGTGCCGGGGCACGGCCGAATTGGGCGCGAAAGCATGCCAGGCCTTGTCGATGGATTTCAAAGTCTGCGGGATAATGTCGGGGCGCAGGCGCACTGAAACCTCGGCTGGAGATTTCGGGTCGTAGACGTAAGTGGTTGGCCTGACGGGATCGCGGGCGCCGCCGAATTTGGCATCGGCCAGCACACCGACGATGTTCACAGAATAGTTATTGAATAAGACCGCCTGGCCAATCGCCTGCTGGGGGGTGAAGCCGAGGCGCGCAGCGGCCGTTTCATTGATCAGGATGTTGTGGCCCGTGTTCGCCCGATCGCCGGAGTTCATGGAGCTGAATTCATCCAGCGACCGTGTCGCAGAGAGTCCTCTGCCAGCCAGCAGCCGCATGCCATAGAAACGCGGAAATTCCGGGCTGATCTGGATCCTGTTGACCAGGGTCAGGTCCGGCTTGCCCGGAATCTTGATGACAACCGTGCTCTCGCCGGTGTCGAAAGGCACAATGTTCGACAAGGCGATGTCGAGGATTCCCGGGTTGGCACGCAAGGCCTGCACGAAACTTTGGCGCCCATCGGCGAACACGCGACCGGCGCCGCCCACAACCAGGACATTGTTGCGCTGGAAGCCCAGATCGATGTTGCGGGCGTAGCGGATCTGGCTGAACACGACGGTGGCCGCGATCCCCAAGCCGATGGATACCGCAAACTGCAGGACTACCAGGATGGCGCGCAGCTGCACCGATCCCCCCTTGCCGGAAGTATTGGTACGCAGGACCGTGGCAGGCCGAAAGCCTGACAGAATGAGGGCTGGATAACTGCCGCTGATCAGACCCGCCGCGACCGCGATAGCGAGAATCAACAGCAGCACCGGCCAGCCGGAGCGAAAGTCGAAGCCGATGGGGCGTTGCAAGAAACTGTCAAAGACGGGCAATAGCATTTCCACCAGTGCCAGCGCCAACACCAGCGCCAGCAGCGCCATCAGGACCGACTCACCCAGGAACTGGAGTATGAGCTGGCCGCGCGCGGCGCCCACCGTCTTGCGCAGGGCGATCTCGCGCGCGCGCATCATGGCGCGGGCGGTGGCCAGATTCATGAAATTGAAGCAGGCCACCAGCAGGATCAGGGCTCCGATGGCAACCACGCCATAGAGGGTTGTCAGGCTGCCCGGCGGTGTCATGGGGTAGGACCAGCGGTCCGAGAGGTGAACCTGCGCAAATGGCGTCAAATGAACTTCATACACCTGGCTGCCGCGGATATTGACACCCAACTTCTTTATTTCGGACTCCAGCACGCGATCAAGCAGCGGCGCCATTTTCGCAACCACGGTTCGCGGGTCGGTGCCGGGGGCCAGAGTCACAAACCCATAGCTGCTTTCATTGAACCAGGCGTACTTCTGATCAAAGGAGTTGTAGTCCGCAATCGACGTATTGGGAATGAAGACTTCGCCGGTGAGCTGCGAGTTGTGGGGCAGGTCGCGCATGACCCCCGTTACCGTCAGGGGGACGGTGGAGTTCCGGCAAGGCGTATCGCCATCCGCACACCTCCCCTTCGGATACGTGATGGTCCTGCCGATCGGATCGGCGCTGCCGAAGAATTTGCGCGCGGCAGTCGCGGAAAGCACGATCGATTCCGGCTGCCGGAAAACTTGAGCTGGGTCGCCGATAAGCAGCGGAAGCTTGATGACCTGAAAGAAATCCGGGTCGACGGCATCGACCGTTTCAGTAAATTGTCGGTCGCCGGCCGTCAGCGTCGTCGGTTCCGGCCATATACGCGTCGTCGCCGTCACTTCGGGAATCTCCGCGCGCATCGCGGGCGGCATGGGAAACGGGGTCACCGCCATGGCCATCGGCGCGCGGCTGGGCACGTGGATGGTCAGTTCCAGCCGATAGAGATTGGCGCTGTCGGGCACCCACGTGTCGTATGACAGCTCATCGCGCGCGAACAGGATGATGAACAGCACGCAGGCGAGCCCGACTGCGAGGCCCGCGATGTTGATGACGCTGTAGAGTTTTTGGCCGATCAGATTGCGCAGCGCGATGGTCAGATAATTCCGGAACATGTCGAACTCCTCACCTAGAGAACCTGGCGGATGCTCTCGGTGACGACGGCGCCATCGAGCAGGTTGACGATGCGGTGGGCATATTCGGCGTGGCTGTGCGAATGGGTCACCATCACGATGGTCGCGCCCTCGTCGTTCAGCTGGGTGAGAAGCTGCATCACCTCCTCACCATTCGCGGAGTCCAGGTTGCCGGTGGGCTCATCCGCCAGAATCAACTTCGGGCGTGCCACGACGGCCCGGGCC
>DATDIL010000080.1:0-3208 GCA_036521075.1 Steroidobacteraceae bacterium | reverse complement strand
ACTGTGCGCCGAAGAGGACGCGACCTCCTCCCAGGTCGTGCGTCGACTTATCCGACGCTATATTGAAGAGAAGACGGGCAAGCCCTGGGTCCCGGCGGCCGGGGCAAACCCAACCAAGCGCGGGCGCCGTTGAGCTCGGGTCCTTTGGATCTCGGGCGCGCCGTTGGGTAGGATTGGCATACCTGAAGGGAGCGTCTGCATGAATAGAAGACACTGGGCCCGATGGGCTGGAGGCTGCACGCTGGCAGTGGTGCTATCGGAGCTGGCGGGCTTCGCGGCGGCCGATACGACCCCGTACGGGCGGATGGCGCCTCTCACGCAATACCTGATGCCTCCCGGTTCCGAGATCGCGCTCGCGCGCAGTGCCGCGCCGGCCGCGATCTCCGACAAGGCCACGGTTCTCACTCTCGATTCACAGGGTTACCACACCGCCGTCCGCGGCACCAACGGATTCACCTGTCTGGTGGAGAGATCGTGGATGGCGCCGTTCGAGAGTCCCGATTTTTGGAATCCGAAGATCAGGGGACCGGTTTGCTACAACCCGGCGGCGTCCGGGTCCGTCCTCGCGTACACGCTCCGGCGGACGAAGCTCGCACTCGCAGGAGACTCGAAGGAAAGGATGCTCGATGAGCTTCGCGCCGCGCTCGCGCGCAACGAGCTTCCCTCACCCGAGCCGGGAGCGATGTCCTTCATGATGTCGAAGGACGGGTATCTGAGCGATGCCGACGGCCATTGGCACTCGCACCTGATGTTCCACGTGCCAAAAGTCGCAGGCGCAAGCTGGGGAGCAAACCTGCCAGGGTCTCCGGTGGTCCTCGACGACCGCGAGTTTCCGGAGCCTCAGACGATTTTCATGGTGCCGGTGTCCCGCTGGTCGGACGGAACAACGGCGATGTCTCATTAACGCATACCCCGCGGCGCTCTACGCCCGCAGCGGTCGGCCCGCTGCTGCCGTGGTTGTATCTGGCGCAATGGATCGGACCAACTGTCGCATCCGCGATGAAATGCCGGAAGGCATTGATCCGCTGCTCAACCGCCCGTCAGCCGAAGGTGCGTCAACCGTATGTGAGGTCTGTGCTCTGTCCGACCTCGATAATATATCCGTCAGGATCGCGGATGTAGCAGCGCGTCTCGCCGTACTTGGGGATCGGCTCCGTGATGAACTCCGCTCCTCGACCTTTCCATAATTCATAGCACGCTTGAATATCCGCAACGCGGAAATTCATAAAGCTGTTGATGTGATTCGGGTCGGGGACGCTAAGCGTTACCGTCGGCTTATCCGGGGTCGGCCCGCCTCCAACGTTCAGAATCATCCAGATATTTGCAAGCTGAAGGTACCCTGGCGCGTTGCCGTCACCCAAGCTCAGGATGCGCGCGCCGAAGACCTTTTCGTAGTAGCGAGCCGATCGCTCGATGTCGGCGACGGTGAGAAAATGCGCAATGCTGATCCCCTCTCGCGGCGGCATCTCATAGCTCTTCTGTCCGATTTGTACGCTGCTCATTGACGACTCCAATTCCGATAAACAGTACTCATCAGCTGATTCTAGTTCCTTGGTATTGTCCGATAAGACCGTTATCCAAACGTTGGAGTCCAAGTCGAAGCTACGTCATTGATGTAAAAAGGATTATTGCCTGTGCCGTTCCCGACGTAACGTTTCTTCAAGCGATAGCTGTCATTGCCGGTCTCGACCATTTCGCATCGGTGCGTGAGTCGATCAAGCAACGTAGTGGTCAATGACAATAAGGTGGTCGATGGGCGTTGCAGTCTTCAGGGACAGAGCCCCGCCCGCACTATCGGCCTGTGCCACCGATGAGCTCGATGCCCCGGCGGCGATGAGCATTACCAAAAGCCCTCCCGCGCACTCAGCCCTGCGGGACTGCATCGGTACGCGAGCAAGGCGTCTCATCCAACTTTTATAGCTGTCCTCCCAGGACGGTGCAAATCCAGTGTCACGCCAATTGGCCCCAGAACGACCGACCTGGCAATTGCGCGAGATGTCATGTTTTTGTAACAGCAAACCGGTAAAGCGGCCCTCTAACGGCGGGTAGCTAGCGTACCTGGCCATTCGTACTCCGGCAGCTCGAGGGTATCAATGATGTCTCGACTCAGCGCCAATCTTGCTATGCCAGGCACCACTGCCGCCCTTATCACCTGATTCCGCAGCCATAAACCCCAGCGAGTTCTTGGCGCAAACGCAACGGCAAACCGTCCGGCAGCCCGTTGTTTCGAGACGATGAACGAGCGCAGCGTCTGTTCGTATAGGCGGAACGCGCGTTCGTGGGCTCCGCGTGCCCTGGCCAACTCCCCCGCCAATACATACGCTGCGGTCATCGCCAAGGCTGATCCCTGGCCGCCGGTTAAGGATATGCAAAATGCTGCGTCGCCGACCAGCGCAATTCGGCCTCGCGACCAGCTTTCCATTTTGATCTGACTGACGCGGTCGAAGTAAAGGTCTTGTGCTCGATCAAGCTCCGTAAGTATGCGGCGACACTCCCACAACTCTCGGCCGAATTGTTCGTACAGAATGCGCTTTTGCGCCCTGAGATCGAGCGCTGCAATAGGTACGTCCCTGTCGGTAGCGAACACAAACAAGAACAGCGTTCGATCGTCGTGTAGCGCAAACCGCCCGAGCATCTTGCCCGCACGCCCGTAGATAACATACACCTCCTCGTCACGCGGACGATAACCCGGGACTTCAAAGGCTGCGGCAACGTAACCTAGCCGCGTTTCGAAGCTCTCCTCGGGCCCAAACGCCAATTTCCGAACGTTGGAATGCAGGCCATCAGCCCCCACAACCAGATCGAAACGCCGCATGGGCGCGTGGCGGAATTTGACTTCAACGAAATCGGAGCGCTCCTCGAGCGCCACTATTTCATCGCCGAATAACACTTCGGTTGAAGGTTCTATATTCTTAAACAGCACTTGAGCCAGATCGCTGCGAGCGAGCGTTACGAATCGTCCGCCCGTCAACTCTCCAAAAACCTTTGTGCCGAAGCCAGCAATTCGAATACCGCGATCGTTCACGATCCGCATTTCACGGATGTGATAACCGACGCGATTGAGGTTTGGTTCCAAACCCATGCGCTGGGCGATTTCGTATCCGCGACCCCAAAAGTCAATCACATAGCCGCCAGTGCGCAAGGCCGGTGCCGATTCGATCAGAACCGGGGTGAAGCCTGCTGCTCGCAGCCAGAAAGCAAGGGTTGA
>DATDIL010000079.1:0-38629 GCA_036521075.1 Steroidobacteraceae bacterium | reverse complement strand
GAAGTTCTACACCGTGCCGGGCGATCCCTCGAAGGGTCCAGACGGCGAAGCATCCGATAACGTGATGCCGATGGCCGCAAAGACCTGGAACGGCAAGTGGTGGGAGAAAGGCGGCGGCGGCAGCACCTGGGATGGCATCGTCTACAATCCCCAGTCGGATCTGGTGATCTTCGGCACCGGCAACGGCGTGCCGTGGCCGGCGCACCTGCGTTCGCCGGGCGGTGGCGACAACCTATTCACCTCTTCCATCATCGCGGTGCATGCGAAGACCGGCAAGTATCAGTGGCATTACCAGGCCACGCCGATGGACGGCTTCGACTTCGACAACACCGCGCCGCTGACGCTGGCGGACATCAGCGTCGGTGGCCAGCCGAAACATGTGGTGATGCAGGCGCCGAAGAACGGGGTGTTCTACGTGATCGAGGCGGCCACCGGCAAGGTGGTATCGGCGGATCCGTATGTACCGAAGATCAATTGGGCGCTGGGCTTCGACAAGGAGAACAACTGGAAGCCCATCCTCAATCCGGAAGCCAACTACGGCAAGACCGGCAAGGGTTTCTGGGTGCTGCCGTCGCAGGCGCATGTATGGTATCCGCAATCGTTCAACCCGCAGACGGGCCTGATTTACTTCTCCGCGCGCCGCGGCGTGGCTTCGTTCTACGCGGAGGAAGGCGGTCGTATCCTGGGTAACCAGATGGTGGATGTCGCCCAGGGCCATCCGCCGGAAGGCAAGCGGCCCGAGGTCGAGAACCCCGGCGCGTACCTGCTGGCCTGGGATCCGGTGGCCCGCAAGGTGGCCTGGGAGCAGCGCGAAGGCAGCGGCAGCGCCGGCACGCTCACGACCGCCGGCAACCTCGTGTTCCAGGGCATTCCCGGAAAGAAGTTCGCGGCGTTCCGCGCCGATACCGGCGAGAAGGTGTGGGCGGTCGACACCCAGGGCAACGTCGTGCCGGGCCCGGTGACGTACACGCTCGACGGCGAGCAGTACATCGCGGTGATCTCCTCGGCCAGCACCGGCTTTGCCGCCGCCGCCGGCAAGAACCGCCTGCTGGTATACAAGCTCAACGGCAGCGTGCAGCTGCCGCCGGCCCCGCCGCCGGTGCCGCAGGTGCTCAACCCGCCGGCGGACTTCGGCGATGCGGCGATGCATGCGCGCGGCCAGGACCTCTACCAGCGCAACTGCACCGGCTGCCACGAGGGCGGGCGCATTTTCAGTGGCTTCCCGGACCTTAACTACACGGTCGCGCTCAATGCCCCCGATCTGTTCAAGGCCATCGTGGTCGATGGCGCGCTCGCCGAGAACGGCATGATTTCATTCAAGAACTCATTGAAGGCGGAGGATGCGGAGGCGATCCGCTCCTTCCTCACCGCGCGCGCGAACGAGCTCAAGCGCAACCCGCCGAAGTTCGGGCCGCGTGGCCCTGGCGGGCCGCCTGCTGGCGCAGGGGGTCCGCCGCCTGCGCCGGCGGCGCACCAGTAGGTGCATGATCGGCGAGCGTGCGATAACGCCCGAGCGGGGTGCCGTCAGCGGGTGACCTGACGGTTCTGGGCGGCCGCGACGCCGAGCTGGATATGGGTCACGTCGCGCGGATAGAGGATCGGCGGCTTCCCCGTCTTCGCCGTGATGTCGTGAGTGAGCACCGTCACCGTGGACTTGCGGACCGCAGGCTGAGGCTCGAGGAATGCCCGATAGTAGTTGCCGCGCGCGTAGTCGATCGGGTGCAGGCCGTACCGATCGGAAGGCTGGAGCGCCGCGCCGTACGAGACGAGCTGCGCGACGGTCTGATCCCACCCCTGCTTGGCTGCGCCAAACAACGCTGTCTGGCGCTGCGCGTCCTGCGCCGTGATGCTGCCGCCGGCCTTGTACAGCGTCTCCACGCACGCTGCGGCCTCGGCATCCGTCTTGTAGCGTCCCCGCGAGGGATTGAAGCTCTGCCCGATGCCGGCGGCAGCCATCAGCGGCGTCACACCCTGCGCATTGGGCAGATTCACGAGCGCATGATACTGCACAAGCAACTGCACCGATTGCACGTCTCCGTCCTTGGCGGCGAGGAGCAGCGGTGTTGCGCCCGTGGAAAGAACCTCGTCGCCGCCCCTATCGAAGATGCCGTTGCGATAGGGAGGCCGCAGTTTCAGCTGCGCGTTCGGATTCGCGCCCTTGCCGAGCAGCAGCTTCGCGATGTCGTATCCGGTGAGGATGTCGGCCGACGGCAGGTCGGCGCGCCCGCCGGTCGGAAGGGTATTCAAGTCAATCGCGACATACAGCGGAGTGTCCCCGAAGAAATCCCACTTGTTCACGTCGGCGCCGGCATCGATCAGAACCTTCGCAAGGTCAAAGTGCTGGTTCATCAGCGCGACGACCAGCGCGGTGGCGTTGTCGGCATCACCCTCGTTGATATCCGCGCCGGCCTTAACCAGCTCCCGGACGCACTGAGTGCAGCCCTGGCGCGCGGCAAAGATCAACGCCGTGAGCCCGCCGTTGTCCATGATCAGCGGACGGCCTTCGGCGGTGACGCGCCGCTGCCAGTCGCGCACCGCCGAGCGCCGGTCAAGTTGCGCGTGGTGCTTGATGAGCAGTTGCAGTATCTGCGGCTGAGCCTGCGCGGCGGCCCACATGAGGGCCGTCTGGCCACCCCACTCCTCCATCGCGTCGACCGTTGCACCGTGGCTGAGCAACAGCTTCGCCGCCGCGACGTTTCCCGTTCGCGCGACGACCATGAGGGCGCTCTGGCCCTCGGCATTCGGGGAATTAACATCGGCGCCCGCATGCAGCAGCAGCTTCAGAATCGGCGTATACGCGCCGATTGCCGCCTGCTGCATCGCCGAGGTGCCGTACAGGTTCACCGCGCCCACGTCAGCACCCTTCTTGAGCAGCGCCTGGGTCAGATCGACGTCATCGTTGTGTGCCGCCCACATGAGAGCCGTGGTGCCGTCGGCGGCGCGCGCATTGACATTGGCGCCATGCGCGACCAGGCCGAGCGCGCTGGCCGCGTTGCCCGCCTGCGCCGCTTCGATGAGCGAGGTAGGAGCCTCATCCGCAATGGCAATGCCCAGGCCGGTGTTGGTCAACAGGGCTGCGAGAACTGCGATCACGTTGCGGCGCATGTGGCCCCCTTAGATCTGCGTCAACTCGCCCGTGCTGTCGCCATGCGACTTGGCGGGAACACCCGCTCGATGAAGCATCGTGAGCAACAGGTTCGCGTGCACTGAATCGGCTGGATAGACGAGATGCTGTCCGCCCTTGATCGTGCCGCACCCATGGCCCATCAGCACCTGCGGCAGCGGAGCGTGGTTGTGCAAGTCGCTGTTGGCCATGTCGCTGCCGTAAAGAACGATGGCATGATCGAGCAGCGTCCCGTCGCCGTCCTGGGTCTCCGCGAGCTTCTTGACGAAACCCGCGAACGACTGCGTCATGAAGTGCTGGATCCGCGTGAGCTTCGCGAGATTGTCCGGGTCGTTGTGGTGATGGGAGAGCGGGTGCCACGCATCCGAAATACTAAGATTGGGGAAGGTGCGCATGGTGACCTCACGCGCCATCATGAAGGTTGCGCAGCGGGTCATGTTCGCCTGCCAGGAAAGCTTCATCATTTCGAACATGGTCTCGAGCATCTTGCCGTAATCGTCCGGGATGCCCTCTGGAGCATCCGGCAGTTTCATGCCCGTGCCTGAGCCGAACTTCGCCTCCATGCCCTGGATCCGGCGCTCGACCTCGCGGACGGAGTCAAGGTAGTCGCTCACCCGGCGCTGGTCCGCGGTCCCCAGTCCTCGCTGCAGCTGTTGAGTACTCTCGCGGACGAAATCAAGGATGCTTCCGGTCTCCCGGAGGATGGCCGCACGCTGCTGCGGCGTATTGCCATCGCCGAACAGTGTCGTGAACACCGTCCGCGGATCCTGAATCATCGGCAGCGGTTGTCTGCCGGTGCGAAAGGAAATTGTGTCGGAATACGAGGCTCCGAATGCCGGGTCGCTCGCGCCGCCACCGCCTTCCCCCGCAAGTTCGATCGACTGCAGTGGCAAACCCTTCGACAAAATCCGCGCCGCGACCTGTTCCACCGAAGGGCCTACGTCCGGCTGCTGGCTGTGCGGCGGGTGGACTGCCGTAAGCCAGGTTCCCGGAGTGATCGCGTGAGGTGCCGGACTCTCGGCGGCTCGGTTCCTGAGTCCGCTCACGATCGTCAGGTACTGACGATGGGGCTCGAGCGGCTTCAGGATTGGCGACATCGTGTAATTGGAGCCGGCCTCCTTCGGATCCCAGTTTTCGGCGACCGCGCCATGCGGAATATAGATGCATGCCATGTATGGCATCGGCTTGGCGGGCGTCTGCGCGAGCGCTGTGCCCGCCGGAATCATCGCATCGAGCAAAGGCAGGCTGAAACTGGCGCCGATGCCTCGAAGCACGGTGCGACGGGATAGATGCTTCTTCGTGATGTACATGGTGCCCACCTTACTGAACCTGCCTTGGTTGATTGCTCACCGCGGCTGTAACGGGTCGTAGCACCTGCGCGGTCTTCACCGACGCGGCAGGTGGTGCTGTGCTCATCAGGAACTCGGAGCTCGATACGATTCCCATGACGATTGATGCGAAGCGATAGTCGTCCTGCGCGCTGGCTTGAACGATGGCGCGGACTTCGGGCTGGTCTTGATCGCCGAGTGTGCGGCCGAGCGCGTAGGTCATCAGGTTCTCGGTGAGCGCCGTCACGAACCGGGACGGATCGCGCAGGACGAACTTGCGTACTCCGGTCGGTCCGTCGACCTTGAAGCCGCCCGGGAGGGTCGCCGACGCGTCGATGGGCGCGTGGGTATAGCGGTCCATGGTTTGCCATCGGCCCACGGCGTCGAAGTTCTGAAATGCGAGGCCGAGGGGATCGAGCACTCCATGACAGGCGAAGCAACTCGGGTCGCGGCGATGGATGACCATCTCCTGGCGCACGGTCAGCGCCTTGGCACCCACCTCCTCGGACTGCAGGTTCATCTTCACGCCGGGCGGCGGAGGATCGGGCGGGGCATCCAGGATGCTGTCGAGGATCCATTTGCCGCGCAGCACGGGCGCGGTGCGGGTCGGGTACGACTGGCCCATAAGAAACGCGCCCTTGCCCAGCAGGCCGAACCGAACGGGATTGGTGAGCTCGACGCGCCGGAAACGCGTGCCTCGCACGTCATTGATGCCGTAAAGCAGCGCCAGGTCGCGATTGAGGTACGTCCAATTCGCCGTGAGCAGGTCGACCACGTCGAGGTTGTCGCTGAACACGCTGTTCACGAAGAGCTTGAGCTCCTTGCGGAAGAGCGGTCGCGGATCACCGACGCCCGGAAAGTCCTTCTGGTCCGGCGTGACCTCCGCAAGGCGATCAACGTTGAGCCACTGGAACGCGAAGTTCGAGGCGAGCGTGATCGCGCGCGGATCCTTCAACATCCGCAGCACCTGGGCCTTCAGGACCGCCGGCTCGTGCAGCCGGTTCTGTGTCCCCAGGGTGATCAGCTCGCTGTCGGGTTCGCTGCTCCAGAGAAAGAATGCAAGGCGCGAGGCGAGTTCGAGGTCGGTGATGTGATACGTTTGCCCCGGTTGCACATGATCCGGGGTCGGCTCAGCCCGATAGAGGAAGAACGGGCTTGCGAGGATGGCCGTGATCACGTTACGGACTCCGGTTTCGAAGCCGCCGTCCCGCGCGCCTGCGGTATAGATCGCCATCAGGGGATCCACGTCCTCGGCTGTCACCGGACGTCTATAGGCTTCCTGCGCAAGCGTCGTGATGATCTGCCTGGCGCACCGTGGCTCGTCCTGCGCAGATTGCGGCATGCAGCTAAAGATCTTGCGGCGGCTCGGAGTCCAACCCAGGCCGGTGACCTCGAGGGGCCCCTTGATCGAGAAGGAGCGCAGCCTGAGGACCTCGTCCTGGGTATCGCCGGCGCTGAGCGGCTGCAGCCGACCCTCCGACTCGGCGAAGTCGCGATGCACGAAGGTGACACTGACAACGTGCGGCCCCGCTGTCGCATGGAAATCGATGTGCTTCAGCGTCTTGTTGATGGCGTCGACCGCACGATCCTGCTGCTGATCGATGGCCTTGGTTTGCGCATCGCCGCCCACATCGCCCTGCCAGAAGGGCTTGCCGTCGAGAGAGGCGACGATGTGGTTCTTGAATTCGAGATTCAATACCCACAGCGCGACCGCGAGGTTGCCGATATCCAGTTCGTACTTCCCGTCGGCCGGAAAGTCATGCGTCACCTGAAACCCGCCTCGCGACCCGAGCGGCATTCCCGGCCCCCGATAGAGCTGCGCACCGCTATCCGGACCCGCGGTGTACTGGGTCGTGACGGACGTTGCGTGGGAATCGCCCACCGCCTCGCTGGCGGCCTGTCGCGCCGAGGCGAGATACTGGTTGAGGAAGGTGGAGGAAACCTGGAGCACATCGGCGATATTGTCGAAGCCTCCGGCCTGGTCGTCCTTGGGCAGAAGCCGTTCGGCATCGATCTTCACCCGCAGCAGATCCCACACCGCGTGCTCGTATTCCTTGCGGTTGAGCCGATGCAGGGCCACCCACCCGGTATACGCAGGATGTGTCGCCGCGGCGTGATCGATGCTGTGCTCCATCCAATGAACGAAAGCATCGATGGAAGGTTGCGGCGGCTGGTGATTTCCGGGCGGCGGCATGAGCCGGCCGCTCAGCTTCTGGATGGCTTTCTCCCAGACTTTCGCGTCGCTGGGAATGTCCTGCGCGCTCATGGCGCCGAAGGCGACCCCGCCTGCCCAGTCGGTCGTGTTATGGCACTTGCTGCAATACTCGTTGAGGAAGCCCCAGTACTGTTTCGCTTGCGCGGAGTCGACGGCACCGCTGGACCCCTCGGCGCCCAAGGCGGAAAAGGGGAACATGAACGCGAGTAACAGCCAGCCCAGGTATCGATTGCGCATCAGTTTTGCCTCACGAATGACTTACATCACCGAAGCCCACACCGACAGAATATCCCCGGCTGTCTCATCGGGACTTGCGAAGGTTACGGACGGTGGGGGGAACGTCATAAAGTGCGCTGGTACCGCTATCAGCCGTTCCCGGTACGCCGCGTCACGGCACAGTTAGTGAGCGCTGGCCCCGCCGAATCGACGGCGTGGCCGTGGCAGTGACTGTGGTTGGGCTGCCTCTTGCACCTTCGGCCAGGACGACGCGCGAGGGCTGGCGATTTTGAAATGACCGACACCAGGAATTTGAATGAGGCGAATTTGATCGCCGGCGCGGGTCGCGGCTTCCATCGGGTTGACCACTGGGGTGGAGGTTGTGCAGCTAGTGTGCTACCCAGGTGGCGGTTTGATTCGCGGTCGGTGCCGGAGGCGCCGGCGTGACAATCACCGGCGCTGCCGGCGGGACTGCCGGCACGGGAGTCGCCGCGGGCGCGGCACCCCCGACTATGCCTGGCATGTTCGGCACACCCAGGTGACCTTGCAGCTGGCGCAGCTGATCCATATTGATCTTGCCGGCGATATTGACGATGGTCAGCTCCTTGGGTTCCTCGGTGACGATCAGCAAGCCGCCATCCGCGGAATTCTGCCGCATGTGTATTTCCACGCGCTCGCCCTTTTCGTGCACTGAGACGATCTTCTGCCACCCCGGGACATTGACCTGCGCCAGAATGCCGTCCACGGCCTGGTGCGAATACATGTTGGGTTCGTCGAAGGTGAAGCTGCGCACGGTGATGGCCTTCAATCCCGCCACGAGCGACGACAGATCGGTGTCGCCGGAACTGCGGCCGCCCGCGGCGCCCATCAGGTACGTGGCGGATTTGAGCATGTCCCCGTCCAACGTGATGTCCACCGAGTTGTTGGCCTTCTGCGCCAGATCCGCGAAATCCGGTATCACGAGTTTCCCCGCCTGTGCGGCCGCCAGCGCCGGCAACAAGCCCGCCACCATCCAGACGCTGTGCCGCAAAGTGTGCCTCATAAACTCTTCTCCTGTGATTGGTACTGTTCAATGCGCCGCTGCGCCAGTCCCAGCCGCTCGCTGGTGATTTCCAGGGCCAGCAGCAGCTGTGTCTGCGCGCGAGCCTGTTCCCGGCGCACCTGCTCGGCGTGCCGCTGGACCTGCAGGTCCTGCAGTTGCCACCCCACGGCCAATGCCACGACCGTCGACGCAGCCAACGCCAATGAAGCCGAGTACAGCCATCGCGGACGGCCTGCGGGCGCCTGCGCAGCAGCGAGCGGAGGGCTTGGCGCGGCCGTGGCGATCAACGCCTGCACGGCGGCCGCAAAATCCGCGCCCGGATCCACGGGTCGCAGGCTCGCCTGCAAGGCTCGCTCGAGCCGATCCGCAGCCTTTGCGTCGCGGCCATTCATTGGGGTATCTCCAGTCCCTGCCCACGCAGCCAGTCCAATGAGCGGCGCAGGTGGCTCTTTACGGTGTTGAGGGGTAGATCCAGGGTTGCGGCAATGTCCAGGGGATCCAGATCCTCCTGGAACCTCAAGACCACAACGGCGCGCGGGATTTCCGGCAGGCGCAACAACAGGCCGCGCAGCGTGCGGTGCAGTAGCGGGTCTGTGCTGACATCCTCGACCGGGAGCTCCGGCACCACGTGGTCCAGGGACTGGGATTGCGGCCGACGGGCCCGGGCGCGCAGCAGATCGATGGCCCGATGGGTCACGGTGCGGCACACCCAATGGCGCACGTGCAGCGCCGACTCCAGGTTGCGCAGCTGAGCGTGCAGTCCCAGAAAGGTGTCCTGCGCCAGCTCCTCGGCATCTTCCCGGCGCCCCGTCAGACGCAGCGCCACGCTGAATACCCGCGCCTGGTGCTGGCGAACCAGGCGCACAAAGGCGGTGGTATCACCGGCACGGGCCGCCGCGAAGTCGCTATCCGCCGCCTGCCTGATTTGCGGATCGGCGGGCAGCGACGACAGTTCGAGGGTCAGCGACGTAGGACTCACAGACTCTATATACGCCTGGGACCCTCCGATCGGGTGCAGCCTTGCGAGCGAAGAACCCGGTACTACGGGGCGGCTCCGCGTTAGACTACAGTGTGAGCTCGGCTATGATTGATGGTGTGCGAGGGGGGGGCTGATGAAGTTCATACCTTTGGTCTGGGCCGGACTGCGGCGCAAACTCAGCCGCTCCATCCTTATTCTCGCGCAGGTGATCATTGCGTTCACGCTGTTCGGTGTCCTGCAAGGCTTGACCAGCGGCATCAACCACGCGATTGCCTCCTCGCATCCCGATCGACTGTACGTTGGCAGCAAGCTGAACCTGGGATTCCCGATCCCGATCGCAATTGTCGATTGGGTCAAGTCCATGCCGGGCGTCATCGGGATTGCCCCCCGCTATCAGTTCGGGGCGAGCTACCAGCGCCCCGAGCAGGGCCTCGGGATCTGCGCAACCGATGTGGACGCATACTTCATGATGTACCCCGAGGATGCCGCCGACCCCGCGCAGCTGCGCGCGCTACGCCAGATCCGGGATGGTGTCATCGTGGGCATCGGCACGATGCACAAGTACGGCTGGAAGGTCGGGCAGCGCGTGACACTGCAGTCGCAGCTGAAGCGCAAGGACGGTACGGGCAACTGGACGTTCGATATCGTCGGGACCTGGAAAGATACGGAGGATGAGCACGAGGACGACGCGCAGCTTCTGCTCACTCATTACGACTACGTCAACGAGTCGCTGCCGGAGGGACAGGCTCGCGACACGATGAATCTGGCGGTCATGCGCATTGCCGACCCCGCGCACGCTAACGCCATCGAGCAGAGAATAGACTCCCAATACACGAACTCATCAAACGAGACGCTCACGCAGTCGGAGCAGGAGCTGGTGCAGGCGGAGGTTTCCAGCTTCGGCGATATCGACACCGTCGCGCACCGCATCGTCGGCGCCACCCTTTGCGTGCTGCTCTTTGCCACCGGGGCACTGATGATGCAATCGATCCGCGAGCGCACCCCGGAGCTGGCGGTCCTGAAGACGGTGGGCTTCTCCGACCGCAGCGTGATGCTGTTGATCCTCGGAGAGACGTTCGTTCTGTGCGTCGTCGGCGCCATGATCGGTCTGGTCCTCGGCGTGCGGCTTCTTCCGGCCGCCCGCGAGGAAATTGGCACCGTATCGGTGCCGCCGTCTGTCTACGCGACCGGGATTGCCTTCGCCGTGGTACTCGCGCTTGCTGTTGGCGCGATGGCCGGGTGGCGCGGACTGCGACTGCGCGTGGTCGACGCGCTCGCAAACCGCTGAGGCTGCAGAGATGAAAACCATACGCCAAGCATGGCTCCTTACCGTCGCCTCGGTTCGCAGCATTCCGCAGCGGCTGAGTACCTCCCTCATTACCGTGATCAGCATCGCCACCGTCATGGGCGTACTGGTTGCAATGCTCGCACTGAGCGAGGGTTTGGAGAGGTTCATTAAGGCGGATATCGACGCAAACGCTGTCGTCGTCCTCTCACGCGGCGCGCAGTCGGCACTGGACAGCTCATTGCCGAAAACCATCCTGGACAGCATCGTCAACAAGCCGGGGATCAAGCGCGACGCCAACGGCAAGCCCGAGGCCACTGCCAACGTATTCATGTTCCTCAATGCCGTGAATCGCCAGAATCAGCGTGGTAGCGTCAGCCTGTTCTCCGTCAGTCCGGAATGGGTGACCATGAATCCACAGGTCCATATCGTCGCGGGACGATTTTTCCGCGCGGGGCTGCACGAACTCATCGTGAGCGACCTGATCCGCGCGCGCTTCAGGCATTTTGACGTTGGCGATGAGGTGCGAGTCCGAGGCACGCCGTGGAAGATCGTCGGGGCATATCACAGCACGGCGACGGCTCTCGAGGACTCGGTCATCGGGGATGCCGATACCGTACTGGCGGCGTTCCCGCAAGCGACTTTCAACGTCGTGAACGTAGATCTCGAATCACCCGGCGCATTCACGACATTCAAAAATGCGGTCGTCGACGATCCAACGCTGACGGCGGAGGTGAAAACCCAGGTGGAGGCGAGCGAGGACATCATCAAGTCGCGGCGCAAGCTCCTCGACTTCATAAGCTTCTTCCTCGGCGGCCTGATGGGACTGGGCGCGGCCTGCGGCGCGCTGGCGAGTCTCTACGCGTCCGTCGATGCCCGGAAGCTGGAGATCGCCACGCTGCGCGCAATCGGTTTTGGCGCACTGCCGGTCGTGAGTTCAGTACTCGCGGAGGGGCTGGTCCTCGCGATTCCCGCGGCGCTGCTCGGCGCCGGCATCGATTGGTACCTCTTCAACAAGCACGTGGTGGTGGCCGCGCAAATCACCTTTCCGATGGCCGTCACGGCGCACCTTGTCGTGATCGCACTGTGCTGGGCGCTCTGCATTGCGCTGCTCGGCGGGATCCTGCCCTCGATCAGAGCGGCCCGGTTGCCGGTCGCCACGGCGATGCGGGCGGCCTGACAGTTCCGGTTAGCTGCGAATGTACTGTTCGAGTTCTTCTATTGTCCTTTGTTGCTCCTCGAGCACGGCGCGCACCAAATCGCCAATCGAGAGCACGCCCACGACGCGCTCGCCCTGGACCACCGGCAGATGCCGGACGCGCTTGTCGTTCACGATCTGCATGCATTCGCGCACCGACTGATCAGGACGCACGGTGAACACCGGTGAACTCATGATCTGCTGGACCGAGGTCTCACTGGACGATCGGCCTTTTAGAATGACCTTGCGGGCGTAATCGCGCTCCGAGACCACGCCCACCAGCCGTTGACCCTGCATGACAAGCAGCGCGCCCACGCCGTGCTCGGCCATCAGGCGGATCGCTTCGAGCACCGGCGCCCCCGGGTCGACACTGTAGATAGTGTCCGGCTTGTGCTTCAGCAACTGCGCGACCACCGCCATGACGGTTCTCCCCGGCACTTCAGTGCTTTCCAGCGACTTGATCATAGCACTGATGCGAGCAGTCGTGAGGCCTCGCGCCTTCGGGTAGTCTATGGACACGCGGCTTTTCCAGCAGGGTGAGGCCTCAGGCAAGCAGGAGATCGGCCATTCATGGATGAGATTAAGGATCCGCGCCCGGCAGCGCAGTTTATTTTCGATGCTACCGTCAGCACGCTGAAAAGCGGTACGGACGTGGACTCTTGCGTGGCGCTCGTCGCCAAGGCTGATCGAAAATTTGAGGCGACCTTTGAGCATCTGCGGACGCAAGGTGCGCCCATCGCCTGCAGGTCCGGATGCAGCTTCTGCTGTCATCTGCGTGTGAGCGTTGCGCCGCCTGAAGCGATTGCGCTTTTTCGCTATCTGAGATCACAGATCCGCGCCCCCCTGGCGCAGGAAATTGAACAGCGCATTCTGGCGAACGCGGAGCAGATTGCGCATATGTCAGAGGAGCAGCACTTGTCGAGGAACGTGAAGTGTGCTTTTCTCGTCGATGGCGCGTGCAGTGCGTATCACGCCCGACCGCTGGCCTGTGCCTTGCATCATTCACTTGACGTCGACGCATGTGAGCATTTGTACGAGAATCCCGCGGATCTTTCGGTCGGCATCCGGAAGTTGAAAGCAATCGAAGACACCATGGTCGCCACCCACGCGGGTATGAAGCGGGCACTTGAGGGCTTGGGGCTGAGCGATGAACCCATGGAGTTGCACACCGCAGTCGCCGCCGTGCTGCGCGATCAATCCTTAATCGAACGATGGCGATCCGGGCGTCCTTTGCTGAAGGCCAAAAAGTGAATATCACGGGTTTTGATCGTCGCGGCTTCCTGAAACTCGGGGTGGCGACGGCCGCCGCGCCCGGCGTTTGGCTGCCGGCGCGCGCCGCGGAGCCCGCCTGGCGCACCCAGACGGTCGGGCCTTTCATCGAGGTCGAGACAAACACCGGGCGCATCCGCGGTGGCCACAGCCGCGGTGCCCTGGCCTTCAAGGGCATTCCCTATGCCGGCTCGGTATCGGGCAAGAATCGCTTCAAGGCCGCACCCGCGGTTACACCCTGGACGGGCGTGCGCGATGCGACCGTCCTTGGGCCTCCCGCCATGCAGGGTCCTGGCACCACTTATGGCGAGCACGAACCACCCTACAGCGAAGAGTGCCTGGTTCTCAATGTCTGGACCCCGGCGGTGAATGACGGCGGCAGGCGACCGGTGATGTTCTATTGCCATGGCGGCGGCTTCACGTCCGGCTCGGGGGGGCAGAACATTCAGGACGGGGCGCATCTTGCTGCGGCCTATGATGTGGTGGTGGTGGCAAGCAATCACCGCCTCGGTGTGTTCGGTTATCTTTATCTCGGGGAACTCGCCGCTGAGGAGTATTCCACCTCTGGGAATCAGGGCATTCTCGACATCCTCGCTGCGCTGTCCTGGGTGAAGGCGAACATAGCCGCCTTTGGCGGTGACCCCGGCAATGTGATGCTGTTCGGGGAGTCTGGCGGTGGCTTCAAGACCAGCACGCTCATGGCCATGCCCGCCGCGCACGGGCTATTCCATAAGGCCGGGATTCAAAGCGGCGCGATGCTGCGTGGCCTGCCAAAGGACATCGCTACCGAGACCGCGCGCAGAGTGCTGGCGGGGCTGGGCATCGCACCGCGGGACCTGCACAAGCTCGCGACAGTTCCCGCGCAGAAGCTGCTCGACATCCAGCTGGCAGGGGCCCGAGGCGCGGGCGCGCTCGTCAGGCCAACCCGTGACTATCTGGCCAGTCATTCCCATGCGCCAACGGGTATGGCAGCGTTTCGGGCCCCGAGTCCGGGCAGTTGGGGTCCGGTGGTAGAAGGAACCTACCTGCCGCAGAATCCCTTCGAGCCGGCCGCGCCGGCCCTGTGCGCCGCAGTGCCGCTGCTGATCGGCAGCATGCACGACGAGGCCGTGTTCTTCGAGCGCGAAAACCCGAAATTCTTCGGCGCCGATGCGGCCGCTGTCAGTGCACTGGCGCACAGTCGCCTTGGCGATGCGGCCGATCGAATCCTGGCCGTCTACCGCCAGGCCATGCCGGGCAATACGCCGGTGGAACGCGCGATCGCGATCGAGACGGCGCTGGTGATCGGCAACGATACGGTGGCGCTGGCCGACCGTAAGTCACTGCAACCTGCGCCGGTCTATCGCTATCGCGATGATTACCGCTCCAATGTGCCGATCAGGGGCACGGACTGGACACTGCGCGCCTGCCATGCCAGCGACATTGCCGTGGTGTTCGACAACTACGAGATCCACGACCTGCAGGGCGACGGTCCCGGCCTGGCTGCGGTCTCACGGGCGATGAGCGGCTATTTCGCCAGCTTCGCACGCAGCGGCGTTCCCGCTGTGCACGGGCAGCCGGCCTGGCCACGCTACGACACCCACAGGCGCGCCGTGATGCTCTTGGACGCCCAGAGCCGCGTAGTGGACGACCCGGACGGCGCGGCGCGCAAGCTGTGGCAATCGCTGGGGCTGGCGTGAGGGCAGCGACTACGCCGGCTGCGTGTCAGCCCCCGCGACCGCGAACCTGATAAACGATGAAATGACGTATTTGTCGCCAGATTTGGGAATTTCGCCGCAGTGCAGATGGGTCCAGAAGGTCGGGAAGAACAGCGCATCTCCGGCCACGGGTTTTATGTGCAGATTCTGCCGATGGAAGCAGGTTTCGCCGCCCTGTGTGACGGAATTGAGATAAACGATCAGCGCCAGCTGCCGATCCCAGCCGCCCGGTCCGAGCGCGTCAAAGTGCCACTTGAAATGCCCTTCATTCTTCTTGTAATGCTGGATCTTGTAGCCCGTGCACCGCAGCGGGGAGACCTGCAGTGATGGAAACTGCGCGGCGATACTGAGGATGACGGTGGTCACAGCCGAGTGCAGCTGGGCGAACGGCGCTGTCCAAATTCCATCAGTGTCGACATCCAGGTCAGTACTGACCTTCACATCAACTTCTAACTGCTTATCTCCGCCGGGGCTGGCCGTATAGCCTGGATGTTTGCGCGGATCAGCTTCGTAAAGGTCGATAAAGGTCTTGCACAGCGGCTGAGCGATCAGTTCCTTTACATAGAAAATGCATTCGTCCCGGGCGAGAATTTCCATGATCGCGCGTTAGCGCCAGCTCCTGCTCACTTGGGTATTCGCGCGTGAGAGTCTACTAAAGCGGCTGGCGAGCCGCCATAAATGGACAGCGGTGCCTGCACAGTAGTTAACTGCGTATCATCGGTGCGACTGATATCGAGTCGGCAGATGCATGATGACAGCCGGCGGTGAGGCCACAAATGGTGATTCGGCAAAGAGTTGATAAGGTCTTGGCTGGCGCGGCCATGAGCCTGCTCCTCGTGGCATGCAGCGCGCCTCAGCCGCTGCCCGATGCTCGCGACAGCCGCTCCGGCGCGGCACCGCAAGCAGCCTGCCGCAGTCTCGTGCCTGCCTCGCAGGGCGGGCCGATGCCGACCGGGGACGTTGCGGTGCTGCGGTGGCTGGGAACGGCGAACTACGAACTGGCCTATCACGGCAAGATCGTCCTCATGGATACCTTCTACGAGCGTCCCGCCCGGACGGCATCCCTGGGCTTCACCGTGGCTCAAGTCCGCAAGGCCGATGTAATCCTGATCGGTCATGCGCACGCCGACCACATCAGTGAGGTTGCGCCAGTGGCCGCGCAGACCGGCGCACCGGTGGTCGGAGCTGCGATCACCACGGCGAAGGCCATCGAGCTTGGTGTGCCGAAGGCACAGACCATTACGGTCATCGGCAACGAGACGCTTCGCTACGGGGATATCGCAATTCGGCCCACGCACATCATCCACAGCAAGATCGAGGATGGTCTCATTCCTGCGCTGGCCGCGCTGTACCGGGTGGATGCGCCGCCGCTCACCCCCGCAGAGCGGGCCCAGTCAGACGCCGTGCTCGCGCGCGGATCGCGCGACCCGAAAGTCATCACCGAAGGTACAATGGGTTTCACCTTCACTTTCCCCAGCGGCTTTACGATCGTGTGGTTCGACAGTGTCGGGGATCCGAACGCCGCGGAGCGCCAACTGGCGAGCGAGCTCGCACCGGTTGACGTGGCCATCTTTCCGTGGACCCCGCATCCGATCGCGCAGACCCAGCTCGCCTATACATTCCAGCACTTGCAGCTGTTTCGTCCGAGACTTTATATCCCCGATCATCACGACAGCATCTGGGGTGTCTGGCTCGACAACGGGCTGGCGCCATTGTTCATGAAAATCCGCGATGAACTGCCGGGCACCAGGTTTGTCGAGCCGCTCTATCGGTCCGCGATCTGCGTCAATACCAGTGGTGCCACGCGCGGCGTATTCACCGACACGAGCGGATAGCCGAGTTTGAGGCAGTGGCTGCGGATCTCGTCCTGGAATGCCAGCGCAACCGGCGACAGCGCGGAATCGGCTCGGCGCAGGAAGCCAACCGGACGCTCCACGGCTGCCGCGGCGACCTGCGAGCGCTGCTCCGGATCAAGAACCAGCTCGACGAGTCGCCCGTCATCGATTGCATCCTCGACGGCGTCCATGGGCAGCAGACCGACGAAGTCGCTGCCAATCAGCGTGCTTATCAGGTAAACCACGGAGTTGCTGTCGATCAGCGTCTTGCGCGGCGCGACTCCCGTGCCATGCGCCAGCCCGACGAGAGCTTCGCGCAGCGGTTCGGCGTCACTCGAACACAGCCAGCAGAAGGCCGCGAGATCGCGGATGCCGCTGGTGGCACGACCCGCCAGGGGATGACGGGCATCGGCAAACAGTCCGCATCGGTCGTAGAACAAGACTTCCTGCACCAGGTCCGCATCGGTCTTGACCCCCTCCAGTACCGCCACCGCGAAGTCCAGATCCCCAAGCCGCAGAGCCTGGGTCAGCTCGCCGGCCACGCCACTCACGACGGTGAGATGCACCGCATAGCGCTCATTGGACAGTCGGGCGCTGACCGCAGGAATAACGCGCCCAAGAAAGCCGGTGCCGCGCGCGATGCCGACGGTGATGTGTCCTACCAAGCCGTTGAACAAAGCCACGCGCTCATTATCCAGATGGCGCCATTCGGCCAGGATCCGCTTGGCGCGCACGTAGACGGTCTTGCCAAATGCGGTCAGCGTCACGCCTTTGGCGTTGCGATCGAGGAGCTTGCCCCCGAAGTCGAGTTCGAGCTGGCGGATGCTCTTGCTCAGTCCTGGCTGCGAAATGCTGAGCGCTTCAGCCGCTTTGCCGAGGCTGCCGGCTTCCGCGGCGGCAATGAACCGTTTCAGGCTGTTGAGTTCCATGGGCATAGCCAGATGTTATGGGTTGAGCCTAGGGTGCTATTAGACACTTAGGACGTGCGGGCGAACAATGACCTGATAAGCAGGTAGGGGGCAATGTGACGAAGAGCCTGAGTTTTGAGGGGCGGTGCTGGAAATTCGGCGACAACGTACCCACGGACCTCATTACACCCTCCCACATTATGTTCAAAACGGCCAAAGAGATGGCCGCCTTCGTTCTCGAAGGCCTCAATCCCGAATTCCCGAAGAAGGTGGCACCCGGGGACATTCTCGTGGCGGGCCGCAACTTCGGCTGCTCCTCGGGGCGCGCCCTGGCGGCCAAGGCGCTTCAGGCCACCGGCATCGGCGCGGTGGTGGCGGAACTCTTTGCGCGTACCTTTTATCGCAATGGCCACGAGATCGGCATGCCCCTGCTCGAAGCGCCGGGAATTCATGCACTCGTCAATGACGGCGATCGGCTGCGGATTGACCTCGAAGCTGGCACCGTGCACAACCTCACGAGCGGCGCTTGCCTGCACGGCAAGGTGCCTCCGGATTTTCTGCTCGACATGCTGAAGTCGGGCGGTCTCATCGCCCTGCTGCAGTCGGGCGCGGCCTTCATGGACCTTCCCCCATGACATTGCTGCTCACCAACGAAGAGGTCGAACAGGCACTGACGCATGAGCGTGCCATTTCGGCCACGGAGCAGATACTAGGAGAGCTGGCGCGCGGGCAGGCCATCAACCGGCCGCGCAGCCAGACCTATATGCCTGTGGACTCGCGTGAGCACCCGGGGTTTCGCTATCGTTTCAAATCCCAGGAGGGCGGGGGCGTCGCGAGCGGGGTGTGGGCACTGCGCATCACCTCCGACATGGCCGGTTTTTCCTACACCGCCGGCGTGAAGCGGCGCCGCATCCTGCCCGCCGCCACCGGTCAGCGCTGGTGCGGCTTGGTGCTGCTGTTCGATCTCGAAAAGCTCGAACCGATCGCCATCATGCCGGACGGGGTGATCCAGAAGGTGCGCGTGGCGGCCATGAGTGCCGTGGGCGCGAAGTACCTGGCCCCCGCGGCCCCGCAGGTGCTTGGTCTCTTCGGCAGTGGTTGGCAGGCCGGTGCGCATGTGGAGGCGCTTTGCAGCGTGTTCGGATTCCAGCGCGTGAAAGTCTTCAGCCCGAACCCGCAGCACTGCCGTGATTTCTGTGAACGCATGAGCCGCAAGCTGGATCGGTTGATCGAGCCGGTCGAGTCGGCACGCGCTGCCGTGGAGGGCAGCGATTTCATCCAGGCCGCGACTGCGGCCTGGGACCCGGTCTTCGATGGTCACTGGATCGAGAAGGGCGTTTACGTGGCCTCGATCGGTGGTTCGGACGGTAGCAACAAGCGCCGTGAGATCGACGATGAAATGATCCGTCGCGCCGATATCTATGTCGTGCATGCCAAGGATGTGGCGCAGCAGGACAAGTCGCCGGATATCTGGGAGGCGGCTGAAAAGGGACTCATTAGCTGGGATGCCATCCATGAGGTGCAGGAGCTGGTCGCGGGCACCGTGAAGGGACGCGCTTCCCCGCAACAGATCACTTTGTACAACAACAACACCGGCTCGGGGATCCAGTTCGCGGCGGTCGGTGCCGCCGTGCTCCAGCAGGCACGCGCACGGGGATTGGGGCGCGAACTGCCTACCGAGTGGTTTCTGGAATCCGTCTCACCGTAGAGCATGATGCGTGATGGAATGATGCGCAACGAACCCCGCCACCGTCAGTACCTCGATCTCATGCATGAGCATGGCTGGGAGCTCCTGCTGTTCTATGGCGACGGTTGGCGCAAGGAAAATTTCCGCTGCCTGCTGAACCGGAATTTCAACGGCGCGCAAATCCTCGCAGTCTTGTACCGCAGTGGTCAGGTCGATGTGGTCGTCACGGACCCCTCGGACCTCGAGTTCATCGCTCCAGCCGTCGATGGGATGATCGAGCTGTCGCTGCAACCGACGCTGGGGCTCGAGCAGCTGCTGGCGCGTGCACAGGCCAGATCGGTCGCCATCAACGGTATGGAACACATGCCGGCACGTCTGGTGCAGCTGGTGGCCAATGCCTGTGGCGCCGCACCGGTATCTGCCACGCTGGAAATCGAAGAGTTCCGTCGCGTGAAGACACCAGAGGAGATCGCCTGGATCAGGCAGGCGGCGCAGTTGGCGGACCGCGGCTATGAGTACTTCGTCGAAGTCGCGGCACCTGGCATGAGCGAATTCGAGCTGGTGGCCGAGGTCGAATCGTTCGTCAAGGCCCACGGCGCCGAGGACAACTTCATGCTGCTTGCCTCGGGCGGCACCGAAGTCACGGGCATGAAGCCGCCGACGGCGCGAAAATTCGCAATGGGTGATTCGATCACCACGGAATTGACCCCGCAGATCAACGGCTACTATGCCCAGATCTGCCGCACCCTGGTGGTGGGTGAACCGAACGCACGGCAGCGCCAGGCCTTCGCGATTTTCGCCGAAGCGCAGCAAGCGGCGCAGGATCTGTTGCGCCCGGGCGTGGATACCGCCGACGTGGCACGCGTGCAGAACGATGTCTTTCGGGCGCACGGCTTCGGCGAGTATACCGGCCCGCAGTACACCCGGGTCCGCGGGCACAATCTCGGGCTGTATCCCGATGAGTTGCCGCATGTGCTGGAGAACGTGCACTACATTTGCAAGCCGAACATGATCGTCATTGCCCATCCCAATACCTACCTGCCATTGTCGGGATACATGGTTTTCGGCGACACGCTGCTGGTGACGGCAGACGGGTGTGTGTCCTTGAGCAATACGCCCAAGAAGCTGTTCCACACATGAAGCGCGGACTCATCACCTGGGACAAGGCGCGTGTGCCGCCGCGTGCATTCACGGCACGACGGGATGCGCTCGATCAGCTCATGCAGCGCTATCAGGTGCCGGCGCTCGTCGTCTACACCGACGTGTGGCGCTCCAACGATGTTCGCTACGTCTCGAACTACATGCCGTACTGGAATCGTGCTTTCGCGGTAATTGGCCGCGCAGAGACGCCGGTATTGCTGTGCTCACTGTCGCCGCGCGTATATCCATGGATCAAGACCGTAACCATCCACGAGAGTATCGTCCCCAGCCCCAGTCTGCCGACACAGCTGCTGAAACTTGCTACGGAGCGGGGCTGGTCGCGCCTGGGATTTCTTGACTTCGAAGGCTTGCCCCACGACCTGCACGCGCAGATCCGCGCCGAGCGGCTGGAAGTCATCGACATTCCGCGCGAGCTGGCGCGCCCCGCGCCCGATGCGGCGGAAA
Organism: Steroidobacteraceae bacterium; assembly: GCA_036521075.1. Lineage (GTDB taxonomy): Bacteria > Pseudomonadota > Gammaproteobacteria > Steroidobacterales > Steroidobacteraceae > DAIDKA01. Next base: position 18,241 of record DATDIL010000079.1, on the reverse strand, counting down.
TCGCCATGCATCGCCACGCCGCAGCCCTCGCACGCGAGGCGCTGACCGACGAACTGGTCGCAGCCGCCATCGGCATGAATGAATTCACTTTGATCGGGCGAATCGAACGGGCGATACGTCGTGCTGGAGCAGAAGACCTCGTCGCATTGGTGTCGAATGGACGCGGCCGCTTTCGGCCTGCCACCGGGGAGCTTGTCGGTCGCGGCACCTCGATCATGACTGCGGTCGAATACAGCGGGCACTGGGCCAAGGTAGCGCGCAACATGGCAGGACTTGTCAGTCCGCTGCCGGCAATGGAACGGTTGGATCATATGGAGACGCTGTCCGGGAGTTATCCCTGGCAACCGGCTCAGCCTCGGGCATTGCCGGAGGCGGCGGTCGTCGCACTTGAGGTTGAACTCGATGGCGGCGCCGGCGTGCGCCTGTTCTATGGTGACACCTGCCTGCGGCATGCCGGTGGCATAGAACTCTTATGAATGTCGTCGAAAAAATATTGGCGCGCAAGGCCGGCAAGGCAATGGTGGCGGCCGACGATGTGGTGGTGTGCAAGCTCGACCTCATGGTCATGCACGATCTGAGCGCGAACTTCGTGATGAAGGTGTTCGAGACGACAATGGCGGGGACCGCCATTGTCGAACCGGAGAAGATCGTCTTTGCCTTCGATCACAACTTTTCGCCGGCGACGCGTGAGGCAGCGCAGGCATTGGCCGACGTGCGCAAGTTTGCCGCGAAGCACAACATTCGCCATGTCTTCGACAGCGGCTGCGGCAGCATCCATCATGCGATTCTGGAGGCCGGACTGGTGACTCCAGGGATGATCGTGGTGGGTTGCGATTCCCACACACCCATCTACGGCGCCCTGGGTGCCTTCGGAACCGGGGTTGGCAATGACTCCATGGCGGGCCTGGGATTTGCGCGCGGCTGCGGCTGGTTCAAGGTTCCCGAGACCATCAAGGTCCACCTGCACGGCAACACCGGGCCCGGCGTGATGCCACGGGACGTCTCCCAATTCCTCGTGGGCCACATCGGTGAGGATGGCGCCATTTACAAGGCGATCGAGTATGCGGGTCCGTATATCGAAGGCCTGGAGATGGTCGATCGCTTGTTGTTTCCTCTGCAGGCAATCGATGTGGGTGGCAAGTGCGGGTTTATCAATCCCGATTACAAGACGGTGGAATATGCGCGTACCCTGGTGGGTCACGACCGGTTCGAAATATTCCACAACGATGCGCAGGGCAAGTACTCCGCGATCATCGATGTCGACGTGTCCGCACTTGAGCCGCAGATCGCCTGCCCGCCGACCGTGGGTAACGTCAAGGCGGTTGCGGCCGTTGCCGGCACGGGGATCAATGTAGCGGAGATTGGGGGCAGCACCGGGGGTCGACTGGAGGATATTCGCGCGGTGGCGCACTTGTTCTCTGCAAACCGGGTTCATCCGGCGGTACGCCTGCAGATTGTGCCGGCCTCACGCCAGATCTATCTGGCGGCGCTGCGCGCAGGCCTGTTGGAGACCCTGCACGTCGCGGGCGCCAATATTTTCCCGCCCAGTGCCGGCTCCAACCAGGCCTTCAATATGGGCGCGCTGGCCGAGGACGAGGTGCTGATTTCGACTCAGGCACGCAACTTCCCGGGCCGCAATGGACACCCGAAGTCCCGACACTTCCTCGCCTCGGCATTGACCGTGGCCAGCTCTGCGATTACGGGCCGCATCACCGATCCGCGCTCACTCTCGCCGTAGCCGCCGCGACCGGCAAAAAAGGAAAGATGACATGACTAAAACGCTCGACGTTACGCAGGTCATTAACCAGCAGCCCGTCAGCCGCTTTCTGTTCATTGTCCTTGCGCTGTGTCTGCTGGTCACCGTCGTGGATGGCTACAACATCACGGTGGTTTCCTTTGCCGCGCCGGCGATAGTCAAGGCCTGGCACCTGAACCGCGCGGCGCTCGGACCATTATTCAGTTCCAGCCTGGTCGCAGGTCTGATCGGACCATTCGCGTTTGGCGCCCTGGGCGACCGTGCCGGCCGCCGCACGGCCATGATTGTCAGTACCATCGTCATTGGAGTCTTCGGCGTCGCCTCCGCTTATTGCACCTCGCTCGTTGCGCTCGTTGTCATCCGATTCCTGGCTGGCATCGGCATGTCGGGCGCTCTGGCGGTCACGGTGGCCACGGTGAGCGAATTTGCGCCGCGCAGGCTGCGCGCGACCTTTGTCACCATCGTCTTTTCGGGGACGACAATTGGTTCGGGACTGCCCGGAGTCATTGCACCGCCTTTGCTGCAGCACTTTGGCTGGCCGTTCCTGTTCCTTCTCGGTGGCGCACTGCCGCTGGCATTGGCCGCAGGCGTCGCGCTGTTCCTGCCCGAGTCACCGAAATTCCTGTGCCTGAAGCCGCGGCGGTATACCGAGCTCGGCTCGGTGCTGCACAAACTTGATCCCACGCTGAACGCGCCCGCCGATGTGCAGTATCTGCTCGGCGAGGAGGCGCAGAGCCCCGGCGCTCGCTCGGCCTCGCCACTGCGGCTGTTTGCGGGCAAGCTGGCCGTGCTGACGCCATTGCTGTGGTTGGGTGCGTTCCTGGCGATGGTGGTGTTCCATTCATTCAACACGTGGCTGCCGACGCTGCTTACGGATGCGGGAATCCCGTTCGGCCGCGCCTCCCTTACCGTGGCCCTGTTCCAATTTGTGGGAACGATCGGGGGCTGGGCGATCATGCGGCCCCTGGACCGCTTCGGGATGATTCCGTGCACGGTCCTGTATGTTCTGTCCATACCCCTCGTCCTGGCTCTCGGATTGCCCGGCAACAGCCAAACCGTCGTGCTGTTCATCATACCGATCGCGGGTTTCTGTATTCTGGGCCTGCACTTCGCGCAGGTGTCCTGTGTGAGCAGCGTTTATCCAACTGCGGTGCGGGGACTCGGAGTTGGTTGGTTTATGCTTTTTGCACGTGTCGGTGGTGCGATCGGGCCGTCTATAGTCGGATTCCTGGTCGGGCGCCACTACGGTATGGGCACCTTGTTTGATCTTGCCGCGATTCCACTGGCCGTCGGTACCGTGGCATCCGTGGCCGTTACGATGCTGTATCACGTGAACTATCACAAGCGTCCGGATACCTTGAGCGCACTGCCGCTCGCGCAGACCGATCCCATCTAAGGCGTACGTTCATCATGGGCAAGACCATCGCCGAAAAGATCCTGGCCAGCAAGGCCGGAGCACATACGGTGACCGCCGGCGAGATCGTGGATGCCTATCCGGATCTGGTCATGAGCCATACGGCAACCTGGAGGTCGGTGAGCGTCATGCGCAAAATCGGCGCGACGAAGCTCTTTGACCCGCAGCGGCTTGCAATCGTGCTCGACCACGTCGCGCCGGCCAAGACCGAGAAGTATGCCCAGGACCAACAGACTTCGCGCAATTTCGCGCGCGATTTCGGCATAACGAAATTCTATGATGTCGATGCGGGCATCGCACATCTGGTCCTGATGGAGAATGGACACGTCAAACCCGGCGATCTGATCGTAGGTACCGATTCGCACTGCACGATCTACGGGGCTTTGGGCGCATTGGGCTGCGGCATTGGTTACACGGAAGTCACCTCCGTGTGGGTGACCGGCAAGCTGTGGATGAAGGTGCCGAGCAGCATCCGCTTTGTCCTCAACGGCAGGTTTGCGCCCGCCGTCAGCGCAAAGGATTTGATGTTGTACCTGATCGGGAAGTTGGGGGCTGACGGCTGTGGCTATAAATCGGCTGAGTTTTACGGCGACGCCATACCGCAGATGAGCATCTCCGAGCGCATGACGGTGGCGAATCTGGCCATGGAAATGGGATCGAAGTGCGTGTTTATACCGCCCGATGCCGCGACCGTGGAATATCTGAGGAGCCGCGGGTTGGAGCCGACCGCGTATGAACCGGTGTTCGCGGATGCAGATGCGAGCTACGAGCGCGAGTTGCGCGTCGAATTGCCCGATCTGGAACCGATGGTGGCGTGCCCTCACCAGGTGGAAAATACCAAACCCATCTCCGCGGTGGTTGGAACCAGAATTGATCAGGCGTTTCTCGGATCCTGCGCCAACGGCAAGTACGAGGATCTGCAGGTGGCCGCCAGGATTCTTGACGGGCGGCGTGTCGATCCACGGGTGAGATTCATCGTTACCCCCGGTTCGAAGCAGATCATGCTGCAGGCAATGAAGTCCGGGGTGCTGCAGTCGCTCATCGAAAGTGGCGCCCTGGTGACGAACCCCGGCTGCGGGGCGTGCGCTGGCGATGGCGGCATGATGGCAGATGGCGAAGTGTCGCTGTCAACGGCAAACCGCAATTTCGTTGGCCGCATGGGCAGCAGCAAATCGAGCATCTACCTGTCGAGCCCGGCCACTTTGGCGGCCTCGGCGATCAAAGGTGCGCTGGCCGATCCGCGTGAATTCTTCTGAGGAATAACTGTGGAAACGCAGATTATCGGACGCGTCTTCAAGTTTGGCGACAACGTCAATTCCGATATCATCATCGCGGGACGTTATCTGATCTACATAGAGCCTGCCGAGCTCGCCAAACATGCCTTTGAAATGCTCGGAACGGACTTCCCGGATAAGCTTCGCGGCTTCGACATCATCGTCGCGGGTCGCAACTTCGGCTGCGGTAGCGCGCGGGAGCAGGCGTCAACGGCGATCAAGGGACTGGGGATTCGGGCGGTCGTGGCCGCATCTTTTGCCCGCACGTTCTATCGCAATGCCATCAATGATGGTTTGACGATTGTGGAATGCCCGGAAGTCGCCGCGGCTGCCAGCGAGGGAGACACTCTGAGCATCGACCTGGTCAACGGCCTGGTCACCCACGCCGGTCGCGGATATCCATTTCCGCAGATTCCGCCCTCGGTGCGCAAAATCCTGGAACTGGGTGGCTTGGCCAATTACCTGAAATCAAATCTGCAGGCACCGCCCGGTGGTTCCTAGTCTGGCGTACGCTGCCTGTTGAGGTGCGCACGAATCTCCTCGCCCCATTCCGCGATGGTGGATGCGGCAGCCTTCGCCCGCGCAGCGCTGCGCGCGGCATACTCATCTCGGGAATTGGTGCATGGAAAGGGGTTGTCGGGAATCGGCGCGCCCAGAAAATTGCACAGCGGCGTCCATCCTTGCGTAACGTTGTATACCAGGAGGCGCTCCTTCGGGATCGTGCGCTCGACCTCGGCGTTGTGTCGCCGAAACAGCTCGACCATGAAAGCGCGGTCGTGAACGCGGTCGCTTAGATCCCGCCAAACCGTCTTTTCGAAAAACCCCCGCAGGGGCGATGCATTCAAGGTTGCGCTCGATGCGTCGCTGAAAATGGTCGCCTGCGTCGACTCGAACCATTGGTCCGGATCGCGCACCGAGAGCAGCACTTTTGCCGATGGGTAGCGCCGTGCGAGTTCACGCCAGAAGCTGCAGCCGGGATAGTCCACCGTAGCAGCGTATCCGGAGAAGATGCCTTCCCAGTCGGGGTGTCCGTCGGCAGCCCGCACCCAGCCCGCGGCGTGGTCCGGATGCATGAGGAGTTCCGTCATGTGGTAGCAGGGACCAAAACCGAGCTGCTCCAGTGCCAACTTCAGAGAGACGGTGCCGGTACGACCCAAGCCCGCGCCGATCACCTCAAGTGGCATAGAAAATCTCCGGCTATTTGCGCTGGCCGGATTGGATCACAGTCTCGACCCAGGTGCCAGGGCGGCCCGGCTATATGAAGGAGATCGTGCGGATTTCCATGCTTTCACGCGGCGGGGAGTCGTCGGGCGTTTCAGGATCGTTGATGGCCGTGTGGCCGGTCCACTGCGCACGCGCTGCATCCGAGTCGTAAAGCTTGAATGCAAAGAGCTCCTCAGGCTGCATACGGGAGGTGTAGTACCAGCGGTGGCCGGGGTTGTAGCTGAGGTTGTAGCCGTAGAGCGACGGCCGATTCGGATCGTCCAGGCCACCACGGATTTCACTGTTATGCAGATCGCCGGGTTGCACCGTCGAGGCATCGCACAATGCGAGCGGGGTACGATACACGGTGCAGATCGGGCGCCACAGATTCATCAGCACCACGCGTTTGCTGAGCCAGTAATCAGCGTGCGTTCCGAGGACGGGTCGCGCCACCTCTTCGATGGTGCGCCGGCCATAATCCACATGGGCGCCGAAAGCCGGCAAGCGACTCTGGCTGCCATCAGGCTGGTCGCTGCGAGCCACCGGCCCAAAGGCGATAGCGTGAGCTGCACCGTTGAGCCGCTTCGCCAATCCGACCGCCTCGGGATAGAGCACCTGCTCGATCTGACCGGGGTCCTGGTAATCCCTCATGGCGGTAGGTTCGCGCAGCATTGTAAATCCGTTGCGCTCGATGCTGGGGAGTGCGGCCAACGAGCGCAGGTCCGTGATCATGACTTCATGATCATCGCCGGGCCAATAGGATTTGTCGCGTTCGCATGGGTAGAAGATCGCCTGTTCGCCTTTGACCACGTAGCGAATCATGGCTTTGATCTGGTGCGGGGCCTTGACTGCCAGCATGAAAGACTGTTCTCTTTGCACGATCCCACAACGAATGATAACAGAGGGGACCGCATGAGCCTGCAGGCAGTCCGTCAGCACATCGAAACCTCGCCGTTGCGAACCTGCCAGATCCTGGTCATTGCGTTTTGTGTCGCGGCCAACCTGCTCGATGGCTTTGACATCTTGGCGCTGACTTTGATTTCGCCGACGTTGTCGCGCGAGTGGCACCTTGCCCCACAGACGCTCGGCATTCTGTTCAGTGCGGGACCTCTGGGAACGGCCGTCGGCGGTTTCGCGTTGTCGCCGATCGCCGATATCCGCGGGCGTCGCGGTGCGATCCTGATCAATCTCGTTCTCATGAGCATCGGCATGACTCTTTCCGCAACGGCCGGTTCGGTGTGGATGCTGGCGGCATTGCGCTTCTGTACGGGCCTCGGTGTCGGCGCCAATGCCGGCTGCCTCGGCACGCTGACGTTCGAATACTGCTCGGTCAGAACCCGGACGCTGGGCCTGGGCCTGGTGGTAATAGGCTATACGGTGGGTACGCTGCTCGGTGGCTACGTGGCCCTGCCGCTTCTCGCCGCCTTCAGCTGGCACGCAGTTTTCGTCTTCGGCGGCCTGTGCTCCATCGTGCTGCTGTCCTTGGTGTATTGGCTGCTACCTGAGTCCCTGGACATCCTGGCCGCCCGCAAAGGTCCCAAGGCCCTGGCCGCCCTGAACAAGGTCCTGGCGCGTCTGCGACAGCCGACCATGGCCGAACTACCCGCGCCCGTGGCGCAGGCGGAGCAGGGTGGTTTGCTGGATCTGCTGCGTGCGCCCATCCTGCCGCGTACCTTGCTGATGGGACTCGCGTACTTCATGTTCATGATGACGGAGTATTTCTTTCTGCAATGGAACAATCAGCTCACCACCAACGCGGGGTTCAGCGATTCGGACGGTCTGCTCATTACGCGACTCACCAGCCTGGGAGGTCTCGCCGGCGGAATCATCGTGGGACTGCTCGGGCTGCGACTGCCGATACGCCTGGCTGGTGCAATTGCGTTGCTCGCGATGGGACTGGGTCTGGTCGCGTTTGGGGCCGCAGGGACCAACCTGCCGCTTGCCCAGGCGGCCGCAGCGATCATTGGCTTCGGAATCTTCGGAGCCGCGGTCGCGGTCTACGCCACGGGAGCCAGCACCTTCCCGGCGCGCGTGCGCGCCACCGGCATGGGCATCGTCATGAGCGCAGGCCGAGTTGGCTCGATCTTCGGTCCCTACACGGCAGGCCTGCTCCTGGGTGCACAGTTCGACCGCCTTACGGTGTGTGCCGCCCTCGGTATTCCCGTGCTGCTATCGATCGCGGCGCTCGTGAAGGTGCCCCTCACCCCGGTTGCAAGCGAAACCGCGCGTCTGAGTTTGGCCTAGGCGCGCAGGTCACTCCGATCCATGGGTTTTGTCCCATCCCGCTCGGCTGCCACAAGCTGTACCATAGCCCGCACAAATACGCGCCGTTGCGGCGCAACAAGGGAAACGGCATGGCTGATCCGAGCGGATCAACCGGGGAGTTAGGTCCGACGCAGGCGCGGGACACCTGGTCGCGAATCAAGGAACACAAGATCCTGCAGTGGGGTCTTGGCTATCTTGGTGCTGCGATCGCGATAGCTCACGGCCAGCAACTCATGGCCGATGCGTTCGACTGGCCACACCTGGTTGGCCGCATTCTGATGAGCGCTCTCGTGCTGGGGTTGCCCCTGATCCTCACGCTCGCCTGGTACCACGGCCACAAGGGCCTGAAGCGAATCGGAGCCGGAGAGTTGGCGATTCTCTCGGTGCTCATTGTCATCGCTGCGGGGTTGCTGGTGGTATTTGTCCGCGCTCCGGGCGCGCACGCGCAAACTCGGGTCGAGCAAACCGCACAACATGAGGTTGCAGAATCGGCGCAAGCGGCGGTGAGCGCCCCGGCAGGGCCGTCCCTCGCAGTGTTGCCTTTCGTGGATATGTCACCGGAGCACAATCAGGAATACTTCTCTGATGGACTATCCGAGGAGTTACTGAACCAACTGGCCCAGATCAGCGAACTACGGGTGACCGGACGCACCTCGAGCTTCTCGTTCAAGGGAAAGAACGAAGATCTGCGAGTGATCGGCGAAAAACTGGGGGTCGGCTATCTCCTCGAAGGTAGCGTGCGCAAGGACGGCAATCACTTGCGCATCACCGCGCAGCTCATCAACAGCAAGGATGGTACACACGCCTGGTCGCAATCCTACGACCGCGATCTCAATGATGTGTTCGCGGTTCAGGAGGAGATTGCAAAGGATGTTTCGGGGGCGTTGAGCATCAAGCTGAATGTGGGGGAGATGTCGCAGGCCAAGGGCGGCACGACCAACCTCGAATCCTACGACAAGTATCTGCGCGCAAAAGCGCTTTTTAACCGGGGTGTTGCGCGCGAGGATCTGTTGCAGTCCGCGCAGCGTTTTCATGAGGCCCTGGCGCTGGATCCGAAGTTTGCGCGCGCCTGGAGCGGACTTTATGACGTTCTGGCATCGACCTTGATCTACGTTCCGGAGCGGACGGTGGCGACGCGGATGGAAATGGCCGATGTGAGCGCGCACATCGTCGCGCTGGCACCTGATGCCTGGTGGACCCAGGCGATGCGCGCGGACCAGTTGATTGCACAGCACCGATGGAGCGAGGCAGAAGCTGCGGCCAGTGCCGCGCTGGCGGCCGCGCCGGCAGCCGATTATCAGGCCAATTACGCGTACTCGATCCTTCTATGGCCTGCCGGACGCGAGAAGGAGGCGGCCGATATCTGGGTGCGTGTGCGCCAGGCCGATCCCTTGTCGCTTAACGTCTCCTATGTCCTGCAGATAGCGCTGTGCATTTCCGGTCGCTTGGATGAGCTTCGGACAGAAAACGTGCGGAGCAGGGCATTAAGCGGGGACCACGCCGAAGTGGACGCCCTTGCGGGCGCGTGCCTCGCACCCCACGACACGGCTGATCAGTCTGCGGCGCGGGCGCAGCTTCTCCTGAAGTTCGGTCACATCGGAGGCGCTCTTGAAAGGGACGTGGCCGACAAGCTCGTCAATCCAGTGGCCCTGCGCGCCGAGCTGCACGGGCAGTTCAGCGATCCTGCCAATCAGATTGCCGCCTCCATGCAGGGCATTGCCGGTGTTGCGGCCGTGATCGGCGACAAGGATCTTGCACTTGCGGCACTGCGCCGATCCTACGTCGATCTGCACCGCACGAATATTGGCGGCATTTGGCTGCCTTGGCTTGCGAAGCTACGCTCCGACCCGCGGTTCAAGCAGATGCTTCGCGATCTGGGCCTGGTAGATTACTTCCGGGCGAGCGGCAAGTGGGGGGATTTCTGCAACCCGGTGGGCAAAGACGATTTCGAATGTCACTGAGGTGTCGAAGACCTGACGCCAATGAGTCACAAGCGGTTTAGCTGATATTTTGGAATGAATTGGCTGGGGCCATAGGACGTGTAAGGAGCCCTCATGACCTGGTACTTGATTGTTTTCACTCTGCGCATGCTGGCCGTCGAACACGCAACGGGCGTTGTCCAGGTCGTCAAGCTTCCCGATGTGCAGGCGTGTCAGAAGGCTCAGAACGACACGAATGCCGAAGGCATTGCCACGGTATGCACATCCTCCTTGAACGATGCCAATGGATTCATCGCGGCGATGGGCTGTCACGACTCGCACATGAGTAAATTGCCCAACGGGACCCTCGTTGCGCGCTTCTCCTGTGAACCGGAAATAACGGTTCCAAAGTGAGGGTGAATCTACTGGCAGGCCGCGCTCTATCGACCGGCAAGTAATCGCGCACAATCCACATCTTTGGCCCTGCCGGGATCGGCCAGCATGAGCCGCGAGTGTTCTACGGGGATGTGAATCGCCGGATGCGCAAACGTACCCTGCACCAGCACGGGGGTAAGCATTCGGAGAAGTCGCAGATTCTTGGGGTTGCCGCGGATACTCAGGTCGAGAGTCTCCGAATCCAGATGGATCTGGCCCGCGCCGGTAATCAACACCGGGTCTGTGTCCAGCACCAGATCCTGTGCGGTAAGTGTGCCGTCTGCGGCCTTGAAATCGGCAACTGCGCAGCGGATTGGGACATCTTGCTTGTTCTTGGTGAGCAGCAGTCCCAACCCGCGCAAGTCGAGATTGGTAAGTTCGGCAAAGGACTTGCGCAGCGCGCCGAGCGGCATCTGTGCGGTCATCGTGCCGTTGGCGCTCGCGGCAACCTGGTGGACAGACCTGCCTTTCCCGCTGATCCTGACTTGCGCCTGCACTATCCCTTCGATGGGTGGTGGGCCCGAATTGCTGTGGAGCAGCTGGCCGAGCTGCAGATCGGTAATCCTGAAATCCACCTTTGCGGCTGGCACCGCATTGTTGCCATCGAGAGTGAGGTGAGCCGTGACTCGTCCTCCTGCCAGTTTGGCCACAAGCGGCGCTACGGTGAGCACGTTCTGGCCAATAGTCGCATCGAGCGCGAGTGCTGCAAACGGCAAGCGCCCCACCTGCACTTGGTCCGCGTGGTACTTAACCGCGGCGCCCGCGGCGTGCAGAACATTGGGGCTGAGCATGGCATCGGACAGCAGCAGCGGCGACTTCGGCTGCGAAGTACGTCCCGCAGCACGCACGCCGAAATCCGACAATTTCAGGACACGGGAACGCAGATCAATGGCAAATTTCGGCCGGCCGCTCGAGGAATCGGTTGCCACGCGCCCCTGCAGATCGCTACTGCCGGAGGTCCCCGAGAGATCCTCGAAACTCGTTTGGGTGCCACGACGCAGGAGTTTGCCCGACAGCCGATAGTTGCCGGTATCCAGCAAATGCACGCCGGTCAGAAAGTAGAGGTCTTTCAGGTCCGGTCCGGCTGCCACGAACGCCGCATCGAGGATTTCAAATGAGAAGGGCTGCGGCAGCTCCCCGCTTCCGTCGAGGCGTGAACCGCTCGAGCGCTCAGTGAATGTGAAGTGGTAGGGATCCTTGTGGCTGGCAGTGGCGAGTGGATCGGCGCTGACGGCGAACGTGACGGGCCGGCCGTTCAACTGCCCGATGCCGTCGATACGCAACGGCTGCGCGGCGCCCGCGGTGCCGAGGTTCTGGGCGGAGACAGTACCGGCAAATTGCAGGTGTCGGCGGGCATCCTCGAGTGCCACCCGCGCGTGCAGCATCGACAGGCTGCGGATGATTGACGAATTCGTGTTTACCGTCTTCCGGGCAGGGTCGTGCAATTGCCAGTTGGCCCGTCCCGCAGAGTCGCGTATCAGGTGCAGCCTCGCACCCTCCACGTCGAGTCGGGTAATGCCCCCCAAATGCCACATCCCTGGCGGCCGCAGGACCGCCGAAATTCGGTCGACTTCTGCGGTGACGCCGGGGGGTGTCCAAGGTGGGTTGCCGATGGTCACGTGTTCGGCGACCACTCGCGGAGTGAGTGAGAACAGATGCGCCTGCAACGTGCCGTTGACCTGAACCGGCCGTCCGATGCGCAAGGCGAAAAAGCGCACCAGCAATGCGCGGCCGTAGCCAGCCTCAACCGCTGCGAGCAGCCCTGCGGCCAGGACGATCGATATGGCGAACGCCACGAGCATGCCCTTCAGGCTGCGGCGGACCAGCAACGAAGCTTTCATGAGGCATTAACGCATAAATCGACCCGCAGATTTGGCTCAGCGGACCTGTGCCTCGGGATTGGAGTCCGTGCAGACGTACTCCTTCAGCCGCCGCCCCGGCTGGCGTCGATAGGTCACCCGCGTGCTCCAGGACTGGGTAAAGGTCTTTGGATCGTCGATGGTGATCACATCCTCGAGCCTGTCGGCATCCAGTTTTCGGATTCGCTCGGAGACATGCATTTCGGTGGAATGAGGCACTCCCGCCGTGTCCAGCGTGGTCAAATCGTTGAAACCCTGGGTGTCGATTACGAGCGTATCACCGTCCCAGCGCCCGACCGACAGGCCCATCCAGTTCGGATCCATGTCATCGAGTTTCGGCAAGGCCATGTCCAGGTAAACCATCCTGGGCATGTGGTGGACCTCATGGATGAAAGTAACCTGCTTGGGCTCCTGTAACACCTCGATCGGATAGGCCGCGAACAGGATGCGTGGGAAGCCGTGGGGCTTGCAGGTCTGAATGGTGTCAAAATCTGGTTTGCCGGCCCGCCGGCTCCCGACGGCGGCCGCATAACGGGCGGCCGCGGCCGCGTTCATCGGCGGCAGCTTGCCCTCGATGGTCTTGACGGTGGAATGATCTCCCTCGATCAGCCAGACGCCTGCGAAGTTCTGCCCGGGAGGCGGGTTGTAGATCGCCTGCGCGCGCGCCGCGCCGGTGACAGCGGCCACGGCCGCGGCACTGGCGACCAGCACGAGGGGCAGCCAGGACTTGTTCATCACTTCTCCGCCGTGTGGCCGGAAACGGGCATGTTGCGATTGTTTTCCTCGCAAATGTACTCAGCAAGCCTCAGATCCGGTCGCCACGCATAAGTGATTCGCGCGTACCACGGTTGCGTGAAGAACTCGGGATCTTCGATCCGGATCAGATTCTCAAGCGCGTGACCATCTTCGATCTTGCGGATGCGCTCGATCACATGCAGCTGTTTGCCGTGGATGACGCCTACTTCATCTATCCAGGTTCGGTCATTCAGTCCGATGGTGTCCACCACCAGCGTATCGCCCTCCCAATGCCCGGTCGAATCGCCCATGAAGGTCGGCGTGATCGTCTTTGGGTGCGGCTGGTCCATGTATATGTGCCGTATGTTATGAGCGACTTCATGGAGGATGACGGTCTCGCCTGCGGTCTGAATGATCTGGATCGGGTAGGGGGAATTCATCACCCTCGGCACCCCGTGGGGCCAGCAATACGAGGAGGCATCGGCAATGGGCGAGCCGTCTTTTTCCGCCTTGACACGCGCATCCCACGCCGCCTTGCCCCGCGCCGTGAAGGGCGGGAGGCGCCCCAGGGTGGAGTTGATCTGCCGATTGTAGAGACGGATATACCACACGCCCGACAGATCGCGGCTATCGCTGGAGGAGACTGCGGGGCGGATCAGCGGTCCATCTATCACATCCGATGGCGCCGCCACCGACACGGCAGTGACCAGAAGACCCAGGGCCAGAATGTATCTACGCAACAGACATCGCATGTTCCATCGACTCCGCGTTTCAGGGCCCGCATTAGGGAGCAGTGCCAACACCTGGAATCATTCCGGGCAACACGAACTGCTGGATGACCACGAGGGCGACCAGAAGCAGCGTGAGGACAATACTATGGATGAAGGTGCGTGCGAATATTGCGCCTTCCTGGCCCTGCAGTTGGGTGACGGCCGCGCCGGTCGCGATGTTCTGCGGGGAGATCATCTTGCCCATGACACCACCGGATGAGTTCGTGGCTGCAAATAGCACCGGGTTCAGGTGCAGCTGCTGGGCCGCAACAACCTGTAGATTGCCGAACAACGCGTTGCCGGCGGTGTCACTACCGGAGAGTACGACCGCGATCCATCCGAGGAACGGCGAGAGCAGGATGAACAGATAGCGAGTCGAGGCCGCACCCTTGCCCAGAGTGTAGGCGAGGCCCGAGTAGTTCATCAGGTACGCGAGCGCGACGATGAGCACCACGGTGACAACCGCCAGCCAGATTTGCCGAAAAGTCAGCACCACACAGTGCACGAACTCACGGGCCGAGACGCGGAACAGCACACTGACGATCACACAGGCGACCAGCACGGCGGTTCCCGTCGCGAGCGGCTGAAAGGACCAGATCGCGGCATACGGCTTGTCGTGATAGAGCGTAATCGCAATCGCATTGTGTAAACCCGGCCATGCGATACCCTGCTGGCCCTTTGCGGCTATGCCAAAGAAGGACCAGGCGATCACCACCGCGGTGAGCACGAGCCACGGCAACCACCCCTGCCAGGCCGGTAACGGGGAAGTCCCCTCTGAGGGCGGGGCAGCCGACTCCTTGATCATGAAGGCCGGATCCGGTTTTGGGTGCCAAATCCTCACGAACAGCAAGGTGGCCACCAGCGATAGCAGCGATGACAGAACGTCGGCCAGGGTGTAGTCGATTAAATTCGATGCCAGAAACTGGGCACCGGCAAATGTGGCGCCCGCCACGAGCAGGACGGGCCACAGGTTGCGGACCGATCGCCATCCACCGTACAGCGCCGTGACGTAGAACGGCAGCAGCAGCGCGATGAAGGGCAATTGCCGGCCCACCATGGCCGCGACGGTGGCTGCCGGCAGGCCGGTCACCGAGCCAAGTACCGTGATGGGGATGCCCAGGGCGCCGAAGGCCACCGGCGCGGTATTGAAGATGAGCACAAACACCAGCGCCTCGATGGCTGGGAAGCCGATGAGGATCAATAGCGAACTGGTGATTGCCACCGGAGTGCCGAACCCGGCAATGCCCTCCAGCAATGCGCCAAAGCAAAAACCCACCACCACCAGCACGACACGCCGATCATTGGGCAGGTTCGCCGTCAGCCAGGCGCGGAAGGCTTCGAATCGGCCCGAGTGCACCGCGAGGTTATAGAGCAGCAGGCCATTGAAGACCAGCCACATGACGGGCCAGAGCGCGAAGGTCGCGCCACTGAACATGGATTGGACCGCAGGCTCGAAGGGCATTCTCCAGGGCCCGACGGCGATCACGAATGCAACGACCAACGCGGCCAGCGCGGCCTGCCAGGCGGGTCGCCGCAGCACGCCCAGTGCGATCACCAGCGCCACGATGGGCAGTGCTGCAATGCAGAATGAGGCACCGAGGCTATTGTCGATCGGGGTCAGCAGCTGGTGGAACATGCATTAATCTCTAGACTACGTGAGCGCAGCATTGAGGATTGCCGACCCTCCGGTCAGCGCTGTCGGGCAGCTTACCAGCGTTACGGTGTGTGTTCCGGCCGGTTCCACCAGCCGCCGCCGAGTGCCACGAACAGTGCCGCTGTGTCGGCAAGATAACTGGCCCGTGCCTGCTGCAGGTTTGACGCCGCCTGAGCTTGCGCCTGCTGGGCGTTCAACAGGTCCAGGTAAGTGATGGACCCTTGGCTCAAGGCAGCGTGCGTAGTGTCCAGACTATGATGGGCGGCCTGCTCGGCGCGCTGGTCGGCCGCGACCGCCTGTGCGTCATACTGCAGGGCGTAGAGCGTGTCGGCCACATTCTGCAAGGCGCCAAGCACTACCGTGCGATATTGCGCGCCCGCTTCATCGAGTGCCGCATCCGCGGCGAGCTTGTGGTGCCACAGCGCACCTCCCGCAATCAGGGTCTGACTGAGGTTTGCGCCGACCGTCCAGAATGTATTGCCGCTGGCGAGCAGGGTCGACAGACTGGTAGAGGCCGCACCCAAGGTCGCCGTCAGATTGATCTGCGGCAGCAGATCGGCGATCGCGACGCCGACCTGGGCACTGGCCGCATGCAATTGCCCTTCAGCAGCGAGTACGTCGGGGCGTTGACGCACCAGTGCCGAGGGCAGGCTCAACGGCAGGTTCTTGGGAACGCTCAGGGCCGCCAGTTCGAAGGTCGCTGCGGGGGGCTCCCCGGGCGAGCGGCCGGTCAGGATCGCCAGCAGGTCGCGCTGCATGGCAAGCTGCTTGCGCAGCGGCGGCAGTTGAGCCTCGGTGGCCGCAAGCACCGCTTCCTGCGCCAGGACCGCGGTTTGGGCAATGCTGCCGAGAGCCACTTGCCCGTTCAGGATGTCGAGCGCGTCGTGCTCGCCGTGCACGATGCCTTCGTCAGCCTTGATCTGTGCCCGCAGCGAGGCTTCCTGGATGGCCGCCGCGACCACGTTGGACGTGAGCGTCAGATAGGCGGCCTCCAAATCGTAGCGCTCAATGTCCGCCTGAGCCTGCGCCGACTCCAGCTGTCGGCGGCTGCCTCCGAAGACGTCGAGCATATAGGACACGCTGACCTGGGCGGTCTGCAGCGTGAACAACGGCTGGGATGATGCCAGTGTCGGTGCGAGGGTGCCCACGGCGTTGCGTTGTCGACTCGGCGAATACGCGGCCTGCAGGCCCGGAAACAGCGTCGCGCGCTGGACCTTGACCAGTTCGTTCGCCTGACGCAACGCCGCCTGCGCGGCCTTGACCGTCTGGCTACCCCGCAATGCACTGTCCACCACATCATTCAAGGCCGCATTGCCATAGATGGCCCACCACTCGTACGGCACGTCCGCGCCGCCGACGAAGGACTGCTGCGCATCGGTCGCCATGTAACGATCGGTCGCGACGCTGGGCGCAGGCTTGAAGTTCGGCCCCACCGCGCATGCCGATAAGGCCAACGCGGCCACGCAGGAAATGATGAGCCTCATTCCATGAGCTCCGTGGTGCGCGGGGTGAAGCGCCGCCGCGAAGCCAGCAGAATCATTGCGGGCAACACGAACAGGACCAGGACGGGTGCGAGCAGCATCCCACCGACCACCACCAGGGCCAGCGGGCGCTGCACCTGAGAGCCGATACCCTTGGACAAGGCCGCGGGCACCAAGCCCACGCATGCAACAATGCAGGTCATCATGACCGGGCGCATCTGTACGCGGCAGGTGTGCAAAATGGCGGCGACGCGGTCCATGCCCTGTTCGATGTGCAGGTTGTAGTACGACAGCACGATAATGCCGTCCATGGTGGCAATCCCGAACAGCGCCACAAAGCCGATTGCCGCGGAGACACTGAAGGGCGTGCCGGTCAGCGCCAGGGCAAAGATGCCACCGATGAGCGCCATCGGAATGACGCTCACCGCGAGCAGCACGTCCAGGATCGAGCCGAAATTGATGAACAGCAGGACGCAGATCAGCGCCAGGCTCACGGGCACGGCGATTTTCAGGCGTTGCATGGCGTCATTCAGATTGCCGAATTCACCCACCCACTCGAGCCGGTAACCTCCCGGTATGGCGACGGAACGGGCGACCCGCGCCTGGGCGTCCAGGACTGCGCTGCCCAGATCGCGTCCGCGGACGCTGAACTTGATCGGAACGTAGCGCTCCTGCTGTTCGCGATATATGAAGGAGGGGCCGGAAACCAGATGCACCTTGGCTACATCGGCGAGCGGTACCGGGACCACCGCTGCACCACCGGCGGGGTCCGGCGCGCCGACCGTGATCCGATCGATGGAAGCCAAATCGCCGCGGAATGGCTCAGCCAGCCGGACCATCATTGGAAAATGCCGATCACTGCCTTCTTCGTACAGGTCGCCGGCGGATTGGCCGCCGATCGCGCTTTGTACGGTCGCGTTGATGTCCCCGGGCGCCAGTCCCAGCCGCGACGCCCGCTCCCGGTCTACGTCGACGCGGATCGTGGGCTGTCCCAGCGGATTGAGGACCGCCAGATCCGTGATGCCGGGAACTGTCTGCAGAACATCGCGAATTTTCTCGGCCGTTGCGGCGAGCACATTCAGATCATTGCCGAACAGCTTCACCGAGTTCTCGCCCTTGACGCCGGATGCAGCCTCTTCGACGTTGTCCTCGATGTACTGGGAGAAGTTGAAGTCCACACCGGGAAATTTCCGCGTCAGGGTCGTCGTCAATTCCTGGGTCAGTTTTTCCTTATCGACGCCCGCGGGCCACGCATCGGGGCTCTTCAGCGGCACGAAGAATTCCGCATTGAAGAACCCCGTCGCATCGGTGCCATCGTCCGGCCGGCCATGCTGGGAGACCACGGTCAGTACTTCCGGAAAGCTGCCGATGACCCGGCGCATCCGGTTCACATAACCGTTGCTGGCCTCGAGCGACACCGAGGTGGGCATGGTGGCGCGGACCCAGAAGTTGCCTTCCTCGAGGCGCGGCAGGAAC
>DATDIL010000078.1:0-4399 GCA_036521075.1 Steroidobacteraceae bacterium | reverse complement strand
GGCGTGCGATCCAGGAACTGGTCGAGCGTGGTGGATGGAACGTATACTCGTCGTGCTGGACAGACTGACCTTCTCTGATCGGTGGCGACCCCCAATGCTTGGCCAGACCCTCACGAACACAACACTCACCGACTCCGAGATCGCCGACCTACGCTGCATCGCCGGGATGATCGTGCCGGCCAGTGCCAAATATCAGGTGCCCGGCGCAGACGACGACGTGGTCTTTGCCGATATCCTGAAAAGCCTCGGCCGTGATACTGCCGACGTGCGCACGGCGCTGGCGCTCGCCTCCAGCTTCGCTGGGGGAGCGGTAGCTGCTCTGGACCCAGTCGCGCGCGACGCATTGGGCGCAAGGCTGCGCACCGAGGGTGGCGATCCGATGGCCGTCCTCACTCGTGTGGTCCTGCTCAGCTACTACCGTGATGACCGCGTACTGATGTCGCTTGGGCTGGAACCTCGACCACCCTTCCCGAAAGGCTATGAGTTGGAACAGGGCGACTGGTCGCTGCTGGACCCGGTGAAGGCACGCAAACCATTCTGGCGCCAGATATAGGGGTGCGAAGATGCCGGACGAGGTTGACGTCCTGATCATCGGGGCGGGCGCTTCTGGCGCTGCGGTTGCCTGGAGTTTGGCCGAAACGAAGATGCACATCGTGTGTCTGGAGCAGGGCGACTGGATGAACCCGGCCGAATATCCTGCCACACGTCGCGACGCTGAGGCGCGCAACGGTGGGAGCTTTGCCATTAACCCCAACTGCCGCGCGGGCTCGGCCGACTACCCGATCAACGAGGACAACTCGCCGATCAAGGTTGCAAACTTCAACGCGGTGGGCGGCGGCACCGTGCTGTATGGTGCCCACACGCCACGATTCCACCCCTCCGACTTCCGGGTGCGAACGCTGGATGGCGTGGCCGGTGACTGGCCGATCGACTACGCGACGCTGGCACCGTTCTACGACCTGAATGACCGCATGATGGGCACTTCTGGTCTGGCCGGCGATCCTGCCTACCCACCGAAGCCGCAGGTCATGCCGCCGCTGCCGATGGGCCGCGCCACCATGGCGCTTGCGCGCGGCTTCAACCGGCTGGGCTGGCACTGGTGGCCCTCCGATACCGCCATTGCCTCTCAGGAATACGAGGGCCGGCCGCCCTGCATCAATCTGGGCAAATGCACCTTCGGTTGCGCTCAAGGCGCCAAGGGAAGCACCGATATCACCTACTGGCCGGAAGCGATCCGTGCCGGCGTGAAACTGCGCACCCGCGCTCGCGTGCGGGAGATCACACTAGGCCCTGACGGCATGGCCAATGGGGTGGTGTATTACGACGCTGAGGGGCGGGAGCAGTTCCAGGCAGCGCATATCGTCATCCTCGCCAGCAACGGCATCGGCACGCCGCGGCTGCTGCTGAACTCGGCCAATCCCCGCTTCCCGCGCGGTCTTGCCAATCGCAGCGACCAGGTCGGCCGCAACCTGATGTTCCATCCCTATGCATGGATAACCGGGTATTTCAACGAAGAGCTGGATGGCGAGCGGGGGCCCGACAATAGCTATTGGAGCCATGAATTCTACGAAACCGACCTGTCGCGTGGTTTCGTCCGCGGCTTCTGCTACGAGTTCAGCCGGGGCGAGGGTACGGCCGCGACCGCCATCGAAGGGGTCGAGTCAGGCCGCATTCCGTGGGGTGACGCGCACCATGATGGCTATCGCCGCCTGCACCGCCGTTCCACTGGCCTTGGCGCCATCCTCGAAGACCTGCCAGAGGCCCATAACCGTGTCACCCTCGACCCGGTGCTGAAGGACGGCAACGGCATTCCCGCGCCTAAGATCGACTACACACTGAGCGAGAACAGCCGGCGCATGATGGATTTCGCCATTGCGCGCGGCACCGACATCCTGAAGGCCGCGGGCGCCTACGATGTCGAAGGTGGTCTGCTGGACCGGGGCGGCTGGCATTTGATGGGCACGGCACGGATGGGCAACGATCCCGAAACCTCCGTGGTCAATGCCTGGGGCCGCAGCCATGACGTGCGCAACCTGTTCATCGTCGATGGCTCGATCTTCATCACCTCGGCCGGCGTCAACCCCACGCATACGATCGAGGCGCTTGCGCTCTACATCGCCGACCAGATCAAGCAGCGCTTGGGTACGCTTTTCGACTGATAGGGGCTCCGAGGCGGGACGAGCGTCGCATACGCGGAGCTCGGGCCTTCTGCCTAGCCTGCACCGTGCAGCTTTCTGAGGTGCTGTCGCGCTCCGCCAGATGACGAGCCGGGTGGATGTCACCCATGCGATGGCCCGCCTGCCGGGCGTCGAACACCCTGCTTATGCTGCAACGATGCTCTTTGAGTCTCGCCTCGCCATCACGTCCCGCGAGTTGCGCGCGACAATCATGCTTGCCGGCCCTCTGATCGGCGGCCAACTCTGCCTGATCGCGGGTAACGTCGTGGACGTGGTGCTGGCCGGCCATCTCGGGGCGCATGTTCTCGGCGCTGTCGCAGTCGGCACCAGTATTTGGTCGTTTGCCCTAGTCGCGCTTGCCGGCTTGATGATGGCGGTGCCTCCCACTGTCGCCGAGTTGGACGGCTCTGGCCGGCGCCACCAGGCGGTCCCGGTATTCCGCCACGCCCTGGTTCTGGCGGTCGCAGCCGGATTGGTAGCCTGGGTGGTCATCTGCTGGGGCGGCCCGCTGCTCGTGGCTGCGCTCGGCCTGGAGCCGGAGCTGACACAGAACGCGAATGCCTTTCTCCACGCGATCAGCTTCGGCGCGCCGGCACTCGGCATCTACTTTGCGGCCCGCGGCCTTTCAGAAGGGCTCGGGGTGACCTGGCCGACGATGGCTTTTGGCGTTGCTGGGCTCATCCTCCTCACGCCACTCGGTTACGTGCTGATGTATGGCGCTTTTGGCATCCCGGGCCACGGAGCGTTCGGTAGTGGGCTCGCCAGTGCGCTGGTTTGCTGGGTAGTAGCCGCAGGCTACCTGGCTTTTGTCCGTTTCATGCCCTGCTATCCGGGCCTTTCCTGGCGTGGCGCGGACGGGCGCCCCGACTTCGCGATCCTGATGACACTGCTGCGGCTCGGCGTGCCCATGGCGGGCAGCGTTTTGATGGAGGTCAGCATGTTCTCGGTCGCCGGTCTGATGATCGGTGGCCTCGGCGATGACGCGGTGGCCAGTCATCAGGTGGCGCTCAACCTCGCCTCAGTCTGGTTCATGGTGCCCCTGGGCGTGGCGTTCGCCACGACCGTCCGCGTGGGGAATGCAGTGGGGCGTGGCGACGCGAGTGGCATACGCCGCGCAGGACTGGCCGGAATCGGGCTCGCGCTGCTGGCGCAGACGTGCTCTTCCGCTGCCATGTTTGGCGTGCCGCATTCCCTCGCCGCGATCTACACCGAGGACCCGGCGGTGCTCTCTGGCGCGATAGCGTTGCTACGGCTGGCTGCGGTGTTTCAGATTTTCGATGGACTTCAGGTGTCGGCGAACGGCGCATTGCGCGGTCTCAAGGATACCCGTGCGCCGCTCGTGGCTACCGCTATGGCCTATTGGGGGTTCGGGATTCCGCTCGGCTGGTGGCTCGGCCTGCATGGCAGCTTGGGGGCGCGTGGGGTGTGGGTTGGACTGATCGCCGGCCTTGCAATGGCGGCGGTTTTGCTGCTGCTCCGTTTCGATGTTCTCTCGCGGCGGTTGTCCGCGCGCCCGGCGGCACTCGGGCGGTTATAGTCCCGCCGCCCATCCTCCAAATGGGCTCGGAATATTGCCAGCGCCCCATCGCAGCAGCCCACACCAGCGGGGAGCACTCTCCCCTTTAATGGACTCGGATTTGGCGAGTCACGCAGACGTGAGGTGACATTTAATTCGGCAAAATATTCGCGGTCTGAACGACTTGTCGTAATGTCTTGCTATGCTGCATGAGGCATTTAATCCGGCTACTTCATTTCGCCTCTTTCCTCATGTGTCTGTTCGACGAATCGTTTGCGCATGCAGCCCACATTCGCCCGGCAATACGCTCGCCATTCGGCCTACAGGCCTCGACGGAGCCCTGAGGTCACCGTGACAACTTCTCGTGACATGCAGGGCAGCCGATGGCCTTACTGCCCGCGGAGGTGGGCCTGATGCCTGCCCGTCCAATCTGGCGCGGACACCTTCGCCTCGCCCTGGTCTCCTGTCCGGTTGCGCTCTGGAACGCGCGGCACGATCGCGCTGGCATCCGGTTCAACCTGATCAATCCCGAAACCGGCAATCGTATCCGGATGGTCACCCAGGACGCCGAGACCGGAAAGGAACTGGAACGGCGCAATCTCGTGAAAGGCTACGAGTTCCGGAAGGACCAATACCTGCTGCTGAGCGATCAGGATTTCGACAGCATCAAGGTCGAAAGCTCATCGGTCATGACGATCGAGAAGTT
>DATDIL010000077.1:0-39596 GCA_036521075.1 Steroidobacteraceae bacterium | reverse complement strand
AGGGCGAGGTTCATGTCGCACAATCGACGAGCACTTCTCACGAGCGCAGGATCGTTGATGCTCCTGTCCGTACTGCCGGATCGTCTGCTGGCAAACGGAGCGATGGATACGAGAATCCGCCGCGCGCGGCCGTCGGATGCGGCATGGCCATCACAGACAGCGTGGAAGCGACTCAATGACGAAGTTGGCGGAAATCTGCTCCCGGTCCACTTTCCGTTCGACGAGCTCAAGTCCGCTCCAAATAGCGCCACTGCCGAGCGCCTTCTGAAGGAGCTTGCAAATGAGCTTGCAAATCCCTATCGGATCGCGGACACGCCCGCGTTGACGCAGACGCTCGGATGGGTCGATGCGTGGGTGAGCAGGCCCAGCGTGTATGCGGTTGCCGCGCGCAACGCCAGCGACATCGCGGCCGCAGTCCGGTTCGCACGTGCGAATCATTTGCGGCTGGTCGTCAAGGGCCGCGGGCACAGCTATCTGGGAGCCTCGAATGCACCTGACTCGTTAATGATCTGGACGCGCCACATGACCGATACTCACATGCATTCCGCGTTCGTGCCGCAGGGGTGTCAGGGCAAGGTCGCACCGCAACCCGCCATCACGATGGGCGCCGGCACTCACTGGATGCAGGCGTACCAGGCGGTCACAACCCAGGGTGGTAGATTCGTCCAGGGCGGTGGATGCACCACGGTCGGCGTCGCCGGGCTGATCCTTGGTGGCGGATTCGGAGGCCACTCCAAACGCTATGGCACGGCAGCATCAAGCCTATTGGAAGCCGAAGTCGTCACGGCGGACGGTTCGATCCAGATTGCGAACGCATGCGTCAATCCCGATCTGTTTTGGGCGCTCAAGGGCGGCGGAGGTGGCACTTTCGGCGCGGTCAGCAAGCTCACGGTCCGCACGCACGAGCTCCCCGAGTACTTCGGCGTCGTCATGTTCAATGTCAAAGCGCCTTCGGACGAGGCATACCGCAGCCTGCTGCACGCCTTCGTAAGCTTCTACGCGGAGCATCTCTTCAACGAGCATTGGGGGGAGACGGCGTACGTGGGCTCGCACAATGTGATCAGGATCAGCATGGCTTCGCAGGGGCTGAACCGAGAGCAGTCACAAAGAGCCTGGCTGCCATTCCTGGATTGGGTAAAGAAGTCCCCGAACGGATATTCGATAGCGGGGCCGGGTGAGCCAATGGTTATCGCAAGCCTCCCGGCGCGACGGCTATGGGACGCTGATTGGCTCGGGGAGCACTGGCAGGAGCTCGGGTTTCCCAGTCCGGTATTGCAGCGGGACGGACGGCCCGGATCAACACCGTCGGATGTCTGGTGGAGCGGCGACGGAGGACAGGCCGGACAGTACCTCTGGGGCTACGAATCACTGTGGTTGCCATCGTCTCTGCTCGCAAGCGCCTCCCAGGCGCGCCTTGCCGACGCGCTGTTTGCTGGGTCGCGACACGCGGGCATCGGATTGCATTTCAACAAGGGCCTTGCCGGTGCCCCAGGCGAGGCGATAGCGGCTGCGAAAGACACAGCTATGAATCCGGCTGTCCTGACCGCCTTCGCGCTGGCTATCGTGGCTGACGGGCAGGGTAGCGCTTATCCGGGAATTCCGGGGCATGAGCCCGACATCACCAAGGCACGCGCCAGCGCGAAGGCGATCGATGAATGTGTGGAGCAACTTCGCGCGGTCGCCGGGCGAAGCGGATCCTATGTGAACGAGACTAACTACTTCGAAAAAGATTGGCAGCGGGCCTTCTGGGGTGACAATTATCCACGGCTCGCCGAAATCAAGAAGAAGTACGACCCGAGCGGGCTCTTCTTCGTCCACAACGGAGTGGGCTCGGAGGCGTGGAGCAGGGACGGTTTCACTAGACTGTGAGCGGCGGCACTCGGTTTTCGCCGATTGGGTGAGACCTGGAGGTCCGCTTTGGAGGAGATTGGGCGAAGGACTCGGATGACCGAAAGTGGCCGACAGCCGCCAGATGTTACTCCGGAGACTGGCCATTTACCGCCGGCTCCCCCGGGAGAGCAATGTCAAAACTTGGCCGACTGCGCTACCGACCGCTTTAGAGCAGTTAGCCGGCACGCGCGTAACTGTTTTGCAATCCGCGCGTAAATGTCCCCGCATGCCACATTCAGCGCGAGCTCAGGTCGAACATCTGACTGTGGCGAGGGGACGATGACAGATACGAAAGCGACTTCACCGCCGATTGCGGTGCGGAGTATTTCTTTCCACTTTCCCCTATTGCCCACCTGATCTGGCTATCGTCACAGTAGAGATTACGCCTTGCCGGCGAATAGCCTATTGCCCGTGGCCATACTGTGATTCTATTCCCCTACCCGCAAGATACCTCGCTACAACCGTGCCCGACGATTAACATGGACCTGTCATGAAATACCGCAATCTAGGCCGTACCGGCATCAAGGTCAGCCCGTATTGCCTGGGCGCGATGATGTTCGGCGCCCGGGGCAATCCGGATCACGAGGACTCCATCCGCATCATCCACAAGGCAATGGATGTCGGGATCAATTTCATTGACACCGCTGATGTCTACAGCCACGGGGAGTCCGAGGAAATCGTGGGCAACGCCCTAAAAGGACGACGCAACGATATCATCCTCGCCAGCAAAGCCTTTGGGACGATGGGCAATGACCCAAATCAGCAAGGCGGCTCCCGGCGCTGGTTGGTGCGGGAAGTGGAGGCCTCGTTGCGCCGCCTGCAAACCGACCATATCGATCTTTATCAGATCCATCGGCCCTCGGCGGATACCGATATCGAAGAAACACTCTCGGCGCTGACGGATCTGATGCGGGCGGGAAAGGTGCGGGCCATCGGCTCATCGACTTTCCCGGCCTCGCAAATCGTCGAGGCCCAATGGGTCGCCGAGCGTCGCGGCCTGGCTCGTTTTCGCACCGAACAGCCGCCCTATTCGATTCTCGGCCGCAGCATCGAGCGCGAGGTACTGCCGGTTTGCCAGAAATACGGCATGGGTGTACTGGTATGGAGTCCTCTGGCGAAGGGCATGCTCTCCGGCAAGTACAGGAAGGCGCACCCGCAGCCGGATACGGCACGCGCCAAAATGTTTCCCAAGCAGTGGTCCGATGAACGCAACCTGGATGCGGTCGAGCGACTTCTTAACCTTGCGCAGCAAGCCGGGCTTTCACTGATACACATGGCCATGGCCTTCGTGATGGCGCACCCCGGCGTGACCTCGGCAATCATCGGCCCGCGCACGCAGGAGCATCTCGATGATTTGCTGGCCGGCGCTGAAATTCACCTCAGCGATGACGTCCTCGATCGGATCGACGCGGTCGTTGCTCCCGGAAGCGACTCCGGTGCAATGGGCGCAGCTTATGAGCCGCCGGGCATTACGCAGGCAGGCTTGCGCCGACGTCCGCTCAGCGAGCGCGGTGCAGCCTAATCGGTTGGTGAAGTTAGCCTTGGTGCAAAGCATCACAGCGTGGCGAAGTGCGCGTGCTGAGCTGAATTTCTGCATGAGCTCGGCAGTAATCGGGTTGGTAATTATCTTACGGACCGCGATGGCTACTCACAGTACTTGTAAATGTCCCGCGGCTGCGAGTAAACGAATGATCACTTCCCGACCAGGCGGTGCTCGGCGACGGATTCGGCTTTCAACCGTTGCAATGACTTTATGACATCTTGGAACCGATCGATCTTCACAAACGGCGTGCGGAAAAAGCGATCGACGGTCTCGTTGAATAATTTTGGATCATCCGCGGGAATCATGTGCGTGGCGTTGGGAAAGATTGCCAGCTCACCGTTGGGAATATGGTGGAAGATTTCCAGCGTATGTACGTCTGTAATTAAATCGTGATCGCCGGCCAGCACCAGGGTGGGCGCCTTGATCGCCAGCAGTTCGTCTGGCCTGATGTGCGGCTCATCGCGATCAAGTGCCGCGACGCGCTCGGCGCGCGACGGTGTGTGGGCAGGATCGGCAATTGGCGCTCGATGCTCCTGCGCAAGTACCTCGGGTACCAAGCCCTGTGGGTTAAGGTTTGCCGCCATGGCGGCAATTTTCACCACCTTATCCGGATGACGGATGCCTAGGAGCAACGCCTCGATGGCGCCGTCGCTCCAGCCGAGCACCAGCGCGGGATCCGCGCGGACGTGGTCAAGCAGAGCGGCCAGATCGTCGGACATCGCCTCGAAAGTCAACGGACCCGGGGCGTCCGCAGAGCGGCCGTGGTCGCGGCTGTCCATCACGATGACACGGTAATGTCTGCGAAAAAACTCGATTTGGGGTTTCAGGCTCCAGATGCTGGCTCCATTTCCGTGGATCATCAGGAGCGGCGGACCTTTCCCGTAAATCTCATAGTAGAGCTTCACCCCATGATGTTCGAAATAGCTGCCGGCGGTGGGATTGGATCCGTAGACAAAATGACGGGGTGATGGGGTGTCGCCCGATGCCTGTGCCACGATCGCGCCAAAGGGCGCGCCGGTCAGTGCCAGTGCCAGTACGGTAACTCCTCTAATTGTCATCGCCACTAACCCCCTTTTTGTCCGCACGCTGGCACTGAACAAGTTCGCTGACTCGTTTCCATTTGCGCCAGCGTACGCGACAGCAATCCTTCAGGGTCCGAGATCACCTTCGGGACCGCCGCGCGAATGCCTATGGCTTTTGGCTCGTTGCTGTCCTGCGTCAGGTGATCGTACCTCGCGGCCGCGCACCAGCTCCCGCTCTCGCCAACGTTCAGCCGCCTGCTGTTGCCGCGCCTCGATGTCCGACATGCTCATGGAAGGCTGCCGCGGCTTGCCCGCAGCACCGTCTTCAGGATCCAGGTAATCGTGCGCCAGGTCTTTCTGCCTGACGCGCGACAGCGTCGCCAGGAAGCGTTCATCGGCAGCCTCATCCGAGTCCCCTGCCGGTCCATACCGTGAAGGAAAATCCGCAGCGGCGTAGAACACCGTCGCCGCTTCGCGGTGCCGCGACAGCGCGACGTACGCGGAATGCCGATCGTAGTGCGACGTCGCCAGGATATAGCTGCGATCCACGGTCGAGCCCTGGGCCTTGTAAACCGTGGCCGCATAGCCGTAATCCAAATCCCGGTAGAACCGGGTATCAACAGCCACGCGTTCACCCCCATCCAGGCGCACTTGAAGCATGTCCCCGCGCAGCGCTTCAATGGTCCCCAGACTGCCATTCTTCACGCCCAGGCTTTTCTCGTTGCGCAGGAAGTACAGCCGATCGCGAACGGCAAACTCCCGCTCGCCCCGCTCGGTTTGAACCATTTGCGCCTTTCCGAGTTCGCCTCGCCGCTGGCGCTGCTGACGCGCCAACGTGTTCAGGGCGGCGACATCATCCCGGGTGTACGCGAGCATTAGTGCGCTTCCCGGTTCGCGATGCGATTCCTCATCCCACCGCGCAACCAACCCTGCCCGCGCTTCCTCGTGCGTATCGACCTTGACCACGCCACCGTGCGCCTCGTAGGCCTTCAAGGCGGCAGTGGTCCCGCCGGTGGCCAGCAAGGCCGTCGCCTGGCGCTGCCAGGTCTGGGACTGGCGGCGCACTTCGGTGAGCTCGGCCACGCCGCTTTGCGCGAGCAGTGCGCGAAAGGGGGCGCCGGCCTCGATGGCCTGGAGCTGCTCCGGATCGCCGACCACGACGACTTTCGTGCCTGCCTTCTGCGCCGCCTCCATGACGCGCGCAAATTGTCGAGACCCCACCATGCCGGCCTCATCGATCACGAGGACTTCTTTGCGGTGCAGCGAGTCCCGATCGGCCTTCCACCCGTACTCCAGGCTCGCGAGGGTGCGCGACTCGATGCCGGAGGCATGGGCCAGATTCTCGGCCGCGATGCCCGACAGCGCGGCGCCGCGGACCGTGTAACCCTGTGCTTCCCACGCCTCTTTCGCCGCGGCCAGGAGGCGGCTCTTGCCGCTGCCCGCCACGCCCACCAGCGCCTTCAGATCCCCCGGTGCGACCAGCACATCGAACGCTTCGCGCTGCTCGGCGCTCAAGCGCTGCTGGGATCGCGCCGCGGCCGCCCTCCCCCCCTCCACCCCGTGACCGGTGCGCTGCGCGAGCAGCTCGCCGTTTCGCAGCATGCCCCGCTCCACCTCGAGCATTTCGCGGCTCGTGTAGCGGGCCTGGCGGCGATCGTCCCGCCCCAGGAGCACTAGATCCGCACTGGTCGTCACCTTCAGGTACGCCGACTGGAACTGCTCGGCGCCCTCCGTTCGGGTATGCAGCCACTTGGCCAGGTCATGCTCGGTGAAGGTCGCGTTCATGTGCGTGAGCGCCTTCAGGGCAAGACCGGGATCGGCGATAATCCGTTCGCCGTTCTCCCGCGCAATCTCGCGCTGCTCCGCCACCCGCTCGGCGATCCGCGGTGGCAGCGCCTCGCCTTGCTGGCGCTCCTGCCCTACGCCGATCTTGCGTCCGGGCCTCAGGTCCAGGCCTTGATCCTTGAGGCTGCGATGATCGATCCGCGTCGCATGCCCAGCTTGGGCCAGATGGGCATTGCTCAACTCCTCCCAGCTCTGCCGCCAGCCCATGAGCTGCGCGCGCTCATTCCAGGAGCGCTCCTTGGGGCCGAAGCCGTCGGGTCCGACCCGGCGTAGCGTGAGGAGGATGTGCGCATGAGGATTGTGTTCATCGTCGCGGTGCAGCGAGAAGTCGGCGACCATGCCGCGATCGACGAACTCGCGCTGCACGAAGGTCTGCAGCAGTCCGCGCTGCTCATCGGCGGATAACTCGATGGGCAGGGCCACCTCCACTTCACGGGCAAGCTGGGCGTCCTTTCTTTTCTCGAAAGCCTCGACCTTGTTCCACAACTGCGTCCGGTCGAACACCCAGGACGGGGCATCTTGCGGGGCGCGGATTTCGCTAAAAGCCACTCCACCCTTGCGGGTGTAGTCGAAGGTGAGCCCGGTGGATTCCTCTTCGAGGCTCTCGCCGGCGCGATACGCAGCGGCCGCCACGACGCTGCGACCGGTGCCGCGCGAGATGATCTTGGCGCTTAGGTGGTAGATCGCCACGATGGCTTCGAGGTACCCGTTGTCCTTAGATCGAGCTTCGTCTTTCCGCAGCGCCCGGCAGGGCGCCTTCTCCGTACACGTCGCGAAGCGACGTATAAGTGCGCCCTTGGCTTCGCTCCGGGGCAGGATGCGCCCGCCCTGCCCTCCCGCGCAAGACCCTGGCGCCACCGGTCATCTGGCGTAAGCAGCCAAAACCGGGCACTCCCCCGTACCCGGTGACGGCGCCTATGCTTGGCTCACTGCGCTCCTCAACATAGGGCAAGGTCGTGGCGGCAAAGATCGAAGAGAAGATCCAGACGCTGGAGGAACGCCTCAGGCAGCTGAAGGCAAAGCAGCAGCGGCTCGCGGCGCGCAAGCGCACGCTCGAGTCGCGACGCAGCCGGCGCGACGATACCCGCCGCAAGATCCTGGTGGGGGCCATCGTGCTGGCGAAGGTTGAGCAAGGGGTGATCCAGGAATCGATTCTTCAGGGATGGCTGGACGATGCGCTGACGCGCGCCGACGATCGATCGCTATTCGGCCTTCAGTAGAAAGATTCATCTTAAGCGCATGGCGGTTAACGCGGCGGATGGTTGTCTCCGGACGGGTAGTGCCTTAGCTCATGTCTTGGCTGAGGAGGGAGCGAATGGTCTCGACAATGAGATCAGCGTCGTCAGAGATGATCGTTGCATGAGAGCTTCGCCCGGCCAATAGATGTCGGCCTCTCGAGATCCGCTCTGCCATTCGGCGGTGGGCATCTCGCAGATTTGAGCCTGCCGTTGCCCCGCCTGTCGCCTTGCCGAGCAGCTGCATCGGTCTACAAGCTGTAACGACAATGCATTCGATATTCGGTATTCGCTTTTCCTCCACCACCGCACGCCGCACCTGCTCGCAACTCTCAAAGATCGTTCGTGTTTCCCACACGGTGGCTTCGCTTGCACCCGTCTTCCTCGCGTTCTCGACCGCGGCGGTCCGCATGGATTCCTGAACTGCCGGCGGGAGAGCAGCAAAACCCGCAAGGAATTCGTCCGGCGTTGGATCGAGGAGCAAGAGTCCGCTTACATCTTCCGGATGCTGGCAGGCATACAGCTGGACCAAGAGGCCGCTCAGGGATGTTCCGACCAGCACAAAGGGTCGGGGCACCGCGAGAACATCCAGCAATTTCGCAAGGTCCGCAGCCATATCAAGGGCGGTCGGCGGTTCTGCAATGGGGGAGCTGTGACCGAGCCCGGCGCGATCGTAAGTCACGACAGTCGCGAACTCGGACAAGCGCGTCTCGACCGGGTTCCAGGTCCCAACTCCCTCGCGGCCACCTCCACTGTTGAGCACGACTGCCGGGCCGGTGCCACTGACCCTGCCGTAGAGAGTCCGGCCCCCGATGTCGATTAAGCGCGCTTCTCCCAGCATTTACTTCCCGCGTCGATGCTATCCGCGATATGGACATGGGCAGCGTAGGCTATTTCCCGGGGGCCCCGTCAAGTTCGAAGCATCACACATCGACGATTGGCTGTCTGTCCCAGGGCATCCGTGCGAACGGCGCCGACGGGTAGTTTAGAGGATACTCAACCACGACAGGAGCGAAAGGGCGCCGTTCGCGGTGCCGAGCGGGCAGAGTTCATCGATGCAACGATCTTCGTAGCCTCCATCTTCATGCGCGTCGTGATCTCGGCATAGCGATTGGTAGTGTTGAGGCTGACGTGCCAGAGGCGGCCCCGGATAAGTTGACGTCGACGCCGCCTCGACTGGCGACTTAAAAGAACCGGGCTATAAGAGCCCCGACCTCTGCGAAGGATGTTGAGCTCACCATTTTTTCGCCGAATCGGGACTTCTCTAAAAAATGTAGAGTGATCTCGCTCCTGCCGCGGCGGGAGCGAGATCGGACAGCAATTAGCTCCACATAAGCGCCTACTCGCAGGCGAAACGCCGAGCGGCCGAGAATGAGCCCCAAGTAACCGGTCACGAATGGAATGTGTAGGGTCTGCCAACTGCCCGACTCAGCGATCAATCCCAAATGGCAGGATGGGGCGCAATCACGTCCCCGACTTAACTCAAGCCCGCAATTAGGCGCTGAAACTGCTTCTCCATTGCCTCCTCCGCGAGCGGATAGTGATAGTCCATCCACCACACCATCAGAGTCCTGAGCGTGCCGGCCAACTGTTGCGCAAGAATCTCCGCGGGTATCTCGGTCGCCGTAGATCCACCGGCGCGCACGGCCAGTATCCGCTGCTCAAATGCCTCTGCGATGTTGTTGTGCCACACCTTCATGATGAACTCGGTTTTACGCGCACGAGCCAGTGAGTCAAAGAGGGGCTTCATTTGTCGCACATGTTCAAACAACCCGCGCGCGGGGAAGCGATAACTCCCCAGCGCCTCATCCCAAGCGAGATGTCTGCCGAGTGCGCGGCCGAACACTACGGTATGACGGATGAAGAGATCGTCTTTATCTTTAAAATGCGCATAGAACGTGGAACGCCCGACACCGGCTTTCTCGCAGATCTCCTGAACACTGATCTCGTCGAAGCCCTTCTCCAGCGTGAGACCGATCAGTGCGGATGCGATCTCTCCGCGTGTGCGTACGGCGCGTAGATCATCTGAATCTCCGGGAATTGGCATGAAATTCGGCACATTAGACCCCTTAGTGTCCCGGAACTCGGCGCGCGCACCGACGCGAGCGCAAGCCTCGCATATCGTTGCAAGCCTTGCACCATGGGAGGTTTACGTGCGACACCAGGCTGGGTATGGCGCGACATTGATCTCTGGCTCTGCGGTCTTGCTTGTCGTGGGTGTAATTCACCCGAGTGCCATTCCCTTCGGCGATAGCGCGGCGCTCGCTCGGATAGCTTTCATCGACGCTTTGGCACACAGCCTCGCGATTCTGGGGGCCTGGCTCGTACTGGTGGGGTTCGTGGGGCTGTCGCGCATGCTGGGCCTGCAGCGCGTCACGGTACTGGCAGCGCTGGTCGCCTTGGCGCTTCTGGCGTCGGCCGTAGTAGTGGCTGCGGCACTCAATGGATTTGTGGTGCCAAAACTCGCGGCGGAATGGGTGGAGGCAGACAGCATCGCACGCGGCAGCCTAAGGCAGCTCATCCAGTTTTGTGCGCTTCTCGCGAGTTCTCTCACGCGTATTTATCTGCTCCTGGGGGCCATTGCGATATCGCTCTGGTCATGGGTGATATACCGCGACGGCCTGAGTCGGGGCCTCGCGTGGATAGGCGCAGTGGTCGGCGTTGCGGAATCGCCACGCTTTTCGGCAGACCCGCATACGTAAGTGTGCATGCACTACTCGCGTTGGTAGCCGGTCAAGCGGTGTGGATGGTTCTGGCGGGATTGCTGATGATTCGCCGGGGCGTCACGGGCTAGTAAATCCACGAACTACAATGCAATTCCGTTTTCCACCGGGTGGGGCGACGTTCCGGGTGGTTCCTGTTTGAGTGTACTCCAACGAGCACACATTTCGAAAACCTGACAGACCGCAATTGGGCGAACTCGGCAGGTGCCGCCCCGCGGCGACTGGTCGTTGTGTTGCCAGTGTTCATCGTACAGTTCAGCCAGACCGGCGCTTAAATATGTGGAGTTCTCCCGCACTTTGGCGCGGGAGAGCCAGCTGCTGAGGGCTGCGACTCCACGTTTTAGAGAAGTCCCGATTCGGCGAAGGAGTATTCGCGTCCTTCGCCGATGATCAGATAATCCAGGACGCGAACCTCCAGGAGCGACAGCGTCTCCTTCAGGCGCCGCGTGATCATCTCGTCTGCAGTGCTCGGAGAGGTCTGACCCGAGGGATGACCGGCCATCGGCCAAGAGGTAGTCGAAGACTTCCATTGGCCGCTTGTAGGCGGATCGCGTTGACGAGTCGCGCTTCGACCGAAAATGGAATAATTCTTGAGACACAGGAACATTTGTGGAGACTACGAAATGTCGACTAGCATGTCCGCGCTACACCCGCCACACGGCATATTGGCTAGGCCGCGTCTCAGGACTGGATGATCAGCTTCGTCGCAGCAAGCCGAATTGGTAAGAATTTATGCATCTTGCGTGGGCCAGCCGAGAGCCCACCGAGGTCGATTGGAAACTGACAACAACATGCCAAAACAGTCTCTCGAGGTCCTCCGACGAGCGTATTCAGAGGAACTGCGGATCGCCGGGCCCGTGCGCCGCAATCCGAAAGTGGTCGAGGCGTTCGCAAAGGTGCCACGAGAGAAATTCCTGCCGCCAGGTCCGTGGACGCTGCATGGTATGGTGAGCTGGCGCACACCGGACGCCAATCCGGCTTGGGTTGCTCACAATGTACTGATCAGCCTCGATAAGCGCAAAAGCCTCAACAATGGCTCGCCGTCGATGTGGGCCTATCTGTTCGATCAGCTCAGTCTCAAGCCCGGCGAGCGCGTTCTTCAGGTCGGCGCCGGTTCTGGCTACTACACTGCGATCCTTGCCGAAATCGTCGGCAGAAACGGTCATATCCGTGCCATCGAGTACGACAGGCGTCTTGCGCGCATTGCCCGCGAGAACCTGAAGGCGCTACCGCAAGTTGAACTGATCCAGGGCGATGCCTCTGAGTGCGATCCGGGCCATGACCTCGATGTGATTGTCGTCTTCACCGGTGGAACACATCCACCTTCTCGCTGGCTGGAAAGGTTGGCGCCGGGCGGACGCCTGTTGATGCCTCTGGTGGGAGACAACACCCACGGCTTCATGCTTAGAGCCGTCCGCCGTGGCCGTCTACGGTTCGATGCCAAAGCGTTGTCACAGGTCTGGATCTACCTCGCGAAGGGCTTCCGAGCGAAGAGTGAAGCGCGCGCGCTCAAGAGGGCGATCGATCAGCTGAACGGCAAGCTTCCAAAGTTACGGGCGCTCCATGTTGGCCCGGTATCAAATGGACAGCGCAAGGAGGCGTTCTATGCAACTCGCACCTTTTGGCTGTCGCGTGCTCGGTAAGGATTTGGCGCTCAGATAGGGTCATCATCCACGCTCTGCCTCGGGCCAGCAACAAGCCAATCGGTGTGGGATGCGTCGCCGGGCGGCCCACGTGCCAGATTGTGGTGCGGCTTTGGCAGAGGATGAATCATATCCGCCTTAACCATCCGACGACATCCATCCGATGCAATCCTATCTTGCCTCCGCGGGGGGGACGTGGCGCATTTGACCATCGATGGTGCAGTCCATTTATCAGACAAATCGTCGTACAATGTCGGCGTTATCAATCCCGCACTGCGGCAGCTCGTACAACCGCCGAGTTCGCCGTGGGGCCCATCGCACTCGAATCGCAGGGAAAGGCAATGGACGATGACTCACTGCGGCTGACGCGCCGCGCGACCCTGCTGGGCACGGTGGCACTTGGGGTGCAGACCGCGCTGGCCCAAAAGCTGTCCGCGGCGCCCGCCACCATTTCCGCCCGCGTCGATGCCGGCGAGGTGGGTGCGCCGCTTTCCCCATTTATCTTCGGCGGTTTTCTCGAACACCTGCGCGGGGTGATCACAGACTGCTTCTGGAGCGAGGTGCTCGCCGACCGCAAATTCTATTATCCAATCAGCGCCG
The DNA here is from genome assembly GCA_036521075.1 of Steroidobacteraceae bacterium. Lineage (GTDB taxonomy): Bacteria > Pseudomonadota > Gammaproteobacteria > Steroidobacterales > Steroidobacteraceae > DAIDKA01. The sequence goes on along the minus strand of DATDIL010000077.1, from coordinate 27,095 downwards.
ATGCGCCGGTGCCGCCGAAAAGCAGTTCCGGCGAGCCACCCCGTGCACCGCCACGCCAGTGGCAGCCGGTCGGCCCTGCCGCGGCGATCACCATGGATACCCGGGCCCCCTACGTCGGGGAGCAGTGCGTTGCCGTGCAGCTGGCGGGTTCCACCGCGCGCGGAATTGCGCAGGCGGGCCTGACGCTCGTGGCCGGCAAAACCTACACGGGCCGCATCGTGGTCAACGCGGACCCTGGTGCCACGGTCGACATCACGCTCATATGGGGAGCGCAGGCCGCGGATCGTCAGAGCGTGCACGTTCCGGCTTTGAGCCAGTGGAACACCGTACCGATTTCGCTCACCGCACGCGCCGACACTCGCGCCGGGCGGATCGAGATCCTCGCAGTCGGCGGCGGAACGCTGCGGATCGGCGCCGTCTCGCTGATGCCGGCCGATAACGTCGCCGGCTTTCGCATGGACACGGTTGCCTCGCTGCGCGAGATGGACTGCAAGATCCTGCGCCTCCCCGGCGGCAACTTCATCTCGGCCTATGATTGGAAGAACACGATCGGCGATCCGGATACTCGCCCGCCGATTTTCGATCCGGTGTGGAACGCCGTGCAGCAAAACGATGCCGGACTCGATGAACTGCTGCACCTGTGCCAGCTGGTGAACGCGGAACCATATTGGTGTGTGAATACCGGCTTTGGCGAGGCGCGCTCGGGCGCTGAACTGGTCGAGTACGTCAACGGTCCCGCCAGCAGCTTCTGGGGCGCAAAACGCGCGACGAACGGGCACCCTCGGCCATGGGGGGTCCGATACTGGAACGTCGGCAATGAGATGTACGGCAAATGGCAGTTCGGCCACATGACGCGCGATCAGTACAACATCAAGCACAATCTGTTTGCTGATGCCATGCGCAAAGTCGATCCGTCACTCTACATTGTTGCGCCCGGGGGCTTTGCCGATGAGATGACCACCGGTCAGGGCATCGAAGTGCCGGGCCAGTACAAGGTCGACATCGGTTCCGAGCGCGACTGGGCCTACGGTATGTTCAAGAACTGCTGGGGCAAATTCGACGCACTGGCGGCCCACGCCTACCCCCCCGAGAACAAACGTTTCGATTTCACGACCGGCAAGCAATTCGAGGTCAAGGAGACGCTCAACGAATGGGCGCGGCAGCCAGCCAACCGGGTACGCACCATGTACGACTGTTGGGAAGACTACAAGAAGCGCTTCCCGAGACTCGCCGAGGGGCGCGTCAAGGTATTCTTCGACGAATGGGCCTATCACTACCAGGCCGACCTGAAAGGATCACTGGCCATTGCGCTGGCGTTCCATGAGTTCTTTCGTCACTCGGACTTCATCGACATGGCCGGTTACACTATGGCGACGGCATGGTTGGATTTCGATGCCACCCGTTCGGTCATCAGTGCCAAAGGGCGGATGTTTCAGCTCTACAGCCGCCATTTCGGCAAGTGGCCCGTCGCCATCGCCGGCAATTCGCCCGTGCCCCGGCCGCAGTATCCCATCGGCGGCGATCAGCCGCGCCTGAACGCGGGCAGCGCCACCTATCCCCTCGATCTGTCCGCGGCGCTCACCGCGGATCGCCGGGCACTCGTTCTCGCTGTCGTCAACGCGACCGAGCAGACGCGCGGACTCGATCTCGCCTTCGAGCATTTCACGCCCGGCCGCAGCGGCCGCTGCTGGAAGCTCACCGCTGCGAATCTCGAGGACTCCAACCGGGTCGCGCAGGCGCCGCAGGTGCAAATCGCGGAGAGCGACTTTCAACTGGCGCCTTTCTTGTCGATCGCGCCCATCAGCGTCGAGCTGTATGAATTCTCCACCGCGGTCTGAGGCTCGGTCTCAGAGCCTGCAACTGCAGCACGGCGATAGTTTTGCCGCATGCGTCCTCATAGTTCGGACCCTCCCACCAGCGGTGGGTGTTCGGGTCGATGAGGGTGCGATTCACGTTGACGACACCCCGGTGCCGTATGCCATGCGCGCGGGTGCTAGATTGCGGGCGGCCGATTCCATCGCCGCGAGGATCTGCTACGCAAGGGCGGGACTGTCCCCGAATGGCACGCTGTGCGTGTGTGTTGCGGTCAACATCAGCTGTGCACGTGGAATATGCAGCCGAGCAAGCGCCAGGTCACTGACCCTCGACCATGTCTTGATGGATATCACACCAGCGGTCCACGGTAACAAGCGCCGCTCGCGACAGGCCCCGAGCCGCTACTCCAGTCTCGAATCAAAGAACTTCACGATTACGTCGAAGCAGTCCTTCGATTCGGGAACGTCGGCGTTGTAGAAGAACCCATGAAACATGCCTTCCCACACGTGCAGGTCCGACTGGGCACCGGCCTTGACGAGCCGTGCGTGGGTGACCACGGCGGAACTCAATTCAAATCCACGCGTCGCCGTCACGATCAGGCTCGGCGGAAATTGGGCTAACAGCGCGGGGGACTCGGCCGGGGCGGCGAGCGGATCAGTGGGACTCGTACCAGCGAAGTATCCCAGGCCTTGCGCGCCCCGGGGCCGCTTCGGCAGTGCATCGGGCGGGCCCGCCATGCGTGCTTCGCCGATCGGCGTGGCTTCGTAGTCGGCATCCCCGCCGAAGCCCTCGTTCGGGGAGGTGAGCCCTGCGCACAGGATCGCAATTGCCCCCGGTTTAGGCAGCTTGTGAGCCAGAATCCAGGCCACCGATTCACCGGTCAGCATTCCCCCCGCCGAACAACCATAGATGCCGATGGCCGAGGCATGATAGGTCTTCAACAGTTCAGTGTAGGCGCTGGCCACATCCTCACTGGCCGCGGGGAATCGATACTGTGGTTGTTCACGATAGTCCAGACTCACGACCCGTATCTTGCCCAGCGCTGCAATGGGGATCGACTCCAGTTCGGCGCATCCGGGCCAGCAGCCCGTGAAACCCCCTCCATGCAGATCGATCAAAACCCGGTTTCGGTTCCGCGACGAAACGCCACCTTTGGGGGTGTACACGTAGGCATGTACTCCGCCAATCCGCGTCTCGGTTCTGTCCGCCGCGTACAACACCCGCTGCCGCGTCAGATAACCGGCGATCAACGGCGGAATCCCGTTGGCCTGGCTGATCTGCTGCGGTTTGCGGACATTCAACAGATGCTCGGCGAGATAGGCCTTGCCTTCGGGGCTCAGGAACTTGGAGACCGGCACATTCTGTGCCGGCACATGCACCGTCCCATTCGGTTCGACTTCAAGCGAATTGGGCAGCGTCTTACTCTGCGCCAAAACTCGCCCGCCAAGGGAAAACACCAGCACCGAAGCCAGCGCCGCCGCGGCAATGGCGGTACGAGCGGGCGCGTGAAAACCTGACATACAGCAATTCCCCTATTGAAAGGCGCTCAGATTGAAGGCATTCGCCATGGCCTGATTGCCAGCGTCATTGGGATGGACGTGGTCTCCCGAGTCGAAGGCCGCCCGAAGTCTTTTGGGATTTGCCGGATCCCGCGTGGCTTTGTCGAAATCCACGGTCGCATCAAACTCCCCGCCGGTTCGGATCCACTCATTCACGCGCTCGCGGACTGCTTCGCCCTCTGCCGTGTAGGTCCACACTCCCTGGTACGGCAGGATGGTTGCACCGATCATTTTCAGACCGTGCATATGGGCCTTGGCTATCAGCATGCGATAGCCGGCAATCAGATCTTGCGCGCTGACCCGTTCACTTGCCGGAAATCCCGGTATCGCCGAGTAGCTGATATCGTTGATGCCTTCGAGCAGCACCACCCACCCCACGCCTTCGAGCGCGAGCACGTCCCGATCGAAGCGCGCCAGGGCGCTGGCCCCGGCGGTGTCGTGAAGCACCCGATTGCCGGATATGCCGAGGTTTACAACACCGATCCTTGCGGTCCGGGGTGCCGCACGCAGGCGCGTATCCAGGAGCGTGGGCCACGCCTGGTCTTTGTCGGGCGATGTTCCAAAGCCATCCGTGATCGAATCCCCGAACGCCGCCACGGTGCTCGCGCCGGGCGGAATCACGACCTGCTTGCGCCCCCCGAACATCAGAACCCGATCCGACCCGGGAACAATCGAGGCTGCTTCACCGCTGCGGGCAATGTGCGCGACGGCGATGTTCACCGCCGCAGCCCCATGACTGTTGGCAATTTCGATCCGCACCCGATGCCCTCCGGTGCTGACGCGCACAATCATTCGCACGGTGCTGTCCGACAATGCAGCCGGGTACTCCACAATGGGAGAACCTTTCGCGGCCTTGGGCGGCGGCTTCATGCCCTGCGGTGGCACATCCGGGTACAGCGCCTGCGCTCGCCCAGCTGGTCACCCAATGCTCCGAGAGTGCGCTGGCATGAAGCAGCGTTGCCGCCGAGGCGGCGAGCAGCGCGAAAACACACAACGCCGCGCCCCGCGACGTGCCGGGCGCATGATCAGCCGCGTAGCTTTGCCAATTCAAAATCACCCCTCCGGCGTAGATCTGACGAGCTGCAACGAGCCGCGGGGGCGCTCTGCGGCGCACTCCCTTGCCGGCAATCTAGCTCAATCCACTCGCCCGCACAAACGTTTGCGCGTCGCGCCGTGACCGACGCCGGTCGTACCCTGAAAGCCCCCGCTATGCCACGGCGGAGGCCACCTGCAGACGCCGGCGGGTCGGATCTAACAGCCAATTGAGCAGCAAAGCGATGAACATCAGTGCGGCGAGCGCGGTCGCCAGCACGAAGCCCATTCGCACCTCGTGATAGGCATCACTTACCGCGCCCATGGCCAGCGGCCCGCAGGCCGCGGCGGCGGCGGTGAAGAAGAGCAGCACTCCGGCTGCAGCGCCGTGTTCGGATTTTGGAAAACAGCTGATGCCCTTGGAATTGAGCGTCGGATACACCACCGACATCGCCAGGCCGGATGCCGGCAGCAGCCAGGCACCGAGCTCGACGCCACCCGTCACGGAGGCTAAAAAGCACGCGAAGATAAACAAGCCGCAAGCCGCCAGCACCGCGCTCCACTGGAACCGCCGCAGCAGCCAGATGCCGATGAAACGGCCCAGCGCGCGCAACACGAAGAAGATCGTCAGCCCATACAAGGGCAGCCAGCTGATCGACCCCCGATAGGTACGAACATAGGTCGGCATCCACACGTAGACCGCGCATTCGACGGCCACGTACAGCATCATGACGCACGCGAACCCGAGCGCGTACGGATCCTTGAGGAGGCGTGCCGTGCTGCCTGCACTGGCCGGACTGATCTCGGTGGAGGTGACGACCGCACGGATGTGCCCTGCGGGATACTGCATGCGGCTCGCCAAGACGACCAGCACGACGCAGATAGCCGAGGCGCCGACGTAGAGCCATGTCCACGACAATCCGGCCCCAAGCAAAACCGCCACCGCCGCCGGTCCCACTATCGATCCGATGGCGAAGAAGCCCTCCGCGGCATTCATCAGCCGTGTGTGCGCGTTCGCCGAGGCGGACAGGTCGCCGATCAGGGCGAGAGCGCCGGTCTTGAACACACTGATACCGATGCCCGACAATGCCAGCAGAGCCACGAAGACCCCGAAGGTGTGTCCAAAGGCGAACAAAAGGCAGCTCCCACCATAGAGCGCAAGACCTGCCACAATCGCCACACGTCGTCCAAGCCGATCGGCCAGAAATCCCAACGTCACCGCGCCGATCGCAATCGCCGCCATCGGCACATATTGGAACGCCCCGGCTGCCGTCAGCGACAAGTGCAGTTCGACAACGACCCGCGAGACGATGGCGCCGACGGCGTCACTGGTCATTGCGAACGTAAAGAACAGCAGGCACACGAGCGCCCGAGCGGCGGGGAACCCTGGTGGTTGTTCGACCGATTTTTCGCTCATTCAATGCACCATCGCCGCGCCAACCGCAGCCGAACCATTGTACTGTGCACGTTCCGGCCAGGTGGCGCAAACGATTGCGCGCCGGTATGATCTGCCCGGCGTGCATGGCGGCCGCACCGATTGCACAGCACGCCGGAGTCGGGGACGATGCGTTTATTTTACGGGGCCGCCTTAAGATTCATATGCCGATCTGCAGCTTGCGCCGCGGTCTTCATCGTGGCCACGCAGGTCCGGGGCGCGAGCGCCAATCCGGCGCAAGGTGCGGCCGTCGCAAGGGTGGCACAGCCGTGCCCGCCCGCGCTTGAAATGCCGCCTGAAGCCCGCAAGCTCCTGATTGAACTGTTCATCGATCCGCACAGGCTCGCTGCTGCGGATACCGCGCGCCTCACCAGCAACCCCCAGTTCAAAGCCTTCGATGCTGCAAACCGGCCAAGGGGCACGGACGATTGGGCCGCCCGCTGCCGCTTTTACTGGGATAACCCCACTGCCCGCGCCGCCCGCTTCACGCCTCGGATCGTGTTCATGGGCGATTCCATCACCGAGAACTGGGGCCTCGCGCACCCCGCGTTCTTTGGTCATGGGGTTCTTGATCGTGGCATCAGCGGGCAGACCAGCGCGGAGAATTTCAAGAACAATATCCTCTCGATGATCGAGATCGCGCGCGCCAACCGGATCGAGGTGGTCCTGAGCAGTATCCCCCCTGCGGCGGGCTTCAGCTGGCGCCCCCAGGTGGACCCTAAGCCTTGGATCAGTCAACTGAATGCATGGCTGCGAACCTGCGCCGCGCAGAATCATCTAAGGTTCGTGAATTACTATCCCCTTCTGGCCGGCCCGGCCGGTGCGTTCCGAGCGGACCTGAGCAATGACGGTGTTCATCCGAACCGGAGCGGTTACCGGGTCATGCGCGCCGTGGTTGAAAAAGAGATCCTTCGATCCGTTCGGTGAACGCGGGAGAAGAGTGGGAGCGGATGAAGAACTCGGTTCACCTGGTCACATATGTGGACCGACTCAGTGGGGGTGGAATTGCCGATCTCGGCAAACTGCTGAGCGGGCCGCTGCGCGGTCTATTCGGTGGCGTTCACCTGCTTCCCTTTTTCCATCCGATTGACGGAGCCGATGCCGGATTTGATCCGATTGATCATACCAAGGTCGATCCGCGGCTCGGAACATGGAACGACGTCGCAGCGCTGGCGGCTGAATGGCAAGTCATGGCCGATCTCATCGTCAATCACATCTCGAGCCGGGCGCCGCAATTCCAGGATTTTCTTCGCAGCGGCTCGGATTCGGCTTATCGAGCACTGTTCCTCAGCGCCGAGTCGGTGTTTCCGCAGGGCGCATCGCGGACGGACCTCGAGGCCATCTACCGGCCGCGGCCCGGCATCCCCTTTACCCGATACAGCTTGGAAAGCGGGGAATCCCGGCTGCTTTGGACAACGTTTACGCCCGAGCAGATCGATATCGACGTGCTAAGTTCCCCGGGCACGGCCTACCTGGAACGCATTCTTGGTACCTTTGCCCAGCATCACATCCGCAGCGTACGACTGGATGCGGTGGGATATGCCATCAAGAAGGCCGGCACCAGCTGCTTTTTGCTCCCCGAGACCCTCCAATTCATCAGCAACCTGGCGCATCGCGCCCATGAGCTCGGGATCGAGGTGCTGGTGGAGGTGCACTGTCACTACCGGCGCCAGATTGAACTGGCGCGGCACGTGCCTTGGGTATACGACTTCGCCTTACCGCCACTGATGCTGCACGCCTTTGCCTTTCGCACCGCAAAGTATCTGCGCGAATGGATCGGGATTCGCCCAGCCAATGCAGTGACCGTGCTGGACACTCATGATGGGATCGGCATTCTTGACATCGGTCCCGAGCGCTCCGGCCAACAGTTGCCCGGTCTGGTTCCGGCGGCGGAACTCGATCAACTGGTGGAATGGATCCACCAGAACAGTGGCGGGGATAGCCGGCGCGCCACCGGCGTGTCCGCCTCGAACCTGGATCTGTACCAGGTCAACTGCACATTCTTCGACGCGCTGGGTCGCGATGAACTGAGTTACCTGCTGGCGCGCGCGGTGCAATTCTTTCTGCCTGGGATTCCGCAGGTGTATTACGTCGGGCTGCTGGCCGGCCAGAATGATCTGGAGCTGCTGGCGAAAACGGGCGTCGGCCGCGACATCAATCGGCACTTCTACACGGCCGCGGAGCTTGCGCGCGCACTCGAAAGGCCGGTCGTGCAGGATCTGACGCGGCTCATCCGGCTGAGAAGCTCCCATCCGGCCTTTGCGGGTCATTTCCAGCTGGAACCCGCAGAGGATGATTCCATCAGCCTGCGCTGGAGGTGCGCACAGGAGTTCGCCCATCTGCAAATATCCTTCGCCCGGCTGCAATACACACTCGAAGTATCGGTGCACGGGGAAGTCGAACGGATGATTTTTTCCAGCGCCTTGCGGGTCGCGGATGACTAGCGGGCTGGTGGAGGCAATCGAGGCCGGTGGCACCAAGTTCCGGTGCGCCGTCGCGGCCGGCACGGGCGAGATACTCAAAGAAGTGCGGATTGCGACCACCACGCCGGCGCAGACCATCGCGGCGTGCCTGGAATTCTTCGACCGCCAGGCCTGTTTGGGGGAGCCCGACGCATTCGGCATCGCCTCATTCGGACCATTGGATCTGGATGCGCGCTCAAAATCCCGCGGCCACCTGCTGGCGACTCCCAAGCGCGGCTGGGAAGGCACCGATCTGCTCTGCCCGTTCATTGAACGCTATGCCAAACCGGTCGCGATCGACACGGATGTCAATGCGGCGGCCCTGGCCGAGGCGCAGCTGGGGGCGGGACGTGGATGCGTGTGTGTGGCCTATGTCACCGTCGGCACCGGCATCGGCGGTGGAGCGGTAGTCAACGGCATACCACTCAAGGGCCTGCCCCATCCGGAAATGGGTCATTTGCGGGTGGTCCGCGATCCGCGCGATGCTTTTGACGGCGTGTGTCCCTTCCACGGCGATTGCCTGGAAGGTCTGGCAAGCGGCCCCGCAATTCGCGCGCGCTGGGGCGCTCCCCTAGACGAGCTGCCCGCGGCGCACTCCGCGGTGAGCATCATAGGCAACTACCTTGGACAACTGGCGGCTGCCATCGTATTGATCCTTGCCAGCGATCGCATTGTCTTTGGGGGCGGGGTCATGCGCGAACCGCGACTGATCGCGCAAATCCGCCATCATGCGCGGACGGTGTTGTGCGGATACCCGACCGACTCGGTCGAAGGACGCATCAGTACCCCGGGACTGGGCGATGACTCAGGTCTGCTCGGGGCCGTACTGCTTGCAGTTTCCGCGGCCAATCGGCCAGCCCCGCTTTCCTAAAGGCCCGCGGCACTGTTCAGCGCCGCCGTGATGCAACGCTGGACTCACGAATGATCAGTTCCGCCGGCATGGTGGCCGAGGGCGTATCCTCGCCCTCGATCCGGCGCAACACCAGATCGACGAGTATCTTCGCCCCATGCTGCAGGTCCTGCCGCACCGTCGTCAGGGGCGGGTTGGCATAGGCCGCCATGGCAATATCGTCATATCCCACGACGGCTATATCCTTGGGCACCGATAATCCGCAGGCACTGATCGCACGAATCGCGCTGATCGCAATCACGTCGGTCGCCGCGAACACCGCATCAAATCTTGCGCCATCACGGATGAAGGCGCGCATTGCCTCATACGCGGTGTCCGCCGTCATGTGAGAGGGGACCTGCAGGTCCTCCATCGAACCTCGCGATCCTTGTTCCAGGGCGAGCCGATAGCCGTCATGGCGCAGGCGCATTTCCGGAATCTTCGAATCCCCCATGAACACGACGCGCTTGCGCCCGCTTTGGATCAGGTGCTCCACGGCGGCCCGCGCCCCGCCGACGTTGTCACTGCCGACGGTGCAATAGGACTGATGCTGAAGATGGCCGCCCCAGACGACCAAGGGCCGATACGCTCTGGCGGCCGCCTCAATGGCGGCATGCTCGGTGCTCTGGCCGATGACGATGATGCCGTCGGCACGCTGCGAGTCGATGAGCAGCTGAAGCCAGTTCTTCATCGGCGGCAGCACCTTCTTCAAGAACATGCCGTAGCCGCGCTGCGTAATCTCATCCGCAAGGTACCCGAGCATGCTCACGAAGAACGGGTCACTCAGCGCCTGGCCTGTCTCGTGGCGCAGCGGAATCACGACACTGAGGGTTTGGGTGCGCCGACTCCTGAGGTTGCTGGCGTTCGGATTCACGACATAGCCGCGCTCGCGGGCGAGTTTAAGGATCCTCTCGCGTTGCGCGATTCCAACGCGCGTATTCCCGGAGAGCGCGCGCGAAACGGTCGACACATTCACGCCCGCAATTCGGGCGATGTCCGTCATCTTGGAGATCTTCGCGGCAGGAGATTTCTTGCGCTTGGTCATGGAGCTGGGCGATGTGCCACGTTTCCCTCAGTGTATCACCCACCTGCCTGGCGAGACCTTTTGGCACCCACGCAGGTATTGCGATAGCGCCGCATTTGTCCGACTATCGGTGGCTATGTCACACGCAATTTCATCGTCCCCTCGCAGCTGGTGCCGTGGACTTCCGGCGCTGATCCTGCCCTTCATGCTCTGCGCGCAACAGCCGGCCGGCGCGGCCGCACCGCTGGGGGCGCCGCCACCGCTCGCAGCGGTTCCGCACCTGCAGTTTGCGTTCGAATTGCGGGTGACGCTCGCGCCAGCGGTAGTCATGGGCGAGACCGACTTCGGGCACCGGCAGTATATCGGCATCACCGGTGGCCGGATCGCGGGGCCGAGGTTCAAAGGTGCGGTGCTGCCGGGTGGCTGGGACTATCAGCTCGGGCTCACCAACGGGTGCGCGCAGCTGTCGGCCGATTACTTCATTCGCGCTGACGATGGCACCGTGATCCATGTCCTCAATGAGGGTATCAACTGCGCCCCGAGTGGACCCAACTCGCCCCGCAGTTTCTTCAGGCCGCGATTCGAGGCGCCCAAAGGTGCCTACGAGTGGCTTACGCGCGCGACATTTGTTGCCACCTTGGAGTTGGAACCGCCTGCCGCGCCGACTGTCGCCGGCGCTGCGCGCACGCTCAATGCCATACGGTTGAAGTTCTACCAGGTCGAGTAGTGCTGCCCATGCTCGGCACGCCTTTTGCGCTTTCATCCCTACCGAGGACTCGCCGCGATCAACCAGAAGGACTACGGGCAGCACAATTCCACGGCGGGTGTTGTCGCGGCAGGACTCAAAGCCTTCATCGCTTTCCTGAAGGCGAAGTTCCCGATGCAGCACGGGGACATCTTTCGCGTCGCCAACGGCAACGGGATGTTCTAACTAGTGCAGATTCTTGCTATGCACCACCCAATGCGGGTTGACGCACAATCCGCACGTGGGACCGACGAACAGATGTGCTGCCTGCCGATCGCCCTTCAGCTGCCAGTTGAGCCAGCCGACTGCGATGCCGGCGAACTCTCCGCCGTTGCGTTGTGAATACGTGCCCTCGTGCACCACCCCGCGTGCGTACGCCCGGAACACCGGCACCTGATTGATCCGCTGGAAGTCATCGTTCGCATTGGCGTAGGCCAGGTCCTCCTCATCGCCACTGATGTAGGCGATCGGTCCATGCAGATTCTTCAGGTTCGCCTTGGTGAGCGGTGCACCGCCCGCCATGGTCGTGACGCCCGCAAACAGGCCACTGTTCCACATCACGGTCGTGCGGATCCCGGGGTCTGCCGCGGCCTCGAGTGCCTGGGCACCGCCGCAGGACTGGCCCATCGCCGCCACCGCCTTGGTGTCGAGCCGGTGATAGAAGCGACTGCCCTGCCGCTCATTCTCCGCCACGGCCCAATGCAACCCCTCGAGCAGCTGCGAGGTGTGCGTCTGGGGCGTGTCCGTCTGCGGCGCCTTGCCTTTGGGAATGACCGGGGTGGCCCCCGCCGGCAGCGGGATCATCACCTGGGGAGGCCATGCGGCCTGATTGCGAATCGGGCCGATGGCGATGACCAGATATCCGTAGGAGGCAATGTCGCTCAGGAACCAACGGAAGCGATCGCCGGCATCGGCGCAGGCGCCATTGCCCCACACCACCACCGGCAAGGTCCCGGCCGCGCGCAGCTCAGCCGGGTGATACAGCGTATGGGTCGGCAATCCCGGATCCACTTCCATGAGGGCAGGAAAGGGGCCCGAACCCAGCGCCGTGGCATTCGGAACCTCGGCTGCACCGGCCGCGCCGCACACAGCAACCATCAATGCCAAGCATAAAGCGCGCGTACCATTCTTCTTCATAGTCCGGTTCCTTTCAGCAGTATTTTGCGGATATCGCCTTCCGGGTCATCCACCATCCGGCACTCATCGTCGAATACCATGGTCTGGCAGCGCACCGGATCCGTTGCGGTCCAGGCAAGTGCGGGCTGGCTCGGATTGCCGGTGCGCGCAAAATTGGCCCAGGCCTGCGCCATCTTTGCGGCCAGGGCCTGCGCTTGCGGCGTATTGCCCGTGCCCTGCTTGCACCGTTCGGTGTTATCGAAGCAAAACGCCAGTTCAGCCGTGTGCCAGGCGCCCGCGTCCTCCAGCATCGGGGATTGCCAGGTGAAGTAGTACTGATAGACCGGCGCGCCGTGCAGGGCATGCTGCATGGCTGCGAGGCGCTGCACATTGTTGCGCTGACCGATGCCCCCGACCGCATAGGAGAGCGTGCGGATGCTTTTGTGCGGATGCGCCTTGATCATGACCGCGATCAGCGCCTGCGCCTTCTCCTCTCCCAAGGATCGCGCCAGACTCCCCTGCCACTGCTCCCGCGTGGGCCGCGAGCTCATCCGGTTTCCCTCCTCACTCACCGACCCGATCATCAGCGGGATGTCCTTGGACCTCGCCGGAGCTGCGTTGAAGAAGGCGCGTTCGGTCACCGAGCGCCCATCGAGGATCGGGGCCCAACCGACCCGCGGGTTGGGGTCCGGAGGTGAGCCAATGCCGAATCCCTTGGCTGGCGGGTTGAGCTTCGCAATGGCCGCATTGCCCGCCTTGTTGAGCGTCCCCCATTCAATGCGCCGCAATGATTCGATATCAGTGGGCTGCAGCCCCAGCTCCACCATGACCTGGCGGGTCAGCGCCCGGGCCTGTTCGCTCGATGGCGGATTGCCCCCGCCCCCTGACTGCACCGCCGACCGGTGAAACAGGCCGGTGGCGGCGGGCATGCCCATGAGCGTCGTCACCTTCGATCCGCCGCCCGACTGCCCGTAGATCATGACATTGTCCGGATCCCCGCCGAAGTTTGCGATGTTCTCGCGCACCCAGCGCAGCGCCGCGACCAGATCCGTCATGCCGACATTGGCGGATTCGGCATAGGCCGCCCCGCCCACCTCGGACAGATCCAGGAACCCCAAGCCATTGAGTCGATGATTCACGGATATCTGCACCACATCATGGCGCCGCGCCATCTGCGCGCCCTCCTGCGAGGCAAGTTCATAGGAGGACCCGAAGCTGAATCCGCCGCCATGAATGTAGAACATCACCGCGCGCCGTCCGCTCAGACTCGGCGTCCAGATGTTCAGCTTGAGCATATCCTCGCTGAAATAGCCGTCCACCCACTGCTGCAGGAAGGACTGCTCGACGGCCGTGAAATCATGGAGGAACTGCGGACAGTTCGCCCCGTACACCAGCGTCGGGCGCTCCCCGTCCCAGGATGCCGGTGGCTTGGCCGGCAGCCAGCGGTTATCGCCTCCCGTGTTCTGACCGTACGGCACCCCCTTGAATGTCAGGACGCCCCCGTCCACGTAGCCGCGCACTCTTCCGTATTGAGTGTTCGCGACCGCCCACTTTGGCGTGCTGCAGTGCCCGGGGGCCTGCTGCGTGGATGGCTGCGTGCCGGCCAGTGCGTCGGCGGCACCGCTCACTGCGGCGCCGAGTCCCGCGGTCGCCGCAAGCAGCAGGGCCTCGCGGCGCGTCGTGCGCATGGCGCCGTAGCGCGAATCAGGGTTTGGCATGAGAGACCTTCCGGATTTACCCGATTGAAAATTGAGCGAGTTATTCGAAGCGTTCCACAACCTCATACGCGATGACCCAGACTGACTCGATCAGGATCGTCTGCACGTAATTCAACTCGAACACGCTCTTCGGGTGTGGCAGCAGCCGCACGGCCGGACCACAGTGCGCCGGTGGCGCTGCTGCGGGTGCCGGAGCTGCGAAGATTGCGTGTCCAACCGGTGCCATGGAGGTCCCTGTCGAGTGGATTTACCGTTCCCGCGGCCGTGGTACGTTCTTTTGTCTGAGTATATACTCTGCCTCCGCCACGGCGCACAAGGGATTCACGAATGACGCACAGCGCTGACCTGCACCGACGCCGGTTTCTGACGACCACTGTGTTGGCGTGTGCCGCAGCTCCCACGCTCGTGCGCGCCGCCCGCGACTGGGGCAGCCCGCCTCACTATCCGGACCCCGACATCCAGGTGCTCGACAAGCGCTTCACCTTCAGCCTCGGCAATGCCGGCCTTGAACGGGTTGCCACCGGCATGCGCTGGTGCGAGGGCCCGGTGTACTTCCGCGATCTGCGCTGCCTGCTGTGGAGCGACGTTCCAAACAATCGCATCATGCGGTGGGACGAGGAAAACGGCGCGGTGAGCATTTTTCGCGCACCGTCCAACTATGCCAATGGTAATACCCGCGACAACGCGGGCCGGCTGATCAGCTGCGAGCAGGACACCCGGCGCGTCACCCGTACCGAGCACGATGGCACGATCAGCGTGCTGATCGATCATTACCGTGGCAAGCCCCTCAATTCTCCAAACGATGTCGTGGTGTCCGCGGACGGCGCGGTATGGTTCACCGACCCGGGCTACGGCATCCAGGGTAATTACGAGTCATCCCAGCAACGCCCCTTCGAGCTGCCCACCAACGTTTACCGCCTCGATCCGGCGACGGGCGCGGCCACCGTCGTCGCGGATGATTTCGTCCGGCCGAATGGTCTGGCCTTCTCACCCGACGAATCCTTGCTGTATATCATCGACAGCGGGCTGGCCTTCGGTGGACCCTCGCACATCCGGGTGTTCAACGTCGAGCGCGGACGGCTGCGCAATGGCCGGGTGTTTGCGCAATTCCAGCCCGGCACAAGCGACGGGGTGCGTATCGACGTGCACGGCAATCTGTGGTGCACCTACGGCTGGGGCGATCCGCGCGAGGATGGCGTGCGCTGCTATGCGGCAAACGGCGATCTGATCGGTAAGATCCACCTGCCGGAAACCGTCGCCAACCTCACCTTCGGTGGACCGAAGAAGAATCGCCTCTTCATTTGCGCCAGCACCAGCATCTACAGCGTCTATTTGAACGACGCGGGTGCCCAGAAGCCCTGACGGGAACGGCCGACGCGATTGCCTGGATCATTTGGCCAAGGATAGGGGGACGCACGTGCAGCGCCATACAACCACAAACCTTCCAAGGCACATCGCATCTCTTGCGATCCTGTGCGCGGGGATGCCCATGCACTCATGGGCGGCGAGCGCGGAACGCGCGCCCTTCGGAGAGCTACCCGATGGCACGGCCATCGAGGCGCTGACGCTGCGCAATGCGCACGGTGTCAGCGCCCGCATCATCACCTATGGCGCCACGCTGCAGGCGCTCGTGGCGCCGGATCGGCAGGGGCATCCGGCCGACATTGCCCTGGGATATGACGATCTGGCCGGCTACGTGCCGCATCCGAACTATTTCGGGGCGCCCATCGGCCGCTTCGCCAACCGCATCGCCGGCGCGCGCTTCAGTCTGGATGGCAAGACCTACTCCCTCGCCCTCAATGACAAGCCCAACTCCCTTCACGGCGGGCTCAAAGGGTTCGACAAGCAGGTCTGGCGCATCGATGCCGTGCAGTCCGCCGCGCAGGCGAGCGTGACCCTCTCATTGACCAGCCCGGGGGGCGACCAGGGTTATCCCGGCAGCAAGACCGACTACATCGAAAGCGTCATGAAGGCGTGGCATGACACGGACTGGAGTTGGGACATCGAGGCGGTCTCGCTGCATTCCTACACCTCCGCGGGGTGGCCCCCCGCGCATCCGAGCACCGGTTTCGGCGAGGATCAGTACGCGCGGCTGCTGGGGGACACCCTGCACATGGAGCAGCTGATCAGCGCCCATTCCGCGCTGATGGATCGCTACGATCCGCAGAAGAAAGTGGCGCTGGCGGTGGATGAGTGGGGGATCTGGCTCGCGCCCCTGGCGGGCACCAATCCGGGGTTCCTCGTCCAACAGAATTCGCTTCGCGATGCGATCCTGGGCGCGCTCAATCTCAATATCTTTGCACGCCACGCCGATCGGGTCCGCATGGCCAATATCGCGCAGATGGAAAACGTGCTGCAGGCCATGATCCTCACCGACGGCGCGCGCATGGTGCTGACCCCGACCTATCACCTGTTTCACATGTACGTGCCGTTTCAGGACGCGAGCGCCCTGCCCGTCCATGTCGCACCAGGCCGCTACGTCTATGGCGCGGTGAGCCTGCCCCGGGTGGACGCCATCGCCGCGCGCACGACGGACGGTCATGTGGTGCTGTCCCTGGTGAATCTCGACCCCACAAAACCGGTCACGATCCGCACCCATCTGAACGGTGGCCGTCTCCGCTGCGCGCGCGGCGAGCAGCTCACGGCGCCCCAGGTCGATGCGATCAATACCTTCGATCACCCCGCAACCGTGGTCCCCAAGCCGCTGACGGCCGCCCGCACGGCCGAGGGTGTGCTGCTGCTCACCTTGCCTGCCAAGTCTGTCTCGGTCCTGCAGCTGGACTGACATACCCCTATAAGGAGAGTCCGCGATGCCCGGATCCCGTGTTCTGCATCTGCTGTGGGTGGCGGTGCTGCTGAGCGCAGCCACCAACGCGAGCGCCTCACCTGCGGATTTTGCCGCACGGTGCGCAGCACTGCGCGCACCGCACATCGCGGGGCTGAGCATAGAGCAAGCCACCGTTGTGCCCGCCGGCCCCGCGACGCTCGGCGGCGCACCGGGTGCGCAGGCACAGGTTCAGTTGCCCGCGCATTGTCTGTTCCAAGGCACGCTCGGGGCACGCACCGGGGCGCAGGGACAACACCTCGGGATTGGCATCGAGCTGCGTCTGCCGATGCAGTGGAATGGCCGCTTCTTGTTTCAGGGCGGCGGCGGACTCGATGGAGTTCTGGGCCCGAGCTATGGGCTCATCTCCGGGACGCACTTCGCGCCCGCGCTGTCGCGCGGCTATGCGGTGGTCGCCACCGATGGCGGGCATCGCAGCCCGTCCCTGATCGATCCGCACTTTGCACTCGATCAGCAGGCCCGCCTCGACTACGGCTACAACGCGCTCGACCAGACCACCTCGATAGCCAAGCAGCTGATCAGCCGCTTCTACGGCAGCGCTCCTACCCACTCCTACTTCATCGGCTGCTCCAACGGCGGCCGTCAGGCGATGATGGTCGCGCAGCGCCTGCCGCTCGAATTCGACGGCGTGGTCGCCGGTGACCCTTCTTTTCGCCTCACCCGCACCAACATCGACGAGGCATGGAACGAAATCGTGCTCGCACGCGCGGCGCCGAAGGATGCCCGCGGCCGGCCGATCATCAGTGAGGCACTCTCACCCGCGGACCTGCAGCTGGTGAGCGCGGCAGTGCTGAAGCAGTGCGATGCGCTCGATGGGCTCGCTGACGGCATGATCAATGATTTTCGCGCCTGCCGCTTTGACCCGGCGGTGCTCACCTGCCCCGCAGCGAAGACACCCCAGTGCCTCAGCGCCCCCCAGGTCACCGCGCTCAAGGCGCTGATGAGCGGACCGCACGACTCACAGGGCCGGCAGCTGTACGCCGCCTTTCCGTACGATGCGGGCATTTCCAGCCAGGCGTACTACCGCATGCATTTCGGCACCTCCATCGACGGCGTCCCCAACTCCGCGGATGCAACCTTGGGATTCGACACGCTGCGCTACCTGGCCTTCACGCCGCCCGATCCGAGCTTCGATGTCTTCCGGTTTGATTTCGATCGGGACGTCGAACGAACCGCGGAGGGCTCCAAGATCATCGACGCCGATGCGGTCAATCTCAACAGCTTCGCCGCGCACGCCAAACTCATCCTGTACCACGGCCTGAGCGATCAGGGCCTCTCCCCGCTCGATACGGTGAGCTGGTATGAGCACCTGGCGCCAAGCTCGCCCGGCGCCGTGCGCGATTGGGCCCGGCTGTTTCTGGTGCCCGGCATGACGCACTGCGCGGGCGGCCCAGCCACCGACCAATTCGATACCCTGACCGCCATCGTCGACTGGGTGGAGAAGGGCCAGGCACCCGAGCGCATCGTGGCGCGCGGTGACTCCTTCCCCGGGGTGACCCGTCCGCTGTGCGCCTACCCGCAGGTCGCCCGCTATGGCGGCGGGGACGCCCATCGGGCCGCCAGTTTCCAGTGCCGGCGCTGACGGCTGCTCAGCCGCGGGCCCTCCTGCGCGGCTTGGTGCCGGCGGCGGTGTCGATGCGCGCCAGCCGGATGAGGCGCCGCATGGCGGCGCGCGCGCGGGCCGGTTCTTTTTTCGCAATCGCCTGGTAGACCCGCTCATGGTCCGGCATCGGATCTCTGCGCAGCGGTTGATTGCGCTGCTTGAACACGGTCGTAATATGGATCGCGGCGCCCACGCTGGTTGCCAATGAGATCAGGAATGGATTGTGCGTGGCCTGCAGCAAGGTGGCATGGAAGGCCAGATCGGCATTCTGCCCGGCCTCGGTTGCCAACGTGTGCGCGCGCATGTCCTCAAGTGCCTGGCGCATCCCCCCCAGCTGGTGATGGGTGCGCCGCGCTGCTGCCAACGCCGCGGCAGCCGGCTCGACCAGATCGCGAAGTTCAAACAGCGCGTTGAGGGTGTGCGCGTCAGGCTCGGTCTCGAAGATCCATTCCAGGACATCGGTGTCCAGGAAGTTCCATTGCGAGCGCGGGTTGATGCGCGTGCCCACCTTGGGGCGCGCATCGAGCAGCCCCTTGGCCGCGAGGATGCGCAGCGCTTCGCGGTAGGCCGTGCGCGAGACGGCGAACTGTTCGCTCGCCAGCACCTCCCCTTCCAGGATTTCCCCCGGCGCATAGCGCCCGGACATGATGGCAATCCCCAGTTGACGCGCAATGGTGCCGTGGATGCGCAGTGACCGCTTGGGTTGGGAACTGGCGCTATCGCGGGACAATAGCTTGGTCACAGGCTTCATCAAGACCGTTGTAACGGCCTTCGCCGGCAATTGCAACGCCTACGGTGAACCCTTCACCGCGGCGCTTGCCCGGTTGATTTGGCCAGAAAAAAGGGCGCCTCGGGCCGCCCCTAAAGGTGAGCGCGGGAGTCGCGCTGCTTCGACCTGGAACTTGTCTGAGTTATTGATTGTGAGGCAGGATGCTATCACTTCGCCGCAAGTCATCGATGAACGCCGTGGCAATGAGTGCGCAACGCATGACCGATCTCCTAGCCCAGGGGCTGCCCGACCATTCGGCCGTCCGCCATCCGCACGGCGCGCATGCGCAGATATTGAGAGCCATCACGCGCGCGCCATCCCTCCACCGTGACCCGGTCGCCCACATGAAGGCTGTCCGGGGTCCAGCCGCGGCGGCGCAACATCGAGGGGGAATTGGTCTCGGCACGCCAGATGGTCGTGCCCCCGCCCTTGGGCACCTCCACGGTGATGATGCCGTGAGGGTTGCTGAAGCGAAAATCCTTCACCACCCCGCTCACCTTGACCAGCTGTTGCTCGGTATTGAAGAACACCGCGAATGAATGGTGTGCGAAGGCGCTCGGCGCCATCGTCACTGCCACGAGTGTCATCAAGGCAAGTCGCATGTTCATCCCTCGCGCCAGCACGCTCCATTTACTGCGCTGCATTGCCGAGCAGCACGACCCACCGGCTGCTGCTGCCCTGGGTGCACCAGGATCTGCTGGAACACACGGGCCCCAAGACGTATCGGATGGGGCCGGAACTGTTCCGCCTGAGTGCCCTCATCGGGCGCAAATTTGAGGTCCAACGCCTCGCCCGGCCACTGCTCACAGCACTGTGGAAGGAATGGCAGGAAACCTCCGTGCTGTGTCTGTTCCACACCTCGACACTGACCGCCACCGTGGCAGAATCCATCCCCAGCCCGCAGCCGCTCAAGTACGAGCTTCTCGCCCACTCGCCCGTTTCCCTGGTGTGGGGCTCCCTCGGACTCGCCATCCTGGCGCACCTGCCCGCCGCGACCATTGATGAGGTACTGCGGCACGCGCAGCCTGGTCCCATCAGCAATGCGCCGCTCGCACCCCACAAGAGCATCCTGAAGGCCCTGGCCCGCATCCGCGGACGCCGTTACGCGCTCTATCACAAACAAACGGTGGACGTGGCCGGCGTCAGCGCTGCCATCCTCCACGGCGATGGGCGGATCGTGGGCTCGCTCGGGGTCATCCTGCCCGCTTCACGCTTCACCCGTGCGGTGCAGGCGCGCCTGCCCGGCACCATCGTGCACAGCGCCACCGCACTGAGCAACATGCTCAAGAGTTAGCGGCGCGGCCTTGCCGCTGCGGCACCTATGTAAGCGCTTGCATCCGCAGCCGCACTCGCTATACTTTTTGGGCCCCACCCGCACGCACACCACCGATCGAAGGAGGCGCTTTTGGTAAGTCGCAGCGCTGGCACAGCGCGGCTGCGCCGCTGGCTCACAATCTTCGGGTGCCTCGGCATCGCCTGCGCGCTGGTTGGCCTCGCACACCTGCAGCTGGCGCGCGCGCAGGGCACGCCCGGACGCGCATCGCAGCCGCAGCCTTCAGATTATTGGTTCGCGGCCAATGACAAGCGGGTCATGCCGGCACAGTCACGCTACCCCGATGCGGCCGGAGCGGTCGGCGTCGTGATGGCGGGAGGTCCGATCGATGTCGCCGGACAGCCATTCTTTTCCGCGCTGGGTACCAATGGTCGAGCCTGCGTGACCTGCCATCAGCCGGCCAATGCCATGGGCCTGTCGCTGCAGAGCATCCGGCGGCGCTGGCAGGAGACGCACGGCAAGGATCCGCTCTTTGCCGCCATCGATGGCTCCAATTGCCCGAGTCTGCCGCAAGCGCCGGCAAGCTCGCACTCGCTGCTGCTCAACCGCGGCCTGTTTCGCGTCTCCCTGCCCTGGCCGCGCACCGTCGGACCGAATGGCAGCCCCGTGGAACCTGAATTCAGCATCGAAGTCGTCCGCGATCCCACCGGCTGCAATACCGATCCGGTATACGGCCTGAAGAGTCCCGATCCGCACATTTCGGTGTTCCGCCGCCCGCGCATGGTCGCGAACCTCAAATACGTCGCGATTGATGCGGGCGGGGAAGTCTATGGTCCCGCCGGCCCCTTCAACGCGAAGCGCCTGGCCATGGTCATGGATAAGGATCCGGAAACGGGCCGCTACGTGTCGATGAACATCATGTCCGATGCGCGCGCGCCCACCCTCAAAATCCAGGCCCAGGAGGCGGCCCGCGATCACCTGCAGGCCGCAGCCCCGCTCTCGGTGGCGCAGCTGAAGGGCATCGTGGATTTTGAATCGCAGGTCTTCGCCGCGCAGGATCAAGACACAGCGGGGGATGATTTCTCGGCACCCTCCGCGCCGCCCGCCCTGGGGCCACGCAATCTGCAAAGCGGCCGCACCGGAGTTCTCGGAGATAACTTCGGCAATCCGGCTTTCAAGAGTTTCGCGGTCTGGAAATCACCCGCCACCGCAGCCTCTGCGGCCCAGGCGGCCTTTCGCGCCTCGGTCATGCGCGGTTACGAGGTGTTCTTCAACCGGCCCTTCTGGATCCGCGATTCAGCGCACATCAATACCGCCGGTCTCGGCAATCCCGCCAAACGCACCTGCGTCACCTGCCACAACCTGCAGATGGTGGGGACGGATGCCACCGCCGGTTGGGGCGACCTGGGCACCAACAACGAGCCGTGGGCCGATCAGTCACTGTATTCGCCCGCCTATGCCGCCGCACCGCAGCTGCCCTTGTTCAAGGTCGTCTGCAACCCGGATGCGCGCCCGCACCCCTTTCTCGGACGCGTCATCTATACGCACGATCCGGGTCGGGCACTGATCTCGGGCAAATGCTACGACGTGGGCTCGGTCGTCATGGGGCAGCTGCGCGGCCTTGCGGCGCGCGCGCCCTATTTCGCCAACGGCTCAGCGGAGGACCTGCGCGCGGTGGTCGATTTCTACGATCGGCGCTTCAACATGGGGCTGTCCGAACAGGAGCGGCTCGACTTGGTCAATTTCCTGAGCGTGCTGTAAGCACCGCCTTGCATGCGTAGGGTCACACTCCATGTCCTGCCGCTGTTGGTCGGCACCGCGCTCATCACCGGCGCGCTCGCCGGCGTGCCGCCCCCCGAACGTCGCAACTTCGTGGCCTGCCCGATCGTGCAGGACACCGACTCGGTGCCGTGCTGGCTGGCCGAATATCAAGGCGAGCTGTACTTTCTGGGCATTCAGACCGACTCGGGCGGCTGGTCGCCGCCGTGGCTCGATCATCAGGTGCTCGTGGAGGGCAAGCTCACCGGCGGTCCGCGCATCTGCGGCGGCATCCCCCTCACTTCCGAGTATGTGACCACCCCCCTGCCCTCCGGAACCGCCGCTGGCAGGGCGCTGCCCAATCCGCCGGTCATCTCCGTCATGCGCGAGCTGGATGGCAGCTGCAACACGCTGCTGCCGGCGGACCCGCGCTACCACATCGAAGGCCGGCGCGGGCCCGGCCCCAACACTGCCGCCTCGGCGTTGCGCAAGTTGCCGGCCCCGCCCGCCGTGCCGGTCGTGGCGCCCCCCTATCACCCGCAGACCTTCACGTTGACCTATGAGTTCGATTCCGAACTCGCCACCCGCACCATCAACGAGGCCTTGAAGGCCTATCAATATGCGCAGGCGGTGCATGCGAAGAGAATTCTGATCCGCGGCCATCGCGCGGCAACCCTGTTGTCGGATGGGTCCCTCGCGCGCGAGATCCCGCAGATCGGGCGACTGCGAGCGCAGGAGCTGGCGCGAACCTTGCGCCGGTTGGGGCTGCCGGACACGGTGGCATTGGTGCCCTCGTGGAGTGATAAGACCGAGGCTGCCGATGGCCTCACGGATCCTGATCGCCGCAAGGCCGAACTGATCGTCGAACCCTGAAAAAAGTGCGCTGCGCGCGGAGGCGGAAGCGAAGATGAGCTCACGATATCTTGCGAGCACGTTGCTGTGGATCCCACTCGCGGCTCTCGCGCATCACTCCTTTGCGATGTTCGACATGGGCAAGGACACCACCCTTCAAGGCACCGTCGTGCAGTTCCAATGGCAAAGCCCGCATTCCTGGCTCGACATCATGGTGAGGGAGGATGGCGGGGCAACTCAGCGCTGGGGCCTGGAGATGGGGGCGCCCAATGCGCTGTATCGGCGCGGCTGGCGCCAGGCCTCCCTCAAGCCCGGCGACCAGGTCACCGCCGTGATGCATCCGCTGCGCGATGGCCGTCGCGGCGGCAGCCTGGTGTCGGTGACCTTGCCGGATGGCGCGCAGCTTTTCGGCAGCGGTGGCAGCGCGGCGCCCGCGGCGCCGCCTGGGGCCCGGCCATGAGACGCGTGTGCCTGCGCACCCTCCTGCTCGGCGCCACGGCACTGCTCCTGGGCGCAACGGTGAGTCGCGCCGCGGGACTGCCCGACTGGTCCGGGGTGTGGCAGGTCAAAGGCTCGATGGCGCTGCTCTCGCGCCACAACGGCCGCATGTTCGTACCCGGCACCCGCGATGATCCGCCATTCAAACCCCGCGACGAGCGCCGCTACCAGGCCGATCTGCTGCGCGCCGAGCGCCAGGGCGATCCGCGCGCCAAGGACAGCCTCACCGATACCAACACCCTGCACTGCTTTGCCGGCATGCCGCGCTTGATCGCCACGCCGTTCCAGTACGAGTTCATCGTGACGCCGAAGCAAACCTGGATCCTCATCGACAAGGCGGTTCGCCACATCTTCACCGATGGTCGCGCATGGCCGGCGGCCGATGCGCGCTGGCCATTGATGCTCGGGCGCTCCCGCGGTCACTGGGAGGCGGACACGCTGGTCATCGAGACCGTCGACATGCGCACCGATATGTGGGCCGATACCACGCCCCTGACCCTCTCCGTGCACGCCAGCGTGAGGGAACGCATCCGCCAGATCGACCCGAACACGCTTGAGAACCAGGTCACGATTCACGACCCGGATAAATTCACGCGCGACTGGCAATTCACCCGCCAGTACGTGCGCGCCGATGACCACGAGTGGCCGGACGATCCGGAACTGTGCGGCGGACCGGATGATCGCAATCCGGTCATCAACGGTCGTGTCACCGTGCAGTTGCCGGACGCTCATTGAGTCGCCACGCCAACGCCATGCAGCCACACGGCTCCCTCGAACGCAATGTGCGCTGGCGTCTGGTCGCGCCCCTGACCGTATTACTGCTGCTGAGTTCGCTGGATCGAGTCAACATCAGCTTCGCCGCCCTGGGCATGAACCAGGCGCTGGGACTGAGGCCTTCGCAATACGGCTTCGGCGCAGGCGTACTGTTCGTGGGCTTCCTGCTCGGCCAGTATCCGAGCGTCATGCTGCTGCAGCGCATCGGGATGCGCCGCTGGATCAGCAGCTGCGCGGTGTTGTGGGCGCTGGCCGCGGCCGGCACCACGCTGGTGCACTCGCCGCTGCAGTTCTACGCGCTGCGCGTCGTGCTCGGGGTGGCTGAAGGCGGACTCGCCCCCGGCATCGTGCTGTACCTGAGCCAGTTCACCACCGAGGCGGACCGGGCCCGCACCTTCGGCATTCCGATGATCGCCATTCCTCTTTCGGTGGCACTGGGCAGCCCCCTGTCCGGTTGGCTGATGTCGAGGGTGGCCCCCGCGCATCTGGCACCCTGGCGCTGGCTGCTGATTGCCGAAGCGGTGCCGGCGTTGCTGCTGGGCATCCTCGCGCGCGGCTATTTTCCCGATCATGCGCAAGAGGCCAGCTGGCTCGCCGCGCAGGATGCGCAATTTCTGCAGCAGCAGGCGGCCGCGCAGCTGCGCGGTCGGATCCGCAACGACTGGAGCGTGCTGCGCCAGCCTCTGGTATGGCTCGCCGCGCTGGTGTGGTTCTGTTTGCTGTGCGGCTCCTACGGCATCATCTTCTGGTTGCCGCAGATGGTGAAATCACTCACCGGACACTCCGCGCTTGCGATCGGCTGGATCAACGCCCTGCCGTGGCTCGCCGCGGCGCTCGGCATGTACTTCAATGCCGTACATTCGGATCGCACCGGCGAGCGCTTCTGGCACGTGGCCGCGCCCGCGCTGCTGGCGGCCGTGGCCGCGGTGGCGGCCTGGCAGCTGGATGGCGGCCGCGCCGGACTGGGTGCCTTGGTGGCGTTGGGCCTGGGCCTGGGGGCCGCACAAGGTGCATTCTGGTCCATCCCCACGCGCCTGCTGACCCGCTCGAGCCTGGCGGTCGCGGCCGTGATGATCAACCTGGTGGGCAGCGCCGGCGGACTCGTCATGCCCCACCTCATTGGCTATGGAATCGAAATCGGCGGCGGTCCGGGCAGCGCCGCCGTGCTCATCGCGGCCGTGCTCGCCGCGGGCGCCTTGCTCACGCTGCTGATTCGCGCCCGCGGCGCGCACCCTTAAAGCGCTCAGGCGGTATCGCGGGCGAGGATTTCGAAACCAATGTCGATGCGCCGCGCCGGGGGCTCAAGACCGCGCGTGCGCAGGATCAGCGCCTCGGCGGCGCGTCGGCCAATCTGCGCGCCATCGATGCGCACTGAGGTCAGCGCCGGCACGGCCAGGGCCGAGGAGTCACTGGCCCCGAAGCCGATAACGCCCAGATCCTGCGGGACCTTGAGGCCGCGCGCAGTGGCTTCGGTGAGCACCGCCCAAGCCAGCCGATCCGAACTGCACACCACCACATCCGCGCGGCCGCCGCCCTGGAGAAACGCCTTCAGCCGCGTACGTCCATCGATCGCAAAGGGCGTCAGGGCCGCGATATCGCAGATCGGCTCCGGCAAAGGCTGCTCGCGCCAGCGCTCGAGAAAACCCTCCATCCGCGCCCGGCCGCGCGCCAGATCGTGCGTCATGATCAGCGGGCGCCGATAGCCCCGCTGCAGCACAAATTCAGCCAGCGCCCGCCCCGCCTGCCGATGCGAAAAGCCGATCGCCAGATCCACGGGCGTGCGCGGCAGATCCCACGTCTCGATGACGGTGATACGCGCGGCACGCAAACGGCGCCGCACCACCGGGTTCGTCGGCGCGCCGGTCAGAATCAGCGCATCGGGGCGATGCGACAGCAGCGAGATCACCGCCCGGCTCATGCCCTGCGGCTCATAGCCGGTCAATCCCAGCACCACCTGGTAGCCTGCCGCAGACAAGGCCAGCGACATCGACTCGATGGTCTCATTGAACAGCGAGGTCGCAATGCTCGGCACCAGGGCGGCGACCAGTCGGCTGCGTTTGGAGGCCAGGCCGCCGGCCAGCAGGTTCGGCACATAGCCGGTCTTGGCGATCGCCAGCGTCACCCGCTCGCGCGTGCGCGCCGTCACCCGCTCGGCATTGTTGAGGGTGCGGGAAATGGTGGCGGTGGAGACCCCGGCAACGCGTGCGACATCCTCGAGCGTGGGTGCGCGCGCGCCGGCCGAGTGTGCTGACTTGCTGACGTGCCGGCGGCGCATGCGAACCCCAAACCCAACCGGTTGCGATTCTACCCTTTCATCAAGCGCATGCGCACCGCGAGTACGCCCAGTTCCGGCATGCGGGTGCGCGTGATCGGACCATAGGTCTCAAAGCCGCGCGTGCGACCCAGCAGCTCCTCGAGTGCGACTTTCAATTCCAGGCGCGCCAGGGCCGCGCCCGGACAGTGGTGCGGGCCGCGCCCGAAGGCGAGGCTCTGGGCGATGTTCGGCCGATGAAGCACGAACTGATCCGGGTTTTCAAACACCGCTTCATCGCGATTGGCCGAGGCGTAGTTGAGCGCAATGGGTTCGCCCTGCCCGATCGGGCAGCCACGCACTTCGATGTCGCGGTTCGCCGTGCGCGCAAAGCCACGATACGGCGTATACAGCCGCAAGAATTCCTCCACGGCGGCCGCAATCAGCTGCGGGCTGCCGCGCAGGAGCTGCTGCAGCGCCGGATCGGCACTCAGGTGCACGCTCATCGAGCCGATCAGCACCGTGGGCGCAATGATGCCCACCACCAGCACCTGGCGCACGCACCCGACGATGAGCTCATCGGGCAAGGCTTGGCCCTCATGACGCGCGGCCAGCAATGCCGAGGTGGGATCGATCTCAGGATCCAAGGGACTGTGCTTGCGCAGCGCAATGAGTTC
>DATDIL010000076.1:0-11735 GCA_036521075.1 Steroidobacteraceae bacterium | reverse complement strand
GGAAATGTCATCGATGCGTTCAAACAGCTGCCACAATTTCTCGGCGGCTCCAGTCCGGGTTCCACCTACTACATCGGCACGGATGCCGGCCAATCTATCCTGAACATGCGCGGCCTGGGTGAGAATCGCACGCTCGTCCTGCTGGACGGGCGTCGCATCGTGCCCTCCACGTACAACGGCACGGTGGACATCAACGTGCTGCCCCAATCGCTGATCAAGCGCGTGGAAGTCGTCACCGGCGGCGCCTCCGCAGCCTACGGGTCGGACGCCGTCGCGGGCGTCACGAACTTCATCCTCGATACCGACTACAGCGGCTTGAAGGGGCGCGTCCAGGGTGGCATCACCAGCCGTGGCGACGGTGCCAGCAAGGAAGGCGAAGTGACCTGGGGCAGCGCGATCGGTGACCAGGCGCACCTGATTGCCTCGGTCGACTACTATGATTCGAAGGCCATTGAGACCTACGCCGGCCGCAGCTGGTTTCAGGACTGGGGCACCGTGACCAATCCGCAGTGGATCGCGAGCGGCCAGGGGCCGGAATTGCTGGTGCTGCCCCACGTCACGAGCACCTCCTATACGAACGGTGGCCTGATCATTCAGCCGGGCTCCGCGCTTAACCGCCTGACATTTCTGCCGGATGGCACTGCAGTGCCCTTCCAGCAAGGTCCGATCGCTGCCCTGAGCGGCACTCAGTCGCAGTCCGGCGGAAGCGGCTATGACTATGCCGCGGATCGTGGTGCGGACAGCGGACTTGAGCCGGATGTGACACGCTATAACGCGTTCACACATCTGAACGTCGATCTCACGGATGAGGTGGAGGCCTTTGGGCAGGCACTCCTCGGGCACAACGAGGTCAATGGCCGCGGCTTTGGGGACGTGATGTTTGGGTCGTACCAAGGGACGATCTACCAGGATAACGCCTATCTGCCGGCGAATATTCGCGCGATCATGGTGCAGGAGAACCTGCCTTCGTTTGGCTTCTCCCGAATGGGCAGTTCCGCAGACCTGGACGTCGATCGGCTCATTCAGACCAACACCACGGCCGCCTTCACGACCGGCGTGAAGGCCGTGCTGCCGGATGACTGGCATCTGAATTCATACCTCGAGTACGGCCGTAACCGGGATACCCTGGCGGCCGTCAACTTTCCGCGCACCGACCGATTGTTCCAGGCCATCGATGCCGTGGTCGATCCGGACACCGGTGCGATTGTGTGCCGCTCGACTCTCTACAGTCCGAACAATGGCTGCGTGCCGATCGATCTGTTCGGTCCCGGGCGCGCCAGTCCCCAGGCGATCGCCTACGTGACCGCGGGCACGAAGACCGCTTACCAGCTCAATACCCAGGCCGCCTTCGAGGCCACGGCCGACGGCTCGATATTCAAGGACCGGGCCGCCGGGCCAGTCCAGCTGGCCGTCGGCGTGGACTATCGCCGCAACACACTGTCACAGCACCTGGTGGATCCGACCAACCCGACGAACAACCCCAACTATGTTGCTGTGCCGATGAATGATTCGGCGATGGGCATCCAGGGCATTCCACTAGGGTTTGCCGGCGTCAACAGCGGCGTGCAGTTCTCGATCGAGGCGAATTTCTCCGGCGTCGTCGACACGGAGGAAGCTTTCTCCGAAGTCCTGGTTCCGCTGCTGAAGGACGCGCCGTTCGCCAGGCAGCTGAATCTGAGCCTGGCCGGCCGAATTGCCAACTATACCGGCAGCGGCAGTGTGCCCTCCTACAAGGGCGGCCTTGATTGGCAAACCGTTGACTGGCTGCGTTTCCGGGGGACACTGTCGCGCGACGTGCGGGCAGCGGACATGTCCGAACGGTTCAACGAGGCGGGCGGTGGCGCCACGGTGCTGGATCCGCAGTTCCACAATCAGTCCGTTGTCTTCAGCCAGATCATTGGCGGCAATCCCGACGTCAAGCCGGAGAAGGCCAACACCTACACTTTCGGCATGGTGTTGCAACCGACTTACGTTCCGGGACTGTCGCTTTCCGTTGACTGGTACTCCATCAACATCGAAGATGCCATCGGAATGCTCGGCGCCCAGACGATCGTCAACGATTGCTATCAAGGCGACACGGCGCTGTGCGCGCAGATCACGCGGGACCCGGTGACCAATGTGATCGTCGGGATGAGAGATACCTACCTGAATCTCAACGCCGAGAAAGCGGTGGGCACCGATCTCGAGGCGGACTACAACAAGCCCCTGAGCGCGGACCGCTCACTGACCTTTCGCCTGCTCGGCGGTTACCTCGACGAGGAGTCGGTCAGCAACTTCGGCATCCCGTTTGTCATGTCCGAAGCCGGCACCGTCGGCAACATGGAGCTGCCGCGGGTGCAACTCAACGCCAGTCTGCAGTACAACCAAGGACCGTTCTCCGCGTATCTTACCGAGCGCTTCATCAGTGCCGGCAAGCGTGAGTGGAACGACGATGAGCCCGCCCTGGGCGGGGTGACGATCAGCACCGACCACGTGGCCCCCGTTTACTACACTGACTTGAATTTTACCTACGTTCTGAGCGCCGGCAGCAGCAATCTGCAGCTGTTCGTGAACATCACGAACCTGCTCGATCGGGCCCCGCCGAATGCGCCTAACTATGCCCAGCTCACCGGCTCGGTACAGACCAACAAGTCCTTGTACGACATTCTCGGGCGCCGATTCGTCGCGGGCGTCAAGTTCAAGTTTCTATAGAGCACGTCATTTGGCGCGTAGCGCGACCGTGACAGGCACACGCGCAGCTCGAACCGCAGGCAACAGCCCGCTGATCACACCGATGCCAAGCGCCCAACCAATACCCAGGGCGGCCAGATAAGGTGTCACCGCAAGGTGAAAGCTGAATCCGAGCGGGCTTGCGGTAAGGCCATCAAAGAAGAGCCACGCAAGTCCCGCGCCGATCAACGCACCGGGAATCGCCAGAACGATGGCCTCCATCAGCGTGGCAGCCATGACCGGCACGCCGCTGAATCCCACGGCACGCAGCGTGGCGAGCTCCCGCCGGCGGCTGTCCACGAGCGCGTAAAGGGAATTGGCGGCACCGATCGTGGCTCCCACGGCCAGTATCGCGCCCACGAAGTAGCTGATGAAATTCAGTATTCCGTTGACCTGCTGCACGCCGGCCTGCGCCAGCTGCGCCTCGTGTTCGACTTTCACTTGCAGCAGTGGATTGCCCTTGATCGCATTGACGAGTTCGTCAAATGCCGCGGGGGATCGCAGCATGACGTTGACATCGTTGTAGCTGCTGCGTTTGAAGGCGGACAGAACCGTGTCCGCATCGGCATATACGTCGCAGCTGCGGCTGCTGTGGCCGAGGTCGAAGTTGCCTACGATGAGCCACCCGACGCCTTGGATGAGTTGCTGGTCTCCGACGCCGAAATGCTGGTACCGGTGCGCGCAGTTGTTGCTTGCGATGAGCTCGAGCAACCCCGCTCGAAACATGCGACCCGCGGTCAGATGCAATTCGGGTGCGTAGTCGGTGAGACCCGCGCCGGCGCCCGTCACGGGAAAGCCGACCAGGCTGCCGGAGTCCTTTCTCCTGGCCTGGACGAACACGAAAGTCTGCGGCACCGCGATTGGTTGCCCGCTTGCGTTGCGGCGTATCCCGGGGAGATTGCTGATAAGTGCCGCGATCTGCTTCGGTATGTCACTTTGACCGGGGCCGACCGCATCGA
Source organism: Steroidobacteraceae bacterium (assembly GCA_036521075.1). Classification (GTDB taxonomy): domain Bacteria; phylum Pseudomonadota; class Gammaproteobacteria; order Steroidobacterales; family Steroidobacteraceae; genus DAIDKA01. Next base: position 8,067 of record DATDIL010000076.1, on the reverse strand, counting down.
CGCTCAGCACGCTCGCCCGGTCAGGTCGTACATTCCCCATCGCTTCGCGGCGCGCACCGACGCCCATGGCCAGCATGGCTACCAGCACCCCCACGGCGCACGTCACACCGATAACGGTGGTGCACGCCAAACCCAGGCGCTGCGGCACGCCGAGCAGGTTCATGCGCAGGAGCATTCCCAGCTGCTTGAGGAAATGCATGTGTGCCTACCGTTCCGCCAGGGCGTCGACGATATTCAGCCGTGCCGCGCGCAGGCCCGGCACGCTCACGCTGATGAGGGCCACGAGTACGGCTCCCACAGTGCCAAGGGCTACGACCGCTACCGGCATCGAAAGACCGGGTACGTACTTCGCGGCAAGCGGGAACGCAATCCAAGCCAGCGCGAGACCGCCCAGCCCGGCGGCGATGCACACGAGCAAGGACTCGCCGGCGACGAGGAAGAACATCGTCCGGTTGCCGAATCCGAGCGTCTTCAGGACTGCAAGCTCGGGCGTGCGCTCCCGGACCGTCTGCATCATCATCGTGGCCGTCGAGAACACCAGTGCCGCCAGCACTGCGCTTAAGATCCAGCGGATGGCGAAGTTCAGGTCACCGAGTGATTGCAATGTCTGCTGCGAGAGCTCTCTGAACGATGCCGTCCGCGTGGGGTGTGCCGAATTCGCGAACGCGTGATCGATGGCATCACTTACGGCTGCCGCCTGATTCGGATCCGACGCGATCGCATAAAAGTGGCCAACCGTACCCTTGTTGAGCGCCCGTGCCTCATCGATGTAGTAGTAGTTGGCAAACACCCAATTCGCCTCGTCCCTATCGTGAAAGGTCACGATCCCCACGACATCGAAGGTCCACGTTGGCGATCCATTGGACTGAAGCGTGCTCGAGGTGAGGGGAATCTTCGCGCCGATATGCCATCCGTATTTCCTGGCGATGTCTGTAGTGATCAAGACGCCGGTCCGGGTTTTGCGGAGGGCCTCGATGTCCTTGGACTGAACAATGAACGCCTCCGGATCGATTGTACGCATCAATTCGCTCGGTGGGACGGCCAGCACATAAACGGACTGGGTCGGCTTCTGGTAGAACGTGAGCATGCCGTAGTTGAACCATACGGTTTTCACGCCAGGAATGGACCGAAGTCGGCTCAGAGCGGTGATCGACAAAGGCGCTCCGCCGAATACGGCGGGACCGACGTAGAGCACATCTGCGCGAGTCTTGGCGAGGGCTTTGTCCATACCGGTTTTCATGCCCTGCAGAATCCCGAACAGGGCGAAGGCCACGCAGACCTGAAGAAAAATCAGCGCCGTGCGCACGGGCTTGCGCCAGATGCCGGACCAGATCAACGGGACAAATTTCAAACGAAAAACTCGTTCCACCAGAACTAAGGCGATTTGACCAAGCCGCGCAGCGCCGCATTTATCTCTTCGGCGTCCAGTGTGGAGGGGGGCCAGCGGGCCACCCCTTCTTCCCATTGATCATCTGTGAGCTGTCTTACATCCGTGCCGTCCGCGCGCATCACGAAGATCTCGCCATAGGGCTGAGATCCGGAAATCCCCGCTTCGTCCTTCCATCCCATCCTGGAGCTCACGAAGGCGATCCACCTGCCATCGGGTGACCAGACTGGATGGGCGTCGTTACCGTGCGTGTGCGTCAACTGACGCAACCCCGTCCCGTCCGGATGGATGGTGTAGATCTCGAAATCACCGGTCTTAAAGCCGGTGAAGACAATAAGATCACCTTTTGGAGACCACGTCGGAAAGTCGTCCGACTCATTCGTGAGCCGTGTGACCTTGCCATCGGCTAAGGACAGGATGCGCAGTCCGCGCTGCGTGTGCGCTCTCTCGTTGGAATTGCCGACGCGATATACGAGCCTCGTACCGGCGGGCGAGAAACTGGGGAAGTCATCATGGCCGGCATCGTGCGTCACCACTCGCAAATGAGAACCATCCCCGTCCATGACCACGATCTGCCCGACCTCCGCGGGCTCGGCGGATTCGGAAATCGAAAACGCAATCCTTCGACCATCTGCGGAGAGAGCGACTTCGTCCCCGACACGACGATTGCCAGGACGACCATCGAAAATGGTCATATCCGAGTCATTGCGGCGTACAAGCTTCAGCGTCTGAGAGTTTGGCGATCGGTAGACAAACTGCGCGCCGCTGCGCGTGAATGACGCGTTATTGTTGAACCCGAGGCTGCCGATCAGCTCATAGCGCGGATCCCGGCTTTGGGTGACATCTGCCCCGCCATCGTGCGCAGGTACTTGCCTGTCAAACGCCAGCAACGACCCATCGGGCGACCATGAAGGATTCAGCGCACTTTGCGGACCCTTGCGGTAGGACGCGGATTCCCGTGCGCCCGTATGGATGTCTTCGGATACGCTCCGCGTGCTGAGGCGCGAGTGCTGCGCGGCCGCAACGTCCGTAACTTGAGCGAAGCTCACGCGCCGGCCATCGGGCGACCAGTGAGGACTTCCCGCACTCCCATCGAGCGCGGTGAGACGCCTTACGCCGCTTCCGTCCGGATGCACGATGTAGACGGCAGTCCGTTGCATCAACTCCCACGCCGCTCCCCATTCCCGGATCAGGCGAAGCCGAGGGATGTCCCGGTCCGACGAGAAAGCGATCCACTTCCCGTCGGGGCTCCAGGTGGGCCGGAAGTTGCCCGCCTTGTTCCGCGTCAGATTGCGAAAGCGATGGGTCGCGATATCCAGCAGCCAAATATTCGCCGTGCCACCGTCTCGTGTGGAGACCAGGGCGAGCGTCCGTCCGTCCGGTGAGAGTGTCCCCTGATCATCAAAGGCCGCACTGTCCGTCAGTCGCTCAAGGCCGGAGCCATCGGGATGAACCCGGAATACGTCCGCCGATCCGAATTTCTCGGACGTGAAGACGATCCAGCGACCGTCGTAGGAGAAGGACGGATTGTAATCCGGTTCCAGATTGCTCATGAAAGGGCGTTGCTGCGATCCGTCCGGTGCAGACACATACAGACGCAGAGGAATTCTAAGAGGCGACCACACGATGCGCTCTTTGGGAGCGTCGGCCGCGAATGACCCGGCCGTGAAGAGGAGGCCGATCAGAACGAAGACGAACATGATGCCTACCGATTATCGAGCACAGCCATGCCGCTCAGCATATCAAGAATCTGCATTGGCCAACGAACGGCGCGGGTATCCTGGACACGGCGGCATAGGACTTGATCTGCTCCAATAAGTTCGATATCTTTCGAAAGATGAAATCATATAATGCCGTCGAATGCCTGGCCGCGCTGGCCCAGGAATCGCGCCTGGCAATCTTTCGAATGCTCGTGAAACGTGGGCCGGAGGGCTATACGCCGACTCAACTTGGCGAGAAACTCGACGTGACCTCGCCCACGTTGTCCTTTCACTTGAAGGAACTGCAGCGAGCCGGACTCATTGCTGTGCGCCGTGAGGGCCGCTGCCTGTATTACCGTCCGAACTTCGCACACATGAACCACCTTATCGATTATCTCACTCAGAACTGCTGCGCACTGGCTGATCAGGATAGCGCTACGAAATGCCGCACGGTCTCCGCGGTGTCTTGTGACTGAGCGGGTCTACAATGTCCTATTCCTGTGTACCGGCAATTCTGCTCGCAGCATTCTGGCGGAAGCCATCCTGAACGATCAGGGCAAGGGCCGCTTTGAGGCGTTCAGCGCGGGCAGCCATCCGAAGGGGGCGATTCATCCGCTGGCGTTGGTGCTGCTGGAACGCATGGGCATTGCGACCGAGGGATTGCGGAGCAAGGCGTGGGAGGAGTTTGCCGAGCGCGGCGCGCCGCAGCTGGATTTTATATTCACCGTCTGTGACAGCGCAGCCGGGGAAGTGTGCCCGATATGGCCGGGCAAGCCGCTGACTGCTCACTGGGGGCTGCCCGACCCGGCAGCGATCGAGGGCACGGACTTGGAGAAAGCGAACGCATTTCGAGAGACATTCCGCATTCTCCGGCGGCGCATCGAATTGTTCATGGCGCTGCCCATCGAGACGCTCGACCGGCTTGCATTGGGGAACAAGGTTCGCGGCATCGGGCATTCCACGTGAGCGCGTACCGGCACCCGCTGCCGCGGCGGCTCGTTGCAGAAGGGATGGGATCGCTTCTCCTGACCGCGACCGTTGTCGGCTCTGGCATCATGGCGCAGCAATTGAGCGGCGGTAACCTGGCCATTGCGCTGCTGGCAAACACTGCAGCGACGGTGGCCGTATTGGCCGTGCTGATCGCGCTATTGGGCCCCGTGGGAGGCGCTCACTTCAATCCCGCAGTGACGTTGGTTGAGGCGATTCGCGGCCGACTCGCCTGGGTTGATGCCGGCCCCTATGCGCTCGCCCAGGTGATCGGCTGTTGCTTAGGAGCGCTGCTCGCGCACGCCATGTTCGCCCTGCCTCTTTGGCAGCTTTCTACCCGTGTACGTACCGGTCCGGGGCAATGGCTTGCGGAGGGTGTCGCGACCTTTGGTCTGCTGCTGATTGTGATCGGCCATCGACGTGCGCAGGACGCTCCGTGGATGGTGGCGGCCTGGATCGGGGCCGCCTACTGGTTTACGGCCTCCACCTCATTCGCAAATCCGGCCATCACCATTGCGCGCGCATTGACTGACACTTTTGCCGGGATTCGCCCGGTAGACACGCCTGCCTTTGTGGTGTCGCAGTTTGTCGGTGCACTCGCGGGGTTGTTGGTAGCCACGATTATGTTTCCGAAACACGCACGCGCCCCGCGTATACAGCGCTTCGACATACAATCCCGGGCGTGATCGGCGCCCCCGCAAGCACTCGAAATCGTTGGAACCGCATGGAATGGGCGGGTGCCTTTGGGGATCTGGGCACGCTGATTCCCTTCGTGGTCGCGTACACCGCGGTCGTCAGGATGGATCCCTTCGGAATCCTGTTTTCCTTCGGCATCGCCCTGATCGTTTCCGGGCTGCGCTATAGGACACCGTTCCCGGTCCAGCCGATGAAGGCCATCGGTGCCGTGGCCGCGACTCAAGCGGCGCAGACGGCCACGATTACACAGGCAACGGTGTATGGCGCGGATCTCGTGACGGGAGTCGCCTGGTTGATCCTTGGGATGACAGGAGCCGCGAACCTGGTCGCCAGATGGGTCCCCCGCTACGTGGTCATCGGAATCGTCCTGGGCCTGGGCATGGGATTCATGCTGGACGGGATCAGGATGATGAGCGGTGGTTGGCTCGTCGCTGGGATCGGACTTGTAGGAACGCTGATCCTGCTGAGCAACAAGGTCGTGCCGGCGATGTTTGTTTTGCTTCTGTTCGGCGCCCTGTGCGGGGTGGTGCAACACCCGGAGGCCTGGCGCGGCTTGGGTGCAGCGAGGCCGCACCTGCGACTGCCCACCCTTGCGCTGACGAATGTGACCTGGCATGACCTGCTCATCGGTACGGTGTTTCTCGCCCTACCGCAACTACCCCTGACCCTCGGCAACGCCATCATCGCGATCCGCGAAGAGAACAATCGGCTCTTCCCCGATCGCCCGGTAACCGAAAACTCGGTCGCCATCTCAACCGGCCTCATGAATTGCATGAGCGCGGTATGCGGGGGCGTGCCGATGTGTCATGGCGCGGGTGGGATGGCGGGCCACGTGGCCTTTGGCGCACGCACCGGGGGCGCGCCGATCCTCCTGGGCGCCATCCTGTTGCTGCTGGCAATGGGGTTTAGCGGCTCGGTCGACATGATCTTCGCACTGCTGCCCCATGCCATCCTTGGGGTAATTCTGTTTCTTACCGGCTCGCAGCTTGCCCTGGGTTCATGCGACTTCAGCAAGAACAAAGCAGAACGTTTTGTTACGATCGCGACCGCCGCGTTTTCAATGTGGAATGTGGGACTGGCGTTCGTTGCAGGCATGGCGCTTTCGTACCTTCTCCGGCGGGGGCGCCTGAAGCTGTAGTGCTGGCGTGGCATGGGCTGCGCCAGATTCAGTGCCAGTACGGATTGACCTTGTAATAGCGATAAGTCTTATCCCGGAATGCGTTTCCGCCATTACGGGTGAGTTCATCGATAGAGCCGGTGGGCGCGGCACGTAGCTGATCTTCCGTCACGTCCACGACATAGCCGTTATCCTTCTCGTCGTAGTCCAGGGATGCCCAAGGCAGCGGATGGTACTTCTCACCGATCCCCAGAAAGCCACCGAAGCTCACGACGGCGAACATGATGGCATTGGAGTCCTTGTCCAAAACAATGTCTTCGACTTCGCCGATCTTGCGACCTTGCCGGTTCTTTACGTTGGTGCCGATGACTGTCTTGGCCCGAATGGCCGTCGTATGGCCGATTGACGTGGTCATGTTTTAATCCTCTAAGGTGATGCGCTATCGGCAAGGGTGGCAGGCACTGGCCCGTCCCGGTGCCGATCGCAGTGCGTGCATTAAACAGCCGAGGAGCGCGGTAGCCTGTGAGTGCAAAGAGTGCGCCAGTGTAGGTGAGCGGCTACGTCGTTTGGGCGGCGCAACATGGGCTGGACAGGAAAATGGACCCGCGGCCCACAACTGGGACAGACTCGACTGGCGGCGCGCGTGCGTGGCGGCGTCCGTTATGAACCGGACGCGTGAACCCGATCCACGAGGAGATACGTAGACTTGCCTTACCCTGCACCCTCCGCAACGACGCCTCACGCCGCTGAGCTGCAAAGGCTCTATCGGGAGATTGACGCGCTGAATCTGGCCCCGCTGTGGGAGTCGCTTCATGACCTGGTTACGCCGGAGCCGGTGACTCCGGTGGTACCGACGCTGTGGGACTTCGATGGGTGTCTGCGCTCGCACCTGTTGCAAGCCGGAAAGCTCATCTCCGCCGAGCGAGCCGAGCGTCGCGTCCTCGTGCTTGAGAATCCCGGATTGCGCGGGACCACCTGCGCCACTCACTCCCTCTACGCGGGGGTGCAGCTCGTGCTCCCGGGTGAGATCGCCCGGACCCACCGACACTCCCAGTCGGCCATGCGTTTTGTCCTCGAGAGTGCCGGCGCGTGCACCACCGTGAATGGCGAGTCCATTCCCATGGCCCCCGGTGATTTCGTCACGACGCCAGCCTGGACTTGGCACGATCACCAAAATGACACGCCCGAGCCCGCGATGTGGGTTGATGTGTTGGATGTTCCCATCGTTTCCATGCTCGATGGCAGCTTTGCGCAATTGGGCGAGGCAGAGCGACAGGTCGTGACCCGCGCCGCCGGCGATGGCATGGCACAGTTCGGTCACAACATGCTCCCCGTCGACTGGGTGCCGCACGAACGATTTTCACCGCTATTCAATTATCCCTATTCGAAGTCACGGGAAGCCCTCGCGGCGCTGCAGCGCAGTGGCGCCCCGGATCCGTACCATGGATACAAGTTGCGCTACGTGAACCCCGCCACGGGGGATTTCGCGCTGCCGACGATCGGTGCGTTCATGCAGCTGGCACCGGCCGGATGGTCCTCACAGCCGTATCGGTGCACGGATGCGACAATCTTCGTCGTGGTCGAGGGGCACGGACAGACCCGGGTCGGAAGCGTCGTGTTGCAGTGGAAGCCTAGAGATATCTTCATCGTGCCGGGCTGGTCGCGGCACACTCATCACATCGTCGACGAGGCGGTGCTATTCAGCGCCTCGGACCGTCCCGTCCAGACCAAGCTCGGCCTGTGGCGCGAAGAGCGCGGGGAAGCCGGCGGCAGTGAACGATGAAGCTGTGTCGGTTTGATCACAACCGGCTCGGCGTTGTTGAAGGCGAGCAGATCGCCGATGTGAGTTCGGCCCTCGATCTGATTCCCAGTGCGCGCTACCCGCTCCCGTTCGCCGATCTGCTCGTGCTTCACTTGGATGCAGTCCGCGCAGCCGTCACGCAGTTGCTGCCCGAGGCGCCCCGCCTGCCGCGGGATGCCGTTCGACTGTTGAGCCCGGTAGCCAATCCGCCGCGCATCATTGCGGCTCCCGTCAACTACTTGCTGCATCAGGCGGAGGCGAACGCCGATGGCGGCGTCCATTTCGCCACCGACGTGAAAACCATCAGGGACTATGGGCTGTTCCTGAAGTCCTCCACCTCAATCGTCGGTCCGTCGGAAGGCGTGATGATCGATTTTCC
>DATDIL010000075.1:0-2544 GCA_036521075.1 Steroidobacteraceae bacterium | reverse complement strand
TTCATGGGCACGGGCGATCGCATTGCGCTGGAAATCAATGCGGGCAAGTACAGCAAAACCTATACCTTTGCACACACCGACCCCTACACGACGGTGGACGGCATCTCGCGCACCACCTCATTGACGCTGCGCGATGTGACCCAATTCGTCGCCGCGGCCTCGGCTTTCTCGACCAAGCAGATCACCGGCGCGATGCAGTGGTCCTATCCGATCAGCGAATACCAATATCTGAGTGCCGGCGGCTCCGTGAACAAGAACAGCCTGGTGGTTTCCCAGGGCTATAGCTCGCAGCAGTCGGTCAACTGGGTCAGGCAGAACGGCCACGCCTTCCAGAGCGACCTCACGGACACCAACGGCGATGGCGTCATCAATTCGCTGGACAATCCTTACACGGTGTTCGGGACCGATTTCTACACCTACGAACTGACCGGCGGCTGGTCCTACGAGGGCCGCAACCGCGCCTTGTTCCCGGACCGAGGCATGAAGATCGCTCTGTCGGCCCGCTATGCGCTGCCATTGAGCGATGTGCAGTACTACCAGACGAATTTCGACTTCATCACCTATATCCCGCTGCTGCGCAAGTTCGTGCTCTCGGTGCAGGCATCGGTGGACTACGCCTCGGCGCTCGGCAAGACGACCTCGCTGCCGCCTTACCTCAACTATTTTGCCGGCGGTCCGGACAGCATCAGAGGCTATCGCGAGAGCACCCTGGGGCCGAAGGACAACATCGGCATCGGCAACCCGTACGGTGGAAACTTCCGCGTGGTGAACCGCTACGAGCTGATCATGCCGGTGCCGGAGAAGTGGAAAAGCTCGGCGCGCATCAGCTGGTTCTACGACATCGGCAATGTGTTTCAGACCGGAAACCGGGTCAAATTCCTGGGGGTCGATGACATAACGCCGGTCGATTACCACTTCAATTATGCTAATCTAAAACAATCAACCGGCATTGCAGTGCAGTGGCTCGCTCCCTTGGGTCTGTTCCGTTTCTCGTATGGCATTCCTTTGAATCCATTTCCGGGCGACACGGTTCGGTTCGGCGACCAGACGGAGCGTTTTCAATTTTCCATCGGTCAGGCATTTTGACCGCAATTTGAGGTCCTAAAGATCAACATGTCGACTTATCTTCGCAGCATTCCGCTCCTGGCCTTGGGCCTGTGCGGACTCATGATTTCGCAACAGGCAAGTGCCGAAATCAAGATCGGGTACGTGGACTTTCAAAAGCTCATGACTGAGGCCCCGCAGGTCAAGAGCGCCATGCAGTCCCTGCAGAATGAATTCGGCCCGCGCCAGCGCGAGCTGCTGGCGATGCAGAACGATCTGAAGGCGCGCGATGAGAAACTGGCCAAGGAGGGCGCGATCATGGCCGAAGCCGATCGCGCCAAGGCGGAAAAGGCGTTGCGTGACCAGCAGCGCGAATTTTCCCGCAAGGGCGGGGAATTCCAGGACGATCTGTCGACCCGCAAGAATGAAGAACTCGGCAAGGTGCAGCACTACCTGCTCGACGAGATCCGCACCTATGCGACTGCACAGGGTTTCGATCTGGTGCTCGGCGAGGGCGTGTTTTACAACAAGCCGCAGCTGGATATCACCGCGCAGGTATTGGAAGTGTTGAAGACCAGGCCGTCGAGCGTTCCGAACGCCAAGCCCGCGGCCGCCCCGAAACCCCCGGGCGCCAAGTAGGCAGCCACCGAAGCGCACTTAAGGAGTGCTTGGGTGCCGGCAGAATTCAGCCTAGGGGAACTGGCGGTTCGGTTCGGGCTCACGCTGCGCGGCGAGCCCGGGCTAAAAGTTCGGGGCGTGGCCACGCTGTCGCACGCGGAATCCGGGAGCTTGAGCTTCCTCGCGAATTCGCGCTATCGCAGGCTCTTGGAGCTGACCCGGGCGACGGCCGTACTGCTCAGCACGCAGGACGCCGAGCATTGTCCGGTTGCGGCATTGATCCACCCGAATCCCTACCTGGCGTATGCGCGCATCGCAACGCTCATGCATCCTGAAGCGCGCTGCACCCCCGGAATACATCCGAGTGCCGTGGTCGGCAGCCGGGCGCGAATCGCGGCCTCCGCCTGCGTAGGCGCGCTGTCGGTCGTGGAAGACGAGGCTGAAGTCGGTGAACGCGCCAGCATCGGACCCGGCTGCATCGTGCAGGCGGGGGCGCGGATCGGGGCGGACTCCGCGCTGATCGCGGGCGTGAATCTCTATCCGCGCGTCTCACTCGGCCAGCGCTGCATCCTGCATGCCGGTGTGGTGGTGGGCGCGGACGGCTTTGGCTTTGCGCTCAATAGCGGCAGCTGGGTGAAGGTGCCGCAGGTGGGCAGCGTGCGGATCGGCGATGATGTCGAGATCGGCGCCAATACCACCATCGATCGGGGCGCCATTGATGATACGGTTGTGGAGGACGGGGTCAAACTGGACAATCAGATCCAGGTGGGTCACAACGTGGTCATCGGCGCCCATACGGCGATTGCGGGCTGCACCGGCATTTCCGGCAGCGCGGTGATCGGCCAGCGCTGCATGATTGGCGGTATGGTGGGCATTGCGGGA
>DATDIL010000074.1:0-59272 GCA_036521075.1 Steroidobacteraceae bacterium | reverse complement strand
GTTCCGAAGAATAGGACCAGCGCATCTCGGGCCTTCACGTGCTCGCGCTCGTGAGCCGGGACAGGGCGAAGCGCCGCGGGACTCCAACTCAAGACTCGGCGCGGCACGATGATTCTCGCCCGGAAAACTCCCATCACGGCAGGTCCCATATTGCTGATGGCTACTGCCGTACCATCGATACTCGCCGTCGGCCAGGTGCGCGCACGCTGGTTCAGGAGCCAGCCCGTGAAGGCGAGCCAAGCAAGCGTCAATGTCGAGGATACCCACCACGCCCCAAGAACTACATCGTCGGCAGAAAAAGCGCGGACTGAGGTGCCCGCAGCAATGGCAGCGGGGCCGCCCGCGTCAGGGGCTGATAGACCGCGCGCGGACGCAGTCGGAGCTGCCGGTAATGATTCGATGCTCGCACTGGCAGCCTCCGTCCACCCCACCGGCATCTCGATCACTTGTCGAGACCTCAGACTCTCACTTCTCTGCGCCAGCTCCAGCATGCCCAGCGGGGCCGCCACCGACATCGCAAGACTGGCAATCCACACGGCGCGCTGCGGCCGGCCGAACAACGCCAACAGGGCTTCCACCGCCCACGCCGCCAAACCGAGCATCGCACTGGTCACGACCAGGTACAGCGCCGCAGAGAACATCAGGTCTTACCTTTTCGCTCCAGCTGGGCCTTGATGCGCTCCACGGCAGCCGGTGTCAGCTTCTCGTGCGACACGAAGTGCAGTAGGAGTGATTCGATCGAGCCTCGAAAGAATCGGCCGGCGACCGAGCGCAGCGCTGCCCTTTGCGCCTGCATCTGTGCAACGAGCGGCGCATAACGATGGGCGCGACCCTCCTTCGTGCGCCGAACGACACCCTTGGCTTCCAGAGTTCGCATGAGCGCCAACACCGTGGTATAGGCAAGATCGTCCCGCAGCCGCTCGTGAATCTCGGCCACGGTCGAGGGGCCCCGTTCCCACAGGATCTGCATCAGATCGGCTTCCCGATCCGTGAGCAGCGCTGACATATCCGGCATCCACGTACTAGATGACTAGTAGTTAACGCCGTCGGACGCGCGTTGTCAATTGGGTTTGTCCTCGCCTCCTCGGATAGCTTTCGAAAACTTCGGCGCCGCGGGGCGGCGGCAGTTTATGCCGCGAAAGCGCTTGGCTAGGAGGCCGCGCGGTGCGAGGCTTGCTGCGGAGGCCATTTCAAGGTTGGAGGCTCGCCGGCGGACGTTCTCGAATTCCCGCTGCGCAAGAACCCCCCATACGCGGCGTCTTGTCAATTTGATCAAAGTGGGGCCATATTCAAGGCCAGTTTGGCGAGACTATGCCTCAAGCTGCCGGCATGCCAAAGCTGGACCAAAAGACTGTCGCGCTCGAGGAGCGGCTTCAGCGACTCAAACAGGAACACAGGCAGTTCGAAGTGAGGCGGCGGACGCGCGAATCGCGGCGATGTCGGCAGGATGATGCGCGTCGACGGAACTTGGTTGGGGCGGTCGCTCTCGCAAGAGTCGAGCAGGGAAAGCTCGAGGAGTCCGTTCTGCGGGGATGGCTTGAAGAGGAGCTGATGGAGTCGGAGGATCGGGAGTTGTTTGGGTTCAAGCCGTGCCTCTGAACGTCATTGGGGACGGATCGCGCGGCGCAGCCGCAAGATATAATCAAGGGCTGCGGCCGGTAACTAGGTTGGACGGTGACATGAGGATCTAGCCGCCGAGCATCGCACAATCCCGGCTGGCCGGCTTATAGCCCTCAAGTAAACTGAACGTCAACTTTCCCCGTCAACATTCGTTCCACAAGAGGCGTCGGATCGGCTTCGGGCGTTGTCCAGTCCACTATGCTCGGGTGCGTCGCGACGATAACTGCGACGCCATCCGGGTTCATGTAGGCAGTACTTGTCCAACGACGCTCGTTGCGTTCGATAAACTCATCTACTTGATCGTTGGCGTTCAAGCGCTTGCGGACCCAGCCGCCGGCACGCTTCCCGAAGCAAAGTATGACCTTGATTTCCAGTCCCTCAATCACGGCTTGATGGAGCGGCCAACATTGCGCAGCTAGCTGATCGAATTGGCCGTCAATGTTCTTCTCTCTCTCCGGGCGCAGGAAGATAACGTTACTGGCAGGCACGCGCCCCGGATCCAGCTGCAACTTGTTGAAAGTGTGTCGAACCCTGGGTTGCATACCCCAGTTGCCGGGCGGAGGTGAATTTCCCTATTGCTCATCCCGATATGCCGACCAATCAGGCTTTTCCACCGTAAGGACTTTGTTGGTGTGCCATTCCACCGTACGGTCTTCCCGATCGTCAGGAGGGCCGCCCGGATTCAGCCCCAGAACGTATAGCTTTGACGGCGAACCGAAGGCTATTCGACCCGAGAAAAACACGGAGCCGGACCTTTTTTGCAGAGATTTCGGTATTAAAGCGGCAAACTTGGTAATCATGGGAAGTGCCTCGAGTAAGCGGGACGAAAGTGCGGCGCTAGAAATGCCGTTGCGCTCGGCGCCTAGAGATCGCTCGAATTAACGCAGCAAAGAATTTGGATGTATGACTTCAACGAGATCCCCAAACCCCCGCAACCACCAGGTTAACTGAGCCGAATCGCGGACCGTCGCCGTCACAATGACCTGCGCCGTGTCTATTTCCTTAATCGTTTGATCCGTGCTTAGCGGTGTCTCGTATAAGTGCGCTGCAGCACCGCGGTCAAATTTTGCTTTGAAGTGAATCATCGGTCCGACGGGATACTGAAACTCCCCCTGCTCAATGTACAAGTCCAGATCGAAGTTCTGTGGTCGCACAGTCTTAGCGCCGGTCAGCACTGCCGATTTGACGCGATGCAACGCCAGCTGTCGGATGTCGTCGTAGTCCCACAGGGTGCAAACCAAATAAATCAGGTTGCCGCGCGCGACGAGACCGAGGGGATTCACCTCGTAGTCGCGGTCGCCCTCCCCGTCTGGAGTCCGCGGCGTATACGTCATCTGTAGTCGCTTGCCGTCGAGCAGGGCTTGATAAACCACTCGCGCCGCTTCTTCGTTCGCCTTCGCGTCCGCCACCCACTTGCGCAACACGTTGAGGTGAAGTCCCAAATCCCTCGACGCCTGGCTCACCGTCATGCCTCGCTCCAGCACCAGCTTGACCGCCTCGTGCTTGAACTCGGTCGTAAATGACCGCCTTCCCATCTGACACCTCCGAGATCATCATCGCACCGAACCTCGGTGTCTGGAAAATCGGGGGAAGCTCAAATTAATCATTCACAATGCAGCGTTCGATGTGGCTTTCCTCGACCGCGAGTTTGCGTTGCTCTACGGCGAGGGGATCATTGTCCTGCGCAATCAGTGCCAGGTTCTCGACACCCTGCGCCTGGCGCGGCAGCAGCACCCAGGCCAGCGCAACAATCTGGATGCGCTCTGCAAACGCTATAACGTCGACAATTCTCATCGCGAGCTACACGGCGCGCTGCTCGATGCAGGAATTCTGGCGGATGTCTACCTTGCGATGACCGACGGCTCCCAGGGACACCCAGGCCGGAGCGCATAAGATGGTCACACGTCGAGATGTCATCAGTGGCGTCCTGCTAAGCCCAATTCTGGGTCTCGTGTCGGCTTCGGCAGTCGGCAGCACACGCCATGTCACTACGCCCTATCAAAGGTGGAAGACTGATCGAATCCATAGCGGCCTGATGGCGCCTGCCGACTCGATGAGTCCTATGTGCCCTGGCGATCTGATTTGCCTGGCCGGCCGACCGTGTAGCGGCAAGACTCTGCTGCTGCTGCAGACGGCGCTCAATGTAAGTGAATGCTGTCGTACGAACGTGCTGTTCGTAAGCTTACGCGAAGCGCCCGCCACGATCGGCGCGTAGACGCCGGCTGAGGATCAGCGCCACCTGGTTCACGGCGACCTGGCTCACACGCCGGCAACAACCTTTCCAGGGAACTTCGACGCCTCGTCCCATGTTTGGATGGTGTCCGCCCTCGCCGCCGATATACCGAGGATCGCCGCAGCGGTTCGCCGATTCCAAATCAGCGACCCGAACAGTTGCGGTCTGGTCATCCTGGACGGTTGGACCAGCGATCCCAGGGGCGCCCGAGAGATCCTATTCGGCACCATTGATGGGCCCGCTCTCGCTGCGAATGAGGCCTTAATTGCGCGCTGCGCAACGCCGACGCTGCTCTCGGAAGCGCACGTGGAATCGCGCGCCTGGCCAGCGCGCTCCCTACTTCGTTACTACCCTCAGTTGCGTCAATTCGTAAGCGCACTGACCTAGTGGGGCGATCCTCCTCGTGCCCAGTGTGCCGGTCCCGAGCGCGCCATCGGATTGCAGGATGATCTTAGAGACAACGGCGTACCCACCGGGCGTCGATCTGTCGCGCGACGTTAGGCGCAAACGACTGGCTCCAAGAAACGGCGCCGGATGAATTGCGCCAGTACGCCTCTGGCGTATAGAGTTCACTGACTCCCAACCCCGATCGGTCCGCTGATCGCACCATACGCTCTCAGTTCCTTTGCGATGTTTTGATCAGCAGGATCCGAAGAGTGGGCAACGATGTCGAGTACCGTCGCGCCCCCAGCGATCGGAATATTTGGGTCACTGCCGAGCTTTAATAGCATCGAGACTGCTGATACCCGATGTTCCCGGACTGCATCTTCCAATGCAGTGTGTCCTTCTAAATCAACCTTATCGACCAATGCGCCATGCTGAATCAGGAATTCCGCAAGTTCCGCTTCTCCCTTTGCGCCCGCGACCACCATCGGCGTCGAAGACTCATCACCGTTGGCAGACGCCCCTAGACGCACCAGCTCCCGGGCGATTTTGTCTTGACACGCGGCGACCGCAAGTTCGAGCAAGGACATATCGCCGCCTGGTCCCGCCATCTTCAGCACCATCAGGGAGGCATTTGGGCTGACTCCAGAATGGATGTCTTCCTTCAGAGCAGCCAACTGGCCATCCATGATCTCTGCCGTGACTTTGCTCATGATTTCCGCATGACTCGGATCAAGAACGTGCAATTTCCGCGTCAGACCGGCCTTCCAGCGTTGAAGCTGCTGAGGAGTGTAATGACACCCGGTGTCGGAGGTGCCTGCAATAGCACAACCCCAGGTAGCCATTACGGTGCCACAGACGGCGAGATAGAATGCTCTCAAGGTAATCATGAGAGACTCTAAAATACACCGAGGGATGGTGCATTCCGAGTTTTTTCGCAGAGGGAGATCGTCTGCCTCCTACGTTGAATTCGCCGCCTTATATTTGCGCGGCATCGACAAGAATCCTTCAAATTGGCCCGGCGCAGTTGGTCATTTACGTCCTGGCTCGGGAACGTTTGCGTCACGCCTCAATCCGGTTTGACGCACCCGGCTTTTCCAGCCGCATCGTACGTGTGGACGAGCACGTACTGCGTTGCGCCCTCATAGGGTGAGCCACGGCCAGCGTCGCGAAGACGATCTATATAGATCTGACATTCAGAACTATTGTCGAGGGTGCGGATGAGGAATTCCGCCTGATGCGAAGCATCCTTCGGCGCCAGAGGTGCCATGAACCTCGCGCTGACGGCGTTCGCGGTTGCCACCGCTGAGTCGATAGGAGCCTTGGAGCATGCCGGGAGTAGGCATGCCACGAGAGTGATCAGTTTCGGCAGCGTTTGCATCCGGCATCCTGATTGCGGTTGAAAGAATCGAGGCCAGATCTTAGGCGCTTTGCCCGAGACACCGGGCTGGGAAACCTGAAACCTGTGACTTACCGTCGGCTGAGGAGCCTGTGCGCTCCACCACCAAACAGCGGGCCCCGTGGTGGTCGTTCGGGCGTCTTGGCACTCGCAGCGGCTGATCCAACGGGCCGGGCGGCTGACCCGTCCAAACAGCCATTTGGTGCTCACGATGAGCACCAATTCCGCCATCCGAGTCGAGCTGTTGCATCATTTGGAGGCCGTCGCGTGACAAACTTGCTAGCGTAGGGTGAGGCCGAGGCAAATGATTATCCCACTATTTTCAGACGCGGATGACAGGCAATTCTTTTCGATCGATGTTCGCAAAGTGATCGCGGAGATCTGCGAGATAACGGACATGGAGGTGCGCAAACTGCTCCTCATGCCGGCCGACGATATCGAGCTCGCGGCACAGACCGGAACTCGGGTGATTCAGGAGACGGGAGAGACGGCGACGGCAATCAGCCGTAGACGTATCCGCTGGGTCGTCGATCCTTCTCTTCACGGTGGGGTGGTTTCCATCGCCCGAAGCCAACTCCGCTGCACACTATTCCATGAGCTTCACCACTTGGTTCGTGGTTCAGCCAGGGAAGGCAGATTTCCGAGACCAACGCTTATGGATGCAGTCGTCAGCGAGGGTCTCGCGACCGTCTTTGAACGTGATGCAGCAGGTCGGAAATCGCCGTGGAGCGAATACCCTCCGGAGGTCACGTCCTGGGTCAAGGAGTTGCTTCGAGTACCACCCAACGCGCCACATAGAAGCTGGATGTTCAAGCATACTGATGGTCGTCGATGGATTGGCTATCGAGCTGGCGTTTACATCGTAGATCAGGCACAGCAGAAGGCGGGGCTATCGGCTGCAGATTTGGTCCGCGCTTCAACCTACGAAGTGCTTAACATGGCCGGAATAGCCGAGGGAGGATTGATCGGCGGGATTGCGACGCCAAATAGGTGATCGCAAAGCGGACACCCACGAAGGCTCACCCTAATTTATGCAATGATTGGCTTACATCAAGGCGGCGGTGCAATTTGGCCGGCGTGCAAAACTATCCCTTAGAACCCCAGCTCGCTGTGCGAGCCAAAGCGTACAAGCTGGAGCACGTCGTTGCCGGCTTTGCGATAGATCAGCACCAGGTCGGGCTTGACGTGGCAATCGCGAAAATCCTTCCATTCTCCGCGAAGCGCATGATCGACGTACTTCGCCGGTAGAGCCGTATCGGTCGCGAGCAGCGTCAGAACGGCGGGCAGCAGGTTATCAAGGTCTCGGTGCTTCGGCGTCGCGATCGCACGCTGATAGTCGCGTTTGAAGGTCTTGGTACGCTCAATCCTTCGCATTCAGGTCGGCCATCAAATCCTCAACCCGCGCGAAACCCTTGAGTTTCGCCCTCCTCGCCTCCTTCATCGCGCGGATGGTCTTGGCATTGGGGCTCAGCGGCTCGAACGGCAGTGCCTTCTCCTTGGCCACTCGCACCATCAGCAAGCGAAAAGCATCAGATACGGTCAGTCCCATCGCGGCAAGCACCGCGACGGCTTCGTTTTTTGTGCGCTCATCGATGCGGGCTCTCACGACAGAATTCGCGGCCATGGCTCAATCTCCGGTCTCTGGGCCACAGTGTAGCGCAGGTATGTGGAGACGTGCCACGCTGGAGCTCGATATCTCGTTCCGGGCCCTCCGTCTCGATATCATCCACGGGCCGCAGGCCCTGTTCTATGGTTTAAACATCTCCGAAAGAAATCCTCCCTCTTCGTCATGCGGCGCTGCAGGTCTCGGGAAGCGCCGCCAGGCGCGCCCAGTGCGGTGGCATGCGATTGGGCCGCGACCAGGCGCCCTCGCGGAGCTTTTTGAGCGCAATGTTGACCGCCAGTGGCAGCTCGAAGCGCCGCAAGACGCCCTCCTCCACGGCCCAGACCACTTGGCGCAAGACTTCCTGGGCCTGGGAGACGGGGACGGTCTCGAGCACGCGCTTGCGGGTGCGGGCGAGGTCCAGCGGAGAGAGACGGCGGTTTTTGGCGCAATTGGGGGGCGTAGGGCCTGGTTGCACGGATGTTGGGGCTTCAGGCGCCCTACTCCGTGCGCGGGCCATCTGCTCAAGCTGCCTCAGGAGTTCGGCGCGGTCCTCCAGGGTCAGCTGCGTGTCGGCTTCGAACTCTATCTGCCTGCTGCCAGCGCGCGAGGCGGTGAAATACCGGCCGCGTTCGGCGACCGATGCCCTGCCCCATAGGGCCTGAATGTCCTCGCGGGTCGCGCGGCGAGCCGCGATAGGCGTCTCTAGGGCCGGATCAGGGCTCGTTGGGGCCGATTCTGGAGCCCCAGGAGCGGTTTTGAGGGCCTGGGGGCTCTCTGGGGCGGTTATGTCACCTGCGCCGCCGTGCCGCCCTCCTACGCGCTCCGTAGGGCTTATCCGACAGCGGTTGGGGCTGCGGGAAAGCTCCAGAAGCAATTCTCGCGGAATCCGCACCTCGGTGACCGCCGTGGCCTGCTGGAAGGGATTCCGGGGGTCACGGCCGGGGTCCTGGCGGCGGATGAGCCCCAGCGTCTTGAGGAGCTGGTAGGCGCGCGTGACCGTGGAGGCGTCCACGCAGCACAACGCCGCCACGCGCCGGAGCGGGACTTCCGAGCACCAGTCGCGCGCTCGCATGCCCTCTTCCCAGTGCAGCCAAAAGACGCGCTCGGTGGCCTGGGGCACGCCCCGCTGCCAGAGCCAGCGCTCGAGCGGTTTGGGTCGCAGACTGAAGTACTTCTCACGCACCAGACGGTCGCGTGGATCGGAGCTTTGTTCGGACATAACCTCTCCCTCAGCCGTACAGCTGATTTGTCGAAAACCGAGGGATTGAGGGCGTTACGCTTGACCCGAGGGTTTCGGGTCACTAACCTCTGAAGTGCGACGTTCGTGGGTTAGCTGCGCTTCGGCGCCGATCAATCCCGAATAGTGAAACGGCCCCGTTCCAGGGGCCTTTTCATTTCATGGCGGCATGCTGTCCTCCTGTCTGCTCGCGGCCGTCAAGCCGCCGGCGCGAGGCGCCGGAGCGGCCGGAACGCGCGATTCCCGGGGCCCAAAAATGCCGAGGGCCGGATGAACCGGCCCTCGTGCTGACTCTGCTTGCGACCCCAAGGGGGTGGCGCGGTCGCGCCACTTCTTACGCGTAAGAAAACGGCACCGAGCGGCTCTGGTGACCCCAGTCCAAGCGGATTTCTTACGCGTAAGAAAACTCATTGCGGCTTGGCCTTGAGGTACTGGGCGAGACGCCGCTCGGTGAGCTCCTTGATCTCCTCGACGAGCTCCTTCTGGACTTGCCGGCCGATTTCGCTGCCGAATTTGAGCGTGAGGCGCCCGTCGCGCCGCGCCACGCGGAAGGCGATCCGGCCCTTGATCTTGACCGCTTCCTCGCGCGAGGCTGAATCCAGCTTGCCCATCCGCGCGGCGGTCAGCGCCCGCAGGCTTTCGGCGGCGCCGGGGCGAGGCTGCAGGGCGGCGAGGCCGCGCGCGGTGGCGAGCACCTGCTCGCGATCCGCCTTGAGCGCCCGCATGAGCTGCGGCGCCCAGCGCAGGGAGATCTCGCGCGGATCGGCAAAGGCGGCCACCACCTCGGCCGGAAGCTCCGCGATCTGCAGATACATGGACACGGGTGAGTCATCGCGGCCGACCGCGGCGGCGAGCTCGCCCTGGGTGTCGAATAATTTGGCGTTCAGCCAGGACTGGTACATGCGCCCGTACTCGTAGGGCGATAAGTCCTCGCGCACGTCGTTCTCGGCGTGCATCTGCAGGGCCAGACGCTTGCGATCCACCGAGGCGGCATCGAGCAGCGCCAGCACCCGGAAACCCCCCTCGGTCTCGCGATCGAGGGCGAGGGCTGCGGCATGGCGGCGGTGGCCGTAGATGATCTCGTACTCGACGCCGCTGCCGGCCGGGGCGGGGCGCACGCGGATGGGATCGAGCTGGCCCTGGGTGCGGATGTCTTCCTTGAGGAGGCGAAACTCCGCGTCCTCGTCCTTGAGGCCCGCCTCCAGGCGGTTGGCGAACTCGCTCGAGCGGATCCTTTTCGGATCCAGGCGCAGCACCACCATGCCGGCCTGGCGCTCGGCCTCGAGCCGCTCCACGCGCGAGGCGAACCCCTCGCGCACCTGCTCGCCCACCATGGCGATGTGCGCCTTGACGCGGGTGGGCTCACGCACGGCCAGCGCGTCGGCCTGATCGGCCGAAGACGGCGCCGAGGCGGGCTCGGCGGCGCGCGTGATCTGCGCCAGCACGCGCGAGCGAATGTCCTCGCGCCGGCTCACGGGGCGGCCTCGGCCACGGCCTGGCGCTCAGGTCTTAAGACCAGGCGGGGACTGGCCTTCGAAGGCCATTGCGCGCGCACCAGGCGCTCGATCTCGGCATTCACGCCCTCGAGGTATTCGAGCGCGCGGGCCAGCGTGCGCCGATCGCCCTGGTAGGCGCCGACCTCGTAGGCCGTCTGAATCTCCGGGCCCATGCGCAGCACCGTGGAAGTGCCCATGGTGTGGAACAGCACCCGCTGCTGGAAGGCCGCGCGCACCCAGTCGTGGATGGTCTGGTGGACGAAGTTGCCGGGCTCGTACTTGGAGATCAGGAGCCCCAGAAAATCGAACACTTTCTCGCCACCCTCGTTCTCGTCGATCACCTTCTGAATATCGCCCAGGAGCGAGAAAAACAGGCTCGCCGAGGCAAAATCCATCATGGCCGGGGGCACCGGCACGATGATGCCATCGGCCGCGTAGAGCGCATTGGTGGTGACGTAGGACAGGGCAGGGGGCGTGTCGATGACGATCACATCATAGCGATCGCTCACCGTGCCGATGCCATCTTTGAGGGCCTGATAAAAGCGGAAATTGGGCTCGGTCTTCTGGCGGCTGGCGAGCGAGAATTCCGCGCCGTAGAGCGCGAGGTTGGCCGCGATCAGGTCCAGGCCGTGCCAGTACGTGGGCTGGATGGCATCCGCCAGGGACGCCGTGTGGCCCTCGAGGTAGGGCAGGGCGGTTTGGTCAGTGGCCACCTCGCTGTCGGGCAGCAGCCCGAAGAGGGTGGTGAGACTGGCCTGGGCATCCAGGTCGATCATGAGCACGCGGTAGCCGTGCAGCGCGAAATACTGCCCTAAGTGAATCGCCGTGCTGGTTTTGCCCACTCCGCCCTTGAAGTTGGCGATGGCGACTACGACTGCCTTGTCCGTGGCCGGATCGCGCCAGGGCTTGAGGCCCAGTCGCTCCTGGATCTCGTGGATTTCCTGCAGCGTGAAGAGCAGGCGATTGCCGCGCACGCGCTCGCCGGGCGGCAGCTCATTGCGCTGGACTGCCCGAGTGATGGTCTTGGCGGAGACGCCAACGAGCTCGGCGACCTCCTTGAGGTTGAACTTGCGCAGGACCTTCTTGGTTCCCGGTGCCAGCGCGGCCTCGCGGGCCCGGGCGAGGATGTCGCCGGCCTGCTCGGCGAGCTGTACGATATCGCGGGCTCGCGCGCGTGGGACTCGGACGCCGGGATCGGCCACGGCAGGGGCGGTCGGAACGGTTGATTCGTTGTGGTTTAATCGGCCGGCGGCCATCAGGTCCACCCTATGAGTCGAGTTAACAGTGTAAGGGAGCTGTCCGGCATTATGCAAGAGTCCGCCATTCTGGTGTATGGTGGTAGGAATGGTGGACCCGAAGTTGATTCGGCGGCCAGGATCCGTATTCTGATGCCGGCTGTCCGGCATGCCTGCGCGGGGAGAGCAATTCCGCGTGAGCGCTTGGACGGCGAAGGCGGCACGATGACGATTGCCTTCAAACAGCGAGCGCACGAAGTGATCGAGACCTTGTCGGATGATGCCTCGTGGCAAGATCTGCTGTATGCGTTAGAACTGCGCGCCGACGTCGACGGGGGTCTGTCGGATGCGAAGGCCGGTCGCGTTGTCGAGGTGGATGAACTGCGCAAGGACTACGGCCTGGCTCGATGAAGGTCACGTGGACCGCCAAGGCGCGGACGCGGCTCGCAGACCTTCACGACGACATCGCCCAAGACTCCAAGACGCGAGCGCTCGCGACAGTCGAGCGCGTGGTGAATCGCTCGGCGCAACTCGAGTTCGCTCCGCGTAGCGACTCGCGATTGCTGGGCTTCACTGAGGATGAGATGCGAGAGCTACTTGAGCGGCCCTATCGCATCGCTTATCGCGTGTCACCGCGACCGCCATCGAAATACGGACCGTGAAGCACTATCCACCGCGCTTGGTGGACCGACCTCGGACCTCGAATCGCTGCGTAGGGTATCAGTGATGATACAATGCGCTGATCCAGAGGCGAATAGGAACGCACTGGGGAACAATCCCAAAGGGTGGCGCCAGCGCTCGATCCCGATGGTTTTCAAGTCAGCGCGCGTGGAACAAAATCCTGGTGTAATTTGCTCCGAGTTACCCAAGATCCCTTTTTATTCAATCAGATATACAACTCGCGTTGTTCAGAATCGTGGAACATCGTGGATTAAGAAGCCGTGCGCGCTAATAAAAGGGAACACGTTCCCGTTGAATCGGCTTGCAGTCTCATTGGATGGAATGGGCATGAAACCAGCCGATCTCGAGATCAGCTGGATTTGCCAGGAGCTGGCGGGGCGGGGCGGCCCCAGGGAACTCTATGAGACAGTGCTGGCTTGGGTCCCGAGCCGACGCGCGATCTCATCGATCTGCGCCAGCATCGTGCCCGGCAGACGCGAGCCAAACTCCAGCAGGTATTGACGGAGGCTCGCAATCTCCTTACGCCAAGCGGCATTCGGTACTGCGGTCAGCTCCGCCAGCGCATCGGGCGTGACGTCGAGGCCGGCCGTGTCGATGTCGCCGGGGCGCGGCATCAGACCGATCGCGCTTTCGATCGCACGGGCACTGCCCTCGCAGCGTTCGAGAATCCAGGCCAGCACCCGCAGGTTCTCACCATAGCCCGGCCATAGAAACTTGCCCGCGGCGTTTTGCCGAAACCAATTGACATGAAAGATGCGCGGGGGATGCCTGAGCTGGGCCCCGACTTCCAGCCAGTGCGCCCAGTAGTCCCCGAAGTTGTAGCCCGCGAATGGCCTCATCGCCATTGGATCACGCCGGATCACGCCGACCTGGCCGGCGGCCGCGGCCGTGGTCTCGGAGGCGACCGAGGCGCCGACCAGCACGCCGTGCTGCCAGTTGCGCGCCTCGTAGACCAGCGGCGCGAGCTCGCGTCGGCGACCGCCGAAGATCAGCGCCGAGATTGGCACGCCGCGTGGGTCTTCGGCGGCAGGGCTATAGGCCGGGTTCTGTGCGGCGGCGACGGTGAAACGCGAATTAGGGTGCGCGGCCGGCCCCTTGGTCGGATCGTATGCCCGACCGAGCCAGTCGGTGACTGGGTGACCCTCGCCGCGCCCTTCCCACCATGGCTCGTTGTCCGCGGTCAGCGCGACATTGGTGAATAGCGTATCGTGACGGATGGTCTCGTCGGCATTGCAGTTGGTCTTGGCATTGGTGCCGGGCACGACGCCGAAAAAACCCGCCTCAGGGTTGATCGCCCAGAGCCGTCCGTCCGGACCGGGCCGCAGCCAGGCAATGTCATCGCCGATCGTGGACACCTTCCAGCCCGGAAGTGAGTCGGGTGGAATCAGCATCGCCAGGTTGGTCTTGCCACACGCCGATGGAAACGCCGCGGCCGCAAAGTGCGTCTCGCCGCGCGGGTTTTGCAGCTCGACAATCAGCATGTGCTCGGCGAGCCAGCCCTCTTGGCGTGCCTGCCAGCTTGCGATGCGCAGCGCATGGCACTTCTTGCCCAGCAGCGCATTGCCGCCGTAGCCCGAGCCGAAGCTCTCGATCGCGAGCTCCTCGGGGTAGTGCATAATGAAGCGGCGCGAGGGATCCAGTTCGCCGACAGAGTGTAGCCCGCGCACAAAGCTAGCATCGCTCGCAATGCGCTCGAGCGCGGCGCGGCCCATGCGCGTCATGATCGACATGTTGAGCACGACGTAGGCGCTGTCCGTGATCTCGACGCCGCAACGCGCGTGGGGCGATTCGAGCGGCCCCATGCAATAGGGCACTACGTACATGGTGCGGCCGCGCATGCTGCCGCGGAACAGCTCGCGCATTTTGGCGTGAGCGGCGCCCGGATCCATCCAGTTGTTGTTGGGGCCTGCGGCCTCCTTGGAGTGCGAGCAGATATAGGTCAGGTGCTCGACGCGCGCGACGTCTCTCGGATCGGAGCGATGTAGGTAACAGCCCGGGAAGCTCCGTTGGTTCAGTTCGGTCAACGCGCCGCGCGCAATTAGCTCCTCGCGCAGGCGCTGTATTTCGGCCGCGGATCCGTCGCACCAGTGCACCGTGTCCGGGTGCGTCAGCTGCTCCACTTTCGCTACCCACGCAGCGACCTTATTGGAGCACTCCGCAAGACCGGCGAGTGTGTGGGACCCGGTCACTTTGAAGTAATCATTAGCTTTCTTGAAAAGGGTGGGCGAAGACAAAAGGAGCGTACTGCGAACTATTATACCGAGCGGAACCCTAAACCGGTAGCCGCCATGCTCGCTGGTATTGCGGTAGCCATGATCAACTTCGTTGATCTGAGGGCGCCAATTGACCATGCGTCAGCGGTGACAACGGTAATTGATTGGCGTATGGAAAAGACACCATTCGAGACGCTGGCACGCCGCCTTGGGCAACAAATCAGACGCGCCGTCTGGTTGTATTACCCGGCCGAGGAGGAATTTCTGGTGCGCCGGGCGCTGGAAATAGCACTTCTTGGGCAGCAACAGCAGCCGCACCGGTTGGCCTTTCTCGAGAGCGATTGAAGAAATGATGCGCCGAGCCGGTCGTACTGAACGAGGCTGAGATCACCTTCGGGCGTAACGCACATTCTTGGTTGCGCTCAAGGCATCGATTAGACCCATCGGAGAGTGGCAGGACAAGTCTATGAGCAATTGTGGATTGACCGCCATGTCATATTGGGCTAATCAACAAGAGAACGGAGAACATAAATTGAGACCTCACAATATGAATCTCTATCATATTCCCGGATGCCCATTTTCCGAGCGCGTCGAGATTCTCATGGGCCTAAAGGGCCTTGAGGGCCTTGTTGAAGACCATGAGATCGACATTTCCAAACCTCGCCCCGAATGGTTACTCGCCAAGACGGGCGGCGCAACAGCCCTACCAGCGCTCGAGGTGCCGGAAGGGACATTGCGCGAGAGCATGGTGATACT
Organism: Steroidobacteraceae bacterium; assembly: GCA_036521075.1. Classification (GTDB taxonomy): domain Bacteria; phylum Pseudomonadota; class Gammaproteobacteria; order Steroidobacterales; family Steroidobacteraceae; genus DAIDKA01. The sequence goes on along the minus strand of DATDIL010000074.1, from coordinate 44,412 downwards.
GCGCTACCTCGAAGATCGGTTTCCGGAGCGCCCAGTGGCGCAACGAAATCCGTACAAGCACGCCGTTGAATCGTGGTTGGTCGTCATCGGCGCTAACCTTTCGAGCGCCGGCTACAAAATGTTGATGAATCGCGATCTAGCGCAGAGGGTGTCGCTGAGTGCGGCGGTCGATGAGCAATACGGGCAGATCGATGCGTTCCTGACGCGGCACAGTACAGAAGAGGTGTTTTTATTCGAGCAATTCGGGTGGGCCGAGACCGCTCTCACCCCACTATTGAAGCGTCTCTGGTTTCTCGAATACTACGAGGATTACGTGATTCCGGAACGGCTTGTACGCGTTAGGAAATGGCGTGAGGCCTGTCTAAAACATCCGGCCGCTCAAACTCGCAGTTTTGACGAGATCATCAAGTACTACTACGACTATTCGCGCGGTGTCGGCGGCGGCCGACTGGTCGAAGATCGGCACGTGTCGAGCTTCGCGCTCGAGCCGCACTGGACTACGAGACCAATGCCACCACGGGGCAAGTGGGCGCGTGCGGCAACGGACGAGGAGCTCGGCTTACTAGGGCAACGTTAGTGGTCCACGCTACCTTCCAGCGTTCGGGTCGGTAAATTCGCCGAGTATCCTGGCATAAATTGGCTTCCTTCCCTTCGAAGAGCGGGGCGCCATTTCGTGATCTGTTAATTGGGGATCATTGAGCATGAGCAACGGCCACTCGAGAAAACTGCAGAAAATCAGCCGCCGGGCGTACATCGCGTTGAACCTCGCCGCCCTATCGGTGCGTGAACGTCTTACGCTTCCCGCTGGACGGTCGTCGGTGGATAAATCGGCCGCCAACCTAGATGGTGCAAAGCGCGAGTGTCTCTTCCCATTTATGTGTCGATCGACGATCAGCAACACTGCAGACGTCATTGTCGTCGGCTCGGGATCTGCCGGCAGTACGCTCGCCGGACGTCTGGCAATGGAATCTCAACGAAGGGTCATTCTGCTTGAGGCGGGTGGCAACGACTGGAATCCGGCAATACGCCGACCATTGCTCGCTGGAATACTGTCAAGATGGACATCGCTTACGTGGCCCTTCATGACTGAATCGATGCCCGATGCCGCCGGTCGCGCACTTAGGTATCCACAAGGGCGCGTCATCGGCGGGGGATCATCCATCAACGGTATGATGTATGTCCGAGGTAGCCCGGTCAATTTTGATGAATGGGCTCAAATGGGGTTACCCGCGTGGAGTTGGAAATATGTTCTCCCCGCGTATTGTAGACTGGAGGCGTATGGCGGCCGCCCTTCGGAATATCGTGGTCGCAACGGTCCGCTTCCGGTCACTCGCCATCCTGCGAGCAATGTGCTCTATCGAGTATTCTTGGAGGCGTCTCAGGAAGCCGGATATCCGTTACGAATTGACTTGAACTCGCCACCCTTCGAGGGCGTCGGTCGAAGCGACGGTACGTTCAAGGATGGAAGTCGTTGGTCAGCAGCTCGCGCCTTCCTGGACCCAGCGCGCGATCGTGCCAATCTGCGCATCGTGACTGATGCGCAGGCCACGCGACTCATCGTGTCGAGTGGCAAGGTTACGGGAGTCCAGGCTCTGGTCGATGGCGAGGCTACGCTGTTTGAGGCAGACGAGGTTGTGGTCTCAGCGGGAACCGTGAATTCGCCCAAATTGCTGTTGCTGTCCGGCATTGGACCCGCAGATCACCTTCGCAGCATGGGCATTAGCGTAGTCGCGGATATAGCAGGCGTGGGAATGAATCTTCAGGACCATGTTGCAGTGCGAGCGAGCTATCGATGCAAACAGGCTGTCACTCTCTACCCGGAAACGAGAATCGATCGTGCTGCGCTTGATTTTGTTCGGGCGTGGTGGTTCGGATCCGGCCCGGTGTCAGAATCTCCATTTGGCACAATGGGACTGCTTCGCAGCTTGCCGGATTCGCCGCACGTCGATCTGCTAGCGATCTTCTCGCCGATACTGAGTTCTGCGACCTTGCGACTTCCGGGCGTCGCCGACGGACACGATGGAGATGGGTATGTCTGCGCAGCGCAAGTATGCCAACCGGAAAGTCGAGGTAGCGTTACCCTGCGTAGCGCCGATCCTCTCGCGGCGCCGCGAATTCAACCCAACTTCCTGTCCGCCCCACGGGATCTAGCCATGCTTCGCGGCGGCCTGAAGATTGTGCGCGGAATCCTGCAGCAGCCAGCCTTCAATTCTTACCGTGGCCAAGTTGTTGATCCAGACGTCCCGGACAACCAACTCGATGAATGGATAAGACACCACGCTGGCCCGGGCCTTCACGATGTTGGCACGTGCAAGATGGGTGCAGGCGCAGATTCAATGGCGGTGGTCAATAGTCAGTTACAGGTCAGAGGCATATCCGGGCTGCGCGTGGCCGATGCATCCGTGATGCCGCGGGTTACGAGCGGCAACACCAACGCCCCGTCCATCATGATCGGTTACCGTTGTGCGGACTTTATATTGAACACAGCCGCTTAATATGTTGAAGGATTAGAGCCCCGTTGCTCGAACATCGAGCTCGCTGAGACGCGCGTCAGCGCGTAGCGCGACCGAGCCATCCATCGCCTCCGCCCACATTGCGACCGTCGAACCTTCGATGCGGCCGCAGAGTTGAAACGGCGCGGTATCGAACAGCGGTCGAATTGACCGAAAACTCAATTCAGAGAAGCCGCGTGAATTGTTTCGATGACGCGCCTCTTCGAGCAGCAGCAATGCGATAAGTGGGCCATGCACAACGAGGCCGGGATACCCTTCGACATTACAACTGTAATTGCGGTCGTAATGAATGCGATGAGCGTTGAACGTGATCGCGGAGAAACGAAATAACAAGGTGGGCTCGACACGCACCTCCCGGCGCCACTCGGCTTTCACGGACGACACTTCGCGCCTTGCTGCTTCCCCGCCGGGCTGCGGCGCCTTGCGATAGACGATGGTTTGCTCTTCCTCGATTGCGAGCGTCCCACTCTGAACCATGTGCCGGCCGATGCGCACGATTACGAGAGGGCCGGTACGTCCTTCCTTGGTGACGATGCTCTCGATTTTCTCCGTGAGCTCGGCTGGATGTCCGAAAACGAGCGGTTTATGATAAACAGCCTTTGCTCCCGCAAACATGCGACGCGGTGCGGCCACCGGCGGAAGGAACACTCCGCGCTTCTCGTGGCCATCCGGCCCAAGCGCGGACTGCGTCGCCTCGGTCAGAAAGTAAAGCCATTGCCATGCCTCAGGCAGGGAATCGCCGTCGCCCATCGACCTAGAGCTGTCCAGTACGCGTGACAATCGGTTCGCAGGCCCAGGATCCATGGTGTCGGGTACGATTCGCTCGCGTCCGATCCAGGCGGCGTATGGGTCGTTCACACGCGACTGCCTCCACCCTTGCGCGTCTGGCACGAGGGTTGTATTTGGCGCATTGCCGCGGGCGGGCTGGGGTGTCGACCCAGGATCTTGGGAGTGCGATCGGTCATACTATTGTCTTAATTCACATTCAGGGGGCGAGACTCAGTGATTGAGCCGACCAAATACGAAGAAATTCGCAACGGCGTGCGGGTGCTGTGCTCCCAATTCGGCGACGAATATTTCCGCAAGGTCGATGCTGAGCGAGCTTATCCCGAAGCCTTCGTCAATGCACTAACCCAAGCCGGGTGGCTCGCCGCGCTCATTCCCGAAGGGTACGGTGGCCCCGGACTGAGCCTCACGGAAGCCTCGGTGATTATGGAAGAAATCAACCGCGCCGGGGGGAATTCCGGTGCGTGTCACGGACAGATGTACGTGATGAATGTGCTTGTGCGTCATGGATCGGAGAGTCAGAAACAAAACTACCTGCCGAAGATCGCGTCGGGCGCATTGCGTCTTCAGTCGATGGCGGTTACCGAGCCTGGCGCCGGCTCCGATACGTCAAAGCTGAAGTCGACCGCCGTGCGCCAAGGGGACCATTACGTGGTCAACGGGCAGAAGGTGTGGATTTCCCGGGTGCAGCACTCGGATTTGTTGTTATTGCTCGTCCGCACAACCCCTCTGTCTGAAGTGACGCGAAAGACGGAGGGCCTCTCTCTTTTCATCGTCGATCTGCGCGAGGCACTGGGTCATGGGCTTACGCTGCGGCCTATAGCGAACATGGTTAATCACGAGACCAATGAGCTCTTCTTCGATAACCTTCAGGTACCGGCGGAGAACCTAATTGGCAAAGAAGGGCAGGGGTTCCGCTACATCCTCGACGGCCTTAACGCAGAACGCGCCCTGATCGCGGCTGAGTGTATCGGCGATGGCTACTGGTTCGTGGAGCGCGCCACGAAGTACGCGAATGAGCGCGTTGTGTTCGATCGGCCGATCGGACAGAACCAGGGAGTGCAGTTTCCGATCGCCGAGGTGTTTGTGGAGGTGGAGGCGGCAAGCCTCATGCGCTACAGCGCGTGCGAGCTCTACGATGCGGGCAAATCGTGCGGCGCGGAGGCAAATATGGCAAAGCTCCTCGCCGCCAAAGCGTCATGGGAGGCTGCGAACGTGTGTTTACAGACTTACGGCGGCTTTGGTTTTGCCTCTGAGTACGACGTTGAGCGTAAATTTCGCGAGACTCGGCTGTATCAAGTCGCGCCGATCTCGACAAACCTCATACTGTCCTACGTGGCCGAGCACGTGCTCGGACTGCCCCGCTCATTCTAAGGCTTTGTGGGCGTGCTGCCTCTCGCCGGCGTTACAGTGGTTGCCTTGGAGCAAGCGATTGCGGGGCCGTTCTGCACGCGACAACTCGCGGACCTCGGTGCGCGCGTAATAAAAATCGAGCGTCCAGTTGGAGGTGACTTTGCGCGCAGCTACGATGAGCGCGTGCACGGCCTGGCATCGCATTTTGTATGGACGAACCGCTCCAAGGAAAGTTTGACACTTGACGTGAAACACCCGCGAGCGCGTGTGATTTTGCGACAACTCCTCGACCGCGCTGACGTTCTCGTTCAGAACCTAGCCCCCGGCGCGGCGGCCCGCTTAGGTCTCGGCTATGCGTCGCTGAAGGAATCATATCCTCGGTTGATTGTTTGTGACATATCCGGCTACGGTGAGTCCGGACCGTTCTGCGGTAAGAAGGCTTACGATTTACTGGTGCAAAGCGAATCTGGATTCCTGTCAATCACCGGGACACCCGATGAGCCATGTAAAGCAGGCAATAGCATTGCTGACATTTCCGGCGCTATGTACGGCTATAGCAGCATCCTCGCCGCCCTTCTGCAGCGCGCTCGTACTGGTCGCGGCTCTCAGATTGACGTGTCCCTGCTAGAGACCATGACAGAGTGGATGAGTTATGCGCTGTACTATGGATTTGACGACGCTGCGCCGCCGGCGCGTACGGGTGCGGCGCACGCTACGATTTATCCGTATGGGCCTTTTCCTGCGGGCGACGGCAAGCTCGTGGTGTTGGGGCTACAAAACGAGCGTGAGTGGGTCCGGTTCTGTGGAGATGTGCTGCTGCGCCCGCAGCTCGCGTCCGATGTACGTTTCACCTCAAACTCCAAGCGCGTGGCAGCCCGCAGGGAGCTGTATGCGATCATCGTTGAGGCATTTGCGCCTCTTACCGCGGAACAGGTGATCGCGCGACTCGATGCGGCGCAAATTGCCACTGCCCGACTAAACTCTGTGCGGGACCTGTGGCAGCACCCGCAACTTGCCGCGCGAGGACGTTGGACAGCAGTGGGGACAATCGCCGGACCCATACCCGCACTACTACCGCCGGCACTTCCTACCGGTATGTGCCCGCGCATGGACTCCGTACCGGCATTGGGCCAGCATACGGACGCGATACTGGGCGAGCTCGGCTATGCGCCTGATGCGATCTCCCGCCTTCGCGAGGAGATGGTGATCTGACAATGAGTCTGGTCTCGCAGACGGCATCGGCGCTGCTGGGGCCTCTACGCCGCGCAGAACTGTCTGTTGAGACGCTCGCGCGGGAGTGTCTCGCACGCGTATCGGTCCGTGAGGCCGAAGTGCGCGCATGGGCTTACTTAGATCGGGAAATGGTGCTTGCCGAGGCACGCAAGCTTGATCGCGACGGAGCGAAGGCCGCATTGCATGGCCTGCCGATCGGCATCAAGGACGTGATCCTGACAAAGGATATGCCGACACAATATAATTCTCCGATCTATCATGGCTCTCCGCCGACGATCGACGCTGCCTGTGTCAAGATCCTACGCGCAGCAGGTGCGCTCCTGTTCGGTAAGACCGAAACGGTCGAATTCGCCGCCACGGGTCGACCAGCTCGCACTCGAAATCCCTGCGACTTACGCCGCACGCCGGGTGGCTCCTCGAGCGGCTCGGCCGCGGCGGTCGCCGATCTACACGTGCCGCTTGCGCTGGGAACACAAACCGCGGGCTCTTTAATTCGCCCTGCCTCATTTTGCGGCGTCTTTGCCATGAAGCCGACGTGGAACCTAGTGAGCACCGAGGGCGCGAAGACCTTCGCACCGACACTCGACACGATTGGATGGTTTGGTCGTTGCGCAGGCGACTTGGCGCTGGTGTTCGATGCGTTCGATCCGGGAGAAGAGGCGCTGCCGTTGCTAGAAGCCCCGAATGTCCGCATCGCGGTGTGCCGGTCGCCGGCATGGGAGCATGCGTCCGATGCAACACGTGTCGCGCTCGCACGCGGCGCGAGCATCTTGCGCCTGGCAGGAGCGGATGTGTGCGAGCTCGATCTGCCCGCGGAATTCGGATCCCTCGGCGATATACAAAGACTGATCATGCGCGCTGAAGCGCGCAGTTCATTTCTTGCAGAGTACCGCATCGATCGCGCTCTATTGCATGAGAGCGTTGCCGGCTATGTCGAGAACGTTGACTGCATCACACGCAAGGACCTGCTGGAAGCCTATGATAGGTCGGCGGCCTGCCGAGCGCTGTTTGATCGAATGGCGAGTGAGTACGATGCCGTGCTTACACCGAGCGTCATCGGAGAAGCACCGTTGGGGCTCGCAGACACCGGATCGTTTGTATTTAACGGTATTTGGACATTGCTGCATGTACCGTGCATTAATGTGCCCGGCTTTGCCGGCGAGAACCGGCTGCCGATTGGCCTGACTCTGGTCGGACCGCGCTTCTCGGATAGGCGCGTGCTTGCCGTCGCTGCCTGCTTTGAACGCCTCCTTGGGAGTTGAGCAGACGGCGGAGCTTTTCTCCGAGGGGCCATATGAAGCAGGCAAGCGTTAATTGTCAAACTTAGCCTTGACAAAACTTAGCAGACGTTCGGTAGAAAGATCGTGCCTGATCTCAGGATCGCCGTCCATCATACGATCGTTACGGCATCAGCCGTGATCGGGTGCTTTTGGGCGGCTAGTAAATCATCGATCGCTGCGAAGATTATCGATCAATCCCAAGGGGCGGCGGTCAACGCCTGTGCTCTCGCGTCTATAGAAGAGATCTCAGCCGTAACTGACCGCCGTGTGGCGCGAGGCGTTCGAACGGACCGCGGTCTGATCGAGAGAGAACCCTACCGCGGCGCGTACTCCTCGACATGCGTGTGGAAAGTTGCCACTGAGCGAAACGTAAACGATCCGGCTCTTGCCATCGGTGGCGCAAGTTTTGTAATCCTGAACGTCATTTCATCGCCTACGGGGAGCAGCAGTGCTGCTCGCGCCTTTCTACACACCTTTCGTGACGCGGCCCGACGGCACATTATTGCAGGGACGCCAGTGCCGCTGAAGATTGGAGACGATGCGCTGTGGTGGGGAGACGGGGTTGCGGTTCGAAAGGGCAATAACGCCTTTGGTATCTCCGTCCATCTAGTAAATGCACGCCCTAAGGAACGCCACATGGAAGAGACGCTCGCCGCAAAGCTCGCGTTGCGGTTACCCCGATAGCGCGGCCAACAATGATAGCGCAGGGGCTGCAGGACTGAGAATCTTCCCGCAACTGTGCGGCGGGACAGCGGCAATACAATCGGCTTTCGGGGCGCTCGTGTACACTCAATTGGCCGTGGTAGGGGCGGCCGGCGAGAGCCAATGAGAAGTCCTTTGTGTGATTCTATGTGCTACTTGGATCTATCGGCCCATCCTGAACGACTGGTCCATACATCCATCGTAAGATACGCGGATCTCTTTCATTCGCGGCGTGAAATTCATTGATGGCCTGATACGCGGCATAGCCTCTCAGCCCGACCAGGGTTGGCCGTCCCGCGTAGACATAAGTGTACCGCTCGGCAACCGGATAAACGTGAAACGCACTCACATAGGGCCGTATCGCCTTGGCATCTTCCTTCGACAGAAGTTGCATGGCGTTACGCTCACTGTCGATCACAAGATCAATCCAGGCGTGGAACATATGATGATTAGTTGACGCTATGCCTTTAATAGCGTAATCGCCAGCGGCTTGTTTGGCTTCGTTCGATTTTAATAGCGTCAATCGCAACCGCCGTACATCGGAATGAGCGGACCAGCGCCGTGCCATGGTGCTCACGCATTCGCGGAACGCGTTTGCGTCGGATCGTTGCCGCAGGAAAAGACCGAAAGCCGGGTGTGTGGGTGGCCCTTGCGGTACGGCAATACCTGTAGTATCGATATATGTATGACCACCATTGGGTCCCTCGGCAAAGAAAGGCGCGGTCCACTTTTGAATCAACGGAACATCAGCGACGAGTAAGGGCCTGACGTCGTCAGGGGGCGACGCGATTGAGCGAGCGTGATCTTCTTCGCTTAGGAAAAGCGTAGCGGCCACCGAATTGAACTGCTCGCCTTTCGGACAATCGAACTCTATGCCACCTACCGACGCGAAAATGTGAGGTCGGATCGGGTCGAACGAAAAATGGCAATATTCATAAATGCCAGGATTGCGCGCGATTGCGGGACTATGCACGTCTCGCTGGTAGCGCCGCACCGAAGCCAGGCTGCGCGCCTCGGAAGAGTGTCCGCAATTGACTCTGATGACAGGCGCTTTATTCTCGGTATCCATTATCATCTGGGACAGTTGCCCGGGCCCCACGCCGTTTGTTCCGGGAGGAACAGGGCTCGTGGGGGGAGCCGCCGTGAGTTGATCACTCGGCTCACGTGTTGCAGCGCGTGCCGCTTTCGGGAGGAAAGCCAACAGACTTAGATATGCGAGAAAGTCTCGTCGAACGACCATATTAGAGTGCCCCTATGTCAGCCAGACATTCTCCAGACAAACCCAGTACTAAGCTAGGCAACGGTACAGGGAGAAAACTTGAGAGCCCGGACCCGCTTGGGGCACGCCGAATGCGATTTCGCTGACGGCAGGTTCAAGCCTGCTTAGCAGCCCATGAGTCGCAGTGGCCCGCGGGATTGGCCGGTCCTTGAAAAATTGCACATGTACCGCAAGCGCCCCCGTCCTGCCCGGCCGTGAAGAACGCGCAGCCAGAGCAGGTTTTGGCAAGATCAGGCGATTTTTCGACATAGTGTCTCGCCTTTCGCAGCGCGTTCTCGGCGGCACCCATGGAGTCTGGATTGGCGCAGGCGAGCATTTTTTTGTTGTCCTCGGCGCAGGCGCTTAGTGTCCAGAGCGCCACGGCAGCGGCCGTCAATCGCAGTCCGTGTCGGAGCACTGCGCGTCGCGGGATTTTGTCGCTGGTCATTGCTGCCTCCTTCCACAGTAACATGACGACTTTATAGAGAGGTCAATCGTATGCATTTAAGTGCTGCTTGGATCGATCGGCCCGTCCTGAACAACTGTTCCGTACATCCATCGTAGAATGCGCGGATCTCCTTCATTCGCGGCGTGAAATTCTTCGATCGCCTGATACGCGGCATAGCCCCTCAGGCCAACTAGGGTTGGTCTCCCCGCGTAGACATAAGTGTATCGTTCGGCAATCGGATACACGTGAAGCGCACTCACATAGGGCCTTATTGCCTTGGCATCTTCCTTCGACAGAAGTTGCATGGCGACATGCTCACTATCGAGCACAAGATCGATCCAGGCGTGATGCCATAGTTTCTGCTCCGCCATCATGTTCCGCATCGCATAGTCCCCATTGGACTTCGTGTCTTGTGCCGCGTCAATGAACGTTAGCCTGAGGCGCCTAACGTTTGCGTGCGCAGCCCACCGCTGCACAAATGAGCTGACGCATTCGCGGAACGCGCTTACGTCGGATCTTTGCCTCAGGAGAAGAGCGAAGCTCGGACGTGCCGGCGGTCCTTGCGGTACGGCAATACCTGTCGTATCGATAAATGTGTGGGCCGCGGCGGGACCATCTGAGTCGTATGCAGCTGCCCACTTCTGAATCATAGCGTTATCTAAGACGAGCAGAGGCCTCAACTCGTCGGGCGGATATGCGAGCGAAAGGGCATGATCCGCCGCATTGGCGAAAAGTACAGAGGCCAGCGAATTGATCTGTTCGTCGACTCGGCAATCCAACTCGATCCCATCGGCGTGCGCGAAGAGATGGGGCCGGATCGAATCAAACGAGAAATGGCGGTACTCATAAATGCCCGGACGGCGGGCGATTGCTGGACTATGTACGTCGCGCTGATAGCGTCGTACCGATGACAAGCTATGCTTGTCAGATGAATGCCCGCAGTTGACTCGCCTGATTGGTGCAGAATTCTCGATTGCGATCAGCCTTTGGGAGAGCTGCGCTTCGTCAATTCCGACTGCATTTGTTTTCTCCAAGGTTTTCTCGGGATCAGCCGCAATATGGCCAGTTCGCTCACTTGCAGGGGCTGCGATTATCGCGTTCGAAGCGAAGGCGAGAAGGTTCTTGGATGTCACGAAATCTCGCCAGCCAATCACCGCAGCCTTCGCCATGATTCTGGATCATCTGGCTGCAATTCTCTTCTAATATATGGATGAGAAAAAATCGCATGAGTTGCATTCCCGGTCAACGAGCGGATCCAGTAATGGAGCCAAAGCTAGGCGCGATGCTTTGTTGCGGCGCACTAAGGAAGCAACGTGCGATCTGATGTCTCTATAGGATCAGAGAGTAGCCTTCATCCTACGGGGTGCTGCGTTCCCTGGAGGGCTGCGTCATATCAAAACCATTCCGTCATGACGACGCTTGATCCATCGCTCTGGATGAAGCTTCACATTTACGGTAGTTGATTGAGTGCTTGGCGCGGCGGCGCCTCACGTGCCAGCCGCGGCGTGGAGGTTCGCCTCAACAGAAGTCTTGCCCACAGCCAATGGATCGAGCGCCGGAACTACCATTTCGCGCGGCTAAGTACGCACGAGCGCCGTCTTCTGGCGCTGACCATAATCGAGGTACTGGTCCTGGGCGACTGGGAACTGCAGGTGCCTGGAGCTTTACGGCCGAGAGGATCTGCTGGAAATCATCGCGTTCGCGCCGATGGCCACGCCACGATCATCATCGCTCAACTGCCGATCGAGCACGAGCGGATGAATCGGCGACGACACCATTGCCGAAGTCATCCTGGACCCTCTCCTGCATCGTGCCCATCGTCTGAGGCTCAAGGACGAGTTCTCACGCCGCGCCACTAAAGAGCTTAAATCCGGCTCCGACAGGGCCACCAATATGACCGGCTGAGTTATCATCAATGCCGAGCATTTCATTGCGTGCCGGGACCGGTCACGATATATCGGAATCGCCGGTCACCATCACGAAATACGTATTAGACTTCCAGCGAGTATTGCGTCGACGCATTGAGGCCGCTGGCGGTATCTGGTAGAAAACCGGAGTGTACTTCTGGCCGCGAATAATGGAGCCGACCGGTGAAAGATTCAACCAAGAAGCGCGTCGAGTCAAGGCCGCCATCCAGGAATGCCCGGAATCGAGAGCTCATTGGGCATCGCGTGACGGGGAGAATTCGTGAGCTAATCATTTCCGGGGCCCTGCCACCGGGGGAGAGAATCGGCCAAGAGGACCTGGCCAATCGGTTCAAGACCAGTCGAATTCCCGTTCGAGAAGCCTTGCGGCGGTTAGAAAGTGAAGGCCTTGTCGTACTCATCGCAAATAGCGGGGCATGGGTTGCAAAACTCGATCTTCAGGAGTGCATTGAACTTTATAAGATCCGAGAGCGCCTCGAGGCTCTCGCTCTGGCGGAAGCTGTCCCCAAAATATCGAAGGACGAAGTCGCCATTCTGGAGAAGCTGGCTGGCGAAATGGAGGAAACCCAAGATAACGATAGCTTCCTGCGACTTGACCGCGAGTTTCACCTCGCAAGCTATCGCGCCTCTGGCATGATCCAATTGATCGGCATGGTTGAAAGGTTCTGGAATACCACGCAGCACTACCGAAGGGCATTTATCAAGATATCTGGGCCCGCCAGGCGCGGGCCGACCAACTATGAGCATCGACTGATCGTCGATGCTATTCAACGCGGTGACGCTGAAGGTGCCGGACGTATATTGCGTGAGCATATTCGGCGTACGCGGTTCGAGCTCGAACGCAATCGAGAAATATTCCAGCTACTGGGCAGCGCTTACGATCCCTCGAAGCGCTGAATGTCCTTCACCATCCCGCAATAACTGGTCGTTACTTGGTCTGGGCTGGAACATCTGCCTCAATAAAGACCGCAGGCTCAAGCACTGTGAACTTAGTGGGCCGTCCGGCGACCTCCCTTACCGCATCGCCGGCGTGGAGGTCGCCTTCGGCGCCCGCGCTGCTGACATGAACGTGGCCACTTTCGACATAGACTAAAGTGTTGGTGGGGCCGCCCACGGATTCCACCTGGGTTCCCTTCGGCAGCCGCACTACACGCATCGCGAATCCCCCAAGGTCATACAGTGTTGCTTTGACTTGGGAGGCGCCAGCCGGCGCGCTCTTGGCATCCTCGCCCCGAGCCTTAAACTGCTTCCCATTGTCCCACCAGATTGCGACAGGCAGGACCTTCGCATCCTTCTGAAGAGCTATGAAATCCGATTTGCCCGCGGTCTGGGCGAGGACAGCGGATGATGCGACGACGGCAAGAGCAAGACACGGGTACAGAATTTTCATGGTTACCTTTCCTCATTTCAATATAGCCCGCTCTGACTGCGGAGCAAGTGAGTGGCTCGATGGCCGCGCAGAGGCTGACGAGAATGTTCATCTGAATTATTTCAAGGAGCAACTCGATCCCTGATCCATCCATTGAAGCAGGAAATCCGCGATCAGCTTTTGGCAAAGCCGTCGCGCGTGCTGGACATGGGCGTAGTCACCCCCGTTAGGCACGACGACGAGAGCCTTTTCGGCGGTTGCAAGTCGTTCAAAGAACGATCCACGGGGCTCTGAGCCATGCATGTAATTTTGCTTGGCGGCTCCGATCCCGTAGAGCATCAGGGTTGGCCGGCCTATCGCCGTGGGATTCACCGGAACACTGCCGATCGCGTTCTCTACACGAATGCCGTTTGGTGCCCTCGCGTCGCTGATAATCACAAGAGCGGCGAAGGCCTTGCGAGCGTCCTCATCTGTGAACTGCGGCTGCATTCGGCTCATGTAGTCCTCGTGCGTGTTGAACCACCAGGGTTCGATCGGTACCGGCAAGATCTTGTCGCCTCCACCAAGGGCGGGATCGAGCAAGATCAGACGTTCAACACGAGTAGGGTTCTTTTCGGTGTAGCGGCCGACGATCCGGCCTCCCCATGACCAGCCCAATAGATGCGGACGTGAGTATCCCTGATTGCGGACCCACTCCATGACCATGCATAAGTCAGCAATCGCCGCGTCGGTGTCGAATGCCAGGGGGTCTAAAGGGGGATCGGACTTCTCATAGCCGCTCAAGGCAAAGGTCACAGCGCCAAGACCGCGGGTGACCAAGGCATCCATGGTCGAATAGTCCCGACCACTGGGGAACGTGAAATCAAAACCAGTCTGGCCGGAGATATTTGCTCCTTGGCACAGCACAACAATATTAGCGGGCTTCGACTCCAACCCCTTGGTGCGGATTGATATTTTGCCGTTTGGCCCTTGGATCATGAGATTGGTGGCGATAACCATGACGATTGACATCGTGAGTTTTGCGATTGCCTATCGCGTCCAGCGAGTCTGCAGGTGGATCCTAGCCTGGATCCACATCTTGACGCATCGCCGTTTACGATGCAACTTAGATTGGCGTGCTTCTGACTCGTCGGGTCGGGGGTTCTTCTTCTGGTGATAAAGATCAGGGATCAAGAACTCTCTCGGCGGGAACATCCAATCAATGCTCAAGGGAGCAATAAATGTCGGAGGAATTCCGCCGCCATTGGCCGGCGCTTCTTGCATCGGTCTTCGGCCTAATGACAAGTTGCTTGGTTCTGATGGGATACAGCATCGGTCTATTCGTACATCCATTAGCGGATCAGTTTGGCTGGACACGACAGCAGATTCTGACGGCGACCTCGATTGTCACGCTCGGCGTCATGTTCTCGGGCGTCGTGGTAGGCTGGCTTGCGGACCGGATTAGCGTCGCTACACTGATCCTTGTCTCGCAGCTTGGTCTTGGCCTTTCGATCCTCGCGCTTGCGTTTTTTACCAACGGCAATCTCGCTGTTTACTACGGCATCTACTTACTTATAGCGTTCGTCGGCGCCGGAGCTTTGCCAGTTACTTTCACCAAACTCCTATCGAGTCGGTTTGTCCGTCATCGAGGTTTGGCGATAGGCATTTGCCTAGCGGGGACAGGTCTATGCGGCGTCGTGGTCCCACCACTTGTCGGCGCGTTCATCCGTGTCTATGGATGGCGGATCGGTTATTTGGCGTTGGCTACTCTCCCGCTTTGCGTAGCTATGCCCATGACGCTCATCTTTCTTCGCGGTGGTCCGACTGCTTCCGCGAAGACGGCAGCCGGTGGTACGGCCGCGACGGAGGACTACGGACTCACGTTGTCTGAAGCCGTGCGGTCGCGACGTTTCTGGACAATCGTGGTGGCGCTATTCCTCGCCAGTGGCTCGGGCGCGGGGTTTCTTTTCAGCATGGTTCCAATGCTCATCGACCGAGGATATGAGTCGTCGGCCGCCGCTAATATGTCCGCAATTTTTGGTGTGGCGGTGATCTGTGGCCGCATATTAATCGGAGCACTCGCGGACCGAATCTGGGTGCCACCGCTCGCTCTGACAGTTCTGGCATCGGCGGCGCTCGCAACGTTGCTCATCTCGCAGGTCACCGTTGCGCTTGCTATGGCCCTTGTGCTTATTTTCGTCATCGGCCTAGCTCAGGGTGCGGAAGGCGACATGCTGGCCTATCTGGTGTCCCAATACTTCGGTCTGCGCGCCTACGGCAAAATATTCTCCTGGGTATTCGTTGCGTTCACCGCCGCGATCGGAATTGCGGGACCGCTGTTCGGACATATCTTCGACGTCTATCGGTCCTACGGTGTTGCCATGATCGGGAGCTCAGCTGCGTGGCTTATGGCGGGACTCCTGCTGGTATCTTTGGGGCCCTATCCGAAGTGGGCGAACTCATAAATGAGAGGCTGGGGAAAGTCGGACCACTACGACTGTGAGTTTGCGACTCCTGTGAACCCCGCTCGTGCCGCAAATTCCCGGGGTGTAAGACCCTCGAGAGAACGGTGAGGCCGGTGCTCATTGTAATCCCATCGCCAGGCATCGATCTTCTCTTTTGCGTCTTCCACTGATTCGAACCAATGGGCGTTTAGGCATTCCTCGCGGAACTTGCCATTGAAGGATTCCACGATCGCATTGTCGGTAGGCTTGCCGCGCCGGTTGAAGTCCATCTGTACCTGGTTGCTGTAAGCCCACAGATCCATCTGCCCGCCGGAGAACTCGGAGCCATTATCGCAGGAGATCCGCTGCGGTTTTCCGCGCTCATGGCTCAGGTATCTCATAGTCGTAATGACGTGCTCTGCGCGCAAGCTGAAGCCAACTTCGATAGCTAGACATTCTCGCGTAAACAGATCGAGTACCGTCAAAGTTCGCAGCTTGCGGCCATCGGACAGCTCATCGTGCACGAAGTCCATGCCCCAGACCTCGTTAGGTGCGCTGGCTGGCCGCTTGATCTCCCGATGCACGGCCGATACGTGCCGCCAGGGCCGCTTGCGCCGTAATCCCAGGTTTTCCTCGCTATACACGCGATAGAATCGGTCGATGCCGACATCCCAGCCCTCGCGCTTCAGCAGCATGTAAATGCGCCGATAGCCAAAGCGGACGCGCGCATGAGCGAGCTCACGCACGCGTTGGCGCAGGGCTGTCAGAGGATCCATGCGGCTTCGGTAGTAATACATCGAGCGGTGTAGCCGAACGCAGCGGCAAGCCTGCCTGTTGCCCACGCCGTAGCGGCTGATCAAGTAGTTCACCATCTCGCGCTTCTTGACAGGCTTCAGAATGTTTTTTGGAGTACGTCCTGGAGCATCGCTTTGTCCAAAGACAGATCCGCTACCAGGCGCTTGAGCTTCACGTTCTCCTCACGCAGCTGCTTGAGCTCACGAGCCTCCGAGGGCTCCATACCGCCGTAAATCTTCTTCCAGCGGTAATAACTCTGCTCTGAGACCCCATGTATCCGGCAAAGCTCCTGGATCGGCGTGCCCAGGTCTGCCTGCTTCAGAATCCCCGTGATCTGCTCGACCGAAAACCGCTTCCTCTTCACGACAAACCCTCCGTCCTCCTAGACCTGATTTTGTCGCAAAATTCACATTCCAGTTGGTCCGATGTTTCCCGAGCCGGTCATAAAAGAAGGGGAAGGAGGGGCGATCAACCGGCACGCAGCCGCCTAGAAGTGTGAAACGTCACCTCCAGGGTCTCCAAAGCTATCGGGCGCGCCGAGCTACCGAGCACGAACTGGTCACGTTGCGGAGCAACGATCACGATGTTAGCATCGATACCGATTGGATCCAATCTCCATTAACGATCTACCACGTCACTTAATGCCCATTCCGCTCAGGTCGGGTAGTGATTCACTGTTATCAGGTTTTGGAAATGGCAAGCGATATTCTTATGCCAGTGTTGTCTCCGAACATGACCGAGGGCAAGCTCACGCGGTGGCTAAAGAAGCCGGGTGACGTCGTGGTTCGAGGCGAGCCTATCGCGGAGGTCGAGACCGATAAGGCGATTGTAGAAGTGGAGGCCACCGAGCAGGGGGTGCTCGGCGAAATCAGGGTGCCCGAAGGGTCCGAGCGCGTCCCGGTAAACGCTGTAATCGCGACCTTGATTGCAATTGGCGAGACACAGAAAGCTGATAGCCCTGCAATGCCGGAGGCGACTATTCAGCCGATTGAAGCGGCGATACCAGCAACATTGCCTCGGGCGTCAGCGGAAGCTGGGACGACGCTACGGTGCCAGCAGCCTCGCACGACCGCAGGTGATCGTGTTATCGCTAGCCCCTTAGCAAGACGTGTCGCGAAGGAACGAGGAATTAATCTGACCGATGTTATTGGCACGGGGCCGCAGGGCCGGGTAGTCGAGATCGATGTCGAGGGCGTTGATCAAGGGGTCGCTCAACAACTTGCGGCGACCGTGGGATTGGTGGGTGCCGGGCAGCAATCCACGGAGACGCTGGGAGCGCGACAATGGGCGGATTTAGCTGGCATGTCCTATGAATTTGCCCCCAATTCGACTATTCGTAAGACAATCGCGCGACGGATGCTTGAGGCCAAGCAGAATATCCCACACTACTATATAACGCTTGATTGCCGGATCGATGCCCTGCTTGAGCTCCAGAAGCGTCACTGTAGCAACCGCGCCGACAAGATCTCCCTCAACGACGTGGTGATTCGTGCCTGCGCCTTGGCATTACGGAAGGTTCCAGGGGCTAATGTGTCGTGGACAGAAGAGGGCATTCTCGCCTATGGGGACGTCGATATCGCGGTCGCCGTGTCGATACCGGGTGGCTTAATCACGCCGATTATGCGTCGGGCTGACAGTAAGAGCGTAGGGCAGATTGCGGGAGAGATGCGTGATCTTGTGGCCCGGGCTCGGATTGGAAAACTCAAGCCAGTTGAGTACGAGGGCGGAACGTTTTCAATTTCTAATCTCGGCATGTTCGGTATTCGTGAGTTTGCGGCGATCATTAACCCTCCCCAGGCCTGTATTCTCGCCGTGGGTAGTGCGGAACAACGCGCAGTCGTTGATAACGGAGCAGTTGTGGTAGCCACGGTTATGACCTGCACGTTATCTGTTGATCATCGCGCGATCGATGGAGCTCTGGGAGCACAGTACCTTTCGGCATTCAAGAATATGCTCGAAGATCCTCACGACCTGTTTGTCTGATTCATCACAAGGCGCGCGGTGCCGTTCCACAGCAGGTTGGCCGCAGTGGTTGGGCCATCTACGGACAACTCCCGCGCAACGAACCTGCAAGTTGCTATGCCGGAGACTTCGAGGATCCGAGACCGTGCCGAAAGGCGACGAGATCAACGCCGGTGGCTGCGACGCTTGTGAGCGATTGCCTTCAGCTGCCGAGAGGCCACGCCAAGCGAAAGTCTCGAAGCCGGTAGTACGGACTCAAGGCGGCCAGTTGAAGGCTGATTGGCAATGAGCGCCTAGGACATTGGGCCCGCTGCCTCGCAACTCGGGCGCCAGAGGGGGAGACCGCCTTCGCGCTGGTATTTCTTGCCCGCAGGGTAGCTGACCAACTCGAATTGCATACCCCAGGGGGCCACAAAATAGATCCACTCCTGTCCAGCGCTGGGTCCCGTCGTACGCAGAGTCGGCTCTCCAAGAATCACGACGTCTTTTGCTCGAAGATAATCTACCGCCCTAGGCATATCATCTACATAAAAGGCTATGTGATGACCACCTACGTCACTATTGCGGGGCGGGATGCGCCGTGAATCCGCTAGGCCTTCGAATTCAAAAACTTCGAGATTCGGCCCGTTCTTGCAGCGGAAGAACCGAATTCCCTTGATTACGGCCGTCGGCTCTACATTTAGGTGAGTGGACATCCAAGTCCCTGCGTCGCTGATGGGACCTAAAGCATAGGCATATTCACACCCGATAACATCGACCAAAAACCTGGTGGCCTCATTAAGGTCTGGCACGGTGAAGCCGATGTGCTCCACGCCGCACAGACTCGGCACTCCGTGGGAATTCTGCGCCTCCCTTGTTTTGTCCTGGGCATTCACTCTACGACTATTATAGCTTGCATTGCCGTGCATCCAGTAGCTCGAGCAAGATCGAAGATGTGACCATGCGCCTCGAAGTCGGGGCGATTGCGAATACCAGACATCGGTGTCGCGAGGGGCCAAGGATCGGGGAACGAAGCGCAGGCGAGATGTGTTCACGATTTTATACACTGCAAATTTTGTTGATTGCTATGAATTGCATAACCTAGAAAGGTCGGCGGGAAGCTCCTTCTAGGGCTGGCTGCGGTCGCCACGGTTCTAAGTCCGGAATTGCTTTCGGATTCGATCGATAATTAATTGGCTCTGCGGTGTGATGAGACCATGGCTTCGGAACATAAGAGCAACTATGGATTGCTCGGCCGGCGCTTCGCAGTCAAGAATTGTGAGAAAACCCGCCTCGATGTCATCATGGACGACGGGGGCTGGAAGGACCGTCAGTAGGTCAGTGGAGGCAACTAGTCTCTTAATCATGGATATGGAGTCGGTCTTGAGCACTTGGATCGGTGCTTGCAGGTTTCGAGAGATGAAATAATCCGCGAAATTGTGCTGGAACCCGATGCTGCGTAGCGTTGCCCAGCGGGCGCTTGCGAGCATGATTGGTGTGATCTCCTCGGTTTGCGATGCGAAAAGGTGGGTCGAGCGCGCGACGACCTTCGAGAAGTGCTCACGCAGCGCCTCGATCCTGACTTCACTGCTCTGTTCGACTTTTCCAAGGAGTCCAAATGCAAAATCAATTGCTCCGATCGTAAGCTGTTCAACCAGATCGAGAAATCCGCCAGTCACCACAGTGACCTGGACTTCGGGGTGATTGGAATACAATTCGATGAGCACCTGGGGGATGAGGTAATGGGCGTAATTTTGCGTAACACCGACAGTTACGTCGCCGAGCTTGGCCGCTTGGAGCGCGCGCAAGTCCTCTACTGAGCGGTTGACCTCGTTCAGAATCAGACGCGCTCGTTGAACGACGCTGCGGCCGTAGATCGTGGGCTCGACTCCTTTTGCCTTGCGGGTCAAGAGCTCAACGCCCAATCGAATCTCAAGACTGTGGATACTGCGACTGAGACCCGATTGCGATATTCCACATTCACGCGCCGCCTTAAATAGGTTTCCGCAGTCCACGGCGGCGACCAGATGACGTAGTTGCTGAAATTCCATAAAGTGTGCTTTTGTCACTGACCGGAAACTCATATCTTGTCGCAGAAATCGACCTAACGCGCAAGCTGCTGGCACGTGGCGC
This sequence comes from Steroidobacteraceae bacterium, assembly GCA_036521075.1. Lineage (GTDB taxonomy): Bacteria > Pseudomonadota > Gammaproteobacteria > Steroidobacterales > Steroidobacteraceae > DAIDKA01. Next base: position 24,253 of record DATDIL010000074.1, on the reverse strand, counting down.
TTGCGGCGGGAGGCTGAGCACTCTGAAATGTACTTATTATGATCCGGTCGAATGAAGACCTTGCGCAGCGCATCGCTCGGTGGGCATCTGACTTTCAGCCTTCCCAAAGGCAGGTTGAGCGCATACGAGCGTCGATCCGCGATTTTTTTGGATGTGTAGTAGCCGGAGTGACGCAGGAGGAACTCGGCCCGGCACTTCGAATCTGTGCTTCTGGAAGCGTTTCGGTATGGGGGCTGGCTGAAACCTTCGATGCGCCGGGCGCAGCACTTGTTACCGGGACCGCGGGCTCATTGTGGCAGCTACACGACATTTACCTACCGGCAGGGCTACACCCGTCATCTCCCGTAATCTCGGCTGCCTGGGCCTCATGGAACAACGCGCGCCGTCCCAGCCGAAGCTTTGTCCAGGCAGTCGCCGCCGGCTATGAGGCGTGTAACCGAATCGGTCTGGCCTGTTGGCCGGCTCAGGCAATTGGAGGCAGTTCGTCCACTGCGACAGCCGGTGCCATCGGTGCGTCAGTGGCAGCCGGGCTTATTTCGGGCCTAAATGCCGACGGTATCGCCCGAGCGATTTCCAATGCTGCTCTGTTACTCCCTGCCGCGCCGACTGCTTGTATGCGCGCGCACGGCGCCTTAGTGCCGCTTCACGGAGGTCTGGCGGCACGCGCAGCCACCGAGGCTGCGCTGCTAGCGCAGGATACGGGTTCTGGGCGCCGAGTTCTTGAAGGGGATGATGTCACGCCGGGACTGATTACCTTTCTGCGCGGTGATGTGGGTGCAATCACTCCGGAATCTTGGAACGGTGACACCCTCAATCGGATCGGTTGGAAATTCTTTCCAGCCTGCTTCGGATGTCATACCGCCCTTGAAGCGGTGTTACGCATTCTGCCAACTAATGTGCACGGCATTGCGCGCATCGTTGTTCGCGTTCCCGAGCGGCTGTTCTGGCTTATCGAGCCAGGCATCGGGAAGGAGAGCTTGTATGATCGATTGATGAGTCTGCGCTGGGTTATCGCCCGCGCGCTCGAGAGACGCGCTTTTGGCTGGACTGATGCGATTGCGAACAGTGCGTCGACTCATCTACTTGCCGAAAAAGTTGACGTGGTACACGAGGCGACCCTCGACGATCTGCCAGATAACGTCATGAGTGCGGACATAGAATTACACATGAACGAAGGCGTGTCACGGATCCAATATCGACGCCCGCTCTATGGAGAACCATATGAATCCGGGCCCCGGGGTTGGACAAGCGACCTTGATGATGACGCACTTACACAAAAATTCACGATACTGACGAAGGGATCCAAGAGTTTTGCAGACGAACTTACTGTGCTGATGCGCTGATACGGCATCGCTCCGAGGTTCCACCGACTGCGACCAATATCTCATGGGCTACAGCTGACCACACCATTACGTGTGCGGCAACGCGGCCTGCCATTCCAAATGGTTGGACTCCTATGAGTATTCCGTCGCTGGAAAGCTGAGCCCTCACTGTGCACAGCAAGTAGGGTACGCTGTGGGATCGACTAAGGCATGGAACGCATTGGGCACCCCATCTGGAGGAGTCGATGAGTGTATCGATGGAGATAGAGAATAAAGCAACCATTGCGCGCGTGACGTGCGGGTGGAAGAAACGGGAACTCGCTCTAAACCTCGTCAGACCGTATTGGCGCGACGCACATAGTCCGGCGATTGCGCGCCGCGCCGGCATCTACGAGTATAGACACTACCCGCTCGATCCGATCCGAAGCGATGTGCTTCCGGCCGTTGCGGGCATTGACCTCGTCGGACATGCTAATGAGCAACTCATGTGGCTCTCCGACGTCCGCTACCTTGATGAAGCGAGCCTTGAAGCCTTTGGTAGATCACCTACATTACCAGAAAAGAGGCAAATCCTCGCCGACATTGAAATGATCGTCGACAGAAGCACGACATACAAGGTGCTGGGGAACAATGGGCGAACACTTGTCGACAAGACTAATCGATGTGCCCCGCAGGGGCCAGTCACCTCACCAACATTCGCCGTGTTCTTTCGACAACGAGGTGATCAAAGGCCGTTCCGCGGGGTGGTCGACACTCTGGCGCGACATTGGGCGCAGTTGGACGGCGTGCTGCGCCTGCGGTGCTCGCTCTTCGAAATACCCGACATGGAAGCTGAGCGGGCCTCGGGATATCCGGTGAAAACCCACCCACCGGAAATGCAATACCATGCGTGGATCGACTTAGTGCTTGATAAGAAAGTGGCAGCGAGCACGCTCCGGTTTCCAGGCCACAACGAATATGCCGCACACATCGCGGCCATTCACACCTACACCGTCCCGGCGGTCTACACGTTCAATTATCAAGGCCGGCTGACATTGGTCGGATTGCGCGGTTACGCGGCTCATGAGGCAATAGAGTCGCTCGGAGCGGAGCATCAAAAGAATGCAGGGCTGCTGGAGTGGATGTATGGCCCGGTTGCGCGCGGAGGGGTATCACCTTGAGTCCTCCAAGCGTTACGGAGCGCCTGGCTCGCTTTGCGCGAGACAGTTGGGATCGAGGCATTCCTGACACAGTGCTACATGAGGCGAATCGTCTGCTGATTAATCAACTGAAAGCGTCGGTCGGTGCAACCGAACACCCCGCCATACGCATACTGCACGACTGGGCCATGGCGGGCCGTACTTCCGGCCTCGCCCACGTGCTGTGGCTTGGCACCACTGCATCGCCGGGACAGGTTGCACTGGTCAACGGGGCACTCTTTGAGGTTCTCGATTTCAACGATACTTATATTCCTTGCTACATGCATGCAGTATCTGGAGTTCTGCCGGCGGCACTGGCGTTGGCTGAGACTAGCGGCTGTTGTGGCCGCGAGATGCTCACCGCCCTTGCGCTCGGTATCGAAATTGAGTTGGCGTGCGCAACAATATTGATGCCGACCGCCTATTTTCGCGGCTTCGTACCTGGTGGAATTACAGGAGCGATTGGCGGTGCAGCGGCCTGTGCGCTCTTGGGCGGAATAGACGACATCGCGATGAGAAATGCCCTTGGACTTGCAATGAACACCGGGCTTGGAACGTATCAGTCAGCTGGATTCATGACACTCTCGTATATCATGGGAATGGCGGCGCACAACGGTGTTGCCGCCTATGAACTCGCTGCGCGCGGCTTCGACGCACCTCGTGCCGCGTTCGAAGGCGACAAAGGTATGCTCAGTTCCTACTCGGATGAGTCAGCCGACAGAATCGAATCTGCTGTGAGTTCGCTTGGGAAGACTTGGCGCATTCATGGACAGAGCTACAAAACCGTTCCGACGGAAACAATCACCCACGCACCACTCGAATGTCTATGGCGTATCCGAGAGCGCGCGCGAGGTCGGATCATCCGGCGCCTTCGCTTTGGCGTCGCAGCTATTGTCGTGAAGATTGCCGACGAGAGAATGGACCGCTTCGGTGTACCTCATAGCGAGCTCACCGCAAAATTTGATCTGCGCTACTGCGCTGCCGCGGCGTGGCAGCGGGGGCGTTTCACATTGGCAGAGATGCGCGAGCCAGCCTACAGGGACCCACTCATTCTTGATTTACGGTCACGCATCGACCTCGTCGCTGATTCCTCGTTTCAGACCTTCGATGGCGCTGCCCTGACTGCCGAGTTCGCTGACGGCTCGATTGAAAGCGTTCGCATTGCCGATTTTCGCGGGTCCCCGGGCAATCCTTTGACAGATGAGGAATTGTCCCAATCGCTACGTGTCTCTGCGGCTGATGTACTACCGTCGACTGGCATCGACGCCATACTGAACGAGGCGTGGAGTCTGGGCGGCGCTCGCAACGTCCACAAATTAATGTCATTGCTGCGATGGAGCCAAACGTGACGGCGGTGAGCTTGCGGGGCGGGGAGACCATTTGGTATCGCAAGCTTGGGTCTGGCGCGCCTGTACTACAGATTCACGGTTCGGCGTTCGGGCATCGGAACTTCGAGAAGATGACACCACTTATGGCCGAGCACTTCACGGTCATTGATTTCGATCTGCCGGGCTATGGCGAGAGTCGCGGGGCGTCTCGACCGGATATGTTTGGCATCGCCGATCAGGTGTTCGAGTTCATCCACGCCGTCGACTATGAGCGCTTAAGCATCCACGGGACTTCATTCGGTGCAATGATCGCTCTTACGTTGGCCGCGAGGCATCCCGAGGTGGTCGATCGGCTGGTGCTAAGCTGCTTTCTCGCACGATATGACAATGCGGCGCGACTGATGCGCGCGACGTGGAAGCGAGCCGCGCGCGACAGTGGCATGGAAGCAGTGGCTGACCTGACTTCAGTTGCTGGCTTCGGGCGCGGCTTTTACGATCGAGTGGACGCTCAGGCGCAACTCAAGGCGATGCGCCAAGCGTTTGCACGTAACACACCTGAGGCATTTATTGCCGGCACCGAGGCGATAGAGCGCTCAGACTTGAGCGCTCTGATTCCGCAAGTTGTTGCGCCGGTGCTATTACTCGCTGGCGAAGAAGACAACATGACACCTTTCAAGCCTGCCGCAAGCGGGGTGGGGTTCTCGCAGTTCTACAGTTCATTCCGTCGTGCAGAGGTTGTGATTTTGCCTGACTGCGGCCATTACCTGGTGATCGAGCAGCCGCAACTGGTCACTGACAAAATCGTGGAGTTCCTGAATCGCTAATGTCTCGGGAACGGTGGGGCATGAGCGTGGATTGTCAGCCGGCCGGTGATGTCACCGGTTGCAAGTACGTGCCCGCGTCAAGGCTTGGGCTTGAGCGCCTTTTCGGCCAGCGCGGAGAATCGGTTGCCGCGACCTCTATCTTCGTGCGCGACAAAGCTACCCTGTTCGGCTTGGAGTTTGAGTAACTACGTGGAAGAGCGACCGCTCATCCGCGTAAGTACCTGTCTATGTGGCCAAGCGAGTGCGTGGGTCCATTGCGGCGCTCATGTGCTTGGTCCAATGAGCCGTCAATCGGGCATTGGTCACCGCTGGGAGAGGCGTTTGTCTTGTGGTCAGGGCAACTTGAATACTGATGACGAACTGATAAGCGACGGGTTTGATTCTGGTTGGCCGTGGCGGCGCTCAGTGTTTGCGTCGGCCAATGTCGACTCAAACTGCCGAGATGCGCAAAGTGCGCGGGCGCAGCGTCCGAGGCCAGACGTGAATGCGCCGCAGCAAAATGCGGGATGATCAACCGCAGCATGGAGAGGCGAGGGGCTGAAACCGCCTAGCGTCATGATGCACTTTCGGCGCGAGGGTTGCGGAAAATGCATGGCTAGGCGTATCAGGCAGCCCTCTGCCGAAGCCAGATCCAAAGTCCAGGTGCTCGGGTGTGACCGGATGTCGGTAAACCCAGCAGCGGAGGGCCGAGCCAAAGAGCGCAATAACAAAACTATGGCCCGCGATGTGAAGGAAAACTGAGCGTATTGCAGTGGATCCAATCAAATATCCAATCTTGACGAACCAAAATCCATTTGCAATGATCGGGGTCGAGTTGCCGGGAAGTGCACTTCATCTCAAGCAGTTGCCAATCTCGATAAGTAAAGCTGCCTAGCGGGAGGGAAATGATGAAAGCCAATGCCAAGGTTTCAAGGGCTACACGCCTGTCTTATGGAACGGTGCTGCTGGCTTCCTTCGCTTGTTGGATGACTGGGCTAAGCAGCGCGTATGCTCAGACGGCCACGGACGCTTCGGAGCTGAGCAATCCCTCGGGTTCGGACGAAAACAATCTCACTGAGATTGTCGTGACGGCGCAACGGCGCGACCAGAAACTGATTGACGTGCCGGTCGCCATTACTGTGATGAGCAAAGATGATATTGCTCGTTATGACTCCACGTCACTGCCGGCCATCGCCGATATGGTGCCGCAGGTGATGGTCACGCCGGTGGCAAACAATGGAGCAGCGTTTACGATCCGCGGCATTGGCCCCCTGGGCGGAGACCCCGGTCTTGAGCAGTCGGTCGCAGTGAACGTCGACGATGTGCAAATCGACAAGGGGCGCATCGGCGAGATTGCCTTTTTCGATCTCCAGCAAGTTGAGGTCCTTGAAGGACCGCAAGCGCTGTTCTTTGGAAAGAATAGCCCTGGAGGTGTCATTTCGCTGACGTCGGCGGGCCCAACAGATCAATTCGATGGATATTTTCGCACCGGGTACGAGTTTACACAGGACGAGCAGCGCTTCGTCGAGGGGGCCGTCTCCGGTCCACTCGCCGACGGGTTTGGTGCGCGTGTCGCTGTCCGCGCTGAGCAATCAGACGGATACATGACCAATAATGCCACGGCAATGATCAATCCCCTGCCTGGTCTGCCGGCGGTCTCTCCTGGGGCCGCCTTCCAGAATCAAATTGGCGACAGCAAGTTTGTCGGCCGAGTAACCCTAAAATACGACGATGGTGGACCTTTCAACTCGGTCCTTAAGACGCTTGTGAGCCACAGCACTGCAAATGGCCAAAACCCAGATGAGACTAAGTGCTTGGGGGCTCACCCCGACGTCGAGTTTCTCGGAGTTAGCTATACCGAGACGGAGGCCGGCTGTCAGCTTGGCCCCTATAGAACTTCGTCGTCCTTTACGCCGGCATACGCTTCGGATCCAACCTACTCCCCTAATATCAATGGCGATCCATATGAGCTGGACACCCAGGTGGAATCGTCGTTCGCGATGAATCTAACTCTCGGCCACGTTAAGCTGACCTGGGTGACCGGATACTATTGGTTCGATGACAATATTCTGGACGATTTCGGGGTCACGGAATTCATGTTCGTCCATGGGAATCTTCATCAGACATACAACCTCCTCTCCCAGGAGATTCGCCTGAACACGGACTTCGATGGGCCGATCAACTTCGCCGGGGGAGTCTACTTGGAGCATGAGCATCGGTACGATCTGGATGGCAATGGCTTCTGGCCAGGATATGATTCTGTGGCGAATACTTGGTATTCAACCTGGCAAGATGTAGAGAATCGGGGTAATACCTACTCAGGGTTCGCGCAGGCGATCTGGAAGATAGTGCCTAATCTCGAGTTAGCGGGCGGCGCGCGTTACACCAAGGAGGAGAAATTCGCGTCTTTGGAGAGTCTGTATGTCAATCAATACCAAGCCGTTGCCGGTGGCCAGGTTCCGCAGGGGACGGTTATAACTGGGAACTATGCAGAGCACAATGTATCGCCGGAAGTCACACTTACTTGGCACCCTTCGGGCCGGGTAACGGCCTACGCAGCCTATAAGACGGGATATCAGGCGGGCGGATTCGCATCGACTCTTACGAGCTTCAAATCGGAGCAGGCTAGAGGCTTTGAGATCGGTACCAAAGGGGACCTGGACGATGGCCGCTTGCAGCTCCAAGCGGACGCGTATCGCTACGTGTACGACAACCTTCAGGTATCCACGTTCGATCCGGCGGATTTGTCGTTCGATATCGGCAACGCCGCCAGCGCACGCACCACGGGTGTAGAATTGGCTGCGCACTATAAGGCCACGCACGATTTGTCGCTTCGAGCGTCGGCAGGTTACAACATTGCTCGGTACATAAATGCTCCAGGCCTACAGTGCTGGCCTGGCCAGACGGCGGCGCAGGGCTGCTTTGCCGCGGATGACACACAGAACCTCGCGGGCATGCCTCTCGTGCGTGCGCCGGATTTAAACGGGAACGTGGGAGCGACTTATGATGTGCCCCTTCCAAAGGGCCTAGGCTTGGAATTCGCGACCGATGTTTTCTTCACTTCTTCTTACTGGACTCAGCCGGACCTAACACCGACTGCGCTGCAGCCCGGCTTCGCTCGGGTGAACGCCAGTGTCACTCTGCTACGTAGTCACTGGTCGCTCGCCCTGATCGGTACCAACCTCACCAATAGATGGTATGGGACTGAGTCCTATGACGCACCCTACGGAGGCCTGGAGCAGATCGATGTGGTTACAGGTGCCCCCAGGCAGGTCCGCATTGAAGGAGCCTACCATTTTGGCGACTCGCCGTGAGGCAGTCGGCGTTTGGATGCTCATTTTGGCCGTCCCCGTGCAGCGAACGTGATGTGCCCACGCGGTGAGCGACTCGAGGCGAGTGTCTGACGACGGTCTCCACGGGCGTCGGGCGCTACCAGGGAGGCGCTGCACAGTTGATTTAAGATGAACGATACTGCGTGCTGCGGGCAGCAGCGTGCCACTTTGTGCTTGTTGCGATGGAGCTCCTCACCCTACCGATCGCCGATCGACTTCTCATGGGAGTCTGTGCAGAGCTTCTCAAGCAATCACGTCCGCTCGCCCAAACAGTGAAAGCCGCCATTAAACAAGCATCAATCATCAAAGCGACGCGGCCGCTTTTCGCGATTGCTGCCCTATTGGGGTTGGTCTCCGCCGCTCATGCCACGGATACCCGGGTCGAAAAACCAATCTTCATCCACGGCAAGAATGTTCAGCAGATTACGGTCTATGCATGGGAACGGAACGGTACGCTTATCCACGCTTTTTCTGGTGATGGTCAGCAGATTCCAGATGATGCCGCTAAGTACGACGTGAGGCGATTCCAATTCCCCGAGGCTCAGTTCAGAGAGATTGTTTTTGCAAAGGGCGTGCGCATTTATCCTCACGCAACTCACAATCAAGATATTATCTCCTATACTCTCAGTGGTAGGCGGGCGCAGATCGTCAACGATCGGGTCTGGGAGGCCGATGTCGGTGATTTTCTATTCTATCCCGCAGGCTCCATTCATCATGGTGAGGCGCTGTTAGACAGCGTCAATGTGGAAATCGGAGTTACCCATCCGGACACGCCGGGTGACGACGGGGTGTGGGTCTCAGATCGAGCTACATCAGAAACGCCCGTGGCCGAGTGGCTAGCGGCGGGGAAGGCCAGGATCGCCTATGGCACCGAGGCTGCCAAAGCGCCCTTCAAAGCGGCGCACTTCAGCATTAAGGTATTCCAGTTAGGTCGATACACGGTCGAGGAGGTGCATATGGCGAAGGGCACCAAGATTCTCAGGGGTCTGGCCGCGGTACCGGCGAACGAGTTAATGTACATGATCAAGGGCCGGCTGCGGGTTACGGTGGGGGAGGCCACTGACGAGGCAGTCGCCGGTGATGCCTTCAGGGAGATTGCCGGTCAGATCTATGGCAGCGAGGCTCTAGACGACTCGACCTATATCGGTATCGTTTTGCCGACGGTTGTAAAGTAGGAGAACATCTTCAAGGTGTGATGGTCGTTAATGAGAGACTTATGCGATGCTAGTTGTCGACGGTCGGGTGCCTGAAACTTTGACTAAGGAATAAGCCAATACAACTGTGCCCTGGCTGCGTCCGGGTCCGGCCCTTGCCTGACGTAATCTCCCATGCTTTGCGACATGAATTGTTCGAGGACAATAATGCTCATCACTGTCATTTGCTTGGATAAGATCGGACACGTGGATCTGCGCATGAGGACGCGTGCCGAGCATCTCAAGTGGCTTGAGGCCTCCGCACCGGTGGCGAGCTTCATCGGTCCCATCATCGCCGACAATGGCGACATGATCGGTAGCCTCTACATCGCCGAATTCGAAGACCTGGCTGCGGCACGCGCGTTCCAAAAGAGTGATCCATACGAAAAGGTCGGTCTGTTCGAGCGCGTAGTTGTTCAGCAGACCCGCAATATCGTCAAGCCGCCATAGATTCGCAATACCTTTGGCCGCGGTCGTCGAGGTCGCGGCCCCGCTCATTGAAACGCCCGGTGTCATGGGCCCGTGCGCTTACGCGCAATGTTCGCTCGGCCTTAAGCGCGCCGCGGGACCGTCGCTGCCTGAGGCCATGCGGACAGTAGCGAGTTGAGGTAAAATCACAGCCGGTCTCAGTATCAGCTAAGGTCCGTTTGGAACTTGAAAGGCGCGACTTCTCTGAGACGCGCGAACTGTCCGCCCGAACGCGGCCCTGGACATTGCGTATGAGATCTAGCGCTGTTTAGCAACTTGGGCTTCGTCAACCGAGCCAGCGCGATTGCCCCAATTGCCGCGCACGTAGGTGCAAACCTTAGCGATGTCCTGATCAGTCATGTCGTCGCCCATGGAAGTCATATCTTTGTTGTAGCTTAGCTTTATGGGGGGCTCAGGGAGCTGCGTTCCATAGATGATCGTGTTTATCAGCGATGACGGATCTGGTGCCTGTACGATGGCGCTGCCCACTAGGGGAGGACCGATTGCATCGGACCCAAGGCCGGTTGGCTCATGACAGGTGCCGCAGCGAAGATTGTAAACCACCTCATCTGCTTTGAGTGCCTCCTTACTTGCAGGTGTGGCGCTTGTTTCCTTGGGCGGCAGGCTCTTTAAGTACACCGCTATGGCTTTGATGTCCGCGGTAGATAGATTGCGCGTGCTCGGCATGACGACATTGTTCATGGGGCCAAAGGTCACCGCGCGTGCATTGTGGCCGGTCTGCAGATAGGCGGCAATGGCATTGATAGACCACGTGCCAAGGCCAGTGGAGGCTGACGTGAGATTGACGGTCGACCAAGACTTCATCTCCCCACCAGGCACTACGTCTACATAAGTTCCGCCCGTCAGCGCCATATCAAGTTTCTCAGCGCCGAGGAGATTTCGCGGCGTGTGACAGGCACCACAATGGCCAAGACCCTCCACCAGATAGGCGCCGCGATTCCAGTCCGCCGGCTTCGACGGGTCGGCGACGAAACGGCCTGGCTTGAAGAATAGGGCATTCCATACAGACATAAGCGACCGTTGATTAAATGGGAACGACAAAGTGTTGGGAGTCGGTGTCACTTTGATCGGAGTCAGCGTCTTGAGGTACGCATACAGGAGCCCGATGTCCTCATCGCTGAGTTTAGTGAAGGCGGTGTAAGGAAAGGCAGGATACAAATGTTGGCCGTCGGGGCGCGTGCCTTCACGCATGGCCTTGGCCAAGTCCTGCTCGGTCCAGTTACCGATGCCGGTCTCCGGATCTGGGGTGATGTTGCTAGTGTAGATCACGCCGAACGGAGTATCGATGGGCCGCCCCCCGGCGAAGGGTTGCCCCCCCGGCGCTGTATGGCAGCTACCGCAGTTGCCGGCGGTGGCCAAATATTGGCCCCTGTTAGCTATCATGGTCAGGTGCGGCGGCACATCGGCCGGCCTTGCAAACGGGGCGACCAAAGCTGCAAGCGCCCAGACCGCCAAACGTACGAGCCAGACTGTCTTTGTGCTCATTAGATCTCCTGCTGACGCTCTGACGGGAGGCGCAGGTGCGCCTTGCCAGCCCAGAGCCGCCTTGCTTCTTGAGATTCCTCGGCCTCTACGTCGCGTCGCCGGGCCGGTCATAGCTCGATGAGCAGGCACCTCTCATCATGCCTCTTCGAAATCAGCCTAGGGATTCTGAAGGGCAACAGCTTCGCGCCAACGCCGCGTGGCCTCCAGGCACTCCGGCAGCACAAACTTTTCTGGGGCATACTGTCCTGGGTGATAGCTTTGCTCGGCCCCTAGGACCGCGCCTTCCGGATCGGCGAAAAACATCAGGTCAGCCCAGTGGATCGGAATCTTATCGTTGACGATCCTTCCGCCTCCCGCCGGGATGGCGGTGCGCAGCATGTCCACATGGTTCGCTCGCGTCGTAATGATGCTAGTGCCATCAAAGTGCTCCGCGGGCGTAGCGCGACTTACGCCATTGGGCGCCAACTCCAGAATGACATTGTCGCCGAGGTCCAACAGTGTACAGCCGTCCTCCTCGCCCACTTTGGGTAGTCCAAGTACTTCGTTGTAAAATGAAGTCATGGCTTCGAGGTCGGCGACCCGACGTCGTATCCAGCCGATTTCCTGAATTCCAATCGGCATGGGTCTGCAACCGGGGTTGAAGGCCTCGCCTCGGCGCTCGCGCCGTCGGGCCTCTACATCCTGGGCCATCGCGGCAGAGTAGCTGCGTTCGCGCAAACCCACCCAATAACCATCACAGTCAAGGAAGAATGCCTCACGCCCTGATCCATGAGCCACCGGAGCGGTAACTGTGACCTCCCTGCTCGTCAAGCGCGCGCGTATTGCATCGAGATCGTGGACCCGGAAGATCGGCAGACTGGCGGCGGCGTCCGGTGTAGCTTCTGGCGCCGGGCCCTTACCCTTGATGAACACTACCTCGTACAGCGATACCTCTCCGGCCCAGAATATCTCAGCGAAGTGGTCACGGACTGTTCGCACCAGGGGCAGCCCGATCTTCGTCTGATAGAAATCTAGGGCGCTGGAGCCCGTCGGAGCCAGTCGGATGAATATACTCAACGCGTGGATGTTTCGAGTCACGCTGTAGCCCTCCTCACGTAGCGATATAGCCTCAAATGCTTGCACCGCGCGATAGCGGAGCGAATGCGCCGATAAGAAAGCAGTCTTGTCATCGGCAGCTAGTCCCCAAAGGTAGGTTCTGGATGGATGCCCGGTCGGCTTGTTTCGCGACTCCGCTGCACACTGTCACCGTCATGCTAGCAATCCTAGAATTTGAGTAGAGTGACTAGTGCATCGGATATCTCCTCAATACCCACTAGTGCTGCGCGCTCGAGAACCTTTGAGATACTCGGCGACGCTTCGCCGCCCGTTACTCGCATGATCGGGTGATCGAGCCAGTCGAACAGTCGCCGCTGGATCTCATCTGACAACCAAGCCCCGTAGGAAGTGCCTACCGCGCCTTGCTCCACAATCAGGACACGGTTAGTTCGTCGTACGCTCTCGTCGATTGAAATCCAATCAAGGCTCGCTCGGTCAAGCCAGCGAAGGTCAATAACATCGACATCTGCGCCCAATAAGTCCGCCGCCTCTACGGCCCGATGCACCATTGAGAGGTAAGTGAGGATCGTGGCTCGCTGCCCGTGCCGCCTGAAAACCGCCTTGCCGGGAGGGGTCACAAAATCGAGATCATCGATGGGTGCGCCGCTCATCTTATATAGATCAACGTGCTCAATGACCAAGACCGGGTCATTACAAGCCAGAGCGGCATTCATCATGCCGACATAGTCCAACGCGGTAGACGGCGCAGCGATTCTCCACCCCGGGCAAGTCGCAAAGACGCCTGCCGGATCCATCGAATGCTGCGAACCGTAGCCAGTGCCCATCGCAACTTTGGTTCTCAGCACCAACGGCACAGCGGTGTCCCCGCCAAACATATGGCGGACCTTCCCTATTTGATTGAACAGCTGGTCTGCCGCTACCCACAGGAAGTCCGGATACATCAGTTCAACGACGGGTTTGAAGCGCCCGTCTATGGCAATGCCGCCAGCGAGGCCGCAGAATGCGTTCTCGCTGATGGGCGTGCCGAGAATGCGATTGGGAAACAGCGCGCTCAATCCGCGCGTCGCGCCGTTTGTGCCTCCCTTAAGGCGGTGAATATCTTCACCTAAAAGCACTACGCTACTGTCGGTGGTGATGCGGCGGCCAAGAACATCGGCAATCACATCGACAAACTTTCTTTGGGCGACTGCCGAGGGAAGTGCCTGTCGGGTCTCCTCCCGCAGGCCGGACAGCTCAGACAGGTCACCGCGAATTCCGAAATCACGAAATTCCAACTTGGGCCAAAGGTCGGCGCGCGCACGCATCGGCCCAGTGGAGTCTCGCTCCGTCAGCATATCGACAATGGTCGTCATCGTCTCCCGAGCTTGCGCACGTAGTTCGGAAACCTCTGTAGTCGTCATTAGTCCATTGTCGGCGACGAATCGGTCCATGCGAGTAACCGGATCTCGAGCCTGCCACAGTGCCTCCTCGGTCTTAGTGCGATACCCGAATGCGCTGCCCGGCAGGCCACCATTTTGGTGATAGAAGCGATAGACATCGGCCTCGATGATCGCCGGGCCATTTCCATTCCGTGTGTGCGCAAGGGCATCTTTCGTCGCAAGATATACAGCTATTGGATCCATGCCATCGACCCGCCACGCCGGGATAGCAAAGCCAAGACCTCGAGCTGCGAGCCTTGGCTCACCGGTCGATTCAGAAACCGTGGTAGCCACGGCGTACTGATTGTTCTCGATAAAGAAAATGATTGGCAGCTTCCAGGCGGCCGCAAGATTCATCGACTCCAAAACGGACCCGATATTCGCTGCCCCATCGCCAAAATAAGTTACGACGATGGAATCGGTCTTAGCGAACATGTGTGCCCAAGCAGCCCCACAGGCGAAGGGTACGCCACCGCCCACGATTGCATTGGTTCCCAGATTGCCAGCCTCCTTCCAACGCAGGTGCATAGAGCCACCCCTGCCACGACAATATCCCGGCGCAAGTCCCATGATTTCCGCTAGGGCCCGGTACAGCATTTCCCGCACATCGGCAGGCAACGGCGAACGAGGATCGAGCCCATACGGCGCGAGGTAGGTTAGGGCTTTCGCGAGGAACTGGTGGTGACCCCGGTGAGAGCCGTTTATCTGATCGCTGGTCCGCAGTGCCACGATCGATCCCACTGCGCCCGCTTCCTGGCCGATCGACGAGTGGGCTGGGCCATGGATGAGGCCCTCTCGCCACAACAAGAGGACTGTCTCTTCGAAGGTGCGTGTGACGTGTAGCATCGTGAGCATGCTGAGAAGGGTAGTGCTCTCAGTTTGCTCCCAGTCAGCCCTAGTGGATGTGACTTGAACCAGAGATGTTGCGGCATTTAGCGACAAGCGTGAGCTCGCAAAAGCCTGAGCCTCGGATGCGCTGACACTGGGCATATGGCTGCAATTCTCAGGTGACAACGGGAATGACAGAAAGATCGCATGAGTCCCGCTCCAGGTCAACGATTGGATCCAACGGTGGATGCAACGTGCAAGATTGGTGAGGATAGGTCATCTCGGCGTGTTTTCGGCGCGGCAGCGACAAATATCGGACTCAAATTGGATTGCGCGCCGCTATGCTGCGGCGCGGAAGACAACGGGCCGCTATAAGAATGTGGGCTGACGAGAGACACAAGATTTGGAGGTCACACTGGACTTGCGACCGCGTCGTTTCAAAGACGGTTCGTCATACTTAAGACCATTCTGTCATGAGGAAGGCCCCATTCATCGCTCTGGTTGGACTCTCACTATGAGGGCAATCGATTGATTTGCTTGGCATAGTCTGTTTGGCAAGCGGCCTAGCGCTTAGTTGGTTGCGAATCGCTGGTGATCCGGGTCTATAGCTGGATGGAATCTGCGAGCTTAGATAATGTCTTAAAATTCAGTCTTGGATGTGGTGGTAAAGAGATGGTGGGCTTCCGGCTTATGGGTGCTGCCAAACACTGGCAAGCGCTCCCGTTTATTTGGGCTTTGGTCGGCGTCAGCTATGCCACGGCCGAAGATCCGGTTGAAGCCTATGTGGCCGAGCCGGTGCCGCCTGGAATTCACGTTGAGCAAACCGAAATGAGTGGCCCCGTCTACGCTGATTCTCGAGGCAGAACCCTTTACCGATGGGCGGCCCAGTATGTCGGCGCGAAGCATATAGAGACTTGCGACGATGAGCGGGTTGGGGTGAGTTCGAGCTATCCCGGTGGGGACCGTAACGCTAACGGCGAGATTTTCTACCCCGAAGGTGTTCTACCTGAGGCTAACAAGCGTCCGACTTGTGCTCAGGTCTGGCCGCCGGTCCCAGCGCCTGCAGATGCAGTGGCTGTCGGTAGATGGACTGTTTTTGTTCGACCAGACGGCTTTCGGCAATGGGCCCTAGATGGGTATCCGCTCTACACCTCCGTTCTTGATCATCAAAGCGGCGATGTCAATGGCGGAACCGTTGGATATATGCATGGCGACTATGCGCGCTTTCCTGTCGGTCCACCTCCCGAAGTGCCGCCAGGGTTCGCGGTCATTTCGAGTCCGTTAGGTCGGCTTTTGGTAACTACCGATTCCGCCGTTTTTGTCTCGGACTACGACACGCCACAACATTCGAACTGCAATACCAATTGTAGCAAGATCTGGGTTCCGCTGATCGCGGCTCAATTAGAACGAGCGCAAGGTAATTGGTCCTTTGCCAAACGGGGTCAAGGTATCAAACAGTGGGCGTACAACGGAAAACCCCTCTATACATTTAGCATGGATGAGCATCGCTTTGGCCTTGCAGGGACCGCGGTTGCGGGATGGCACCCAGTAATCCTTAAGCCGCCCCCTCGGCCGCCCTCCTGGGTAACTGTTCAAGACACGCCTGTCGGCCTGGTTATGGCTGATGCTCACGGAATGGCCCTATACATGTATAACTGCGTAGAGCCCGCGAACGGTGATTTGGCCTGCGACAATCCCGACACCACGCAGGTCTATCGTCTCTGGATGTGTGGTTACAACGATGCGAAGCGCTGCCTAAGGACCTGGCCGCTGGTGCCAGCCTCCGCCGATGCAAAGGCTACCGACCACACGTGGGGCGTGGCGTGGATCGACGTTCTAACGGGCCACCGGACGACGGAGGGGCAGCCGAACGCAATGCACGTGTGGACCTATCGAGGAAGACCTATATACACCTTCGCTGGCGATACGCCTGGGCACATTAAGGGCGACGCCATCGGAGAAACGTGGGGAGAGCGAAACGGATTCAAAGCGTTTCGTATCAGAGGGGAGGAATTGTATCCGCGCCATGGCAATTGAGGGTTATAGCATTGGCATCAGGTACCTATTTGATGAGTATCCTGTGCTTTGAAGGAAAGCGAACGATGAAGGGCTGCTGCAGCCGGCGGAATAAGTTCTGGCATACGTTGACTCGCTCTATCGCCGTCGCGCTCGTCGTTACAAGCGGCCCGACGGTGACTCTTGCCGAGGGCCCCTCATCGACGCCGCCGCCAAGCGCCACGCAAGGTTATGTGCTAACGGGCTTTAAATGGGCGGTGTACCAGACACCGGATGCGAAGACGGAGTGTCCTAACGGACTGAATGCCGGCCCTCGCGATCAAATCAAGGGGCAATTTCCCAACGCGGTTGCCGGTAAGACGGCGCCTGGAGGCCTTAGCTTGGAGGAAATCTTCATCAAGCGCGAAGCGGCTAATTTTTGGCCCCAATTGGCGGACAAAACGCTCGACCCTTTGCCTTGGAAGGACGCAACTGGACCCGTGTCCTATGGGTTGGACCTTGATGGCAAGGTTGGACGAAATGACTTTACAAGTCCAGACGGTGAGCGGGGTATCGACAACCAGCTGTTTCGGGCGATTGGCTGTGTGAACGGCTTCAGAGAGACCGGTACATTTGCAAATTTCGGTGACCTGGCGGCGCGCTCCCTCCACTACGACAGGATTCTGATCGAACTTACTGGCATTGATAACCTGACGAACTCCGATAATGTCGATGTGACCTTTTACCGCGGATTAGACCCGATAATTATGGACGGTACCGGTAAGCCGCTGGCTCATACCACCCAGCGGATTGATGCTCAACGCGGCGCCATGTTTGTTCACAAGCTCCACGGCAAGATTGATAACGGCGTTTTGACGACCGACCCGGCAACACTTGTCATCCCGTGGCAGAGTTACATGGGGTATTCGGTGGAGGCGAACGAGTGGATCCATTCGGCTAGGTTGAAGTTGAATCTGACACCCGACGGCGCCGAGGGGTTGATCGCAGGATATGCTGACGTCGAATCATTTTTTGATGCCATCGCCAGGACCAGAGATACGCAGGTCAGTCGCGGATATACCAATACCGCACTTTATAAAGCGCTGATTCGACTTGCGGACGGATACCCCGATCCGAAGACTGGAAGAAATACCGCAATCTCCTGCGCCATAAAGGTGACCTTCGTTCAAGCGTACATTGCGCATGATGATGTGGCATCCGTCACACGTGACCATGCCGGTACACTCAGTCGCCGAAGTGAGACCCACATTAATGATTGAGAAATCGAAAGTTGTGATTTTCACTCAGGCGATGTCGCAACGGAACCATGGCGATGGGCGGAGGAATAGGCTAACGCTTTGCAGTGCCTTCGTATTCACCGCGTTGATGCTTGCAAGTTGCGGCAGGGTGACGGAACCCGTAAGTAACGGCACGCCAGCTCGGCTCCGCCTTATGACGCAAGATCAGTATGCTAATACGATCTGGTCCGTCTTTGGACCAGACATTCGGATAACGGCACAATTCCCTCCCGTGAGACGAACCGAGGGGTTGCTCGCGGTCGGAGCTGCCTCGGTGGGCGTGACTCCAGGCAGTGTGGAACAGTTCCAGCAGATCGCCTCGGCCGTGGCATCGCAAGTCGTTGACGAGACTCATCGAGACTACCTTATACCTTGTAAGCCAAAGTCTCCGACGGCGGCCGATGGGGCCTGCGCAACCATTTTCCTAAAGACCACCGGGCGCCTTTTGCACCGGCGAGCGCTGAGTAGTGGCGAAGTGGCTCAGCTTGCCAATGAAGCCGGAGAAGTGAGCGACAAATTTCATGACTTTTACTACGGTCTGTCCTTGAGCCTCGCCGCTATGCTGATGGATCCTGACGTTTTATTCGTCTACGACAGGTATGAATCGGATCCGGAGCATCCTGGACACTATCGCCTAACCGGCTATTCGCTCGCGACACGGCTGAGCTTTCTGTTGTGGAATGCCGCGCCGGACGATGCTTTGCTGGATGCCGCCGAGCGCGGTGACTTGTACAACAAGGCCGCCAGAGCGCGCATCGTCGACAGGATGATGCAATCCCCTCGATTCGAAACTGGGGTGCGTGCCTTTTTCGATGACATGTTGGGCTTCGACGAATTTGGCACCCTCGTCAAAGACCCGACGATTTACCCCGCATTTACAAAGGATGCGGCGTCAGATGCTCGCGAACAGACCCTGAGGACTATCGTCGACCAGCTAGTCACAAAGCGGAGAGACTATCGGGACCTCTTCACCACCCGAGAGACATTTTTGACCCCTGCACTGGCTGTTGCCTATGGTCTGCGCTCGCCCGGACCAGGGTGGTCTACGTTTGAGTTCCCAAAGAATAGCCCGCGCGCGGGACTGCTCACTCAACTCGCTTTCCTGACAGTGCATTCCCAGCCTGGTCGAAGCTCGGCGACGCGACGGGGTCGAGCCTTGCGTGAAGAGCTTTTGTGTCAGAAAATTCCGGACCCGCCGCCAGGTGTGGATTTCTCTGCGGTCGAGGATCCGAAGTCACCGCTAAAGACGGCGCGAGAACGTTTGACGTTCCATCGCAAGCTTCCGGCGTGCGCTGGCTGCCACGCGCTTATGGACCCGATTGGGCTTACGCTGGAGAATTTTGACGGCGGGGGCCAGTTCAGGAGTACCGAGAGGGGCGCTCTGATTGACGCGAGCGGTGACTTGGACAATCGCCCATTCGTCGGCGGTGTCGGCCTCGGCAAAGCTATCCACGACAATCCGGCATTGACATCATGTCTAGTTAAGCGGGTGTACGACTACGCCACCGGCGGCCCGGATCCACACGACAATAAAACGCTCGCCTATCTAGACCGCCAATTTGCGGCTCAGGGCTATGTATTCCCCGCGTTACTAAAAGCCATAGCTCTTAGCAATGCTTTCTCAGAGGTTGATGTGAGGCCTCAATCTAAGGCTAGCACTCTGAAATTGGCTGCCGTCGCTCCTTCTCGGAACGTAGCGACAAATGTGAATGAAAGGAGATAGGTCATGAGCAAGCTCAATAGGCGTCGTGTATTGCGAGGCATATTGCACGGTGGAGTCGTGACGGTGGCGCTACCACTGTTAGATTGCTTCCTCGACCCCAACGGCGAAGCTTTGGCGTCAGGCGAGCCGATGCCAGTACGATTCGGAACATGGTTCTGGAGTTTGGGAATGGATAAGACGCTCTTCATCCCCGAGAAAGTTGGCGCTGGCTACGAGATAACCCCCCAGCTTGAGGGCATCAGGGCGGTGCGTGATCATATTAACGTCTTCACGAACTTTAACATCTTTAAAGATGGTCATTCAAACATCTGTCATCATACAGGTTGGATCGGACTGCGGACTGGTATGGCCCCGGTTTCGTCAACGGACTTCCCTGGCGAAACAATCGATGTGACGATCGCCCGAAAGATCGGGGGTGTTACTCGGTTCCGCTCCCTCACGGCCACCGCGACGGGCGACGCTCGGGATTCGGTTAGCTACCAAGGGCAAAATGCCACGGTCCCTCCAGAGACATCGCCGGTCGCATTCTATCAGAGGCTCTTCGGATCGGACTTTCAGGATCCGAATGGCTCAACCTTCACGCCTAGTCCGCGCATCATGGCACAGAAGAGCGTGCTGTCGGGGGTTCTGGATGAAGCCAAGACGTTGGACAAGACACTCGGCGCAGCGGACCGGGCCCGACTCGATCAGTACTTCACTGGATTGCGTGAATTGGAGCGACAGTTCGATCAGCAACTGCGAAAGCCAAGGCCCATTGCAACCTGTGTGCGCCCTATCGCGCCCGAAGGAGATCCTCCTCAAGGGGTCGATACGGAGACGCTTCGTATACGTCATCGCATGATGAGCGATCTCCTGGTAATGGCGATCGCGTGTGATCAGACGCGTGTGTTCAACATGGTTCACTCGGCTCCCTTTGCCGCGACGACACGAGTGGGCTATGACAAGACGCATCACGGCGCATCGCACGAGGAAGTCGTGAACTCAAAGCTTGGCTATCAGCCGCCTGTCGCATGGTTTGTTTGTCGCGCCCTGGAAAACTGGGGAGATTTCGTGCAAGCGTTCGCGCAGGTTAAGGAGGGCGACGGAACGCTCCTCGATAATGTGGTGATCTATGGACACTCAGACGTGCAATTTGCAAAGACACATTCGACCGACGGCATTCCAATGTTCACGGCCGGGCGCGCTGGAGGGCGCCTAAAAACAGGGCTCCATATTAATGGAAAGGAGGCCGATTCTGGGGCCCGTCTGGGTTACACGCTGCAGCGTGTGATGGGGCTCGATGTCAACAGTTGGGGTACCGAGTCCAACACGACGTCTAAAGTCGTCGATGAGATCCTGATTTGAGATCCCCAAGGAGACCCGATTTTTCGGTCGCGGCTGCTCGCCTTTAATCGGGTTCTCGCCGCTGTGTCGGATGACGCGAATGTCGAGGAGCGATGGCTCGATTGCGAGCGCGACGTGCGCTAAGGCGATGGGCCCTTGTGGCAAGCGTTTCTGACACATTGCGGATGAAACACATGTGCTGGGGTAGGAAGCAGGCATTCGGCCCCAATGGCAGCAATTTGACAGTGAGAGCTCGCCATGCGCTCGGGTATGCCCTAGTTGTGGCGGGTGCGTGGAGTATGGTGAATCCGGCCTGGGCAGGCTGCGCCTCGGGCCAGCCGACGCGAACTCCAATGACGCGATACATTATCGTCAAGGACGGCAAAATCTACGATAAGAAGACCGATTTGACGTGGCGGCGGTGCAGCGTTGGGCAGAAATGGGAGGAGCCCAGAGGTTGCGTTGGCGCAATCAGCCAGATGGCCTGGTCCGAGGCATTGAGCCTAGCTTCAAACGGCTGGCGATTGCCGACCAAGGATGAACTTGCATCTCTCATCTCGCCGACGTGCAAAAATCCGGCGATTAATGAGAAGGCCTTTCCTGGCATGGAGCTAAATAAGTTGTGGTACTGGAGCAGCACAAAATCTGATGGGGACGCCGCTTGGAATGTCGGCTTCTGGCGCGGTACAGTCCAGGCGTGTTACAGCTGGTTTGCAAATGCGGTTCGGTTAGTGCGACGAGGAACGTGATTGTGGCAATTTCTTGGAATTGCCGCTCTCAAGGCCCCCGATGCTTGGGTGCGCATTCCGGTGATGATAACCAGCGTTGACGATTTATCGTGATTGGTCTGGCACGCAGTGAAACGCTCGGCGTTAGTGATAGCTCAGTCGACCAGGATGTGGGATTTGTCGGAACGGGATTTGAGCTCTGTCTTGGCCCGGCGCAGCGGCCCGCCCTTGAGGATGAGACCTTGGCGTGATGCGACAGGCGACCCCGTAGGCAAGGTTCCGGTTCCTCAGCGCGGGTCCGCGCAAATGGCTCATCCGGAGGCCGCAATTAGAGGCACTGGCGGGGCGAGTGAGGAGGATTCATCACGCTCCATTCGGCCCCAAAGTTGCGCCATCCCGCCACGCATCGCGGCCAGATGCTCGGTGTAGCGTGCGGGCATCTTCGGGTCCTTCCATCCACCGGACTGCATGACGGAAAGCAGATCCTGACCGCTGGCGACCAGATCCTGCGCGGCGCCGATGCGCGTGGAATGTCCGGCAAACGAACCCACGGGTCGCTTGCCTTCCGGAAGTCTTCGGATGGTCGCTCGCAGAATCCTTGCGACCTCGTGGGAATCGATGGCTTTGAGCGTGACGCCGCCGAATTTGTGGATTCGCCGAAACACATAACCCTCCCGAATACCCGTCGCTTCCAGCCACTCGCGCAGCGCAGTAATGGCCGGCGCGGCCAAGTAGCGGTGGGAGCCCAGACCCTCTTGATCGCTCTTGCTGGTCCGGATCACCGCATAGCCATCGCCAGAGTCGCTCACAGCAAGATCCTCGACGTGAAGGGCGACGAGCTCGGCGGATCGGGCCAGTGTGCAGTAGGCGGTCAGGAGCAGCGCACGCGTGCGGCGATCCCACAGCGTGCCCTCGAGCACGCTTAAGAGTTCCTCGAGCAGGGGGCGGTTGATGCCCGTTTTCTGGCGCATGGCGCCGCGGCCCCGCGTCACGCGTCGACGCACGGCGACGACTTCCGGATCACGCGTGGGATCGGGCAGGCGGGCTAAACGGTGGAAGGCACTGAGCGTATGCAAATAGCGTCGCACGGTGGAGGCTGCGCGCACGGTGGGGGACGCGGTGGATTCGGAGGGTATGAGAACGCCGCGGGCGTCCGTGGCGGTCGCTGGAGAACAGCTGAGCACGAACGCCACAACATCTGGCGCTTGGGCGGGAAGCGGCGGGAGGGCGGGGGTTTGATCCGCGCACCAGGCGCGCCAGCAGCGCCAGTCCGCGCGCAGCGCGAGCTGCGAGTTACGGGCGTAGGAGCGCAGCGCGTCTTTCACGCGCAGCTGGAGTTCGGGGAACTCGTCCCACAGATCCACCGAGGAGGGTATTTGGGGTGCTTTAAACGTCAGGCCGTCACTCTAGCCGAGCACCCGGTGCACGTCTACATCCAATACGGGGCATTATTTGGCTATCTAAACCGGATCGTTAATACTATCTGATACTGTAATACAGTAGCGTATCATACGTAATATGACGCGCCCCGAGCAGTATAAGGACGCTTCCACCCTCGAAACTTACACGGGGCGGGCCATTCTCTATATAGAGAGGGAGCTATCGGGCATTTGGACGTCCAGAGAGCCGCCGACGCGCTCTTGCGTCAGGGCAAAAAACCCTCGGTGGCGGCCATTCGGGAAGCTGGCGCGCGTCACGGAGCTTCTGTGGATAAGGGCGCTCGAGGAGGCGCGAGAGCGACTAAAGATTCTTCAGAGCCCGGTCGCAGGTGCGACCGCCGTGGAGGAGCTGCAGGAGCAGGTGGAGAAGCTCTCGATGGCGCTGGCCGAGGCGCGCGCGAGAGAAGGAGAGCAGCTTATCCATCTGAGCCGCTTATCGCGGGAGCGTGCAGATCTGCATGCAGAGCGCGCTAAACTCCTTGGCGGCCGACGATGGAGATGCCATGCGCCGTGCGGCTCGGCGATGCCGGCGGGCACATTGAACGTGCGTACGGGCATTCATCAAGTGAGTCGCTCCGGGGTCGGCGCCGGTGAATACCTGGCAGAAACTGGATCTGCCGGATCGGCACTGGGCTACCCGTGCGCTCCCGCCGCGCGACCGGACACCGTCGGTTTTTTTTGCGGGAAACTCGCACCGCGAGCGTCAGTCAATTCATTTGCACGTGTCCGATCTCTCGATCTGCGTCGACCGCTGCGCGCAGGAATTCGGCAATCCATACCAGGACTTCTGTCCGCATGCGGTACACGAAATGGTCAACGACCACGCGGGGTAGCCAGCGTCTGCAGAGCAACGCTGCCAGCTGCGTACATTGCGAGGCCGCGACATCAAGAAGCTCTATGGCATCATCACCTTGACGTCGCCAGAAGGCGCATCGGATCCGAATTTTTGAATCTTTGAAGTAGATCCTAGATGCGTTTGCCCGTTCGATAATCGAGATCTCGGGCGGCCCAATGTCTTTCGCAGTCTCATCGACACAATAATTCATTGATAGCGCGCCGACGCTGATCGAGGCGCAACCGCCATTGAATTTCATTGCGTTGCATTATCGGCTATCCTTTTTGCGCGCGCCGCTAGCGCGCAGAAACCGAAAAGGTGGCCGCATGAGCAGGATTTTGGTCGGCATCAAGCGCGTCATCGACTTTAGCGTGCGCGTGCGCGTCAAGCCGGATGGAAGCGGCGTCGTCACGGACGGGGTCAAGATGAGCATCAACCCGTTCGATGAAATCGCGCTCGAGGAGGCGCTGCGGCTCAAGG
>DATDIL010000073.1:0-14889 GCA_036521075.1 Steroidobacteraceae bacterium | reverse complement strand
CCACGACTTCGCTGCCGAGGCGTCGCCACACGCTGCCCAATTCCAGGCCGATCACACCTGCCCCGATGACACCGAGCCGCCTTGGCACCGCCGAAAGTTCCAGCGCCCCCCAGGAATCAATGATGCGCTTGCCGTCAAAAGGCGCTGACTTCAGTTCGATGGGCGTTGAGCCCGAGGCCAGTACCACCTGTTTGGCGCTAAGCGTACGCACTTCACCCGAGTGCGACTTGAACTCGACCAGCCGGCCCGGCAGCAAGCGCCCATGCCCCTGCAGCGGTGTCACGCCGGCGCCCTTGAGCAGCGCCATGATGCCATCGGTCATCTTCTTCACGATGCCGGACTTGCGCTTCTGCATGATGGCGACGTCCATGGTCACCCCCGGCACCTGGATGCCGTGCAGCGCAAACTCCTCGCGCGCGCGATGATACAGCTCGGTGGATTCCAGCAGCGCCTTGGAGGGAATACAGCCGGCATTGAGGCAGGTCCCGCCAAAGGCCACGCTGCCATCGTGATTCTTCCACTCATCGATGCAGGCGACGGACAGACCGTTTTGGCCCGCACGGATGGCCGCCGGGTAGCCGGCCGGGCCCCCGCCGATCACGATGATGTCAAACGCATCAGCCATGAAAGCTCCTGAGTTACAGGCCGAGCAGCATGCGGCCCGGGTCCTCGAGGCTGTCCTTGACAGCCACCAGGAACTGCACCGCGTCGCGCCCATCGATGATGCGGTGATCGTAGGTGACGGCCAGATACATCATCGGCCGGATCTCTATCTTGCCATCAAGCACCATCGGGCGATCCTGGATCTTGTGCATCCCCAAGATGGCGCTTTGTGGTGCATTTACAATGGGGGTCGACAGCAGTGAGCCGAACACCCCACCGTTGGTTATGGTGAAGGTGCCCCCGGTGATGTCCTCGATGGCGATCTGTCCGGCACGGGCACGGGTGGCGTACGCCGTGATCTCCTTTTCGATATCCGCGAAGCTCTTCAGATCCGCGTCACGCACGATCGGCACCATCAGGCCGCGGTCGGTGGAAACGGCAACGCCAATGTCGTAGAACTCGTGATAAATGATATCGCTGCCGTCCACCGAGGCATTGAGCATCGGGAATTTCTTCAATGCCTCGATCGTCGCCTTGACAAAGAAGGACATGAACCCGAGCTTCACGCCCTGGGTCTTTTCGAACTTCTCCTTGTAGCGGCCGCGCAAAGTCTGCACGGCGCCCAGATCCACTTCATTGAACGAGGTGAGCAAAGCCTGGGTGGATTGCGCCTCGACCAGGCGCTGCGCGACCCGTTGCCGCAGCCGGCTCATGGCCACACGCTGCTCGGCACGGCCGGTACGCGGCACTGCCGCAACCGCAGCGGGCCTGTTCACCAGGAAGCCCGTGACATCCGCCTTCGTCAGGCGGCCATCGCGTCCCGTGCCCGGGACGGCGGCCGGATCGATCTTGTTCTCCTCCACCATACGCCGCACGCTGGGGCTGAGCTTCGCGACCTCGGTCGGGGCGGCCGCCTTGGCGGCGGCCGGTGCGGCAGCTGCAGCGGCCGCGGGCGCGACACCGGGGGTGATCTGCGCCAACACCTGGCCGGCCGTGACGGTGGCGCCTATCGCGAAATTGTGCTCGCCCATCACCCCATCGGCCGGCGCGGGCACTTCCAGTACGACCTTGTCGGTCTCCAGATCCGCGAGATTTTCGTCGCGCTTGAACGCCTCGCCGGGCTGCTTGTGCCACGCCACCAGGGTCGCATCGGCGATGGACTCCGGCAGGGCCGGCACACGGATCTCAATACTCATCAACTCCTCCAGGCCGATCATTCACCCGACCGACACCAAGCTCACTTGCGGTCGTTGGAACTCTTGCGGGTCCCCAGGGTCGCCACCGGCGCCGCATGCAATGCGGCCTCGATCAGCCGGTTCTGTTCGGTCTCATGGATCTTCGCCAACCCCGTCGCGGGAGCCGATGCCGGGGCCCGGCCCGCGTACAGGACTTCCTTGTGACTCAACGCATCGAGGCGGTGCCGAATCTGGTACCAGGCGCCCTGATTCTGGGGCTCTTCCTGACACCACACCACATCGCGCACATTCGGGTAGCGTCTGATCGCCGCCTCGTAGCCTTCGCTCGGGAAAGGATACAGCTGCTCAATGCGCAGCAGGGCCACATCGCGGATGTTTTCCTTACGCCGCGCCTTCAGCAGATCCCAGTACACCTTGCCGCTGCAGAAGACCAGGCGCCGTACCTGCGCCGGGGGCATCTCATCCATCTCATCAATCACCGAAGCAAACGCGCCCTTGGTCAGATCGGCGAGTGATGAGACCGACAGCTCATTGCGCAGCATGCTCTTCGGGGTCATGACGATGAGGGGCTTGCGAAACGCGCGCAGCATCTGCCGACGCAGCATGTGAAACATCTGCGCAGGCGTTGAGGGCACGCACACCTGCATGTTGTTCTCCGCGCATAGTTGCAGAAATCGCTCCAGGCGTGCCGAGGAATGTTCGGGGCCGGCACCCTCATACCCATGCGGCAGGAACAGCACCAGACCGCACAGGCGGCCCCACTTGGATTCTCCGGAGCTGATGAACTGGTCGATGATGATCTGCGCGCCATTGCAGAAGTCGCCGTACTGGGCCTCCCAGATATCCAGCGCATTCGGTTCGGTGGTGGAGTAGCCGTACTCAAAGCCCAGCACCGCCTCTTCGGACAGCACCGAGTCGTAGACATCGAAGCGCGGCTGATGCGGCTGCACATGCTGCAGCGGGACATAGCAGGCATCCGTGTTCTGGTCATGCAGTACGGCGTGGCGGTGGAAGAAGGTGCCGCGGCCGACATCCTGGCCGACCAGGCGCACGCTGAAGCCGTCTTCGAGCAAGGCGGCATAGGCCAGATTCTCGGCGCAGCCCCAGTCCAGAGGCATCCGCCCGGCGATCATCTGCTCGCGGTTCGCGATCACCTGCGCGACGCGCGGGTGCAGAACGAAGCCATCCGGACGCTCGATGAGGCGCGCCCCCAGATTGGCGAGCCGCGCCGGGGAGAGGTTGGTCTGCACGCGCTCCTGCATGTCCACGTGCGCGTACTTGGTCCAATCCACAGTGTACTTGTTACCGATGAGGCCCAGCGAGGCGCGGGCCTGCGGACGCCCCTCATCCAGGCCGTTGCGATACTGCTCCACCATCTGCGTGGCATCGGCGGCCGGCACGCTGCCCGCGCGGGCCAGCTGATCCGCGTAGATCTGCCGCGTGGTCGGGTGCTGGCGAATGACCTTGTACATGGCGGGCTGCGTGGCGGCCGGCTCGTCGGCCTCGTTGTGGCCCAGTCGGCGATAGCACACCAGGTCAATGACCACGTCTTTCTTGAACTTCGCGCGATACTGCAGCGCGAGGCGGCCGACAAACACAACGGCCTCCGGATCATCCCCATTGACATGGAAAATCGGGGCCTCGAGCATTTTCGCCACATCGGAGCAGTACATCGTGGAGCGCGCATCGCGCGGATCCGAAATCGTAAATCCAACCTGGTTGTTGATGATGATGTGCAGTGTGCCACCGGTATAGAACGCCCGCGTCTGCGACAGCTGCAGGGTCTCAGTGACCACGCCTTGACCGGCGAATGCGGCATCACCATGGATCTGGACAGGCAGCACCTTCGCCCCGACCGTGTCACCCCGGCGTTCCTGCCGCGCCCGCACCGAGCCCTCGACCACCGGATTGACGACTTCGAGATGCGATGGATTGAAGGCCAGGGCGACGTGAACGTTGCCGGCCGGGGTCTTCAGGTCCGAGGAGAAGCCCTTGTGATACTTGACGTCACCCGAGCCGTGCAGGTGCGTTACGTCATACTTGCCCTCGAACTCCGAGAAGATGTCCGCGGGCGCCTTGCCCAGCAGATTCACCAGCACATTGAGCCGGCCGCGATGGGCCATGCCGATGACTATCTCGTCCATGCCAACCATGCCGGATTGCTGGATCACATCATCCAGCAGCGGAATCAGCGACTCGCCTCCCTCGAGTGAGAAGCGCCGCTGACCCACGTACTTGGTGTGCAGATAGCGCTCCAGACCCTCAGCGCAGGTGAGCTGCCACAGGATATTGCGCCGCTCCTCCTCGCCGTACGCGCGACCGATCTGCCCCGCCTGGAACTGGTCCTGCAGCCACAGCCGTTCATTGGAGTCCGAAACATGGGCGAATTCGGCGCCGATGGTGCCGCCGTAGATGGCCTCCAGCGAGGCGAGCAGCGCGCGCAGCTTCATGCGCTTCGGGACTGCGCCGTTGCGAGTGGCGGTAAAAAACTCGCTGTCCAGATCGGCCTCACTGAGACCAAAGTAGGACAGTTCCAGCACACTGGGCCGCTCGCGCTTCATCAGGCCCAGCGGGTCCAGCTTCGCGATCAGATGCCCGCGGTTTGACCAGATCTGGATGAGACGCGAGACTGCGGCCTGCTTTGCGCCATTCGAGCCATCACCACCGGTCGCGGCGGCCTGCACCGGGGGCTTTGTGGCACGCGCCGCGATGCCGGCAATGACCGGACCGTGCGCGCGTTCGGCCACCGGGCGCGGACCCAGCCCGTCAAAGTAGGTGCGCCACTGCGCCGGTACGGAAACCGGATCGCTCAGGTATTGCTCGTAAAGACCTTCGAGATAATCGGCGTTGCCGCCGTACAGAGGTGTGGATTCAAGCATTCGGGGGTGGGGTTGGAAGGCAAGCGGCAAAGGATAAGTTTAACGTAACCCGCCGTGCTATGAAACGCATCACACGGGCAGCACCCAAGCTGGCGCTAGAAGTATTCGGGGACCAATTGCCTCAGCAAATTGAATTCATAGCCCACCAGGCATATGTATCCCAGCAGCACGGCATACAGAAGTGTGCTCACCGGCAGACGCCCAAAGGCCCGCACCCGAGCCAGTAGAATCAGCACCACCACGCCCACGGCGGTGAGGCCGAACTTGAAGGCCACAAAGCGGCGCCCGTCGCCGTGGACAATGATGTCCATGAAAGGATTGGCCTCGTTTGCGCCATGCCCGAGCAGCGCCAGGGTGATCAGCGCGTCGGTTACGCACAGAATCAGAATCGCCAACCCCGCCGCGAGCCATTGCGGAGCATACCAGTCGGTCACCGCAATGCTGGCGTCGACGGCTCGCCGCGGCCCGTGCCGACGCCGCTTGAAGCTGCCACTGAGCAAGGAGAACAAGGTTCGGGAGCGACGCTCCGGCGTGAGGCGCCGTTCGGACGATTTATTTTGCACGCGGCGATTGTAGCGGCTGGTCGCCTCGGGCGGGTCCGAACCGGCCCCTTGGCCAGCAGATGGTCGCACGTTTCAAGATTATGTCGACTGGATTGGCTAGGCCGCCGCCGTGGCCGCCTCTTCGGGTTCGGGGCTGGTGGGGTCATCCAGGGCCGCATCGCCCGTGGCGACAATTGGCTCACCCTCTGCGGGCGCAGCCCCTACTTGAACCTGCGACACCTCCGGCACGTCGCCATGCAGGCGCAGCACTTCGGTGGTCGTATTGATCGTGAGCTGGAAGCCATCCGCCACGACCTCAATGCTCTTGGTTCCCTGGCGCGGCAACGGAATGCGCACCCGAAAACAGTAGTGAATGGCCGCTGCGGCCACTGCAGGCAGCGTGTAATGCTTCTGGATCGCCGCGGCGGACCCCCCGGAACCCTGCATCACCACCAGCGTCAGGCCCGGGGCGCTACCGGTCTCCACGCGCACTTCCATCAGTTTGCCGATCGCCAGGGTGCCCCCATGGGAGCGATCCAACTCCAGCACAGCATCCACCACCGTCTCAATCGAAAACAGTAGTTTGCGGACTTCCTGGATGCGCACTTTGGCCATGGCTACGTCGAGGATGCCTCCTGGCACGGCCGCGGACCGCGAACCAAGGCACAGTTACGGCATTTGGCCACTCTCCCAGTTATGTCGCGTGCGGACCTGCAGTTCCATGCGCCGGTAATCGATCACCAGGTTGTCCAGCAAACCCAGAGTATCGATACCGATCAACATGGCGGGCTCGGAGGTCATGTGCCAGCGCTCAAATATGTGCAGGTCGCTGACGGTGATGTACGGCGCCTGGATGCTGATCGGTCCGAGGATCAGTGGCGGTACGGGCGTATCCTGGCCCGCTTGCACATCATCCGTGGCACCGGTGATGGAACTGGGAATCAGCTTGCCGATCCGGTGCAGGGCTTTGAGTGCCGCCAGGAGCGCCGGATTGGCGACAGTGGCCTGACCTCCCGTATCGATGACCGCATTGACGCGGATGCTACCCATGTAGGCGGTCGCCATCAACAGGCCGTTCGCGGAGCGCACCAACGGGATGGTCTCATAGTCGAGGGGCGCACGCTTCGCATGCGAGTGCGTGATGGAGATTTTGTTGTTCATGAAGTCAATGGCGATGCGTTTGCCCTCCAGGCTCTCCATGCCCAGCACGCCATCGGCACCCCCCAGTGCGTCCGGCACGATCGGCAGCAATTTCGACTGCTCCTCCATGTCGCCCACTACAAAGGTGTTGACGGTTATGAAGGGCACCGTGGCCGAACCCGTCACGCCATGCAGCCGCATGGCGCCGCTCGATGCCAGACCCAGATCGGTGGCGACCTCAGCCACAACGGCCGAATTGCTGGCACCCGTATCCAGCACCAGGCGGAAGGGCCCTTTGCCGTTCAGGTATACCGGCGCCCAGATGCGGCCCAGTCGATCGCGTAACGTGGGAGCGACGTAGCGCGACTCCCGCGCGATCACTTTCACCTCCTGAAGCTCCTCCTCGGCCGGCGCGGCGGCCGCGGAGATGGCATACGACAACGGGGCGTCCGGCAACGTCGTCGCCAACGGCTGTGCCGCGGTCGCCTCAGCTAGCGCAAGGACAACACTTGCCAGCGCGACCAGCGCCGTTCCCCCTCTTCGCCCGCCCGGCATGACAGACTCCTTGTGCCGAAAGGTCAGTGCACTATTTCCCCAATACCACCCGAATGTCCACCGATTCCGTCGCCGGATCGAATACGATCCGCGCCTCCCCGCGTTGCAGCTGTTTCATGACCTGCGCGACCTTCGTGGTCAGTGGCACCTCCTGCCCTCCGTAGTCGGTGCCCTCGCGCAGGACAAAGGACTCGACCACTGCCCGCAGCGTCTCAGGCGCCAGGTGTGCCATCGGGACATCCACCAGTGCCGATGGCTCATCATCCGCGACCGCACTCATGGACGCGGTACCCGGACCGCAACCGCCGCAGCGTCGCCGACCCAGCCCGTGCGGCCATCCGCGGTGCGAACCAAATTAAAGCCGGCGTAGTGCTCTTGCAGCCAAACCACTTCCCCTTCCTGCAGGGCGCCGCTGGTTGCCGCGGATTGTGCAGGCGCCAGATGCATCACGGCCGGTGTCACCACTACCGCGCGCTGCAGATCCGGCCACTCCAGTACGGCCGCATCCGCACTCCCGCACAACGTCACGACCGCCAGCAGAATCAACGGCCGCGCAATCCGGCGCGCGACGCCATTCAGGCACACGAGGACCAGGGCAAAGCACAGCACCCACAATGCGCCCAGGCCGGTCCAGACATAAGTGTCGAAGCTGAAGTAGCGCGCCGCCGCCAGCCAGGACCCCTCTGCCTGCGGGGCAAGCCCGGCACGCTGTTGCGCCGCGGCCAGATTGGCTTCGATCCCCGCGCTGTGTGGCGACAGCACCAGCGCCCGTTCGTAATCCAGTATGGCGCGCGCCGGATTGCCGAGTCGCAGCCAGGCATTGCCGAGATTGAACAGCACCGGTGCGGAGAAGCCGTCCTTATCCAGGATCACTTCATAATTGCGTACCGCCGTACGATAGTCACCGCTTCGCGCCGCGTTCGCGGCCGCGGCGAGCGCTGGCTGATCGGCAAATGCACTCGATGAGACGATGATCAGCAGCACCAGCAGGCTCGCAATCCTCATCGCGCCATCTCGAGCCGATCCATCTGCTCAAGTACCCGCCGTTGCCACTCCCGCAGCGCCTGCGCCCCGGGGCTCTCGGCGGCATAGGTGGCCTTCTCAGCCATGGCAAAGATGGCGCGCAATTGCGCACCCTCCTGCTGCGGCAAGCGCTCGGCCACCATGCGCTGGTCCACCGACTCGGCGGGCACCTGCCACAGGTCAGCGAGTCTTTCCTGTAGCGCGTGACGGGCTGCGGTGAAGAATGCCGGCGAGTCACCACGGTGCAGGGCGCCCGCCATGGCTTCCAGATTCATCTTCACCGCGGCCAAACGCGCGGCATGCAACATCAACGTCGGATCGCCCGAACGGCGCTGCTGACGCCGGACCATCGTCACCGCCGCCAGCATCAGCAGCACCGGGGCCACGGTCGCGCCGATGAACCAGCGTCGCCACACCAAGGGCACAAGCGTCGCCGAATAATGCCCGGTGACGGCAACATCCGGCGCCAGCGTATCCCCTGTCGCACTGTCGGCCCCGCCAGGGGCCGCGTTTGCGGTTTGAAGCGTCGCGGCGGCTGGGCTTGATCCCGCGCTCGGCGTGACGGTCACGCTGATGGGCTGCGTTTCGCGCGTGACGTAGCGTCCGGCCTCCGGATCGAAATAGCTGAAGGACAGACTCGGCAGGCTCAGCTGCCCGGCCTGACGCGGAACGACGGGCTGGGTGAAGGTCTTGAAACCCTGACGCCCCGTGTCATCGTCCGCAGTCACCTTTGACTCGGTATGGTAGGCGCGCCATTGAGGTGAATCATGCAGCCCAGCCGAATTGACGCGGGACAGATTGCCTTTACCGGTGACGGTCAATTTGAAAGTCAGCGGATCACCGACCGGACCCGACGCGGGCGCAACTTCGCTTGCGACCTGGAACTGGCCGACGGCGCCGGAGAAGTCCGCGGGCCGACCCATCACCGGCAGCGGCAGCACCGTCACCGCAAGCGGGTCCGACTTTGCCGTGACGCTTTTCTCAACGACTCGCCCGAACAGGCTGGCAAAGGCCGAGTCATCCATGAACGCGCCGGCCGAGCTCGTACCAAACATTGACCGCAGGCGAGCAGCCATGTCCGAGTCCGGCCCACGAAGCCGCACGCTTACGGTGGCAGGCAACTCGAAGGCCAGCGGATACTTGCCACTCTTGAGTGCGCCGAGTACCGCATTCCAGGTCCAAACCAGGTAGCGCATACCTCCCAGCATCTCTTCGCTGCGGACCGGCAGCTTCTCCAGCCCGTTCACCGTGAATGCATCCCCGACCACGGCCAGGGGCCCCGCGTTGCGCGCGCCGACACCTTCATGCAGATAGGCTTTGACCTGGATCGGCACCAGCTCGCCCGCATATACCTGGGATTTGGGCAACACCACTTTTATCATCGGCGTCGCCGCCTGCAGGGCCGCGGCCGCGTTGGCCGGCGGCGCACTGTCGTCATCCGAGTCATCGCCACTCGGACTCGTGCGTCGCCCACTGCCCGCAGCGCCCACATGGACCACCAGCGCTGCGGACCGGTAATTGCCGATCTGGATCGGCGGAATGGTGTAGGTGCCCGCCTGGTCCGCCGTGACCCGATAGGTCCGCGAGAAGATCGCAGTCACCGCGCCATTGACCTGCTGGATGGAACTCGACTGCCCGTCCGGGTTGATGACCAGGCCGGGAACGTGCGGAACGATCGGTGCGGCATCCTCATCCCCGGTGACGGTGATGGTCAGCTCCGATGCCTCATCGACTCCAAAACTCGGTGGTTCAAGGGTTACGGAATACCGTGACGCTGCCTGCACCTGTGCGGCGATGACAGCCAATAAGGCGAAAACCATCGCCAGCTGCGCCATCCGCCAATGTCGCATCGCACCCCTCATCTACCAGTCCCGAAGTGGCGCAGCAGGGTTCTCAGGCTTGCCGTTGCGCACCCCCGCTGCCAGGTGCCGCTCCTCGCCCTTGACCGAATCCAGCAGTTGTTCCGCTTCCAGGCGTGACAACTGGTCGGGTTTACCGATGTCCTGCGCGGCGGCAGCCTCGCCCGGTTCGGAACCCTGGCCAGAGCGTTGGCCGGATTGCGGTTTGGTCGGTCCCGCGGGCTGCTGCCTTGGCTGGTTCTGCGTCGTCTGCTGATTTTGCTGATTCTGTTGGCTGTGCTGATTCGGCTGACTTTGCTGCTGGTTCTGCTGGCCCTGCTGACCTGGTTGGTTCTGCTGCCCTTTGTGCTCCTGCGGGTCCTGCTGCTTGTCCTTATCATCCTTGCCGTTCTGATTCTGCTGCTGTTGTTGTTGCTGCTGCTGCCTGCGCAATTCGTCCAGGCGCGTTTTCACCACGTTACGGTTGAACTTGGCATCCGCGTCAGAGGGTTTCAGCTGCAACGCCGTGTCAAAGGCTCCGAGTGACTGCTGCCAGGTCGCAATCGTGGACTGCGAATCGGTCGCGACTGTCTTCTCCCCTTGCCGGAACAAGGCATTGCCGAGATTGTAATAGGCACTTTGCTGAAGCGGAATTTCCCGGGTCTTCAAGGCGTTGTTGAAAGCGCTGGTGGCCGCCGCGAAATCCCCGGCCTTGTAGGCCGCGGCGCCCAGATTGAACTGCAGGTGCGACTGGCTAGGATCCGACTTCAGGCTCTGCGCGTACTCACGCTGCGCCCGGGCGTACTGCCCCTTTTGATATTCATCCTGCGCCGTGAGCGGCGAGGCCCAGGCGCGCGGTGCGGCCACCGTGGCAACACCGCAGAGCAGCGTGGCAAGCAGCGCGGCGGTCGCCGGGGCGCTGACCGCCACGCGCCGGCGGACACTGACGCCGAGCAGCCATGCCAAACTCAACAGCGCGATGGCCACCCCCAGCGGCCACTGGAACAGCTCGGCATACACCGCTACCTGCCGATCGGCATGCTGGCGCTGCGCAAGGCCCTTCAGCTTCTCCTCATACAACCGCACGACCCCCTGGCCTTGAGCGCCAAGAGGGGTATAGACGCCGCCCGTGGTGGCGGCAATCTGCCGCAGCATGTCCGAGTCCAGGCGCGATTTGACAAATTTGCCATCAGGATCTTTGACAAACTCGGTACCTCCGGAGGAGTCCGGAATCGGAATCAATTCGCCCGCAGCCGTGCCGACTCCTACCGTGAAGATGACCGTGCCTTTCTTCGCTGCAGCTTGTGCCGCAAGCAGCGCATCCCCCGCCAGATCCTCCCCGTCCGTGATCAGCACCATCACTTTCTGAGTGTCCCCGCGCAGCGCCAGAGTTGACTCACTCAAGCGGATCGCCGCCGCGATATCCGTGCCACCCAACGCAATCGTGTGCGTATCCAGGGCGTCCAGGGACTCTTTGAAGGCATCGTAATCGGTGGTCACGGGGGCCTGCAGAAACGCCTCGCCCGCAAATGCCACCAGGCCCACACCGTCGCCGTTCAACTGATCCAGCAGATCCTCCACCGCCAGGCGTGCCCGCGTGAGCCGATCCGGCTTCACATCCGGTGTCAACATTGATCGGGAGGTATCAATTGCAAACAGAATGTCGAGCCCGCGCCGCTCGCTCTCCTGCATTCGCATCGCCCCCAGCGGCCGTGCCAAGGCCACGCAGGCGGCGAGGACGGCCACGCAGAGCAGGCTGCGCTTGGCCCACAGCAGCGGCCGCGAAACGCCAAAGTGCGCCGAGTCAGTATCCCGCGCCAGCGAGAATGCCGCGACGCGCCGGCGCTGCAGCCGATCGAATTGCCAATAAAGCAGCAGCACCACTGGCACGGCAATGAGCCCGGCCACAATCCACAAGGGTTGCGCGAAGTGACTGACGACGTTCATGCCGGAATCCGTCGTCGCAATGCGAACTGCGACAGCAGGCTCAATCCCAGTACGAGCAGCGCGGCCAGCGCCGGCCAGTCGAAAAGCTCCCGCCAGCGCTCATAGCTGTGGATCGTGAAGGCGGTTTTCTCCAGCTTATCGATCTCCGCATAGATGCGGTTCAGCGAATCTGTATCCGTGGCCCGATAAAAACGGGCGTTGGTCGTGGCGGCAATGCGGCGCAGGGTGTCTTCATCGACGTCGACCTTTTCCATGACGATGCGGCGGCGGCCAAAGGCATCGGTCACCGGAAACGGCGCCTCGCCGCGTACACCGATACCAATCGTGTAGACCTTTATGCCCAGCGCCCGGGCGGCCTCGGCGGCGGTGATCGGAGTGATCTGGCCGGCATTGTTCTGCCCATCCGTCATCAAAATCACGATCTTCGACTTCGCGGTCTGATGGCGCAGTCGATTCAGGCCCGAGGCGAGCGCGGAGCCAATGGCCGTGCCGTCCTCAATGTCCCCGATTTGCACTCGCTCGAGGTTGTCGAGCAGCCACGCGTGATCGAGTGTCACGGGGCTGATCAGATAAGGTCGGCCCGCGAAAATCGTCAGGCCGATGCGATCATTGGGTCGCGCGATGATGAACTTGCGCACGACGGACTTGACTACATCGACGCGACTGGCAGGCACATCATTCAGTTTGAAGTCCAACGACTGCATCGATCCGGACACATCCATCAGCAGCATGATGTCGACGCCGCTGGCGTGTACCGTCGCATTGCTTGCACCCTCCTGTGGACGGGCAATGGCAACAATCAATAGCGCCAGGCCGAGCAAGGGCAATCCGGCGAGGACCGATCCTATGCGACTGCGCGTGCGTCGGGCCAGCTCGCGCACCAGCGCCAGGCTCGGGTATTCGATGGCCGGGACCGGACCGCGGCGGCCGCGCCACAGCACCAGCAGCGGCAACATGGCGAGCAACCACAGCAGCTCAGGATTGGCGAATCGGTACATTGACAGCTTCAGTGACCACAACGCTCTTGGTCGGAACCGGGACGCCGGTGGACTCCACGACGTGCCGCGCGCTGGCCAGCAGCCCCTGCATTTCCTCGCCACTCAAAGACCAGCGGGCGAACTTTGCCAGATCGCAGAACTTCAGAAATTCGCTCAAGGACTGCTCATGCGCCTGCAGCGCGGAGCCGACCTGTGCCAGGCAGTCACGCAGGAATTCCGGCGTGGTACGCTGGGTCGCGCGCACATTGAAGCGCTCCTCGACATACCCGCGCACAATGTCCGAAACCGCCACTGAAAACGCCCGCGCGTCACCACCTTCCATGATCGGCCGGGTGGCGTCGAGTTTCAGAAGTGTACGCTGCACAAGGGTCAACTGCGGCTGACGCGCCCTGAGCCAGAGCCACCCAAACCAGGCCAGCAGCAGCGCCAATACCACGGCCGTACCGATCAGTACCGGCACCCGCCAATCCTGCGGTATCAGGTACGGTGGATGGATATCATGGATATCAGGCGCGGAGGAATTCACGGGTGCCGTGCCTCCCGCCTGCGGAAAAAACTGATCAGCGAACCCAGGTACGGCTGGTCCGTCGTGAGCATCAGACTGTCGATGGCCTCGGCGTTGAGCATGCGAAGCAATGCGTCACGGCTCTTCTGCGCCAGTGTCGCGAACAGCTCGCGG
Organism: Steroidobacteraceae bacterium; assembly: GCA_036521075.1. Lineage (GTDB taxonomy): Bacteria > Pseudomonadota > Gammaproteobacteria > Steroidobacterales > Steroidobacteraceae > DAIDKA01. The sequence continues at coordinate 1,489 of DATDIL010000073.1, read as the reverse complement.
GTGCGGCGGCGGCCGGTGTCGATCTCCATGACCTCACCGGATTCCGCGTCCTGCAGGATGACCACGCCCAGATCCGGCAGGGACTGTTCACGCGGATCGCGGATATTCACCGCAACCAGATCATGTCGGCGGGCCGACTGACTCAAAGCACGCCGCAGCGCAGAACTCGCGTCGGCCCCTACTGCGGTGGTCTGGAAATCTGAAATCAGGAACACGACCGAGCGTCGTCCCGACATCCGGTTTGCGAACTCCAGCGCATGGACCAGATCGGTGCCGCGCCGGGTCGGTCGAAAGAACAGGATTTCGCGCACCACGCGCAGCACATGACGCCGGCCCTTCTTGGGCGGGATGTACAATTCGATCTGCTCGGTGAACAGCACCAGACCGACCTTGTCGTTGTTACGCGTGGCCGACAGGGCCAGCACGCAGGCAAGCTCCGCCGCGACATCGCGCTTGCTCTGCGCGCCGGAACCGAAATGCCCCGACGCGCTCACGTCCACCAGCAGCAGCAGCGTCAGCTCGCGCTCTTCCGCAAATTTCTTGATGAACGGGCGACCCGCGCGCGCGGTCACATTCCAGTCAATGGTGCGCACCTCGTCACCGGGCACGTATTCGCGCACCTCATCGAAGTCCATGCCTCGGCCCTTGAATACCGAGTGATAGTGTCCCGCGAGTGAATCGGCGACGATGCGATTGGTGCGGATTTCGATCTGCCGCACCTTGCGCAGTATGTCCCGTGTAATGGCCTCGTTCATGAGCGCAGTGCCCTAGGGTACCGGCAGACTCTCCAGAATCCGCGAGACGATCTGGTCAGAGGTGATGTCTTCGGCCTCCGCCTCGTAGCTGACCACGACGCGATGTCGCAGTACCTCGAGCGCCACATCCTTGACATCCTGCGGTGTGACGTAGCCACGACCGTGCAGAAAGGCATTTGCACGAGCTCCCAGCCCCAGGCAGATCGTCGCGCGCGGGGAGGCCCCACATTGGATATAGCCCCCCAGTTCCTTGGCCAGAGCGCGCGGATCACGTGTGGCCAACACCAGATCGACAATGTAGTCGCGCACCTTGTCGTCGATGTAGATATGGTTGACCACGTGGCGGGCAGCCATGATGTCCGCACCGCCGACGACCGGATCCACCACCGTCACCGGAGCGGTTGTTCCCATCGTATCCAGAATGGAGCGCTCCTGGGAGCGAGTCGGGTAGTTGAGAATAACCTTCAGCATGAAGCGGTCGACCTGCGCCTCGGGCAGCGGGTACGTGCCCTCCTGTTCGATCGGGTTCTGGGTGGCCATGACCCTGAAGGGCTCCGGCAGCGCATGCGTCGCGCTACCGAGGGTCACCTGCCGCTCCTGCATCGCTTCGAGCAGCGCGCTCTGCACCTTGGCTGGTGCACGGTTGATTTCATCCGCCAATATCAGATTCGCGAATACCGGACCGTGTTTGGTCTGGAAAGAGCCGTCGCGCGGATTGTAGATCATGGTACCCA
>DATDIL010000072.1:0-102093 GCA_036521075.1 Steroidobacteraceae bacterium | reverse complement strand
GCCTGCGTCAGGCAAATTTCCTTCGTCTTGGGATAATTGGGGCCGAACAAACCACTGGGTATGTCGCCAGAGGAATCGGCATTCGACACCCACAACGCGGGGACTACCGGTGGAACCACCCACTCGGTCCGAGCGCAGAAGTACTCTTTCCCGTTGATCGCGACGCGCCGAAAGCCGTACTGCTCAGGCTTTGGCAGGGACGTAGCGCAGGCAACCAGTACCATTGCACTCGTGAGAGCGATGAATCTGGCTGTGTGTTTCATCTGATCTCCCGTGATGTGCATGCGCGGAGCGAACCGGTGCTGCTCAATGTAATGCTACTGCTCGAGCCACCTGCCTGCCATTAAGTTTGGCAACTGTACGTAACAAGGGGCCCAGCCAGCGCCAATGGGTTATGTGGCAGCTACGGCCCCGCTCAAGCAGCCGCTATCGCGCCGGTTGCGGCCAGCGCCGGGGGTGACCCCTTTTACATCGGGCGCAGCGCGACGGCGACCGGCAGCCGCGCAGCGCGAATCGCCGGAGGCAGGCCGCCGAGGAACCCGATCAAACAAGCCCATACGATGCCCACGGCGAACAGGCCGGGCCCTACGAGCAGTCGGAAGGACACGTCGCTGTTGAACTCGCCGCCGCCGGTGCTGAGAGCGTTGCCATTGAACAGCAGCCAGGCGATGCCGGCACCGAGCAGCGCGCCGAGCAGCGACAGCAGCAGCGCCTCCGCGAGGACCGACATCACGACCCCTGAGGGCCCGAAGCCGATCGCGCGCAGGGTCGCGATCTCGGCCGTGCGCGCTGCGACCGCTGAGTACAGGGTATTGAGTGCGGTGAATATGGCGCCGATCGCCATGATCGCGCCGACGACGGTGCTGAGCAGGTACAGCAAGCTCGTGATCTGTTTCGCCTGGCCGCTGTAGTAGTCCTGCTCGCGGTCCACGTCGATATCGAGGGAGGAGTTCGCGAGCAGCGCGCGCCGGAAGCGCTCGAAGGATGCGGGCGAATCCAGCCGCACCGTAACGGAACTGTATGCGCCCCAGTTGAAGGCGGACATCAGCGTGCGCACGTCCGCGAGAATCTCGGAGTCATGCGAGTCGCCGCCGCTCGTGAACCGGCCGACGACGGTCCACCGGTTGCCTCCCAGATCGACCTGATGACCGATGTCGAGACCCGAGAACTCGGCCGCCGCGGCCGAGCCGACGACGACCTCGCGCAGTCCGGGTCGGAACATGCGCCCGGCGGCGATCCGCCATTCCGGGTGAACCAGGAATGCGGCCGCGCCGACACCCCGCATCGTGACGCCCGTTGCGACTGCGTCGGAGCGCTTGGGAAGGTTCACTCCGACAATATACTCCGGGCTTGCGGCGCTCTCGCCCTTCGGACCGCGAAGGACGCCGGGGGCGTCCGCAATGGGTCCGACCCAGCCGACATCGAAAGAGCTGAAGCCCTCGTTGTTCGCCGCCTTGTGCAGGACAATGGCGCGCGCGGGATCTCCCGTGTTTGCGAATGCTTGGCGGAGGCCCGTCGCCATGCCGAGGACCGAGACGAGGACCCCGACGACGCCTGCGATTCCAATGACGACGACGAGCGAGGGCGCCAGACGCTGCGGCAGGCTGCGCAGGTTCATGGCCGTGACGGCGGCGATCTGCTTCCACATTGGGGAGTCGCCCTCAGTGCGCCGCCAGCGCGGCCGCCACGTCGAGCCTTGACGCGCGCCACAGCGGAGGGACGGCGCTCACCAGCGACAGGCCCACCGCGATCGCGAAACCGGCTCCGACCACCGTCACGGGAATCGGTATCGCGGCAAGGCCGATGCGCTGCATGAGCGGAGGGAATGCGAGCGCTGCAAGCGCGAGGCCGCACAGCGCGCCGCCGACGCACAACACCAGCGCCTCGAGCACGACCAGTGTAGCGACGATGCCGTTCGAGTAGCCGAAGGTCTTCAATACGGCAAACTCACCGATGCGCACGCGCACCGACTGCATCATCGTGTTGGCCGTGAGCGCGAGCAGGGTAAACAGGACGGCTCCGATGATCGCGTTTACGATGAATCGGATGTTGCCGGCCCGCCGGATGTTCGACTGAGCCCACTCCTTTTCCGTCTGGGTCAGCGTCGGGGACGCCGAGCTGCGGAAGAAAGCGTCGATCTGCCGGCTGATGCGCGTCGCGCTCGCCGCGTCTTTGATGCCAATGATGAACGCGGACGCCTGGTCCTTCATGCCGCCGCCCTCGGAGAAGTAGTCGTAGTTCATCCACAGCTCGTTCGCCGGGATGTCTCCTTGGCTGTAACGGAAGATGCCGACGATGTCGAACCCCCAGCTGTGGCTGCCATCCGGATGCGCCCAGATGGGCGTGTCGACGCTGATGTGATCGCCCACCTTCCAGCCGAAGCGGCTGGCGAGGTCCGCACCGACGAGAACCCCCGTGCGCGTGCGAAGCATCGCGGCCCGCTCCTGCGCCGGCAGCACGAGCTCCGGATAGATCTTGAACAATGCCGCCATGTCCATGGCGCTCCCCCCGAGCTGGTTCTTCGGGTCCTGGTAGTAGCCGCCGAAATACCCGTTCGCGGCCACGGCCGTCACGCCCGGAATGCGCGCCATCTGATCCCGCATGGCGATGGGCATCCAGTGGGTAAAGCCAATGCGGTTCAGGACCCGCAGGCGCGTGTCGCTCATCGAGTTGATGAGCACATCCAAGCCGCCGATCACACCGTGAAGCACGCCGAAGAGCAGAAAGGCGACCATGATCGACAGGAACGTGAGCAGCGTACGCAGTCGGCTGCGGAACAGGGCGGCCCAGATGAGCGGCAGGTATTTCATGAAAGCGCGAGGATGCTTAAGGCAGTCGCAGTGTAGCTCAGTTCATAAGGCGGCAGGCGCCATGGTGCCACAATTCGCCATTTTCTCGCCCCGACTTCACCAGGATTTGCGTCTATTTTGAGATTGAATTTCGGTGAGAACTAAGGAGTGTCGTGAAAGCGCGGACCCTGGTATCTACCGCACTATTATCGGCGGCCACTGTGCTCATCGCCTCGCCCGCCCCGGCGCACCACTCCTTTGCCGCGTTCGACGAAACCCGAATCCGCACGCTCGAAGGCACGGTAAAGGCATTCCAGTGGACCAACCCACACGTGATGCTGACGATGCTGACGACCCGACGTGACTTCAGTCAGCCTCAAGAGTGGACTATTGTGACCAGCGGACCGGCAATCTTGAGGCGTTTCGGATGGCGGCGAAACTCTATGAAGACCGGCGACCGTGTCAGAGTCACCTGCAGTGTGCTGCGCGATGGCTCCCCCGGCTGCCGCTTGCATACCCTAGAAATGCTCGACACCGGTCAGACTCTGAAAACGAAACTCTCCGCTTCTACGGACCTCAGCCCCGAGTAGCCATCGCAAGGATCGATAGTCCCTACGGAGGGTTGTCGATCGGTAACTCCAGAAATCTCATCGCCCGCCTGCGTCTGCTCGCCCGTCGGGTGCCATCGGAGGAGCGGATGCGGCCGGCGCCCATCCGGTCACCCCTTCTTCCCATTGGTCGTCGGTCAGTTGCCTGACCTCGGTGCCGTCGGCGTGCATCACAAAGATCTCGCCGTAGGTTTGACCGCCGCCACCGCGCCACGGAAGCATGGCCTCGTCCTTCCACCCCATCCGGGAGCTATCAAATGCGAGCCATCTTCCATCGGGCGACCACACCGGGTGCGCATCGTTCCCCCGGGTGTGGGTCAACTGACGCAACCCAGTGCCATCGGGGCGTATGGTATAGATCTCGAAATCACCCGTTTCAAAGCCGGAAAAGGCAATGCGATCTCCTCGGGGTGACCAGGCGGGGAAATCGTCCCACCCGCTCGTCAGCTTGGAGACCTTGCCGTTGCCCAGCGTGACGATGCGCAGTCCCCGTTCGGTGTGCATTCTTTCATCAGGCCTGCTCAGGCGAAAGACCAGCCGCGTGCCGTCAGGTGAGAAACTTGGAAAGTCGCTGCTGATATGCTCATGCGTCACGACTCGAAGGTGAGCGCCGTCGCTGTCCAGGACGGCAATCTGACCCAACTCTTCCGCGCGCGAGGAACTCCGGATTGCAAACGCCAGGGTCCGACCATCCAGGGACTGAACGACATTCCCAATCTGACGGTTGTCAGCGCTGCCATCGAAAATGACCGACCCTTTCCCATCCCAGTCGACGAGCTTCAGCTGTCGTGACTGGGGCGGAGTGTAGACAAACTGCTCGCCAGTATGTGTGAAGGAGATCGTACCTTGCATGAAAGCGGAACCGCCAATCAGCTCGTAGCGCGGGTCCCGGCTTGGGCTGACGTCTACCCATTTGGGTTCGACCGCAACTTCCTTGTCATACACCATCGACCACTTGGGCGAAAACCAGCCGCTGGGCGTCGGGGGACCATCGTGGAGAGCCTGCACACCCGTCGAGAGTTGTGATCCGCCTCAGTGCGCTACCGTCCGGATGCACCGTCCGGATCCGACAGATACAGCCCGAGCGCTCGCTTGCCGATGGGCCACCAGATGAGTTTTTGGTTGGGAGCCGCCGCCGCGCACGCTGATCCTGCCGACAGTAAGACCATCAGAACGAAGATTCTGTTGCACAGACTCATACTGACGCCTTGCTGTGTGAAGCCAAGAATTGCTCTGCGGGCAGGAACCGAGGGTGTGAGTTCATCGGCATGCCGCACTGCAACAGCGTGGCATACCTGCCAATCGATGATGTAAAAGTAGTGGTGCCGACGAATTGTTACCCGGATTTGTAACGAATCACCCTTCTGACAAGATGAAAGTTCGAATTACCAGCAACTGGGCCTCCCCGACAGCGAACATTGGCGAAGGTTTCTAATGGCCGCGACCAGCCTGACGCAATCCCATTGGGCCCCATGCCCGCGCGATTGATCGGTGATGAGGTTGACAGTGATACCAAGACACCTGAGCGCAGTCATCCGCGGGAGAACACCCTTGCACGAGGGGTTTCTTCGGGTATACCGCTATGAAATCGACGTTGAGAAACACGGCGGAGGGATGAGACGGTCCTCCTGGGAAATGATGGAGCGCGGCAATGCGGTCGCCGTACTCGGTCATGACCCGCGCCGCGATGAGGTGGTGCTCGCAAACGAGTTTCGTCCCGGCGCAATCGTAGCCGGTGACTACCCGTATCTGGACAACCTCGTGGCAGGCGCCATCGAAAACCATGAGACGGCGCTGCAGGCCGCCGTTCGAGAGATGCAAGAAGAGGCGGGTCTTGTTCTGAGTAATCCGGAGTTCATTCATCCGGGCGCCTACGTCAGCTCCGGGGGGACATCCGAGAAAATTTCCATCGTGTACGGCACAGTGGATACGAGTCAGGCGGGGGGCGTTCATGGCAATGCGGCAGAGCATGAGGACATTCTGACCGTCGTTCTGCCAGCGAAGGTCTTCATCGAGCGCGTGCGCAGCGGCAATATCAACGATCTGAAGACGCTCGTCGCGGGCTATTGGTTCGCCGACCGCCAGGCTGCGGGTAAGTCCTGAACTCGTCGCAGGAAAGCCCCGTGTCCGCGGCGCCCCGACTTGTGCGTCGCGGCATGTGGCCCGCCAAAACAGTACGACGTGGCGCCGGTCGAGGCCTACGCCCAGACCGTACGTGATGTTGACGCCGCACTGGCCGCCGATCCTGCCGGCCCTGCTAAAGATGATGCGTGCCGGCTGCCTGCCAATGGGGCGGTAGCCTCTCTTGAATGTCTCTTCAGGAAATAGTCGGTTTTGGTGCGATTGCTTTACCAGGACTAGAGGTTGAGTGGCGCCACCACTTGACAGACTGACGAGATTGCGCGCAGGATTTAAACACTCGGTTAAACCACTCGGTCAAAAGCAGCTGCTCTATGGACGTCCGTACCCTCTCACCCAAGGACAGGCAGCGTGTTCCTCAGAAAGCGAACCCTGAGACGACCCAGACCCGAATTCTGTCAGCCGCATTCCGGCAGCTGTCGAGCGTCGGATATGCAGCGCTCAGCACGCGCGAGATTGCCAAGGACGCGGGGGTAAATCACGCACTCATCAACTACCACTTCCGCTCGAAGGATCAACTCGTCATCGCGGTGCTGGATGAGGCTAACCGCCAGCTTCTTGTGCGCCAGCAGCGCATGTACTCAGGATCGGCGAGCTTCGCGCAGAAATGGGCGCAGGCACGACTTTTCTACGAGAGCGACAAGTCCTCCGGCTTCGTCCGGGTTCAAGCCGAACTGTGGGCCGCGAGCTTCGCGGACGCGACGCTGCGTGGGAAGTTCCTCCCCCGCCTGCGCGCCTGGCACGACCTCGTCCTGGGCGGGGTTCGCGAGGCCCTCGAGGCGCTCGAATCCAGTGGTACAAAACTACCAGCGCCCTTCAGTGCCACAGTAATCGCAACGTGGATTTCCAATTTCTGGCTGGGCATGGAGTTCCTGGATCTCATCGCAACGCCACGCGAAATCGCCGAACATGCCGCAGCGCTGGACGCCCTCGAGAAGCTGCTCAAGCAACTTGATACCCGTGCGAGGATCACCAGCAAGCGCCGTGCGCGAAGGACTGGCGGCAAATGAGCCCGCCGCAAGGCCTTGAGCCTGAAGCTGCGGGAATTTACCGCACGGTCGTCGGCGACCTTCAGCAGGCCGGCGAGGTTCCGCAAGCACACCGGCAACCCTACGAGACGATCACCCCCGCGTTTGAAGGGTTCATCGAGCGCAACGGAGTGAGAACCTGGTATGCCGTCTGGGGCGCGCGCGGCCCCTGGATTGTCTTCGCGCCTATCTTCCAGATCACACACTCACAGGTGCTGAAAACGACGGTTCCCTATCTCAGCCGCCACTTCCGGGTGATCACGATGGACCTGCGCGGTAATGGGCGTTCGGACCGTCCCACCGGAGCAAATCACTACTCCTTCGAGGAGTACTACGCGGACTTTGTCGCCGTGCTGGACGCTACTTCGGGCCCTGATCCCGTCGCCTGCATTGCCCTCTCTGTGACGACGCTGACTGCAATCCGCCTCGCCGCCGAGCATCCGCATCGTGTAAGCCATCTGATCATCGTTGGCGGCTTTGCAAGCTTCCGCATGGATGATCCCGCGTTCGCTGAGGTTCAGAGAGCCGAAGCGCGGCTGCTGCATGAAGACTGGCCGGCTTACCTGGCGAGATTCTTCTTGATGTGCTTCCCCGAGCCGCACTCGACCAAGCCCCTTGAAGACAGCATCCTTTACGCCTGGTGCACCACGCCCGAGATCCTCGGCCACACCATCAATGGTTGGCTCGGTACGGATGTGAGCGAGCTGGCACGCAAAGTTCATTGTCCCACGCTGGTCATCCACGGCGACGCGGATGGTCGCGTCCCCATCCCGGCGGGTCAGGCGGTCCGCCAGCTCATCGCCGACTCAAGGATGCTCACCATTGCCGGCGGCGGTCACCTGCCATCGGTCCGCGACCCCGTCATCTTCAACCGCTCGGTTCGCGATTTTGTCGCCGGCTCCCCACGCACGTTTACGTGGACCCGCGGCATGAACCGCAAACGCCGGGCCTTGTTCATTTCAAGTCCCATTGGGCTCGGGCACGTCCAGCGGGACCTGGCCATTGCCCGCGAGCTGCGCAAGCTTCATCCTGACCTCGCAATCGACTGGTTCACCGTGGACCCAGCTACCCGCTACCTGGAGCGCGAAGGCGAACGGGTCCATCCCATCACGAAGCGTCTCGCCAATGAGAGTCGGCATTTCGAGCACGTGGCGGGCGAACACGACCTTTCCTGCTTCTTCGCTTTGCGGACCATGGACGAGATCGCCGTGAACAATTTCATGACGTTCTCGGATCTCATGGAGCAGGAGCATTACGATCTTGTTGTCGGCGATGAGTCCTGGGAAGTGGACTATTATTATCACGAGAATCCCGAGGCCAAGCGCCAGCCCTTTGTATTCCTTACGGACTTCGTCGGCTGCCTGCCGATGGAAAACAACGAGCGCGAGGCACACCTTTGCGCCGACCGGAATGCTGACGACATCGAGCACGTGGCGAGATTTCCGTACATACGGGATGCGGCAATCTTTGTTGGCAACCCCGAGGACGTTACGGACCAACATTTCGGTCCAGGTCTACCGCGCATCCGCCAGTGGGTGGACCGCAACTTCTCGTACTCGGGATACACCCTGCCGTTCGACCCTCAGGCGTTCACCGACGTTGACCAGGTCCGCGCACGACTCGGTTACCGCAATGACGAAAAGATCGTCATTGCCTCGGTTGGTGGAACTGGCGTAGGCGGCGCGCTGCTGGACAAGATCGTCCGCGCCTTTCCCCACATGAAGCGTCAGGAGCCTACCCTGCGAATGGTCCTCGTGGTTGGGCCGCGTCTGGATCCGAGTTCCTTTGCGCAGACAGCCGGTCTTGAGATACGCCCCTACGTCCACAATCTCTTCGAGCAGCTGTCTTGCTGCGACGTCGCGCTCGTGCAGGGAGGGCTGAGCACCTGCATGGAGCTGGTCGCCATGCGTCGCCCATTCGTGAGCTTTCCGCTGAAGCACCACTTCGAACAGAACATCCACGTGCGCCGCCGACTCGCAAATTACGGTGCAGACCGCTCGATGGCATATGACGATGTGACTGCAGAATCCCTGGCAGATGCCGCGCTTTCCGCAATGCATTCACCCGTCACCTACAAGCGCGTGGAAACGAATGGCGCCGCCGTTGCTGCCCGACGAATTGCCGAAGTCCTCGACAATCGATGGTGGATAAGGTGAATCCGCCATCGACACAGCCAAGGCGTGATGATGGCTATCGATGAACAGCGACTACTAGACACTTCATGGATTGGCGCGCCTGGAGAGATTCGAACTCCCGACCCCTTGGTTCGTAGCCAAGTACTCTATCCAACTGAGCTACAGGCGCGTATTGCAGGTCACCGCGCGGCCACCCGGGGCCTGAGGCGCAAGTTCCCCATATAATCAATATGTTACAGGGGACGAGATCGCATCGGACCCGAAACGGGGCCGCCCGAACTCCTCTTGTGCCCGCGGCACCTGCCGCTGCGGGGGCGGGATGCTAACACAAGTCCCTGGCCTGCCGGCTACTGGAAATATGCCCAGATTTCCCAGCCGGTTTCGCCGGTGCCCAGCCGTAATTGGCCGACGGGCCGTAGAACCCCTCCGGCGCGCCGGGTAACGTCGCCGGCAGTCGTAAGGAGGCCATATGTACCACACCCAACCCACCACTCCCGAGGAGGCACGCGCCCGTGCCTTTGGCGTCGCCATTATCGGAATCGTGATCATTGCTGCCGGGGCGATCCTGCTGGGCGGGAACCTGGGCCTGATCGATTCGAATTATGTGTTTCGCAATTTCGGTCCCGTCGTGCTGTTCTTCATCGGTGCCGTGATGCTGGCTCGACGCCGGCACGACCAGGTGATCTTGGGGCTGGTCCTGATGTTCGTGGGCGCCTGGGGATTCGCGACCCAGCAGCAATGGATCAAGATCCATTTCTGGGCGCTCATCGGACCGATGATGCTCGTGCTCGCCGGGGGCTCGGTGGTGTGGAGGGCCTTCAACCGGCCCTCCCCGGAGGGTGTGGGCGATACCTACATCCGCACCTTCGCAGTGTTCTCCGGGTCCGAGATGCGTCCGACGGTGCCGTTCGCAGGCGCGGATCTGACCGCGGTGATGGGCGGCGTGAACCTCGATCTGTCCAATGCACCGATGGCAGGTGACACGGCGGTCATTGACGTGTTCGCCTTGATGGGCGGCGCCGTGATTCTCGTGCCGCGCGACTGGGATGTGACGGTGCGGGTGACCTGTCTGATGGGTGGCTGCTCGGACAAGCGTCGACCGGCGACCATGCCGGCGACCAAGCACCTGATCATCCAGGGGATGGCGCTAATGGGCGGAGTTGAGATCAAGGACTGATGCATCCGATTCTCAACCATCGCGGCCGACTCGTCGCTTATCTGCTGCTATGGGTCACGTTCGGCGCCGCGCTGGGCGCGGTCATTGCAGTGACGGGGGCGGCCGCGCCGCGATGGGCTGAACTGTTCGCGATTCCACTTGCCGTACTGCTGGGTCTGCAGTGCCTGCCCTGCTGGTACCTCGTGCGGGGCATGGCGCCGAGCGAGGTGCCGGCTTGGCGCCTGGCCGGCACCTGGCTCAGCACCGCCGCCGTGCTGCTGTCTTTGTGGCTGACCGTCGCATTGCTGTGGATCCGGGTGCTGAAGTACGCGGGCTTCATGCCCAACCTTGATCCGGGCAGCTTGATCCCGCTGCTCGTTTTCGCCGGTTGTGTCGGCATTCTGATCGCGATACTGGGACTGTACTCGGCGGCGGCGGTTGAGCGCTCACGCGATGCGGAACGACGCGCCCTGGAACTGCGGGCCTTGGCGCGTGAGGCAGAAATGAGCTTTCTGCGACGCCAGCTGGACCCGCACTTTCTCTTTAACAGTCTGAACTCCGTCGCGGCACTGATCGGTTCCGACGCAGCCGCGGCGCGCCGCATGTGCTCACTGATGGCGGATTTTTTCCGCAAGAGTCTCAAATTCGGCGCCCAGCAGACCATTGCGCTGTCCGATGAGCTGACATTGATCGACACCTTCCTGGCCATCGAGGAGGTGCGCTTCGGCGAGCGGCTGCGGCGCAGCGTGGATGTCACTGAAGAGGCGATGAACATGCGGGTCCCCGCCCTGCTGCTCCAGCCTCTGGTCGAGAACGCGGTCCACCATGGCATCGCGCATTTACTCGACGGAGGCGAGATCAGGCTCAGTGCCAAGGTTCGCGGCAGTATTCTGGATATCGTGGTCGAGAACACCTGTGACGCGGATCGGCCGATCTCACGCAGTACCGGACTGGGGTTGGCCAATGTCCGGGGCCGCGTGGAATCCATGTATGGCACGCGTGCCCGTATGGATGTGGAAAACGAGCCTGCGATCTTTCGCGTCCTGCTGGCACTGCCAGCCTCACCGCTGGAGGCACTGCGTGCGCGTCCTGATCGTTGACGACGAAGCCCTCGCCCGCTCCTACCTGGTGGAGCAGCTCGCCAGCGCGCCGGATGTCGAAATCACCGGGCAGGCGACCAATGGCTTCGATGCCGTGAAAATGGCCGAAACACTGCCCTGTGATCTGATGCTGCTCGATGTGCAGATGCCGAAGCTATCAGGGTTCGAGGTGATGGAACTGTTGGGTGAGCGCGCACCTGCCGTGATCTTCGTCACCGCGCATGATGAGTTTGCCGTGCAGGCCTTTCGGATCCATGCGGTGGACTATTTGCTGAAGCCTGTGGAACCAGCACGCTTGCAACAGGCCCTGCAGCGCGTCCGCGAGCGGCTGCGGCATCCGGCGCCCGACCGGCTCGCGGTCAATGCCCGAGTCGCCGTTGCGGCCCGGCCACCCGGCCAGTGGCTCGAACGGGTGGTAATCCGCGAAGGCGCGCACGTGCATGTCCTGGGCACCCACACCCTGGACTTCATCGAGGCCCAGGATGACTACCTGATCCTGGCTGCGGGCGCCAAACGGTATCGCAAACAGCAGACGCTCGCGCAGTTGGAATCGCAGCTGGATCCGTCCCGGTTCGTGCGCATCCACCGCTCGTTCATGATCAACGTGGAGCGCATCGCGCGCATTGAGCCTTATGCCAAGGACAGCTGGCAGGTATTCTTAAGCGACGGCCGCCATGTGCCCATGTCCCGTCCCGGTTATCAGCGCTTAAGGGCGGTACTGGATTGACCCGCCAACCGGTAGAATCCAAGCTCGGCATCCCCATCCGGCTGGAGTCCACGAAGTGAATCTCTCACGCATCCTGCCCGCAGTATTGCTGGCCGCACTCATCAGCACCCCCTTCAGTTCGGCGCGGGCACAGGTGGCCCCAACCGAAAATCCCGACCAGCTCTCGATGCTCAGGGATGCCAATCCCCAGCTGGCGCGCAACAAGAAATTCGTATTCGACTTCTGGCGCATCGTGTACGAAGGGCGGCACCTGGACCAGGCGCCCAAGTATATGGACGAGGGCTATATCCAGCACAATCCCAATGTGACCTCCGGGCGCGCTGCATTCGTGGCGCTGTTCACCAAGGTCGGCCCACCACTGCCCATCCAACCGCGGATGAAGATGCATGTCATCAACATCGTTGCCGATGGCCCCTATGTCATGGTCAGCACCGTGCGCAAGATGCGTGACACCAAGGATCCGAACCACATCTATTCCACGACGTGGTTCGACATGTTTCGTCTCAACGACAAGGGACTGATTGCCGAGCACTGGGATCCATCGCCGCTGTGGATCGACGGCAAGCCACCCGGCGCCGAATTCCTGCCATAAGCGCGGCACCGGACATGAGCACTGACGCGCTGATCGTCACCAGCCCCACCGGGGTTGATGTCGAGCTGGCCATCGCCGGCCCCGGCAGTCGTGCCTATGCCTTTCTCATCGACTGGCACATCCGCTTGCTCGTGGCGTTGACCTGGTACGTGGCGGCAGCATACAAGCTTTCGGGAATGCCGTATCTCGTTGCGGGATCTCCCGCTTCCAGCTTTGCGATCGCCGGCATACCGGCCATCGCCATCTACTTTCTTTATCACCCGCTGGTGGAGTTGGCGATGCGCGGGGGCACCCCGGGCAAACGCATGGCCGGCGTGCGCGTCGTCAATCGGCAAGGTGGTAGCCCCTCCACGCTGGCGGTGTTGGTTCGCAATGCGTTTCGCCTCATCGATAGTGCGCCCGCGCTATACGGCATCGGAATGTGCATGACGATCTTCACCGTGCAGCGCGTGCGCCTGGGCGACCTGGCGGCGGGGACCCTGCTGGTCCATGACGGCGACACGGACGCCAAGGCCCTCATGCAACTGGGATCCTTGTCCCTCAATCCCACCCTGGATGCAGGAACCCTGGCCCTGGGCAATGACCTGTTGCTGCGTTGGAATGACCTGCAACCCGAGCGACGCCGGGAACTCGCGCGCGATCTGTTGCACCGGATCGATACTGCCGTCGGGTCGGCAAGCGACCTCGGACGCCTCGATGCCCTGAACGATCGCAATCTGCAGCAACGCCTGCGCAATTCCCTATCCGGTCGGCCGGCATGACCCACAAGCTCAAGGGCCCGTCCTGGCTTGCGCAGCGATCCGCACTGTGGAGCCGCCTGGGCGACTCGCTGCCGAGCTGGCGACGCAGTCGACTGTCGCGCCAGGACGCACTGAAGGCATTGGACGGCTATCGCGGTCTTGCGCGCGATGTCGCCAGTGCGCGCAAGGCGCTGCCAGGCAGTCCGATCACCACCGCCCTGGAGACCCTTTACGCCTCAATGCATGCGATCGTGAACCGCGAACCGCGCCATACGCTGGCCTCGCTGCGACATCTGTACGCCGTGGAGATCCCCGCGACGGCGCGCGAGCTACGGCCGCATCTGCTGGGAATTTGGCTGCTGTTCGCCTTGAGTACCGCAGCGGGATGGTGGCTGATCAATACCTGGCCGACCCTCGTCGGTCTGGTCGCCAGCCCCAACATGGTCGAGCACGTGGAGCATGGCGAGCTGTGGACCGACGGCATTTTGAATATCACGCCTTCCGCGCTGCTGTCCGTGCGGATTTTCACCAATAACATTGCGGTAACGATATTCGCCTGTGTGGCAGGTCTGTTTTACGGCCTCGGCACGTTTTACATCATCGCCAACAATGGCCTGATGCTCGGTGGTGTGTTCGCCTTCACCCGGCAGCACGGGCTGGACGGGGAATTGCTCAAATTCATCTTTGCCCACGGCACCGTCGAACTGTCGATGATCTGCCTGGGAGGCGCCGCGGGCGTGGCCCTGGGGGAGTCGCTGATTCGCCCGACACTGGCGAGCCGTCGTGACTCGCTGCAACAGTGCACCACGAAGATTGCACGCCTGTTTGCCGCGCTCATTCCGCTGCTGGTCATCTGTGGCCTCATCGAGGGCTTCGTGTCGCCGGATACGGCCATTGGCTGGCCGCCGCGATTGGTCATCGGGCTGGCCAACCTCGCATTGATGTTCGCGGTGCTTTCCGGGCGATTTTTCAGATCCGCCGCCGCTGCCTGAACTGCGCGTACTTCTCGAACAGCGTGCGCTCGAAATCCACGGGCGTGCTCAGCATGACCTGTGCGCCACTTGCCCGCAGAGCCCGGATACCCCGCTCACGCTGAGTCAGTGTGTGTCCGGCGGCCAGGGACATCCACGGATCCAACCAGTCCTGAGGCGCACTGTCCGCGATCGCGCCCGGGTCCAGCTGACTTAACGCCACCACGAAGGGCAGGTGTCGCGGCTGCAGCACTCGCAACGCGGCAGCCAGCTGACCTGCGGAGCTTGCGTCTTCGATGTCGGTCAACAATACCACGAGGCTGCGTTGGCGCACGCGCTTCAGCACCTGCGCGGCAGCATGAATGACATTGGAATCGGTATTCTGGGACTGGATACGAGACAGCATATCCCGCACGCGCAGCACCCCGATGTGACCACGGGTGGGCACCAACACGGCGAGCGGCTGATCGCCAAACAATACCAGCCCAATTCGATCATCCTGCGCGACCACATGCTGTGCGAGACGCGCCGCCGCATTCACATAGTGCCCGAGTCGATCCAGTTCCCCGCATTGGATGCGGCTGCTGCGCCCGACATCCAGCGCCACCACCACGTCCAGGTGCTGATCTTCGGAAAAGTCCCGGCTCACCAGCTGGCGGCGCCGCGCCGTCGCGCCCCAGTCAATGACGCGCAGTGGATCTCCCGATCGATAGTCACGCAGCTGTTCAACTTGTGCGCCGGGGCCAATGGCATGACTGACGCGCGACCCCGACAACACCGCACCGACCGCGCTCTCCTTCAAGCTCAGCATGGCCGGAACCACCACCGCCCGTTCGCTGCCTTGAAGTTTCAAAGACCACCACGCCAAACCCAGCGGCCCTGCGAGCCGTGCCGGCTGCAGTGGCCAGCGGATTTCGCCCAGCCGGCGTGAGACCGCCGGCAGGCCCACGGTTGCACCTGCGCCGGCAGGTACCCACACGGTGCGCACATTGGTCATGACATCAATGCCGACGGGTGCACACGGGGCCACCATTACCGTCAGCGTCCGTGCGAGCGCGTGGCGAAGCTGCCAGTGCACTTCACCGCTGTGCGCCAGATGCCAGGGCGTGGGGCTGTGAACGCTCAGGGACACGCTGGCGCGCGCGCACACCCAACGCTCGTACGCCAGGCCGAGCAGCAGCAGCCCCAGGGGAAGCGTCCACAGATTGGACATCGCGGGCACGCCGGCCCACTGCGCGGCGATACCCAGCAGCGCCGCGGCCAGGATCAGCATCAGCCCGTTCTGCCGCAGGTTCATCGCGGTGCTGGCACCTGCGTCAGGATGCGCGCCACCACGTCCGTCTCGCTGGCATCCGCAAGCAGCGCATCGCCCGTGAGCATCAGTCGATGCGGCAGCACCATCGGCGCCACCTCCTTCACGTCGTCGGCGGCCACAAATTCGGCGCCGGCGATTCCGGCGGCGATGCGCGCCGCGCGCAGCAATGCCAGCGCTCCGCGGGTCGATAGTCCCAGCGACAGTTGCGCGTGTTCGCGCGACGCCTTGGCGATCGCCAGCACATAGGCACATAGTTCCGGGGAAATGTGCACTTGCGCAGCCGCGGTGCGCGCCTCCTGCACCAACCCGGGTGTCACCGCAGCGCTCACGGCCCGGGCCGGTTCCGCGGCCACGCCGGTATAGCGCATCAGCACCTCAGTCTCGGCATCCAGTGCGGGATAGGACAGCTCCAGGCGCAGCATGAAGCGGTCAAGCTGCGATTCAGGCAGCGGATAGGTGCCCTCGAACTCGCGCGGGTTCTGGGTGGCGATGACCAGGAAGTCCGGCGGCAGATCGAACTGAGCCCGGTCCACCGTCACCTGCCGCTCCTCCATGGCCTCGAGCAGCGCGGACTGTGTGCGCGGACCCGCGCGATTGACTTCATCGAACAGGACCACGTCGGCAAATAGCGGTCCCGGGCGGAATACGAAGGCGTTCTTCGCCGCATCAAACAGATGGGTGCCGGTGATATCCGTCGGCATCAGATCCGAGGTGCCCTGGACGCGCTTGAACGTGCCACCCAATGCCCCGGCAAGCGACTTGCTGAGCAGCGTCTTGCCCAGGCCCGGCACACCCTGCACCAGTACATGTCCGCGCGCG
Source organism: Steroidobacteraceae bacterium (assembly GCA_036521075.1). GTDB lineage: Bacteria > Pseudomonadota > Gammaproteobacteria > Steroidobacterales > Steroidobacteraceae > DAIDKA01. The sequence continues at coordinate 85,974 of DATDIL010000072.1, read as the reverse complement.
ACCACCGCGATACACAGCGCCCGCACGGCGGGGCCGACACCCAGCACGATCTCGCCAATGCGCTGTTGAAGGGTGTGCTCGAGATCCTGCAATGCATTGGTCATGTGGTTTGTCCCGAAATCTGTGAAAGAATCCGCTGCAATTGAGTCAGACTGACGCGCTGGCCGGCCTGGGTACGCGCATAACACTCGCGCAGCTGAGCAAGCGCCACACTTCTGACACCGGCATGCGAGGCCAGCCACTCCCAGGGTGGTGCGCTCGTCTGTGGCAGGCCGTGCCGGTGGCGTAGGCGGTCGAAGAACTCATCGAACAACCATTGCGCACTGGCCACCGGCCGCAGCACGCTGGCAAAGAACCGGGCCGTCACGCGCAGCATGGCGCTCTCGTCCAGGCTCGCGGCGTGCGGAATCGAGGCGCGCAGCGGTTGCGCGACCAACACCCACGCCAGCCACAATCCGAGCAGCCACCACAGGCTGTCGTGCAGGCGCGGATCGGCATAGAATCTCGCTGCATCGTATTCGTCCACGGCACCCTGATGGGCATCGTCAAAGATCACCCGCCCACCGGGCTGCAGTGACCAGCTGATGATGTTTGAAAGCAGGCGCGCATTGTCGGATTTGCCGATCACATCGTTGGTGAACAGGCTGGCATAGGCACTGACGACGATGGCGCCCTGACTCGAAGTCTTCACCCACAGCACCGGATCCGCGCTGTCCACACGTCGCGCCAACTCCAACACCGGCGCCGAATCCATGGCCTTGGCCTGCCACTGGGTGGAGGGGAGCGGCGTCACGGTGGCCAGGTGAATCACGCCAGCCAGCAGCCCGATCCGGCCACTCGCCTGCAGTTCTATCTGCCGCGCGGCCGGGGTCGATGCCAGCCGCCGGCCGGTTTTCGGCCGATTGCCCGGATTCGTGTCGGGCTCCTGCCTGGCCGTAAACCGGATCCGGGTGAGCTTTTGAAGTTCGGGCACAAAGTTCGTCGTGATGGCGCTCCACAGCGGCGTGTCGTCCAGCGCTGCGAGAACCAGCAGTGTATTGCCCTGGCTCACCCAGCGATCAAGCGCCGTGAACTCATCAGGATGCAGCGCCACGGCAAAGGGCACGGTGAGGATGAGCAGGTTGCCGGTCGGCCGCGCACTGACGGCCTTGTCGCCCAGGTACTCGAAGCGCCGATGCAGATCCAGGGTCGGAACACCGCTCGCCATGAGCCAACGCGAGGCAGCGAAATAGCCCTCGCCGTTCGAGCCCGACGCCAGTGGACGCGGCGGCATCGTTGCAGTGTGTGGCTTGGGAAACATCAGGAACCAGAACAGCGCCAGCGCGCCCGCCGCCAATCCCAGTGTGACCAGACGTTCCTTCACCCTAAGGCTCCAGCGGCCGGCCCCAGCCGGTCGTGTACAGGTCCTCGCCCCGCGAAAGTACCTCATCAAGGCCCGGGGGAGTGCTCGCGGCACCGCAGTACAGCTGCCGTTCCGACAGTCGCGCGAGGGTCTCGAGCAGATAGCGCTGCTCCACATCTTCGAGCCGCACGCGGCGGGTGATCTCGCGGTGCGTGAGGCTGCGATCCGGCGGTAGCCGGCCGGCTGCCACCAGTCGCGCGATCAGCATGGCGAACAATTGCGCCGGGCGTTGCCCCATCGGCGCCTGATGCAGCAGTGCCAGCTGCGACTGTCTTAGGCCTGTCGCAGCCGCCTCACCCGCAATCAGCGGTTCATCGACCGAGCGTCTGCCCAGGGCGCGCACTTCGCGCATCACGACAATGGCCACCACAATCGGCAGTGCCATCAACGTGCACCAGATCATTGCGGTCCACAACCACTGTAGCCTCGGCAGAAAATGCAGGACACCGGTCAGCCAAGGGGGCGCGGAGGTGGATCGTTGTTGGGGTGCGAGGTGCTCGCCCAGCCACTCCAGTAACCGCTCCCACCACGACTTAGGTGGGGCCGGCGTCACACGCAGTCCGCGCAGTATCGGTCCCAGGGCCGCTACCGGGGGCGCCGGGCCCACCGCCCGATGGATCAGGGCCGGCAACTGACGCAGGGAATCCCGATCAATCACGACACGGGAGCTGTCGATGAGCAGCGGTTCAACGCCGGCTGCCTGCAGGGCAGCGCGCAGATCCGGGCATCGCCGTTCCAATTCCGGCAAGCCAACCAGGTCACCACCGACCCGGTCGACACAGTCCTGAATGGCGACGGTCGCGGCAGTATTCGCATCGGCAGGCGCCAGCGCAGTCCGCGCCGCCGCCATGCCGCGAAACGACACCGTCAGCAGCGCCACTGCAAGCAATGCGAACGCAGCGCGCAACCTCATCCCGTGCTCAGCGCTGCGGCAGCGCTCCGAGGCGAGCTTCGAGATCGGCGCCACCCTTGCGCAGCAGCAGATCCTGGTACAGCGCTACGAAGACGGCAAATACCAGCGGAATGGTGAAGATGCGCACGACGGCGCCCACGAACACCGTGATCAGCTGCACGCGACCGACCAGCATTGCGGGATTCGCGCTCACCCCCGCGCCCATTCCTGCGAATGCGGCGATAAAACCAGCCAGCGCGGCGAGGATTATCTCCAGCACGATGAGAATGACAAACATCACAAACACCACCACTGCGGTGCGCCACCAGTTGCCGCCCACCGCGCGCCAGCTGGAACCCAGGGACGCGACGGGACCCTGTGCTTCATCCATCAGCGGCACCATGTACAGCTGGAGCCGGTTCCACACGTAAAAACCGGGGATGATGATGAGGATGAATCCCACCATGAGGCAGATGCCGAATACGATCGAGGCCACAAACAGCGCTGGTGCCCGTCGCGTGGCCTTGGCCAGGGAAGCACCGAATGCCGGGCTGTCCCCGCGCGACACGGCCGCGATATTGACGACCAGCATGCCGTAGAACACCAAAGTGAGGACGATCACCACCAGGTACCAGATGCCGAACTCACCGATCAGGGCGCGATATCGGGTCAGCAATTCCGTCGGTGGTATCGGGGTCGTCACCCGCGGCATTGACGCAAAAATAAAGTAGCTCAAGGCAGCCGTGATCAGACTGACCAGCAGCGCCGGCAACCAGCAACTGGGCAAAGAGGCCTTGTAGAGCTGAAGACTGTCATCCAGTACACCGCCAATGGATCGCGGCGCGGAAGGTTTCTGATACATGCATCCCCCTGTTTGGTTACATGAGTCGTCGGAGGGGCATCTTCTGTGTGCTTGGCGCCCTCCCCAGCCGTTCACACTATCACGGCCACCCTGACCGGCAATCGCGAGATCACGGTTGTGGCACGGCCCTATACGCCATGCGATCGCCGCGGAAGGTGCCAAACCATAGCGTCTGCCCGACCTGAACGGCACTGGTGGCATCGTCAAACACCTTCAGACCCGCTTCCTTCACGAGCGGTGTGGTCGTCATCGTCTTAGGGTCCAACCGCGCCGTGGCCCAACCGTGCAGTTTGTTTGACGCCTGGGCATTCATGAACTGCCCGGTGACAAAGATTGAGCCATCCGGTGCCCAGCGCAGATTGTCCGGACTGAAATCCACTTTTGCGACCGACGCTTTGCCGTGACCCGACACGGGTACGCGCATAATCTCGCGGCTGCCATACGCATTGATGTAGAACCAGCGCCCATCGGGCGAGGTCAGCAGGCCGTTATCCCCCGAGAAGCGGGTGCCCGGCACTTCGCTGAATCCCTTGCCGGGCTTCCACAAATAGACCGCACCGGTCACCTGTCCGGCCATAATGTGCTGGAAGCCATTCTTGTCATTGGTGTCCATGAACTTGGTGATCGCGAAAGCACCACCACCCATGGCGGAGACGGCATTGCCACTGACGCCCGGCGGAGACAGTGCACAGCCAATCCACTCGGCCGTGTTGCTGGCCGGATGCAGCTCGAAGATCTCCACCGACTCGCGGCCGCCGTGATTGATGGCGTAGATGGTGATGCGGCCTTTGGACTGCCGCACGTCCACGCCGTGCGTCTGCAGCGCTTTCAGATCCGGCGCCGGGCAACCCGCGTACAGCGGGTCGGGCTTTGCGGCCAACGACAAGGAAACGGGTTTACCGCTCCTCGCCCGGGTATCGACCAGGTACAGCCCCACCGAATTCGCAACGTAGGACCCACCAACCAGCCAGCGACCAGCGTCGACGGGCACAAAATCCTCGACACTGATCAGGTTGCAGACGAAGTGCAGATCACCTTCCGGTGCGCAGGTCGTTGCACTCGTGGCAGGCGTTTGGGCTGCGAGCGGGGATGCCGGACCCAGCAGCGCTCCTGCCAGCATTAGCGTCAGCGCGGGAATCAAAACCCTGACGGCGTGAGCGCCGCCCGAAAGTCGCGGATTCTTATGCATGATTTTCACCTGTGAGCCGGCCGGTCCGTAACGGACGCCACACATAGGCGCGTGGGGCGTTGATTGTCAAATCGTGCCCTTCGCAATCACCGCGCTGCTCGGCGCGGCATGCGGGAGCCCGGCGGCCGACTCCAGGGTAATCGCGAGGGTCGAGCCGGCCACCAGGTCCGCTCGATCCCGCTGTGGAACCGTGACGGTATGCGACCGGGAGATCGAGACGGCGCCCAGCGAGACCGGCGCCTTGCCCGCCGGAATCAGCCACAACTCGGGCACTCGGCCCTGGGCGTCAGGCGCGGCGGGCACGGGAACCATCAGCACCGTACCCTGGGCCACATCCACGGATGCGAGCCAGGCTGCAGTGCCATCGTCATGCTGCAGGGGCGTGACCGGCTTCGACGCAGTTTCGAGCGCCTGCGGGGCGACGGACGGCCGCGTCAGCGGCGATAAGCGCGCGACGGTGAAAGCAAGCGCCGCGATGGCGATGACACTCGACACCACGGTTGCGCCGCGCCAGAAGCCGAGACTCTCCCAGATTCCGGGTCGGGGGCGCTCAGGCTTGGTCCAGCCCAGACGCCGGCAGACCACGCCCCAGACGGCGGCAGGGACCTCGACCGGTTCGATGTCCGCCAGCAAGGGGGCGAAGTGCGCTTCCCATTGCGCCACCCGCCGTGCGAACTCGCGATCCGTTTCGAGGCGCGCCTGCACCTGGCGTCGCTCGAGCGTGTCGAGTACTCCCAATACGTATTCGCCCGCGAGCACCTCGTCGCTGGGTGGTTCGTTGGACTGCGGACCGTTGTCCGCGGGTGGCTGTGTGGGGCTGTTCACGGGTCCAGGCACTCCCGCAGTTGCAGCAGGCCACGGCGGATCCAGCTCTTGATGGACCCCAATGGCGCCTCGATCCGCGCCGCCAGTTCCTCATAGGTCCGTCCGTCAAAGAACGCGGCATGGATCAGTGCGCGACGTTTGGGCTCAAGACGTTCAAGACAATGCTCAAGCCGCGCACGGTCCTTGGAAGTCTCCACCGACTGTATTGGCGAGGTGCCCTGATCCGCGACGTTCTGGGCCAACTCAAAACTGGCGCGTGCCTGTCGTGCCGGCATCGCGCGCAGCCGGTCGATGGACTTGTTGCGGGCAATCATGCCCAGCCATGTCGTCGCGCTGGCCTTGGCGGGATCGAACTGTGCAGCCTTGCGCCACACGATCGTATAGACATCCTGCAAGGCGTCCTCGGCCTCGGAGCGCTGAGTCAAGACTCGCAGGCAGATTCCGAACAGCCGCTGCGCCGTGCCGCGATACAGCGCCTCGAATGCCGCGCGGTTTCCTGAGGCAACCTGCGCCAGCAGTGCTTCCGGTGTTGCGGCGGGCGTCTCGGGCATGCATCAATGCCCGCGCATGCCGCTGCGCCGCTGCGGCACCCGGCGCAGCCGGGCGTTGTCGGAACCTTGAACGTACATGACCCGGTAGTCTGCCTTAATCGGCCTGATAAAGTGCAAGCCTGTGGTCAAATACGGACATTTCCCCCCGTTGGATGCACTGCGGCATTGCACCCGTTACGTCACCTGGCCCGGCCGCCTATAGATTCGTGCGCAGCTTGCCGACTTCGGCCGCGGTGATCGACGAAGGCTGTGCACCGAACCGGGCAATGACGTAGTTGGCAACATCCGCGATCTGATCATCCGTCCACACAGACCCGAATGCGGGCATCGTGGCGATCGCACCGGCGGCCGGCAAGGGACTGGCACCGCGCAATACCGCCAGGGCCACATTGGTAGCGGTGGGGTCATTGACGGCCCGTGTTCCGGTCAGGGTCGCATAGGGCACAAAGTCACTGACGCCCGTCCAGGAGTGACATCCGCTGCAGGTGCCCGCGAACAGATGTTGTCCGGTCGTCAATTGCTCGTCGCTCGGGCTGGTCGCGCTGGGATAGGCGGAGGACTTGACCAGCTTCGGCGCCGGCAGATCCGGACTTGCGACCGGCGGCACACTGCGCACGTATTCAGTGATCGCACCCAGATCAGATGCCGTCAGATTCTGAAAGCTCAAATGCACCGCCTGCGCCATCGGCCCGAAGGCGGAACCGCGGTTCATGGAGTGCCCGGTCGAGAGGTATTGGCGCAACTCCTGCGGACTCCAGCTGCCAATTCCGGAGGCGGCATCGCTGCTCAGATTGTAGGCACGCCACCCTTCGGCCATGCCGCCCGCGAATTTTTCCCGGTTGTTCAGCGCCTGCAACAACGTGCGCGGCGTGTGGCAGTCGCCACAGTGACCGAGGGATTCGACCAGATAGGCCCCACGGTTCCAGTTCGCGGAGCGATCGGTCACCGGCTCGAAGCGCCGGTCCGGGTTGTACAGCAGCCCCCAGATCGCCATCAGTCCCCTGACATTGAACGGGAAACGCAAGGTGTTGGGCGGTGCAACGTAGCTGACTGCCGGCACGCTGAAGATGTATGCCTTCATGGCCAGGACATCCTGGTCGGTGAGGTAGGTATAGGCCTCATAGGGAAATGCGGGATACAGATGCTTGCCGTTCTTGTCGCGGCCTTCGTGCACGGCGGTGAGGAAATCCGCGTCGGTCCACGAACCGATACCCGTATTGATGTCCGGAGTAATGTTGGGAGAATAAATCGTCCCAAAGTCAGTCTGGAAAGGCCGCCCGCCGGCAAACGGCTTGCCGCCCTCGGCGGTGTGGCAGGCTTCGCAGTCCGCGGCCTGTACCAGGTAACGGCCGTGCGCGAGCGGGTCGGTTGCCGTCAGGTCCGCCGGCACACCGGTCGGGTTGCTGGGGTACCCGGCGAGCGCGACGCGCTGGCCTTTGGCAAAGGCCATCGGACCCGGAACAATCATGATCCATGCCGCGACGGCTACGATCACCAGCACGGCGATAGCAATAATTATTCGTGAGCGTTTCATTTCAGACCCCTAATCCTACGTTTATCGGCACGGGCACTCACGGCGGTACGCAGTTGCCGTGGGGGGTCGATATATACCGCCGTAGTCAGCGATGTAAGGTCCAACCCGTGCGATTTGATCACAGGGCGAGGCCATCGTGGAAGCACCGCGCAGTTTCAGACCTGAATCAGGCCGTTTTGCACGGCGATCAGGGTCAATTCGGCCTGATTGCCCACGGCCAGCTTCTGCTTGATGTTGTACAGGTGGGTACCGACGGTGCTGGGACTGAGGTGCAGCATCTCCGCGATCCGGTTGACCGTGACCCCGTGCGCCAGCTGCACGAAAACCTGGAACTCGCGCTCCGAGAGTTGCTCGATCGGACTGCCGGTGCCGGAAAGATCCTGGGCCGCCATATGCCTGGCAATCGCGGCATCGATGTACATGCCCCCCGCGGCCACGATGCGGATCGCCTCGATGAGAGTTTCCGGGGCGGTGCGCTTGGACAGGTATCCCAACGCGCCCGCCTTGAGGGCCCGCTTCGGGTGACTCATGTCCTCGTGCGCCGAGAGGGCAAGGATTCGCGCCTGCTCGTCACGCGCGATAATGCGCTTGATGGCTTCGATTCCGCCTGCGCCCGCCATGGCAAGATCCATGACGACGATATCCGGCTTGGCCTCGCCATAAAGGGCGATGGCCTGCTCGCCGTTCTCGGCTTCGGCCACTACCAGCAGGTCGGCCGCGGCCTGCAGCAACAATCGAAAGCCGACCCGCACGACGGCATGATCATCCACCAGCATGACGGTCGTGCGCGTCACGCGTGGGTGTCCAGCGGCAAGCGCGCGACGACTTCGGTTCCACTGCCGGGCGGTGAGATCATCTGCAAACTGCCCCCCGAGGCGAGCGCGCGCTCGCGCATGCCGCGCACGCCGTAGTGTCCGCGTTCATCCCAGCCGGCGGCCAGGCCAATCCCGTTATCGATGACCCGCACGACCAGTTCACCCGCGTCGGTGTTCAGCGTGACCGTGATCTGGGTGGCCCCCGCATGTCGCACGGCATTCGTCAACGCCTCCTGCAGGATACGATAGGCGCAGGTTGACTGCGACGCGCCGAGCTGCGGCAGTTGTTCGTCCACTTGCAGCAGGATTGCCGCACCGGTATGGCGGGTGCGCCAGGCGGCGACCAGATCTCCGACCGCATCCCCTAACCCAAAGGAATCGAGCGCGAAGGGCCTGAGCCGCGGAATCATCTCGTGCACGGCGTCATACATGCGGCCGGCGGTGTCGACCACCAGACGCGCAGCCTCGGCCACGCGCTCATCCCCGGCAGCGGCCCGCTGCTGGATGATCAGGCCGAAGCTGCGGATCGCGGTGATCGATTGACCAAGTTCATCGTGCAGCTCGCGCGCGATCGTACGTCGCTCCTCTTCTATGTGGCTTTGTATCACCTGGGTAAGTTCACGGTTTTCGCGCAGCCGGTCGCGGGCCTCATCGGCCGCGCGTCGGTCCGCGACGCTGTCCGCCACCGCCTGCGCGGTGCGGTTGAACGTGGCACTCATCAGGCGGCCCTCCCGACCACGCAGGGTCGGCAGCCGAGCGGCGTAGTCCCCCGCCTCCATGCGCTTCAGACCCTCGACGACGATTTGCAGCGGTCGCAGAATGCGACCGGCAAACCAGAACACCGCCAGATTGATGAGCGCGAGTGCGATCGCGCCGATCCACAGCAACTGTACCAGACTGTCCCAGCCGTCCAGCACGGCCCGCGATGAGTTCGCCCGGATGACCAGCCGGCCGCCGCCGATGCCGATTTCGGCAGGCCCTTCAATGGGCGCGACGAGCGCGGTGTACCAGGCTGGCGCCTCGCGGCCGACCTTGTAGACCGACACCGGCGACGAATACACGAGCTGTCCGGCCGGATCGAACAGGGACACGTCATTGGCGCGTACCCGCCCCAGCTGGTGAAGGAAGCTCAACATGCCGCGAACACCGGATTCCTCATAGGCGCCGGAGACGGCAGTCAGCAGCTGAATCGCGACCCGATTCGAGCCCTCGATTTCCTCGCGCACACTGCTGCGTGTGTCCTGCACCTGCTGGTACACGAGGGTCCCAATGAACAGCGTCATCATGACAACGATGATGAGGTTGATCTGCAGCCGCAGGCTCAAGGCGTCACCACGTCGGTTGCATCAGGTCGCAAATTGCACCTTCGAATCGGCTGTCGGAGCGATTCTACCGGAGTCCCTGCAGCCGTCGGAGTGCAAGCCACCGAGTAGTGGTGGTCAATGCAGCACGAGCTGGCGAGTGTGCGCTTTGCGGTCGATGCCTATGTCAGTTTCCCAGGGCTTAGGCGAATACGCCGTATTCGACCTGCAGGATTTCCCCTGAGTCGATGTTGACCAGTAGCGCATCATCGCCGTCGCGCACCCATTCATATCCGGCTGGCGGCACTTCCAGCGAGAACAGCCAATAGTCGGAGAGAATGTACTCGGGCGCGAAATATGCGCGCGGCAGGATCTGCCCATAGGCCCAATTGTGCGCCACCCAACCGCGCGGGCGGTTATAGGGTCCGACATGATAGCTGCGCGCGGCTTTGAAGTTGTGCTGGTAGGCGCCCCGATCCACCGTCGCCGGGCGGGCATTCCATCCTTTCGGTTCAGTCACGCGCGCATAGCGTTTCGGACCGGGATACGGTTCCGCCTTCGGGGTGTGATGCGGCTGGGCCTGCATGGCGGCCCGCGGTGCCGGTCGCTGGTGATCCGCTTCCTGATCGGCGGCCGGAGCGACGCCCACCATCACAAAGGCGCTCACGAATGCGGCCCCCATCATCAACTTGCTGCGCATGACAATCCTCCTGCGGTCTGTACCGGAAGGTTAACAGGCGCGCCGCCGCGAGAAATGTAGGATTGATCCGCCAGCTGGCGGTGATGACCAAACTTTAATTTCCAAGCGCAAGCTTAAATTGCGTTGCAGCACGAGTTGCGGCCCCACTGCCTTGTGGGCGCTCGGTGGCTGGGGCCGCAGTGTTGTCAAGCCGATGCAGCCTCCAGTAATGCGGCGCTGAGCGACTCCTCCTCCCAGCTCCCATCGTAACGCGCGTCGGCCGCGTCGGCCGCGCCTTGTGCCTGATCGGCAGCCGCTACTGGATTCGCAAGAGTTGCCGTCCCGGCGGGCGCAAGTGGTTTCGTGAGCCGATGGTACACTGGTCATTGGACTGCTCGGATACACTGACATGCTGCTCAAAATTGCCGGCCACGACAAAGATCTGGGTGGCGGATTGCGCGTAAGCCGCCTGCTTCCCGCCCTGGCGCGCAGTACGGTCGGCCCATTCGTGTTCGTGGATCATTTCGGACCGATCAACTTCGAACCTGCCATGAATACCGACGTGCGACCTCATCCGCATATCGGCCTCGCCACCGTCACTTATCTGTTCGAGGGCGCGATGATGCACCGTGACAGCCTCGGCTCCGTGCAACGCATCGAGCCTGGCGCCATCAACTGGATGAGCGCGGGACGCGGCATCGTTCATTCCGAGCGCACACCACCTGATCTTCGAACCGTGCGCCATCGCCTGCACGGGCTGCAGCTATGGGTCGGACTGCCGCAAGCCTTCGAGGAATCGGCACCGACTTTTGCACATACCCCCGCCGAGCAACTGGCGGCATTCGCGGACCAGGGCGCCGAAGTCCGATTGCTGGTTGGTGAAGCCTTTGGTCGGCGCTCGCCGGTCACGGCGGCCTCACCCACGATATTCGTGAGCGTGCGACTGCACTCACGCGCGCCCTTCGTAGTGCCCGCGCTGGCCGCAGAGCTGGCCGTCTACGCGCTCGATGATGGCGTCACGGTCGATGGTTCACCGCTGCCTGTGCGTACCCTCGGCGTGCTCGAGAACGGCCACGGCTGCAGGCTCGAAGCGGCGACCGATTGCACGGTGATGGTCATCGGTGGTGCGCCGCTGGATGGCCGCCGCTTCGTGCTGTGGAATTTCGTGTCATCGACAAAAATGCGACTGCGACGTGCGGCCGAGGACTGGCGGGCGCAACAGCTGGGCGCGGTACCGGGGGAGAGCGAATTCATACCGCTACCGGAAAATCTGCCGATTTAGCTGAGCGGGGAGCCATCGCGATACTCGGTACGCTACCGTACGGCGCAGTGACCAAAGGCCTATACTGCCTAGCGTCGTAACCCCCGTCGTTGATTTGCGCGACATTCCCATGCCAGATCCGCGCCAAGATCCGCAACAGAATCACCTGTTGGCGGCGTTCGCTGCCGCCGAGCGGGAGCGGCTCTTTGCGCACCTGGAACTCGTGGCCATGCCGTTGGGGCAGGTGTTGTATGAATCCGGCGATCTGCTGCGCCACGTCTACTTCCCCACGAACTGCATAGTTTCACTCTTGTACGTGCTCGCGGACGGCGCTTCAGCGGAGATTTCCGTCGTTGGCAATGAAGGCATGATCGGAATTGCTCTGTTCATGGGCGGTGAAACCACGCCGAGCCGGGCAATCGTGCAGAGCGCGGGCTTCGCCTACCGTCTGGCCGGGCAGCAGCTCAAGGACGAATTTCATCGCAACGGCGAAGTGCAACTACTGTTGCTGCGTTATACGCAGGCGCTGATTACACAGATGGCCCAAACGGCAGTGTGCAATCGCCACCATTCGGTGGATCAGCAGCTGTGCCGCTGGCTGTTGCTTTCGCTCGACCGTCTCACGTCCAACCAGCTGGTCATGACCCAGGAGCTCATCGCCAACATGCTGGGGGTGCGGCGCGAAGGTGTCACTGAAGCTGCCGGTAAACTCGACAAGCTGGGCGTCATCCGCTATGCCCGCGGGCGGATCACCGTTCTGGACAGACCCAAACTCGAGCAACTTTGCTGCGAGTGTTACGCGGTGGTAAAGAAAGAGAGTGATCGGCTGCTGCCGCGAGCCGGGCGCCCGGAAGCACTGCCCGTGCCGATCTGACCCGCAGGCGACGAATCAAACACGGCGATGACCGGCTAGTCGGTGGGCCACCGAACAGATGCCCATCCGGCAATTCCTTACAGTCCTTCGGTTGTCACCCAGGCGCAGGAGATATATGGGGCCAGATTCGGCGCAATTCGCCGCGGGTAATCAGTTGCTCGCGGGGCTGCCACAGCCGCTTCGCGACCGGCTGCTGGGGCGCCTCGAAACCGTCGAACTGCGCTTGGAGCAGGTGCTTGCGAGCCCCGGGCAGCGCATGCGCCATGTCTTCTTCCCTACACGCAGTTTTATTTCCTTGATCGTGCCGCTGGACGGGCACGCCGGTCTTGAGGTTGATCTGGTGGGTGACGAAGGGATGGTGGGAATCGCAGCGATCCTGGGCATTGCGGTCGCGCCAATGCACGCCCTGGTGCAGGGCGCCGGAGAGGCCTTGAGGATGGAGACGGCGGAATTTATCACTGAGATCAAGCGCAGTCCGCCGCTGCAGCAGCTCCTGAACCGCTATTTATACGTAACACTCACCCACCTGGCGCACAGCGGGGCCTGCACTCGATTTCACCTCGTGGAGGCGCGGCTCGCCCGTTGGCTGCTCATGACGCGCGACCGCGCGCACGCGGATAATTTCACCATCACCCATGTCTTTCTATCCCACATGCTGGGCGTGCGCCGCGCCGGCATCACCCGCGCGGCCGGGTCGCTGCGCCAGCGCAATCTGATCGACTATAACCGCGGCGTACTCACGATTATCGACGTGGTCGGTCTGGAAGAGGCCGCCTGCAGCTGCTACGCAACGCACAGAAAAGATTACGCCCGGATGCTCGGTTAGGTGACACGACCGAACGTACCCGTAATCGGCGCCCGCAGGGCATCATCGATGACCGCAAAGGCGCGGACGCCCGGATGCCGTTGCAGCTAGACTGCGCAGATCCAGTCGTCGGGCGTGCAACTCCTGTAAGGGTGTATATGGCTAATTTGGAAGAGATTTTTGGCGGCGAGGCTGAAACCTACACGCAATGGCGAAGTCAATATTTCTGCTCGCCACCGCCGGATCAGTTCAAGAAGCTCCATCTTCTTGGATACCTGTTCAAGCTGCCGAAGGAAAACGCGGTATTCATTGAGACCGGAACCTTTCTTGGTTCTACCGCCAAGATCGTGGCGGAGTTGGGTTACAAGGTCATCACGATAGAGCTCAGCGTCGACCTGCACGCTCGCGCGCGGGAGGTTCTCGAGCCCTTAGGGGTTACATGCCTGGTCGGCGATAGCGGCGTATTGCTCAGGCAGGCCCTGGCCGGTGTTGTGCCACAAACCAGCGTATTCCTTTGGCTGGATGGACATTACTCCGCTGGAGTAACCGCGAAGGGCGGCTCGGATACGCCCATCGCTCGCGAATTGTTTGCGGTCGAAGCGCATTTGCGTAATACGGATGCTGACGTGCTGATCAAAGTGGATGACATCCGCGGCTTCGGGAGCGGCGACTACCCGAGCCTCGACAAGCTAGTGGACTTTGCCAACCGCAATTTCCTGAGATGGACCATAGAACTCGACAGTTTCATCTGCAGCAACAGGCCCGAATTTCTCCAGTCCAAGATTTGAACCTGGGTGGCCTACAGCAAGGCAGCGCCATTGCGGCCTCAGGACATTAAAAGCCGGGTGTCACGAACTTGCAGGCAACTCCGTTTGAGTTCGAGAGAGGTTCGTCCAGAGTTGCCAGCGGGACTTTGAGCGCCTCGGCAAGGGCTACGTACCACGCATCGTAACTTGTCACGTTGTGACGCAATTCCCAGATGCGACTGGCGAAGGGCTCAAAAGGAAACAACTCGATATCGAGTTGCATGAGAGCGTCTTGCGCCGCATTCGCCTCTGGCGTCGCAATCAGCTTTGCCCTCTCCAGGCGCCGAAATATGTTTGTAGCTTCGGCAAGTACCAGCTCCGGGGCCTGTAGCAATCCACCTGCAAGAATTTCTTCCGCCCAATCGCCGTGAGGGCCGCTGTCAATGAGAGCGGCTACTACGATCGACGCATCGATGACGATACTCAACGCCGGTCAGCGTTGCTATTCTCAAGTATTTGCTTGGAAGAGATGCGAGTCTGCGTCGCCCGCTTTCTCTTGCGCACCTGCTGAAGCCAAGCGTCAATCGTCGGACGGGCAGCCATTCGCTCCAGTTCGGCGCGCAGGAACTCCTGCATCGACTTACCCTGCAACGCTGCACGGGCGGCCAGTTCGTCGCGGACTTTCTCGGGAACATCGCGGATGTTGATCTGAACTGTCATGCTTTCATAATGCCAGCAATGCGGGCATATTGAAAGCATGGTTAAGAAGTCCGCTCCCTGCTGCGCCGGCAGAAGCGCCGAGGCCCAGATGCTCCAGCCAAGGCCCGAGTCTTTCAGTGACCCCGTCAGACTCCTTTTCTGGAGTCGGCGAGTTTGGGGGGCGAAGACGGGGTCAAGGATCGGCCCGGGCAGGTGTCTCGGGAGCAGGGCCGCCTGCTCGGCAAGATGCAAGATCTTGGCTTCGAACTGCGCCGCGAGGCACAACTGAGCACGCTGACTGAAGATGTGGTCCGTTCAAGTGAGATTGAAGGCGAAAAACTAGACAGCGACCAAGTCAGATCGTCAATCGCACGCCGCCTAGGTATGGAAGTCGGTGGGCTAGTGACGGCCGACCGCGACGTCGAGGGCGTGGTTGAGATGATGCTCGATGCGACAACCGGCTACGCGCAACCCCTAACTGCCGACCGCTTGTTCGGCTGGCATGCTGCACTATTCCCGACCGGCCGGAACGGCCTTCACAAAATCACTGTCGGCAACTGGCGCAACGACGCCGACGGACCAATGCAAGTTGTTTCGGGCCCGATCGGCCGTCAGAAGGTCCACTACGAAGCGCCGCCTGCCGCCCGCGTCCCTGATGAAATGCATCGCTTCGTGAACTGGTTCGAAGCTCCCGGCGATACCGACCCCCTCTTCATCGCGGGGCTTGCACACCTCTGGTTCGTCACCATCCATCCCTTCGATGACGGCAACGGACGAATCGCACGCGCGACCGCCGACATGGCGCTCGCGCGCTCTGAAGGAAGCACCCAGCGCTTCTACAGTATGTCGGCGCAGATCCGCCGGGAGCGAAGCGACTATTACAGGTTACTTGAGCGCACCCAGAAGGGTGGGCTCGATGCCACCCGGTGGCAGGAGTGGTTCCTTACGTGTCTGCGCCGCGCGATCGATGGGTCACAGGAGACGCTCAGTTCGGTGCTGACAAAGGCACGCTTCTGGGAGCGCTTTGCGCAGCAGTCGCTAAACGCGCGCCAGGTTAAGGTGCTGAACAGACTACTGGACGGCTTCGACGGGAAACTCACGACATCAAAGTGGGCCAAGCTGACCAATTCTTCGCAGGACACTGCCTACCGCGACATCCTGGATCTCATCGAGCGCGGCGCGCTGCGCAAGGACCCCGGCGGTGGCCGCAGCACGAGCTACTCTCTTGTCACGGGCGGCAGAAGGTGAGGCACCGCGCCGGCAGGAACTTAAGCTGATTTGTTGGTTTTGGAATCTCCACGGGCGGCGCCCAACGCCGAGCGGAGGTATCCGAAGGCTCGGTCACCAATTCGTGTTGGTCCAAGTGTCTCCATAACGGCCACTTTGAGACATTGAGCATTAGAATTTGCCCGCCTGAAAGCAGACGATCAGAATGTGAACGAAGCGTGGGGAACCATTTTCAGGAAATGGGGGTACGAGATCAAGGTTTAGCTGTTGACGTGACCCCAGTACCGCGCCATATCGTCAGTTACAATCGCTCTCAGTAGCCATCGGTTCCCCGATCGCCCTCGTCGGACCTAGCAGCCGCGGAGCATGAATGAAGTTTCTGCCGCTCATTTGGTCGGGAATCTGGCGCCGGCGTGGCCGCAGCGTCCTGATGCTGCTGCAAATCGCAACTGCCTTCACCCTTTTCAGCGTCCTGCAAGGCCTAGACTCCGGTGAGAAGCTGGCCATCGCGAGCACACACAGTAACCGCCTGTACATCATGAGCCGCACTACGACGGGCGATTTAATGCCGATCGGAATGCTGCCGCGTATCCGATCGACACCCGGCCTCCGGGCCGTGACTCCCCGAACTGTAATCGTAGGCACTTACATGCGGCCCGACCAGCATGTGCCGGTTATCGGCGGAGATGCGAAGTCGTTCTTTCGCATTTACGATGAACTAAACATTTCACCTCCCGGGGCGGTGCAAACGCTCAATAGCACTCGCATTGGAGCGATCATCGGAACCGGACTGATGAAGCTCTACGGCTTGAAAACGGGGGATCGCTTGGTTCTTAAATCTCCTGTGGTCAAGCATGATGGCTCGGCAGATTGGATGTTCGACGTGGTCGGTGTATATCGCGCACCGAAAAACCAGCCCGGCACACCGCCGCCGACTGGTGTAATCGCTAATTTCGATTATCTGAATGAGGCGCGAGCGAGCAACGCTGACCGCGCCGACATGTTCATCGCGATTGTGTCCGATGTCCGGCAAATGGGCGCCGTGAGCCTCGCGATCGACAATACCTTTGCCAACTCCGACCACGAAACGCACACGCAATCCGAGGGTGATTTTCTAACTACGCAGCTGCAGCGGACGGTCGATCTGGACTTCATCGTTCATAGTACTATTGCAGCTGTGTTCTTCGCATCACTGCTCGCGACAGCCGCACTCATGATGCAGTCTCTACGCGAGCGAACTCCGGAGCTTGCGGTTCTAAAGACGATTGGCTTCTCTGATCGCCGCATCCTCGTAATTAGCCTGGTGGAGTCGACTATGTTCTGCCTGCTGGCTGCCGCGATCGGTCTTTGCGTTGGAGCAGCGCTACTACCGAAGGCACGAGCGTACGTCGGTGTGGCGCATACGCCGCTGATTGTCTTCGTCGCCGGCTTCGGGTGCGCGCTCGCGCTCGCGCTCATTGCTGGGACGACGCCGGCCCTTTTGGGCGCGCGATTACAGGTTGTAGAGGCTCTCCAGGAGAGATAGTTCCGATGGGAAGCCTCATTAGGCAGACAGCTCTTCTGACCGTTACCGGGCTGCGCAGCCTTGGTCAGCGCGGTACGGCCGTTATAATCACTTTTATATCTGTCGCCTGCGCCGTCGGTGTCCTCGTCTCGCTGCTTGCGGTCCGGGAAGGTACCAGCATCTTTCAGCCGCAGTTGGCACGAGCGGATGAGGCGATCGTACTGTCCGCTGGCGCAAGCGACAATTCCCAAAGCTCCATTAGCCCCGAAGCCTTCGCGACTATTACGGCAGCTCCGGGTGTCAAACGTAGCGCGGACGGGAGTGCCTACGCATACGCATCCAGCATCATCTCAGTGGATGTCCTTCGCCGAGACGGCCAACGCGGCGGAGTCACACTGGCCGGCTATACCACCGACTGGCAGCGGGTCGAGCCGGACATGAAAATCGTTGCGGGACGACTTTATCAACCCGGCTTACGCGAGCTGATCGTGTCAGAGCCCATCCGCAAGATGTTTCGCGGCTTCGCCATCGGCAAGCACATTACCCTGCGCGGAACGCAATGGACCGTGGTTGGCGTGTTCGCCTCGAGCGATACCCTCGCTGACAGCCTAATACAAACTGATGCGACGACCGTCATGTCGGCTTTCGGCCGCACCGCGTTCTCGCAGGTAACAGTGCGGCTCGCATCGCCGTCCGCATTGAAGCGCTTTGCGGATTCGCTGATTCACAATCCTGATGTGTCAGTGGAAGTGAAAACGCCCGCGCAGCAGTACGAGCAGAGTTTCGGGGGGCTGAGGCGCTTCCTCACGTATGTATCCTATTTCATTGGCGGCGTCATCGCGACCGGCGCTATTTTCGGCGCACTCAACAGTCTTTACGCCTCCGTTGATTCTCGCCGGCGCGAGATTGCGATGCTACGCGCGGTAGGCTTCGGCTCCGCCTCTATCGTCACCGCGGTACTCATCGAGAGCATATGTTTGGCAGTCCCCGCCGCGCTCGCGGGAGCGTTGATTGCGTGGCTTCTCTTTAACGGCAACTTCGTCAACAGCGGCAGTCTGATCTTCAGATTGGCCGTGACCCCCTACCTTCTGGCATTAAGCATTGCCTGGGCGGTCGCGATAGGCCTCATCGGCGGCTCTCTGCCGGCGTTACGTGCTGCACGGCTGCCAGTCGCGGTTGCACTCCGTGCCAGGTAGGCTTGGGCTCCTTTACGAGGCGCGCGTGGGCGCGAGGACAACGCAAGTCCCTGATAACTGGTGGAAAATACTGGCGGAGAGAGAGGGATTCGAACCCTCGAAGGGCTTTTGACCCTTACGCCCTTAGCAGGGGCGCGCCTTCGACCACTCGGCCATCTCTCCGCTGACGAAATTTACCAACTAATTCAATGAATTAATCGTTGGCGCCGTCCCCTGGCGAGGACAGGGCGCCATGATACTGGCGAGGCGAACATAGGTAAAGGCGACGGCGGGCGCCGCGGCGGGAATTCGGTCAGGCGCGTTCAAGAGGTGCGGGCGGACCTCACACTGAAAGGCGCGCGCAGTCCGTGCCCTTGGATTCGGCACTGGCCACGAACTCACCCTCCTGTTCTTCGTTCTTGATGTCTTCATGTTTGATGCGCTCGAAAATCTCTTCCCGATGCACCGGGACAGCGCGCGGCGCATTGATTCCCATGCGGACCTGGTTACCCTTCACACCCAGCACAGTCACAGTGACCTCGTTGCCGATCATCACTGTCTCACCCACTCGCCGCGTCAGAATCAACATACTCAGTCCTCCAAACCCACCTTCGAATCTATAGCGTGGCCGAAGCGAAATAAGAAACAATCGCGCAAACCATGAATCTGCCGACAGTGGAGGCAGAGCGCAACGTTATGGGCGCCGTATGGTTGAGTCAGACAATACCGTTGCCGCGGCAACGAATACGCACCGCAGCACTACAGCACGCGGCTATTCAATTCGGGAGAATCTCCCGATTTGACGATAATTCATACACCCAATCGCTGGCGCACCAGTGCTTCAACTGCCGCCAGGGCCTGCGGCAGTGCCGTAGGATCAGAACCGCCTGCCTGGGCAAAATCCGGCCTGCCACCGCCCCTGCCACCGACTGCGGCCGCGACAATGCCGACCAGTTCGCCGGCCTTCACCCGCGCAGTCTGATCGGCCGTTACTCCGGCGACCAGCAGCACCTTCGATTGCGCATCAACGGAAGCCAGGACGATCACGGCCGAACCTAATTTGCTCTTCAACAGGTCGACGGCATTGCGCAATGCGCCCGAATCCGCGCCGTCGACCTGCGCCGCGACGACCTTCACACCGTGGACATCGACGGCGCGGGCAGCCAGATCCACTCCCGAGCCCGACGCCAGCTTGTCCTTGAGGCTACGAATCTCGCGCTCCATCTGGCGCACCCGGTCGAGCACCTCGCGCACCTTCTCGGGCACTTCGTCCGGAGAACCACGCAAGAATCCGGCGACCTCGCGGATCAGCGCCTCATGCTGCTCCATGTAGTCGATCGCCCTTTCACCCGTGATCGCCTCGATGCGTCGCACGCCCGATGCGACACCGCTTTCGCCGGTGATCTTGAACAGTCCGATGTCTCCGGCACGATCGACATGGGTACCTCCGCACAGCTCCACGGAGAAGTCACCGATGCGCAGCACGCGCACATCCTTGTCGTATTTTTCGCCGAACAGCGCCATGGCGCCGGAGGCCACCGCCTGGTCGTATTCCATGACCGCGGTCTGTGCCGGCTCATTGCGCCGGATCTGTGCATTCACGAGGCGTTCGATCGTCGTGAGCTCCGCAGGCGTGATGGGCTGAAAGTGCGAGAAATCGAAGCGCAGCCGATCGGGCGCCACCAGCGAGCCTTTTTGCTGCACGTGGGTCCCCAGTACCTGGCGCAGCGCCGCGTGCAGCAGATGCGTGGCCGAGTGATTCAGGACGGTTGCGGCGCGCCGCGGGCCGTCGACTTGGGCGGCAAGCTGCGCGCCGATGCGGATGCGCCCCGCGGCCACCTTGCCCACATGCGAGAAGGCCTTGCCCCGCTTGACCGTGTCACTGACCACGAAGCGAATGCCCGCTCCCGCTAGTTCGCCCGCATCGCCCACCTGGCCGCCGGACTCGGCGTAGAAGGGCGTGGCCTCGAGAAACACTTCGCCGCTCTCCCCGGCCTGCAATTCCTCGACGGCCGCGCCATCGCGCAGCAATGCCACCACGCGGCTCGTGCCCGTGAGCGTGTCATAGCCATGGAACTGAGTTTGCGAATCAACCTTCGTGCCGCCGCGCATATCCACCCCGAAACGACTCGCGGCCTGGGCGCGCTTGCGCTGCGCATCCATTGCCGCCTCAAACCCTGCCTGGTCAATGCTCAGGTGATGTTCGCGGGCAATGTCCGCCGTGAGATCGACCGGAAAGCCGAATGTGTCATACAACTTGAATACCGTTGCACCGTCGATGACGCTGCCCGACATCTCGCGCATGGCCGCCTCCAGCAGCGCCATTCCCGTGGCGAGGGTCTCGGCAAAACGCGCCTCCTCCTGGGCGAGTACCCGCTCTGCGTGCGCGCGACGTTCGGACAGCTCCGGATAAGCGGCGCCCATTTCCGCTTCGAGCACCGCAACCAGCTTGTGGAAGAAGGGTTCGCGCACACCCAGCTGGTAGCCGTGGCGGATGGCGCGGCGGATGATCCGCCGCAGCACATAGCCACGGCCCTCATTCGCGGGACTGACGCCGTCCACGATCAGGAAGGCGCAGGAGCGGATATGGTCCGCGATTACCCGCAACGAGCCGTTTTCCAGGTCCGCGGTGCCCGCCAGCGATGCTGCCGCGCGCACCAGCGTCGCCAACAGATCCACCTCGAATACCGAGTGGACCTTCTGCATAACCGCGGCAATGCGCTCCAGGCCCATGCCGGTATCCACCGAGGGCTTCGGCAGCGGCACCAGCGTGCCGTCGGATGCACGATCGAACTGCATGAACACCAGGTTCCATATTTCGACGTAGCGATCGCCGTCTTCATCCGGGGAGCCCGGCGGGCCACCCGCCACTTCGGGACCGTGGTCGAAGAAGATTTCACTCGACGGGCCCCGGGGCCCGGTGTCACCCATGGACCAGAAATTGGAGTCCTCACCCAGCCGAGTGATGCGACTGACGGGAAGGCCGATCTCCTTGTGCCAGATATCCGCAGCTTCATCGTCGCTCTGGTAGACCGTGACCCACAGTCGTTCCGGTGGCAGCTGCAGGATTGCGGTCAGGAAGTCCCACGCGAAGCGGATGGCATCGGACTTGAAATAATCCCCGAAGGAGAAGTTGCCGAGCATCTCGAAGAACGTCAAATGCCGGCTGGTATAGCCGACGTTCTCCAGGTCGTTGTGCTTGCCGCCGGCCCGCACACAGCGCTGGCTGCTGGTTGCGCGCACATAATCGCGCCGGTCCATCCCCAGGAAAACGTCCTTGAACTGCACCATGCCGGCACTGGTGAACAGCAGGGTTGGATCATTGCCGGGCACGAGGGAGCTGGAGGCGACGAGGGCATGGCCGCGCGCCCTGAAGAACTCCAGGAAAGCCTTGCGGATATCCGAAACGCGGGTAGGGGGCAATGTACTCAAAGTGGATCTTCCGACTCAAAATCCGGGCCGAGGGCCGACCGGATATGATCCGATGAAAAGCCCCGGTACTGCAAAAAGCGTCCCTGCTTGGCCTTCTCGGCCCAGGTTTGCGGAAGCGCAAGCCCGAACCGTCGGCTGCGCACCTCACGCGCCCGGGCCGCCCAGTCCGTCCCGGCGGCCAAAGCAGCCTCGATATGGAGGGGGGCGACGCCTCGGGCACTGAGCTCCATGGCGATCCGGCGCGGTCCCTGCCCCCGCTGCGCATGATAAGTCACATATTGGGTGGCGAAGCGGGCATCGTCCAGTATCCGGCCTGCGGTGAGATCGGCGATGAGAGCTGCGACGACCTCGGTCGGATAGCCGTCCTCCTGCAGCCGCGTCGCCAGCTCACCCGCGGCAAAATCACGACGGGCCAGCAGCGTCACCGCGACCAGCCGGGCCCCACTGGGATCAGAAAGAGCCGCTGCGCCGGCCGAACCCGCCTTGAAGCGGCGTCTCATACCGGCGCGCGGCGGCTGGTGGAAGGTCAGGCCGTATTGGCCTGATCGCCGGTCGCACGACTGCCCTGCTTGATGGGCAGCAGCTTCAGGCGCACCTGTTCTTCAATCTCGCGCGAAATCTCCGGGTGCTGCTGCAGGAAGGTGCGGACATTGTCCTTGCCCTGGCCGATGCGCTCGCCCTTGTAGCTGTACCAGGCTCCGGCCTTGTCGATGATGCCCTGCTGGCTGCCCAGCTCGATGATCTCACCCTCGCGGGAGATACCCACGCCGTACATGATTTCGAATTCAGCTTCGCGAAACGGCGGGGAGACCTTGTTCTTGACCACCTTCACGCGGGTCATGTTGCCGACCACCTCTTCGCCATTCTTGATGGCGCCGATGCGGCGGATGTCCAGGCGCACTGAGGCGTAAAACTTCAACGCATTCCCGCCGGTGGTCGTCTCCGGGCTGCCGAACATCACACCGATCTTCATGCGGATCTGGTTGATGAAAATCACCATGGTGTTCGAGCGCTTGATGTTGCCCGTCAGCTTGCGCAGCGCCTGAGACATCAGGCGCGCGTGCAGGCCCACCTGCATCTCACCCATCTCGCCTTCAATTTCAGCCTTGGGCGTCAGGGCCGCGACGGAGTCGATGACCACCAGGTCCACCGCACCGGAGCGCACCAGCATGTCGGTGATTTCCAGCGCCTGCTCGCCCGTGTCGGGCTGTGAAACCAGAAGTTCCCCGATGTTTACGCCGAGCTTCTCGGCATAGGACGGATCCAGCGCATGCTCGGCATCGACGAACGCGGCAGTACCGCCGGCGCGCTGCACTTCGGCGACGACGCTCAAGGTGAGCGTGGTCTTGCCGGAAGACTCCGGTCCGAACACTTCCACCACCCGACCGCGCGGCAAGCCACCGATGCCCAGTGCGATGTCCAGTCCCAGCGAACCGGTGGACACGGCCTCGACATCCCAGATAGCCGGTGCATCGCCCAGACGCATAACCGAGCCCTTGCCAAACTGCTTCTCGATTTGTCCGAGTGCGGCCGTGAGTGCCTTCTTGCGATTCTCATCCATGCGTGCGCCGTCCGAGTGAATTTCCGAGGCGCGAATTGTCTCACATCGCCTGCATATCGGGAGCCGCAAAAATGCAGAAAACACTGTTTTTTGCGCGAAATATTCCCACTCTACACAGTGTTCGAAAAAGCGGACTACTGTATATCCGGCGCGTTGCAGCAGAACTCTTACATCTGCCGCAGATAGGCATCCAGTTCGACCCGCGTCGGCACGCTTGCTTGGCAGCCCATGCGCGTCGCCGAGAGCGCGGCAGCATGCACCGCGAATTGGCAGGCATCCAGGCGCGAGGCCCCTTCAGAACACGCCACGACAAAAGCCGCGTTGAAAACATCGCCCGCCCCCGTGGAGTCCATGGCCTTGACCATGGGCGCCGGCACATGCGTGGCCGTGCCCGCCTCCAGCAGCAGGCAACCGTTGGCGCCGAGCTTGATGATTACGTGCCGCACGCCGCGCGATTGCAGCTCGGCGGCAATCGTTCGGGCCTCATCGACGCTCACATCCGCGCACTTGCGTCCCACCAGCCGCGCGGCCTCCGTCTCGTTCGGCGTCAGCACGTCAACCAGCTTCAACAGCTCAGCCGGCAACTGCTCCGGCGCAGGCGCCGGATCCAGAACCACTTCGAGACCTGCAGCGCGGGCGGCCGCGGCGCCGGCCATCGTGGTGGGCATCGGCACTTCCAGCTGCAAGAGCACGAAGCGGGCGCCGCGCAGCAGCGGCGTATCGGCGGCCACATCCTCAGGCGCGAAGCGGCCGTTGGCCCCGGATACCACCATGATGGTGTTCTGCCCGGACTCGGCTATCAGGTTCAGCGCGACGCCGCTCAGACCGGCGAGACGGCGGATCCCATCGACTCCACAGCCCACCGAAATCAGGCTGGCGATCATCTGATGGCCAAAGTCATCCTCACCCACACGGCCGAGCATGGCCGTGGAACCGGCGCCGCCCAGCTTGGCAGCGGCATACGCCTGATTGGCACCCTTGCCGCCCGGTGCGGTGTAAAAACGAGATCCCATCAAGGTCTCGCCGGGCTGCGGTAGCCGTGGCCCCAAGGCGGCGATATCCATGTTCAGACTGCCCAGAACAATGATGGCGGCCATATCAGCCTCCTGCCGAGTATGTCGGCGATACCAGCGCAATCGCTACGATACGAACATAGCGGGCACTGTGGCCACCATGGGCGTGAACTGACCCATTGCGTAGGAAATCGCCACCCCTGGCCCGGGCGCCCTCTAAGGCAGCGCCTGGCGCAGTATCAGCTGCAGCGCGAACGCCACGGACCGGCGGCGCACGGACTCCCGGTCGCCGGCAAAGACCCGGACCGTGGCGCTTGCCCGCATGGGGCGCTCTCGTCGGGCGATCCCAAACCAGACCGTGCCAACGGGCCTGTGCACCGTGCCTCCGTCGGGACCTGCGATGCCGCTGATGGCGATGCTGAGCTCGGCACCCGTTGCGCGCACGGCCCCGCGCGCCATCGCGAGCACCGTGGCCTCGCTCACGGCGCCATGGCGGCGCAGCGTGGCCATCGACACGTGTAGATCGCGCATCTTGGCGGCATTTGAATAGACGACATAGCCGCCCTCGAACCAGCGTGAACTGCCGGGCACATCGGTGAGCGCCTTGGCGACCCACCCCGCCGTGCAGGATTCGGCCGTTGCCACGCGCCAGTCGCGCCCGAGCAGGGCCCGTCCAACGCGCCGCGCCTGGCGCAGCAGCGCAAGATCCGAAGGAGCCTTGGCCACGCGCATGGCTAGTGCGGAATGGTCGCCAACTGCAAGCTGCGATATGCGTAGTCCAGGAACTGCCCCGGATCACCGTATTGCGCTTCATAATCCTTCAAAGGATGCGCGGCGACGATGTCGTTCGGACCAAAGCCCTTGTTGAAATCGACGAAGAACAGTTTGAACAGCGCCCAGTACATGTCCTTCTGTTTGACAAGCTCCGCGCCGGTGAGCGCCGGACCATTCGCGGGGATGATGACGGTATCGGGCTTGGCGACCTCGGCCAGGATCTCGTAGGAGCGCACGAACCCGTGCATGAAGCCGTCATTGAGGTAGTCCATCACCGGCCAGTGATCCGCGGCGACTGGTCCGCCGGCGACAATCACGTTGCGCTTCGGAAAGTGCACGAACAGATCGCCATTGGTGTGGGCCGCGGGCAGGTACCGGTAGTCGACCTGCTCGCCGGCGAACATCAAGGTTCCGGTGTTGTACGTGGCCAGCGTCGGAATCCCCTTCGGGGGCAGTGGACCGTAATAGCCCTCGTACAGCGCCGATCGCTCCCTGCGCCCCAGCGCCAGGCGTGAGACTTCATGCGCGATGATCGTGCCGCCGGCCTTGCCCACGGCCTCATTGGAACCTGTCTGCTCGGGATGCCAGTGGGTATTGATCAGGGTCTGAACACGGCGGCTCTTGAGGTTCTCGGCCACTGACTTCAGCAACACCGCGGAATTCACCGCCAGGCCGCCATCCACCAGCAAGGCGCCGTCCGGCCCGGCGAGCCCCACGACGTTGCAGCCACCGCCGGCGAACACCGCAAGGCCGCCCACATCTTTTACGCTGACGTCACGGGCGCTGATGCCCTTGGCATCCTTGTCCGTGGCCGCCGCCAGTCCCGGGATGGCGCCCAGGAGCGAGGCAGCAGAAAGAGCCTGCGCTCCACTGCGCAGGAACAAGCGTCGGGAAATGGGCATTTACAGTCCTACTGGGTCTACCGGCCAGATGACGGCGTCGTAGACGACCGTGCCAATGGGAGGGCTCTGCGGCGGCCAATCCGGCGTCTTGGCAAGCTCCATGTTGGCGCCTGCGGCACGCAGGAGGTCCGCCAAATCCCGTCGCGGCCGGGTAGGCATCTGCAGGAAGGGGACGTAGCCGCGCCCCATCGCGTAGTCGAGCGCGGTCAGGCCGTCCTCATCCTTTGCATTCACATCGATGCCGAGTTTGATCAGCGCCGCCATGACTTCCTTGTTCCCGGTTCGCACCGCGTAATGCAGCGCCGAGCCGCCGCGCGTGCGCTGCAGGAAATGCCGCTTCGCCACCAGGTTCACATCGGCGCCGGACTGCGCCAGCAGGTTGATCAGCGCGACGGTCGGGTTGGGGGGGCGAACCATTTTATCGGCAGGACCCGCCCCCGGCGCCGCGCGGGGAGCCGAGGCCTGCGCTGCGGCAGGCGCGCCACTGGGAGCGCCCCGGCCGCGCCGGGTGGCCGGCGGAATCTCGATGCCCGGCCCAGCGGCCGGTTCAGCGGGTATGTCAGCCCGTCGCGCACCGGGGTTGCCGGTACCGCCGGCGCGCGACCCCACCGCGACAATGATCGGCCCCTGGCCGTCCGAGGTTGCCAGCTTGGGGTCCGCACCGTGCGCCAGCAGCAGCTTCACGATGTCGATGTCGCCACTGGCGCAGGCCACCAGGAACGGGGTCGTGCCCCGGCCCGTACCACCGAAGCTGCGCAGACCCGCGGCCCGGTAATACGTTTGCTGGTTGGGATTGGCGCCATGCTCCAGCAGCAGTTTCACGATGTCGCGGCCGGTGGCCTTATTGGGATGGTCCAGGTCCAGAGGGTCGTTGTTGCCGCGGCTGTTCATGTTGCCGATCGCCACGTGCAGCGGCGCCTGCCCGAAGATGTCCCATTCGTTGACATCGGCGCCGGCATCGATCAGACGCTTGGCGATGTCCCAGTTGCTGTTCAGCATCGCGATCGTCATCGGCGCGAAGCCGGAAGGGTCGGGCAGATTGATATCGACCTTGTGCTTCAGCAGCACCTCCACGCAGGCACCGCAGTTCTCGCGCGCCGCGTACATCAAGGGGGTGAAGCCGCCACGATCCAGCTGCTTGGCGCGGCTCTCGGCCGTGGCCACCCGCAAGTAGTCACGAACCGCCGAGCGGGCGTTGACGTCCGCCCCCTTGTCGGCGAGCAGCTCGACCATCTGCGGCTGTCGTCGTGCAGCGGCCCACATCAGTGGCGTTTGGCCGCCAAAGCTCTCGTGGGGATCCACGGCGGCGCCCGCCTTCAGCAACAATTTTGCCGCCTCGACATTGCCGGCACGAGCCACCAGGTGCAACGCCGTTTCGCCCTCAGGATTGGGCGAATTCGGATCGGCTCCGGCCTTCAGCAACACCCGGATCAGTTCGGTATTGGAGGCATCCGCGGCCAGCTGCATGGCATTGACGCCATAGGCATTGCGGGCCTTGACGTCCGCGCCCGCCGCCAGCAGCTTCTTCGTCTGGGCAATGTCGCCATGGAAGACAGCCCACTCGAGCGGGGTGCTGCCATCCGGGCGCTCACCGACATCGGCGGCACCGGCCGCCGCGCCACACAGGATGCCGGCCACCGCAAACGCCACAACTTGCATGCCTACCTGGCGCATATCAAACGTCGGCCAGCGGCCCGCTCGAGTCGCTGAACTTCTCCAGCTTCACCCCGGCGCGCTGCACCATGGTGAGCAGGATATTGGCGTGCGGGGTGGAAGCCGGCATGGCCAGGTGCTGGCCGCCCTTAATGCCGCCGCCCTTGCCCAGCAGCAGCTGCGGAATCGGGTTCTGGTTGTGAAGGTCGCTGTTGGCCATGTTGCTGCCGAACAGAATGATCGAGTTGTCCAGGACGTTGCCGCTGCCTTCCTTGATGCTCGCGAGTCGCTTCGCAAAGCGATTGACGCGCTCGGTATGCCAGGCCTGGATGCGCACCAGACGCTCAAACTTCTCCGGATCCTCGCCGTGATGGGAGAGCGGGTGAAAAGCTTCATCCACATTTACCTGTGGATACGTGCGCATGCTCGCTTCCTTGACCATGCGCATGGTCGCGATGCGGGTCTGGCCGGTCTGGAAGGCCAGCGCGATCATCTCGAACTGGATGTCCAGCAGCTCGCCGAAATCATCGGGTGCGCCCAGCGGTGCATTCGGCAGATTGCCGAGTGAATCGGCCTTGGCTGACAGCTTCTGCACGCGCAGTTCAACTTCGCGCACCGCCTGCAGGTAATCGTTCACCAAGGCGCGGTCCGATCCATCCAGCGTGCGGCTGAGGCTCTTGCTGGACTCTTGCACATAGTCGAGCAGGCTACCCGTGGCCTGCAACAGACCTTTGCGCTCCGCATTGGAGTCGCCCGGACCGAACATGGTCGTGAAAACGTGACGGGGGTTGCCTTCCAGCGGCAGCCCCTGACCGGGGCTGCTGTAATTGACGGCCCCGCCGGGTTCGCCACACAGTTCCAGCGACGGCAGCGGTGTGTCCTTGCCCATCTGGCGCGCGGCCACCTGATCGATGGACACGCCGGCATCCGGCCCCTCGTGGCGGGCAGTCGGCGCCAGGCAGGTGAGCCAGGTCGCCTCGACAATGCCATGCGGGTCGGTGCTTTCCGCAGGCTTGTTGCGCAGCTTGGTGACCACTGTAACGTAATCGCGCATGCCTTCCAGGGGCTTGATGATCCGCGAGAATTTGAAATCCTTGCCCGTGCCATCGGGGGTCCAGAACTTCTCGACCGCGCCGTGCGGGAAGTAGACAAAGCCCAAGCGAGGCTTGATCACTGCGGGGGTGTCAGCCAGGGCCGTGCCCGCCGGAATCATCGCATCCAGCAGCGGCAGGGAGATCACCGCGCCGGCACCCTTCAGGACCGTGCGCCGGGACAGATGCTTCTTGGTCAGGAACATGGCTATGCCTCCACTTCAATTTGCTCGGGGCGCGGAAGTCAGGTTGGACGCCTGCGTTGTCAGCGAGGTCGGCAGCGGCGCGGCCGGTGCGCGCTCGCGGAAGGCATCGCTGTTCACGACTCCCAGGACTATGGACTCGAAACGGTTGTTGTTGGCCGCGGCCTCGCGCGCGATGGCGCGCACGGCCGGCATATCCGAATAGATCATCGGCCGGCCTATCGCATAGGTCATCAGCTTCTCGGTGATGGTCTGCACCAGCTGCGGGCCGCGCGCGGCCAGAGCCTTGTGCAGATCCGCGGGACCGGCCATGGGCGTGCCATCCGGCATGGTGCCCGCCGTGTCGATCAGCGTATGAGTTTGCGGATCGATGGCCCGGAACTCACCGACGGTATCGAAATTCTCCAACGCAAAGCCCAGGGGGTCCATCACGGAATGGCAGCCCGAACACGGCGGGTTGCGGCGATGCACCTCGGTCCTTTCGCGCACGGTGGTGGGCTTGCTGGCGACGAACGCGGTCAAAGTCGGCACATTCGGCGGCGGCGGGGTCTGTGGGGTGCCCAGGATGCGCTCCATGATCCAGGCCCCACGCAGCACCGGCGCCGTGCGATCAGGATTGGCCGTGGTCATGAGCACCGCACCCTTGCCCAGCAGACCGAAACGATCCGGGTCGGTGAGTGTGACGCGGCGGAACTCGCCCCCCTTCACATTCTGAATGCCATAGAGCAGGGCGAGCTGCTCGTTGAGGTAGGTGTGGTCCGCGGTGAGCAGATCCACCACGCTGCGATCCGAGCGGAAGATGCTGTCTATGAACAGCTGCAGTTCCTTGCGGAACAGCGGCCGGGGGTCGTACTGCCCACTCGCATAGCTGAACAGCGCCCGCGCCGGGGAGATGGTGTCCATCTTCGCGATGTTGAGCCACTGGAACGCGAAGTCCTTGGTGAGTGAGACCGCACGCGGGTCCGCGAGCATGCGATGCACCTGGGCCTTGAGCACCGCGGGCTTTGAGAGCTCGTTCTTGGCCGCCAAATCCAGCAGTTCCGGGTCAGGGATGCTGCTCCAGATGAAGAACGACATCCGCGAGGCGAGCTCAAAATCATTCAGCGTGCGGACATGGTCACTGGCCGCTTCGACCCGGTATAGGAAGTTCGGACTGGCAAGGATCGCAGACAGCGCATCGCGGATGCCGGTATCAAAAGTCCCCGCCTGCCGGCCCTTCTGGTAGAAGGCCACCAGCGGCTGCATGTCATCATCCGTCAGCGGGCGCCGGAAAGCCTGTTGCGCCAGGTTGGCAATGATTTTCTGCGCGCAGGGCATCTCCTCGGCTTGGCTTGCAGGCGTGCAGATGAAAATCTTCGCGCGGCTGGGTGTCTCGCTCATGCCGGTGATCTTCAGCGGTCCCTTGATCTGCATGGCATGCACGGCATTCACGCGCTGCTGGCCGCCATCCAGAGTATTGGGCCGTATCCGCTCGTCGCTCTCCGCGTAGCTGCGCCGCAAGAACGTAACCGCCACCTTGTGCTGGCCCGCGGTGGCATGAAAACGGATATCGCGCAGGCGGCTGTTGACGTGATACACGCCCGCATCCAGGTTCTGGTCGATGTCCTTGTAGTCGTCCTCGCCGCCGACGTCGACGCGGTGAATCTCCTTGCCATCAAGCAGCACGATCACCGTGCTTACGAACTCCAGTTTCGGCACTTCGCGCGCCATCGCCATATCGCCGATGGTGAGGGAGTATTCCCCGTCAGCCGCGAACCAGTGCTCCGCGACCATGCCACCGCGGGTGCCGAAGGGCATGCCGTCCTCGTACTTCTCCTGGTCACCCGTGCCCATCGCGGGGCGCGGATTCAGGGAAATGATCATGTTGGCGATGTTGCCGTAGGTGGTGTCGATTGGCGCGGCCTTCGGATCGCCCACTGCCTCGAGTGCGAGCGCCCGCGCGGCGGCCACGGACTGATCCAGGAAGTTCGGCGTCACCCGCAACAGATCAGCGTCGGTATCGAAGCCGTCCTTGAGCGGATCCTCCGGCAGCCATGCCGCCGGATCGACGTCAAGGCCAATCAGATCGTGCACGGCATTGGCGTATTCGCGGCGGTTCAGGCGGCGCAGCGGTACGCGGCCCGGGTCAGGATGAGGGCTTGCGGCATCCAGAGTGGTCTCCAGATAGGAGATCAGGCTGCTGCGTGCTGCGGGGTCGGGTTTCTTGTGCCCGGGCGGTGGCATCATGCCGCCACGCAGTTTGCGCACGGCCTGTTCCCAGATCTTGGCATCCGCGGGCACGGCATCATCGCCCATGGTGTCAAACGCCACGCCGCCGGCCCAGTCCTCGGTGTTGTGGCACTCGAAGCAGAACGTCTGGACTGTTTTCCAGTTGGCATGCGAAGCATCCGCCGGCGGAGCGGGCGTGTTCGCGGCGATCGCGGCAGCCCACGACATACCGCAGGCTGCGATAACGGCGGTCATTGAACTGCGCATTGGCAACACTCGCACACTCCCTGAGCACGACCGACCAAAGTGGGAATCACCCAGCTGATTAATAGTATATCCAGCTATTATTGACGTGCTGCCAAGAGTCACGAACTGCGGCCTTGCGTCACGAATGGCACCGTGCCGAACTCGAAGGACATACGGCTCCGCTTCCCGACTTACCAGCGCAAGAGTTGGCGGCAGCCGCCGCGACGCTGGGGGCCGAATTATACCCGTCAAGGCCGGAATTCTGCCTGTGCAGCTCAAGCTGGTTGAATTGACAACCATTCCTACCAGGAGCCGGTTTCAACTTGTTGATTTTAATTAATAATACACCATAAGGCCGCCTCGACTATTGACCTCCTCCCCTTGGGTTGATTACTCTACTAGTATCTTAGTAATCGAAACCACGGTGGCGACGGACGCGGGCGCCGCCACTGGGCCGTCGCCCGGCCCGCCTGCTGCCACGATCTCCGGCCGAAGCCATTCTCGAGCGGCTCTCCGAGATTGCTCGGGCGGCGAACGTGCCGCTGGCCGGGGCTCACTGCCACGCGAATCTCTATGTCCTGGTGACTCCCCAACCGGAGGCCCTGCTACGGGCGATGGAGCAGCGAAATCGCCCGTTCACGTTTGGCAGCGAAACGGCACCGAGCGTCGTTGATGAGTCCAGGTCACAAGCATGCTGCAGCTCGGTGTCGTTTGGGCGATGTCGCGCGTCTTCGTCGTCATCGACCAACAGCGACTGCAGGGAGTGTCATGCCAACAACTCGCTGACCACGTGGCCATGGTCGGGCTGGCGCACATCAAGCCAAGTGCGCGCCTGAGTGACGCGCCGACAATTCTGCGACTGTTCGACGCAGCGCGGTCAGATCACGCGCAGCATGATGGGCCGAAGCGTCCCTGATCAGGCCCATTGAAGCCACTGGCAGGGGTTGCCGCCAAAGTTTAGAGCGCGGAGTGTCGTGCTCGTAGCGCACGACGCCGCAATTGCAATCACATGTCGGACAACTCGTCTGTATTTCGTAGACAAGCGTGTGCTGACTGAGCGGCAAGCGCAACGTCCGCCAGGACAGTCCATATCACCCGGTCTTCCGTTTCGGTCATTCCCAGTGGAGGCGGTCTGGCCAACGCTGCCGGGTTCCGGACCGTGCGCTTTCGAGAACCAGCTGACTGCCTCCTCTCTGACCCGGAATTGCGTCATCAGCTGCAGCTGAAGATTCACCAGTCGCTGGGCCTGCGGGGAAGACGGCGGGACTCCTGCATCCATCAGCCGCTCGAGATCGGGATCGAGCCGGGTTCTGAGCGCCTCCTGATAGTCCTGCAGCCATCTCGGACTCCACTCCTCGTTGCGCGTCCGAATGACTTCGGCGCGCCGTTCCGGCGGCATGTCGAGGAGGCGCAGGACGAGAGGACGAATCGTCGGATCCGTACTACTCGCATCGATGCTCCGGACCAGCGCGCACAATTGATCGACGGAAAGGCCATTGCCGGCCCGTACGCGCTGCAACGCGGCATTCGCGAGGATACGCCCGCGTTCTGCCTGCTCCTGCTTGGCTTTCCAGCCTTCAATCTGTGCCATCAGAAGCACCTCCAGCTGCAAACCTTGCTGATGGAGAATCGCCCGCATCTGAGCCAACGTCAGCCCCGCCTCCTTCAGGACGCAGATCGTATTTATCCGGATTAGTTCGTCTCGCCCGTAGTGCCGCCAGCCGCTGGCGCTGCGCGGTGGGCGCAGCAGGCCTTTGCGCTCGTACACGCGCAAAGCACGCACCGTCAGTCCCGTGCGCGCGGCACATTCCGCGGCAGAGAGCTGAACATCCTCCTTCGGAACCTGGTCGCGCATCTGCACCCCTTGGCCTGATAATGGGGTATGACCGAAGGTTCGGGGCAAGCTCCATGGTGGGTCAGCGAGCCCCTGATGTACTCCGGGTTCCTACTTTCGGATGTCGGAGAAATCGAGGTCCTGGGGCACGGACTGCATCGGTAGGTCTTGCCAGAACGGTGCCTCCCCAAGCCAAAGGTCGTGATGCACGCCGCTGAACCATGGGCGAAAATGCCTTCTCCTGCTCCAGGTCGTCGCCCACGGTCATATTATAAGTAATTGATTTGAATAATAATATAGAATCCAACACCCCCGTCATGCAGCAGTACTTGCGTCTGAAGGCGCAGTACCCGGATGTGCTGTTGTTCTACCGGATGGGGGACTTCTACGAGTTGTTCTTCGAGGACGCCCGGCGCGCCGCCTCGCTCCTCGACATCACGCTGACCGCCCGCGGCCAATCGGCCGGGCAGCCCATTCCCATGGCCGGCGTGCCCGCCCATGCCGCCGAGGGCTATCTCGCGCGGCTGGTACGCAAGGGTGAAAGCGTCGCGGTGTGCGAGCAGATGGGCGATCCGGCCAAGACCAAAGGGCCGGTGGAAAGACAGGTCGTGCGGGTCATCACGCCCGGTACCGTCACCGATGCTGCGTTGCTCGATGATCGGCGCGAAACCTTGCTCGCCGCCGTGGTCCAGGACGGTGAGACCTTCGGCCTCGCATGGCTGGATCTGGCGGCGGGGCGCTTCACGCTGCTGCAGTCCACGGGTACCCAAACCCTCGCCGGCGAACTGGAGCGCCTGCGGCCTGCGGAACTGCTGGTAAATGAGAACGCGGCGCGCGACGCGCTGGAGCGGCCGGGCACGGCGCTGCGCCCGCGAGCGCCCTGGCACTTCGAAGCGCAGGCCTGCAGCCGTGTGCTCAACCAGCAGCTCGGCACCCGCGACCTGCAGGGATTCGGCCTCAGCGCGGATTCGCTTGCCATCTGCGCCGCCGGCGCGCTGCTGCAGTACGTGGGTGAGACGCAGAAGGCCGCCGTGCCCCATATCCGCACGCTCCATGTGGAGCATCGCGGCGATGCGTTGATGCTCGATGCCGCAACGCGCCGCAACCTGGAGCTGGATACGAGCCTGTCGGGCAATACCGAGGCCACGCTGTTCGCGCTGCTGGACCGCTGTGTCACGGCCATGGGCTCACGGCAACTGCGGCGCTGGTTGAATCGCACGCTCACCGATCACGCGGAATTGCGACAACGCTACCAGGCCGTCGCGGCACTGATCGACCGGCGCCGTTTCGAAGGTCTGCGCGAACCGCTCGCAGGCATCGGTGATGTCGAGCGCATCCTGTCGCGCGTCGCGCTGCGCTCGGCGCGGCCGCGCGATCTGGCGCAGTTGCGCACGGCCGTCGCGTTACTTCCGCAACTGGCGGCCGCTGCCGCAGGACCGGCCGCGGACTCACCGCTGCTGCACGGCCTGCTGAATAGCACCGGGCATCACGGCGATATCCACGCATTGCTGGCGCAGGCCATCGCCGCGGAGCCCCCGGCGCTATTGCGTGAGGGGGATGTCATCGCCTCCGGCTACGATGCGGAACTGGATGAGCTGCGGCATATCGCCACGCATACCGATGCGTTCCTGCTCGAACTGGAACAGCGCGAACGCGAACGTGCGGGCATCCCGGGCCTGAAGCTGGGGTTCAACCGAGTCCAGGGTTTCTTCATAGAGGTATCACGCAAGGATGCGGAACGGGTGCCCACGGACTACGTCCGCCGCCAGACCGTGAAATCCGCCGAACGCTTCATCACGACCGAATTGAAGGGCTTCGAAGACAAGGTCCTGAGCGCCCGCGAGCGCTCGCTGGCGCGCGAGCGCGAACTGTTCGACACGCTGCTCACGCAGTTGATTGCGCAGCTGGGTGCGCTGCAGGCGACCGCCGCCGCGGTTTCGGAGCTGGATGCCCTGGGAAGCCTCGCCGAGCGCGCCTGTTCGTTGCAGTGGGTAGAGCCGAAGCTCGTGAGCGAGCCGCGACTGCACATCGAAGCGGGCCGCCATCCGGTGGTCGAAAAATTCCTGGGAAGTGGCACCTTCGTGCCCAATGATCTGGACCTCGATGATCGCCGGCGCATGCTGGTCATCACGGGCCCGAACATGGGGGGCAAATCCACTTACATGCGCCAGACGGCGCTGATCGTCGTGCTGGCCCATATGGGCAGCTTCGTACCCGCAGACCTGGCGCTCATCGGTCCGCTGGACCGAATTTTCACGCGCATTGGCGCAGCCGATGACCTGGCCGGCGGCCGTTCGACCTTCATGGTGGAAATGACCGAGGCGGCGAATATCCTCAACAACGCCACCGCGCGCAGCCTGATCCTGATGGACGAGATCGGCCGCGGCACGAGCACCTTCGACGGTCTGTCTCTGGCTTGGGCCATCGCGCGTCATATCGCCACCAGGACCCGCGCCATGACGCTGTTCGCCACGCACTACTTTGAATTGACGACGCTGGCAACCGAACTGGAAGCCTGTGTGAATGTGCATCTGGATGCCACCGAGCACGCCGACGGCATCATTTTCCTGCACGCAGTCAAAGAGGGCCCGGCGGATCGCAGCTATGGACTGCAGGTGGCGCAACTGGCCGGCGTGCCACGCGAGGTCATCGCCCGCGCCCGGCAGTTTCTGGTGGGGCTGGAGAATCAGCGCGATCGCCACCGTGCACCCGGCCCGCAGGGTGAACTGGCGCTGCTGGACCCGCCGCCAGCAGCTCCCAGGGACGAGGCGGCCCACGCGCTGCGCGCCGCCTTAGCACAAATCAATCCCGATGAATTGTCGCCGAGAGCCGCGCTTGAGACGCTGTACCGGCTGCGCGCGCTGCTCAAGAACTGAAGATCCGTCAGGCAGGCGGTGGCGTGCGCACCCGGATGTGCAGCTCGCGCAGCTGCTGCTCGCTGACTTCGGACGGCGCATCCGTCATCTGGTCGGCCGCCGTTTGCGTCTTGGGGAACGCAATCACGTCGCGAATGCTCTCGGCGCCGGCCATCAGCATGGCGAGGCGATCAAGACCGAAGGCGATGCCACCGTGTGGCGGCGCGCCGAATTTAAGTGCATCCAGCAGGAAGCCGAATTTCTGCTGTGCGGCCTCGGCGCCGATCCCGAGCAGCGCAAATACCGCCGATTGCAGTTCCTGGCGATGAATGCGCACCGAGCCACCGCCGATCTCCGAGCCGTTCAGCACGATGTCATAGGCCTTGGCCAGCGCGGTACCCGGATTGGCGGCGAGTGCGACGGGGTCCTCATTCAGGGGGGAAGTGAACGGATGGTGCATGGCCACCCAGCGCTTCGCTTCGGCATCCCATTCAAACATCGGGAAGTCGACCACCCACAGCGGACGCCAGCCCGCCTCGACCAGCTTGAGGTCCTGGCCGACCCTGAGGCGCAGTGCCCCGATTGAATCATTGACCACCTTGGCCGTATCGGCGCCAAAGAAAATAAGGTCGTTGTTCCCGGCGCCCGTGCGCGCGAGGATGCCCGTCACGGCCGCATCGCTCAGGAACTTGATGATGGGTGACTGCAGTCCGTCACGGCCCTTGGCGATGTCGTTGACCTTCACGTACGCCAGGCCCTTGGCACCATAGCGCGCCACGAAGGCGGTGTAGTCATCGATTTGCTTGCGCGTCAGGGCATTCCCACCCGGCACTCGCAGCGCCGCGACGCGGCCCGCGGGATCGTTCGCGGGGCCGGCGAAGACTTTGAAGCTGCAGTCCGTGACCAGATCCGCGATATCCACCAGTTCCAGCGCGATGCGCAGGTCCGGCTTATCGGAACCGTATCGGCGCATCGCCTGCGCGTAGGTCATGCGTGGAATCGGGTCCGGCAATGAGACCTGCATGACTTCGGTGAACAGATGACGCAGCAGACCTTCCATCGACACCATGATGTCGTCCTGCGTCAGGAACGAGGTCTCGATGTCCAGCTGCGTGAACTCCGGCTGCCGGTCGGCGCGCAGGTCCTCATCGCGGAAGCAGCGCACGATCTGGTAGTAACGGTCGAGACCGGCCACCATCAGTAGTTGCTTGAACAGCTGCGGCGACTGGGGTAGAGCAAAGAACTTGCCCGCGTGCGTACGGCTGGGCACGAGGTAGTCACGCGCGCCTTCCGGGGTGGACTTGCCCAGCACCGGGGTTTCAATGTCGATGTAGCCGTTGCCGTCCAGGTAACTGCGCATGGCGCGGGTAATGTGATGCCGCTGACGCAGGCGCTTGATCATCACCTCGCGCCGCAGATCCAGGTAACGGTACTTCAGGCGCACTTCCTCACTGACGTGCTCGTCCAGCTGGAAGGGCAGTGGCTCGGAACGGTTCAGCACCGCAAGCTCGCGTGCCAGAACTTCGACCTGGCCCGACTTCAGGTTGGCATTCGCGGTTCCGGCGGGGCGGGAGCGCACCTTGCCTTTCACCTGGATGACGAATTCACCGCGCAGGCGCTCGGCCTCGCCGAACACCTCCTTGGACTGCGGATCGAAGACCACCTGCAGCAGACCTTCGCGGTCGCGCAGATCAACGAAAATGACCCCGCCATGATCACGGCGACGATGCACCCAGCCGGCGACGGTCACCTCCTGCGCGGTGAGCTTTTCGTCGACATTTCCGCAGTAGTGAGTGCGCATCGGGACGCGGATGTTACGGACCGGCCGGCAAATGAGCAACCGGCGGGTCCGGCAGCACGACGCCGCAGGTGACAATCATTTTCATGGCGGCATCCACTGACATGTCCAGCTCGAGCAACTGGGTCTGCGGCACCAGAATGATGAACCCGGAAGTCGGATTGGGTGCCGTGGAAATGAAGACGCAGCGGACGTGCTGGCCGGTGCGGCGGCTGACCTCGGCCACATCCTCCGCGGTCACAAAGCCGATGCTCCAGATTCCGGGCCGCGGATACTCCACCGCCACGACCTTGCGGAAGGAATTGCTGGAGGACAGCACGCTCTCCGTGAAACTCTTCACCCCTCCATAGACCGAGCGCACCAGCGGAATGCGCTGCATCAGGTCTTCCCAGTACCCCACCAGCTGGCGCCCGATGAGGTTGGTGACGAGCACCCCCGTCAGCAGCACCACGATAAACGCAAACAGCACGCCCAGGCCGGGCAGCTGGAAGCCCAGCAGGGTTACCGGCTGGTACCGCGTGGGCAGCAGCACCAGCGTGCGATCCATCAGCGTCACGAAGAAGCTGATGACCCAGACGGTGGCGATGATCGGCAGCCACACCAGGACGCCGGCCACCAGCAGCCGGCGCAGACTCACGGAGCGCTTGCCGGGCTTTGCGCCGCGCGGCTCATCGGCCACGACGTTTGCTGGCCTTGGCTTTGGTTTTGAGCTTCGCGGCAGGCTTGCGGGCCGCTGCCTTGGCGGCCGGCTTTACGGCCGCCTTGGCGGGTTTCCCCGCCGACGACTTGCTGGCCGAGCGGCTCGCAACGCCGCGCTCGCCCGAATCGCTGGCGGCGGCCTTTTCGGCCGGCTTGGACTCGGTCTTGCTGTCAGCGGCCTTTCTATCACCGGGCTGGGCGTCCCCGGCTTTCGCCTCCGCGGGCGGGGGCGTCTCGCGCGCCTTGGAATCCGGCGCGTCCTCGTTGCCCGCCAGATTGCGTTTGGATTCCTTGTCGGATTTGAAATCCGTTTCGTACCAGCCGCCACCCTTCAGCCGGAATACCGGCGCCGAGATCAGCTTTTTGAGTGTGCTCTTGCCGCAGGAGGGACATTTCTTCAGCGGCAAGTCACTGATCTTCTGCATGACCTCCGTGTAGAACTTGCAGCTGGCGCACTCGTATTCGTAGAACGGCATGGAACTGAGTATACAGGCTATGCCGCCTGTTCGACCGACCGGCTGAAGGCCAGCCGGCCGTCCCGTACGCTGACCTGGATGGTGTCGCCGGGCGTGAAGTCGCCGCGCAGGATGTGCTGTGCCAGCGGATTCTCGATCTGCTGCTGGATGGCCCGTTTCAGCGGCCTTGCGCCATATACCGGGTCGAACCCCGCCTCACCCATCAGGTCGCGCGCGCTCTCGTTCAACACGATGTCCAGATTGCGCTCCTGCAGCCGCTTGCGCAGGTACGCCAGCTGGATGTCGACGATTTTGCGGATCTGTTCGGTGCTGAGCGGGTGGAATACCACAATGTCATCGATGCGGTTGATGAACTCCGGCCGGAACGACTGCTGCACGATTTCCATGACCGCACTGCGCATGCGCGAGTAGTTCTTCTCGCCCGCGTACTCCTGGATGACCTGTGACCCCAGATTGGAGGTCATGATGATGACGGTGTTGCGGAAATCCACGGTGCGGCCCTGGCCGTCGGTGAGCCGGCCGTCATCGAGTACCTGCAGCAGGACATTGAACACATCCGGGTGGGCCTTCTCGACCTCATCGAGCAGGATCACGGCATAGGGACGCCGGCGCACCGCCTCGGTCAGATAGCCGCCCTCCTCATAGCCGACATAGCCCGGGGGCGCGCCGATCAGGCGCGCGACCGAGTGCTTTTCCATGAACTCGGACATGTCGATGCGAATCATCGACTCCTCGGTATCGAACAGGAAATCCGCGAGCGCCTTGCACAGCTCGGTCTTGCCGACACCGGTCGGCCCCAGGAACAGGAACGAGCCGTTGGGACGCCGGGGATCTGACAGTCCCGCACGCGAGCGCCGGATGGCATCCGAAACGATGCGCACCGCATCATCCTGGCCTACCACACGCCGGTCCAGCGCGCTCTCCATGCGCAGCAGTTTTTCCTTCTCACCTTCGAGCATCTTGCTGATCGGAATACCGGTCCACTTGGAGACGACCTCCGCGATCTCCTCCTCGGTGACTTTGTTGCGCACCAGCTGCGTGTCCTGGTTTTCCGCGGCCACGGCCTGCGCCAGACGCTTCTCCAGCTCGGGCATGCGCCCGTACTGCAATTCGGCCATCTTGCCAAGATCACTGGCGCGGCGCGCGCCATCGAGCTCCACGCGCACGCGCTCCATTTCCTCGCGGATGGTCGCGGCACCCTGCAGCGCCGCTTTTTCAGACTTCCATACCTCTTCCATGTCGGCGTATTCACGCGCCAGGCCCTCGAGGGTTTCATCGAGGGTCCGCAAACGCTTGCGCGAGGCCTCGTCGGTTTCCTTCTTCAGCGCTTCGTGCTCGATCTTCAACTGGATCAGCCGCCGTTCCAGACGGTCGAGCACTTCGGGCTTCGAGTCGATTTCCATGCGGATGCGTGCGGCGGCCTCATCGATGAGATCGATGGCCTTGTCGGGCAACTGGCGGTCCGCGATATAGCGATGCGACAAGGTCGCAGCCGCGACGATTGCCGGATCGGTGATGTCGACCCGGTGATGCACTTCGTAACGCTGCTGTAAGCCGCGCAGGATCGCAATGGTGTCTTCGACCGAAGGTTCGTTCACCATGACGCGCTGGAAGCGGCGCTCCAGGGCCGCATCCTTTTCTATGTACTTGCGGTATTCGTCGAGCGTGGTTGCGCCGATGCAATGCAGCTCCCCGCGCGCCAGTGCGGGTTTGAGCATGTTGCCGGCATCCATGGAGCCTTCCGCGCGGCCCGCGCCCACCACCGTATGCAACTCGTCAATGAAGAGGATGACCTGACCTTCCTGCTTGGCCAGATCGTTCAATACGCCCTTGAGCCGCTCTTCGAATTCGCCACGGAATTTCGCGCCCGCAATCAGCGAACCCATGTCGAGCGCGAGGATGCGTCGGTTGCGCAGGCCCTCGGGCACTTCGCCATTGACGATGCGCTGCGCCAACCCTTCGGCGATCGCGGTCTTGCCCACGCCAGGCTCCCCGATCAGCACCGGATTGTTCTTGGTGCGACGCTGCAGGACCTGGATGGTGCGGCGGATTTCATCGTCGCGACCGATGACCGGATCGAGCTTGCCCGACTCGGCGCGTGCCGTGAGATCCACGGTGTACTTGGCCAGCGCCCCGCGCTGCTCCTCGGCATTCGCGTCATTGACGTTGTCGCCGCCGCGCACGTCGGCGATGGCCTTTTCGACCGCCGCCCTGGTCAGCCCCGCATCCTTGAAGATGCGCGCGAGCGTGCCCCGATCCTCGAAACCGGCGAGCACGAACAGCTCACTGGCAATGAATTGGTCCTGGCGCTGCTGCGCGAGCTTGTCGGTCACATTGAGCAGGCGTTGCAGGTCGTTGGAAATGTGCACATCCCCGGCCGCCCCCTGTACGGTCGGCAGCTGGTCGACTCGGTTGAGCAGATCGGAACGCAGCTTGGTCAGGTTGGCGCCAGCTTGCAGCACCAGCGGACGAACGGTCCCGCCCTGCTGATCGAGCATCGCCAGCAGCACATGCGCCGGCTCGATCAGCTGCTGATCCCGACCCACGGCCAGGGACTGGGCATCTCCCAGCGCTGCCTGAAACTTGCCCGTCAGCTTATCCATCCGCATGAGGTAACCCTCGAACTTTCAAGTTATCTGCCCCGTTGTGGGGCTTCAGCCCAGCCAGATCAAGGCCGCCATGCGTCCCGAGCGCCCATCGCGGCGATAGGAAAAGAATTTCTCGGCATCGCTGAAAGTACACCAGCCGCCCCCATGGATGGCGGTCAAGCCGCAGGCCGCCAGTCGCTGCCGCGCCAGGCCGACCAGGTCACACTGCCAGCGCCCCCGTGCATTGGCGATGAAGGCTGCCTCGACCACGGCCGCGCCCGCCGCCCCGGCGGCGCCGACAAAGCGGTCACGAACCTCCGCTCCGACCTCGAAGTTCGCCGCGCCGATGCCCGGCCCGATCCAGGCCCGCAGCTGCCCGGGCGGCACTCCCATTGCCGCGACAGTTCCCTCCAGCACCCCCGCCGCCAGGCCGCGCCAACCGGCATGTGCCGCCCCGACCACCGATCCGTCGGCCGCGGCGAAGAGCACCGGCAGGCAATCGGCGACCTGGATCACGCACACTCGCCCGGCCTGCCGCGTCACCGCCGCGTCGGCCTGGAGGTTGGCCTGACGCTGCGGGCCGAGCCGTACCACCTCGGCGCCATGCACCTGGGTGAGCCAAGCCGGCTCGGTGGGCAGAGCGAGGGCAGCGGCGATCCGCCGGCGATTTTCCGCGACGGCCTGGGGCGCATCTTCCACATGCGCGCCGACGTTCAGCGACGCGTACGGTCCGACGCTGACCCCGCCACCGCGCAGGGTGAAGGCGCACCGCACCCTTTGCGGAACCGGCCAGTCCGGGCCCAGCCAGCAAGGCCCTGCGGGGGCCGGGCTAGCGTCGGGCCCGGGCATGGGAGCGCGCGCTGGCACCGGTGTGGGCACGCTGATCCGCGGCCAGCGCTGCGACCAGCTCCTGCATGTCCGTCGGGAGGGGCGCCTGCCACGAGAGCGCCTCCCCCGTGAAGGGGTGTCGCAAACTCAGCTGCGTGGCATGCAGGGCCTGCCGGCGGAAACCGTCCAGGGTGGCCCGCAGTTCATCCGAGGCGCCCGCCGGATAGCGGCGTCGGGCGCCATAGACGGGGTCCCCGACGACCGGGTGACCGATATGCGCCAGGTGCACGCGG
Source organism: Steroidobacteraceae bacterium (assembly GCA_036521075.1). Lineage (GTDB taxonomy): Bacteria > Pseudomonadota > Gammaproteobacteria > Steroidobacterales > Steroidobacteraceae > DAIDKA01. The sequence goes on along the minus strand of DATDIL010000072.1, from coordinate 43,179 downwards.
ATCTGGTGCGTGCGCCCGGTCTGCAGCTGCGCCAGCACCTGGGTATGCGCGCGGAATCGCTCGATAACGCGCAAATGCGTCACCGCCGCGCGCCCATCCGCGCGCACCGCCATCTTGGTTCGGGCCGTGCGGTGCCGGCCGATGGGCTCATCAACAGTGCGTCCACCGGTCAGCACACCGAGGCACACCACGACGTAGCGGCGCTCGATTTCGCGGGCCGCCAGGGCCTCGACCAGTGCCCGGTGGGATTCGACGGTACGGGCGACGACCATCAGGCCACTCGTATCCTTGTCCAGCCGGTGGATCAATCCGGCGCGCGGCACGAGGGCGAGCCGCGGTTCCAAGCCCAGCAGTGCGTTCTGCAGGGTCCGCCCCGGATTGCCGGCGCCGGGGTGCACGACCACACCGGCCGGTTTGTTGATGATGCGCAGCGCCTCATCCTCGTAGACGACCTGCACCGGCAGCAACTCGGCCGCGACTGCGGTTTCGGCCTCGATCCGCGCTTCGATGCGCACCTGCTCGCCCCCCAGGACCTTGTCCTTGGAGCGCGGCAAACTGCCGTTGAGTGTAACGGCGCCGGCCTCGATCCAGCCCTGCAGCCGCTGCCGCGAATACTGGGGGAGCAGGCGCGCGAGCGCCTGGTCCAGGCGCAGCCCGGCCAGCTCCGCGGAAATATCAATCCGGTGGCTACGGAACTCGACGCTCAAGCAACAGTCCTAGTGCTAATCGTGAATTGGCTATACTGCCGCCCTACGGCCGGCCGGCCAGCCAAAACCTAAGGGGCCTCTTACAACATGTCTGCCAATGGCCTTGCCCGTGGCCTGATCTTCGCATTGTGCATCACTTCGGTCCTGCTGACCGGGTGTGAGTCCAATCGCGAGCGCAAGTTGCTGAATTCCAATCCGGCCGCCATCTACAAAGTGGCGCACGGGCGCATGGAAAGTGGTGATTACAAGTCCGCCATCAAGCTGATGGAGGCCCTGACGGCGCGCTTCCCGTTCACCGAGCAGGCGCGCCAGTCGCATCTGGACCTTATCTATTGCTACTACAAGGACAACGAAGGGGAGTCGGCCACCGATGCGGCCGATACCTTCATCCGCGAGAATCCCATCAACCTGCGCGTCGATTATGCCTACTACGTCAAGGGGCTGGTCGACTTCGAGCGCACGCCGAACATCATCGAGCGCGCGTTCCACGCGGATCTGACCAAGCGGCCGCCCTCGACGGCTCGCAAATCCTTCGATTCGTTTCGTCACATCGTGCAGCAGTATCCGAAAAGCCCGTACGCCCACGACGCGCTGCAGCGCATGATCTATCTGCGCAATCGTCTGGCTGAGTATGACGTGCATGTGGCGGAGTACTACATGCAGCGCGGTGCCTATATTGGTGCCTCCCAACGGGCCGCGGCAACCATCCAGGAGTTCGATGGCGCGCCGGCAACCCAGGAGGCACTGAAAATTCTGATCGCGGCGAACGAGCGCCTCGGGATGACTGACAAGGCCGAGACGGCGCGCAAGGTCTACAACGAAAACTTCAGCGGCAAGACGCCGAACCTCAACGCCGAGAAAGACCGCCGCTGGTGGCAGTTCTGGAAGTGAGTCAACGGCGGTAGCCGTTCGTGATCGGATAGCGCCAGTCGCGACCAAAGGCACGGCGGCTCACCCTGACTCCGGGAGGCGCCTGGCGGCGCTTGTACTCATTGCGTTTGACCAGGTCCAGCACCCGCCCGATCGTCGCCCGATCGAAGCCGCGCGCCTGAATCTGATCCACCGACAGGTCCTCCTCGATGAAGGCCTCGAGGATGGCATCGAGTACTTCGTACGGTGGCAGCGAATCCGAGTCCTGCTGATCGGGGCGCAGTTCGGCCGAGGGCGGCCGATCGATCACCCGCTGCGGGATGACTTCACCGTTGCGATTGCAATACGCCGCCAACCGGTACACGAGCAGCTTGCTGCAATCCTTGATGGGCGCGAAGCCGCCCGCCATATCGCCGTACAAAGTGGCATAGCCGACGGCCATTTCGCTCTTGTTGCCCGTGGTCAGCAGCATGCGGCCGGTCTTGTTCGAGATACCCATCAGCAGCAGCATGCGGCAACGCGACTGGATGTTCTCTTCGGTGGTATCGGGCTGCCGGCCCGCGAACTCGCCACCCAGCGCCGCCAGCGTTGCCTCAAACATGCCTTCGATCGGAATCACGCTGTAATGCACGCCCATGCCGCGCGCCTGCGCTTGTGCGTCCTCGAGACTCATCTGCGCCGTGTAGCGCGAGGGCATCATGACCGCATGAATGCGCTGCGGCCCCAGGGCATCAGCGGCAATGGCCAGCGTCAGCGCCGAATCCACGCCGCCCGACAGGCCCATGACCACACCCGGGAAACCGTGCTTGGTCACATAGTCGCGCACGCCCAGCACCAGCGCGTGGTACACGGTGGCAACGTCTGAGAGTTCCGGCGCGACGCTGGCGGGAACCGGCACCACACGCCCGTGTTCGCGCACGAATTCGACCAGGTAGGTACCTTCCGCGAAGCCCGGTGCACGCATCACGACCGTGCCGCTGGCATCCATGACAAATGAATTGCCATCGAACACCAGCTCGTCCTGACCGCCGACCATGTTCACATAGACCACGGGCAGCCTCACATCCGCGATCCGCTCGCGCGTGACGCGCTCGCGCTCGCTTTGCTTGTGCACTTCAAACGGCGAGGCATTGATGATGATCAGCAGCTCGGCACCCGCAGCGCGCGCCTGCCGCGGCGCATCGCACTCCCAAAGGTCTTCGCACACCAGCAAACCAATGCGAAAGCCACGATGCGCAAAGACCGTAGCCTCGACGCCGGCCCTGAAGTAGCGCTTCTCGTCGAAGACCTTGTAGTTCGGCAGTTCGCGCTTGCGATGATTGGCGATCAGCGCCCCATCACACAGCAGCGCCGCTGAGTTGAAAATCTCATGGCCCACGTATTCCGGGTAACCCACGATCACGCCCGGTCCGCGCACGGTATCGCGCACCGTGGCCAGTGCCCGGTCGATTGCCTGGCGGAAACCGCCATGGAACAGCAGATCCTCGGGCGGGTAGCCCGACAGGGTCAACTCCGGAAATACCAGCAGGTCCGGCTTCATCTGCGCGTCGGCGCGGGCCACCGATTCGATGACGCGCGCCGCATTTCCCTGGGCGTCGCCGACCAGGAAGTTCAGCTGCGCGAGCCCGATGCGCAGCCGTGCCTCAGTGCTCATGACACATGCTTACCGACCGCGACGGCCACCCTTGCGGGGTGCCTTGGCTTTGGATTTGCTGGCACGCTTGGCTGGCTTCGCCTTGGGTTTAGCGACTGCTTTGGAACGGACCGCCTTGCCGGCCTTCAACCGTTGGGTGCCGCGCGCCAGCACCGGTGGCAGTCCGCCGGTCGGCTTGGCGCGCCGCGGACGGGCCTTGAGCAGTTCGGCCATGGCCGAACCGAGTTGCGCGGGTGATTTCACGGTGCGCACGCCGGCAAGCTCCAATGCCGCGAACTTGTCGGCCGCAGTGCCTTTGCCCCCCGCGACGATTGCGCCGGCATGGCCCATGCGCTTGCCGGGGGGGGCCGTGACTCCGGCAATGTAGGCCACGACGGGCTTGGTCACGAAGCGCCGGATGAACGCGGCACCAGCCTCCTCATCGCTGCCACCGATCTCACCCACCATGATGATGCCTTCGGTGCGCGGGTCGCGCTCGAACAGCTCCAGCACATCGACGAAATTCATGCCGCGCACCGGATCACCGCCGATCCCTACGCAGGTGCTTTGTCCGAGGCCCGCGCGCGTGGTCTGAAAGACGGCCTCATAGGTCAGCGTTCCCGAACGCGACACGATGCCAATCGCGCCTTTCTTGTGGATGAAACCCGGCATGATGCCGATCTTGCACTCCTCGGGCGTGATCACGCCGGGGCAGTTGGGGCCGACCAGCCGCGTCACGGTGCCGGCCAGTGCGGCTTTCACGCGCACCATGTCGTTCACGGGAATGCCCTCGGTGATGCATACCACCAGCTCGATGCCCGCATCCGCGGCCTCAAGAATCGCATCGGCCGCGAACGGCGCCGGCACGTAGATCATGCTCACCGTGGCGCCCGTGGCGCGTACCGCTTCGTCCACCGTGTTGAACACCGGCTGGCCCAGATGCTTCGTACCGCCGCGTCCCGGCGTGGTGCCCCCGACCAGCTTGGTGCCATAGGCCAGGCATTGCTCGGAATGGAAGGTACCCTGCTTGCCCGTAAAGCCCTGGCAGATCACCCGCGTGTTCTTGTCGATAAGAATGCTCATCAGATTTTCAACCCTTCTTGGCCATCGACACGGCCTTGCGCGCCGCATCGGTCAGGTCCCCCGCCGGGGTGATCGTAAGCCCACTCTTGGCGAGCATCGCGCGCGCCTGGGGCGCATTGGTGCCTTCCAGTCGCACCACTACGGGCACCTTCACGCCGACGTGTTTGACGGCATTGATCACGCCCTCGGCGATCAGGTCGCAGCGAACGATGCCGCCGAAGATATTGACCAGGATGGCTTGCACGTTGGGATTTGACAGGATCAGCTGAAATGCGGCCGTGACCCGCTCGCTGGTGGCGCCACCGCCCACATCCAGGAAGTTGGCAGGCTTGCCACCGTGCAGCTTGATCAGGTCCATGGTGGCCATGGCGAGGCCCGCCCCGTTGACCATGCAGGCGATATTGCCATCGAGGGACACGTAGTTCAGGTCGTGCTCGGCCGCGCGGCGCTCCATGGGATCTTCCTGCGCGGGATCGCGAATTGCCGCAAGTTCGACCTGACGGAACAGGGCGTTGTCGTCGATGTTGATTTTGGCATCCAGGGCCAGCAGATCGCCCGCCGGGGTGACGATCAGCGGATTGATTTCGACCAGGCTCGCATCACGCTCCAAATACAGCCGGTACAGCGCGCTTGCGATATTCTGGAAGGCGGCGATCTGCGCGCCTGCGAAGCCCAGCGCAAAGGCGAGCTTGCGGCACTGGTAGGGCTGCAGGCCCACAGCCGGATGCACGCTGATGGAGACAATCTTCTCCGGCGTGTGCGCCGCAACCTCTTCGATGTCCATGCCACCGGCAACCGAGGCGATGAACGCGATTCGGCCCTTGTCACGGTTCAGGGTCAGCGACAGGTACACTTCGCGGGCGATCTGCGAGCCTGACTCGACATACACCTTGTCGATGGGCAGCCCTTCGGCGCCGGTCTGCGCGGTCACGAGACGCCGCCCCAGCATGCCGGCCGCCGCGGCCCGAACGGCCTGCAGGTCACGGACCACCTTGACGCCACCCGCCTTGCCGCGCCCGCCGGCGTGGACCTGCGCTTTGACGACCCAAACCGGGCCACCCAAGGATTGGGCCGCGGCGAGCGCCGCTTCGGGACTGCCGGCGACGTGACCGGCTGGCACCGGAATGCCAAAGCTGCGAAAGACGTCCTTCGCCTGATACTCGTGCAAGTTCATGCTGGAGGTATGACCTTTAAGGGATGGGGAATCTTGTCATTGTGCCAAAGATGCTAAAGTCGCGCCCGCGCATGATGCCGGATGCCATCCCGAACTCGACGCCGGTGCCCAGCGATCTGGCGTGGCGGGTGATTGGCCTTACCAACCTTTATCGGCTGCTCCTGCCCCCGGTTTTGCTGATTCTCCAGGGACTTGCCAGTCCCGGAATACTCGCGCCCGCCCCCGAGCCGGGGTTGTTCCAGGCGGTCTGCTACGGCTACCTGGTGGCCGGTTTGTTACTGATCCTGGCGCGCCGGATTCCGCGACCGAGCCTGCGCATCCTCGCGCTGGTGAACGCCACGGTCGATACCGTGGCGATCTCATTCATTTTATACACCTGCGGCGGTGTCGGCAGTGGCCTCGGGATACTGCTGGTGCTGCCCGTGGGTGCGATGGCCCTGCTCGGACGCACCAAGGACGCCTTTTTGGTGCCGGCCATCGCCACACTCGGATTACTGGCGCAGCAAATCGCAGCCAATCTGGTCGGCTACGCGCCGCCCACCGACTTCACGACCGCCGGCATGCTCGGTGTGGTGCTGTTCCTCATCGGCCTGTCCGTATGGCCCATCGCCGACCGCCTGCGCGAGAGCGAGGCTCTCGTGCGGCGCCAGGAGGTCGACCTCGCCAACCTTGAGCAGCTGTCCCATTACATCGTCCAACATCTGCGCGAGAGCATCCTGGTCGTGGATACCGAGGACCAGATCCGCCTGATCAACGAATCCGCGGCGAGCCTGCTCAATGCGCAAGCCGCCTTTCCGGGTGCACTGCTGGGCGAAGCCTCCCCGCGGCTGCTGTACCTGCTTGAAACCTGGCGTCAGCGTACGAATGGCGTAAATGCCGGTGCCGAGACCCTCGTCAGCGCCGATGGCGCGCGCATGTTACGGCCCCACTTCGCGGCGCTGGGCAACGCCGAACCGGCCGCCGTGCTGGTGTTCCTGGAGGATATGAGTCTGATCGCCGAGAAGGCGCAACAGCTCAAGCTCGCTGCCCTCGGCCGCCTCAGTGCGAGCATCGCCCACGAGATCCGCAATCCGGTCGGCGCCATGAGCCATGCCGGTCAGTTGTTGAGCGAATCCGCGCAGCTCGCCCCTGAGGATCACCGGCTTACCGATATCATTACCAAGAACGCGGAACGCGTCAGCGGCATCATCAACAATGTTCTGCAACTGTCACGGCGCGAAGCAACTCAGGTGGAGACCTTCGAGCTGGCGAGCTGGATCGAGGACTTCCGCGCCGAGTTTTGCGAAACCATGCAGTGGCGCCCTGACCAACTGGTCAGTATCAACGTCGAGACCAGCCCCTCGCCCACGGGATCCTATCCCGCACTGGCGCTGCGCGAGATCCGCGATGGCCACGACGCGGCGCTGCCGAAGGGGCTGGAAGTCACCGCCGATCCGACCCAGTTGCGTCAGGTTGTCTGGAATCTGTGTGACAACGCCATCAAGTACGGTCTGCGCGATCGCATCACGGATGTCATTGAAATCCGCTACGGTCGTCTCAAACCGGCAGCGCGGCCCTACCTGGAGGTGGCGGATCGTGGCCCGGGTGTGCGCACCGAGGATGCCGAACGCATTTTCGAACCCTTCTTCAGCGGTGAGCATCAAGGATCGGGACTCGGACTGTTCCTGGCGCGGGAGTTGGCGCAGACCAGCGGCGCGACCCTGCTGTATGAACCGCGGCCGGCCGGTGGCAGTATTTTCCGCCTGGTGTTCGCTGATCCGCGCCGCTGGGCGGTACGATAGGAAAATATGCCCAAGCCTGTCGTCCTGATTGTTGATGATGAGCCGGACCTGCTCGAGCTCGTCAGCCTGACACTGGGCCGGATGAGCCTGGAGACGCGCACCGCAGCGGACCTGGCGGCGGCCCGCCGCTTGCTCGCGACGCAGCATTTTGATCTGTGCCTGACCGACATGCGTCTACCGGACGGGGACGGGCTGGACCTGGTGGCGTGGATCCAGGCCAACTGTGCCGACACGCCGGTGGCCGTCATCACCGCGCATGGCAACGTCGAATCCGCGGTGCGCGCACTGAAGGCCGGCGCCTTTGATTTCGTCTCGAAGCCTCTGGATCTGGGCGTGCTGCGCAAGCTGGTGGGTACTGCAATTCGCTTGGGCGCGCTGAGCGATGGCACCCACACCCACCGTGGGCCGGTGCTGCTGGGCAGCTCGCCCGGCATGCAGCAGGTGCGCGAGATGATCGGCCGGGTCGCACGCAGCCAGGCTCCGGTATACATCTATGGCGAGTCCGGCACCGGCAAGGAACTGGTGGCGCGACTCATCCATCAAAGCGGCGCCCGCGCCGACGCACCATTCGTGCCCGTCAACTGCGGTGCGATACCGACCGAGCTCATGGAAAGCGAACTGTTCGGGCACAAGCGCGGCAGCTTCACGGGGGCGGTTGCCGACAAGCAGGGCCTGATCCAAAGCGCCGAAGGGGGCACCTTGTTCCTGGACGAGGTTGCCGATCTGCCCCTGCACATGCAGGTCAAACTGCTGCGCGTGGTGCAGGAGAAGACCATCCGCCCGGTGGGCGAGGCGCGCGAGGAACGCGTCGACGTGCGCATCCTCTCAGCCACCCACCGCAACCTGGTCGATCTGGTGGCAACGGGGCGCTTCCGCGAGGACCTGTTCTACCGCATCAACGTGATTGAGCTGCGCGTGCCGCCATTGCGCGAGCGCAGCGGCGACATCCCTGACCTCGCCAATGCCATTCTCGAGCGCATGTGCCGACGCATGAAACTCGATGCCCCGACGGTCAGCCCGGAGGCGATGCAGGCGCTGCAGAGTTACGGCTTTCCTGGCAACGTCCGCGAGCTGGAGAACATCATTGAACGCGCCCTGACACTGACGACTTCCGGCCTCATCACGTTGGAGCAGATCAAACTGCGGCCGGCGATGCTCTACGCGGTGCCCGGCAACGGTGCAGAACTCGCGGCCACGAGCCATGCCGCACCGGCCGCCGGGATTTTCGGCGGCGCGCCCGGATCCGAGGGCGGGGAGCTGGCCGGCGCGCAGAATGCGCTCGGTGAGCAGCTCGAAGACATCGAGCGCGCCGCGATCATCAAGGCGCTGGAACAGACCCGCTACAACAAGACCGCCGCGGCGAAGCTGCTGGGCATGACCTTTCGCGCCCTGCGCTATCGAATCAAGAAGCTGGGAATCGAGTAGCACCGCGGGCCGGGCGCTGGATCATCACGACCTGATGATCCGTGAACACGCCCAGGGAACCTGGCGAGAACAGGCGTCTGCGCGGATGGGGCATGCGCTGCAGTTCCTGCGCCGTGCGCCCGAGCCAATCAACACAGGCCGGACTTAGCGCATACAGCACCTGCGCCGCAAGGAAAAGCGCCCACCGCCACATCGGCAGCTGACGATATCGCGTCCTGACGATGGCAGGTGGCTGCAGACCTCGGCTTTGCTGCCAGACCCGAAAATATTGCGGTGATGGGAAACTGATGTGCTCGGGGAAGCACGAATACCAGAAGCGCGATCGAAAAATCCGCTGCCACGGTGTGCTGGTCGGATCTCCGGTGCCCACAATCAGGCAACCTCCGGGCGCCAGATGCGGCAATAACTCATCAAGCATCTGCGCCGGATCCACGACATGCTCAATGACGTCGATGATGGTAATCACGTCGAATTGAGCGTGCGCGGGCAGATCCTGCGGCGTTTGGCCAAGGATGGACACACCGCGGCCGGTTGCCACGCAGGCGGCCGCAACCGACGGCTCAACCCCGCACTTCGTCAGGCTCGCCGGCAAAGTCGCCAGGAAGCCTCCCGAACCGCACCCCACATCCAGTACACGACCCGATGCGTTGTGCCGCGCAATCAGCCGACAGATGATTTCCAGATCCTGCCGGCCATGGCCCGCGCTCCACGCCTCGGCGACGCCATCGGCGTACAGATCCAAATAGGTCGCCGGCCTCAGGACCGGATGGCGGAACATCGACTGGCACGAAATGCACCGCCACAGGCTGCCGCCCTCAAGGGCACGAGCCAGTACCCTGCCGGCGAAGTAGTCGCTGTCGGGAATGCAACCCAGGCGCACGATCCGGCTCGCCCCGCACAACCGGCAAACTGACGCCTCGTCAGTCATCAGGTCTTCAGAATCCGATGCGCGTACACAAGGAATATCAGCGCCGCGGCGCCATAAGCCAGCCTCGCCAGTGCCGCGCCCGCCATGCCGAAGCGCGGAATCAGTGCGATCATCAGCAGCAGCGCAACCAGCACGCCGCAGGCGGTAACCATCGACACCGTCCTCGAATGCCCCAGAGCCAGCAACAGATAGTACGGGGCAACGTTGCAGGCCAGCACCAGAAAGTTCAAGGTGAGCAGTAATGCCACGTGCCACTGCGGATCTTGGATGGCGCCAGCGGCAAAGACCCGTAGCAGCACCGGCCAGGTGGCCAGGAGCGCAAGCGCCATGGCCAGTGCCGTGAGGCTGATGACCCCCAGATAAGTCCGATAAGCCGGGGCAATCTGCCGCACACCCTCGCCACCCTGTGCGGCCAGGCGACTGAAGGCCGGCAGCGCGAAGGCAAACAGGCTGCTGGGCACAAAATGGACCAACTGGGTGAGCTGGATGTAGATGTTGAACTGGCCCGCGGCCGCCGCTCCCAGCGAGCGACCCACAATGATTCGGTCGGCACTGGTGTAGAGCACTCCCGCCAGCGCAGTCAGCCACATCCAGCCACCGTATTTGAATAGCGCGCTGATCTGCGCACGTCCGGAGCGCCGGAACAACCGCCGATCCGGCAACAGCTGGCGCAGCGCCGCGGCCCGTACCAGGACCGACAGCGCGCACACGACGCACTGGGCGATGAGCACGGCGGCCACTGATTGTGTGTGCCATGCCGCCCACAGGACCGCCGCCGCAAGCACCGCCCGTGCCAGCACCTCGATCAGCGCCTGCCGAGCAAAGCGCTCCAGACCGCGGATGGCGGCCGCGAGCACCGCATCCAGCTGCTGAATGCCGACCGCCAGCAGGGCGAACCACAGCACATCGCCCGCGTCCATGCCGGCAGCCGCCGCAGCGCCCCCGAAGACCCAGTGAGCCAGGGGCTCGCGGAACAGCCCCGTCGCCAGCAGCAGCGTCAGATCGATCAGCGTGACCGCCAAGAGCGCTGCGGTGACGACGCCCGCGACGCTGTGCCCGCCGGACTTGGGCGTGCCGGCGCACTGGGAAACGAACCGCGTCGTGGTCGCGGCAATCGCGGGATTGATGGCCAGCGACAGTCCCGAGGCCGCCAATGCCAATACCAGGACGCCGTAGTGGGAGGGGGTGAGGGCCCGCACCAGCCCGATCAGCATCGCCAGCGTGGCAATCGGATAGGCGGCGGCATCCAGGCCGCTCCACACAGCCCGAGCTGCGGCGGGTGACTGCGGCGGGGGTAGCCCGATCCTGAGCATGCTAATCAGCGAACCAGCGTTGGTGCGGACAGCGCCCGATACGCAGGCCCAACAAGGTTTGCGCCGATTTCACGACGACGATCACCACCGCACGAGCGGGCGTATGGGTTTCCAGAAGCCAGCCATATAATTCGCGCACGCCACGGTACCTTGCGCCAAAACCCAGGTTTGATTTGCCACCGGCACGCATCAACGCGACATCGCAGTGAAGCCTGCGGATCGTTGGCCGGAAGCTGCGCTCCAGTTCGTAATACTGGATGACATCCGCGGCGGATCGCAGTACCGCGCGAAATCCACCGAGCGCAAGCAACCGGCTACGTTTGGTGAACTGTGCCTGATGCAGCGGAAACAGCCCCCAGCCCCGTACGCGGCCGAGCAATCCGGGGACGCGCAGATGCCGCCACACTCCCCACTCCCCGGGAGTGCCCACCGTGACGTGCCCGACGATGAGGTCCGGATTGCCCGGTGCGCCCGGTTGCAGGCCCGCCAGCGCGTAGGTGATAGTGTCCGGCGCCACAAAAAAATCATCCGCATTCAGGAAAACGACGTATTCCCCGCGGGCGGCGCGCAGCCCCTTGTTCATTGCATCGAAGATGCCCGTATCAGGTTCATAGATGCGGACGATATGACTTGAGCGTGCCGCCCACGCGTCAATCAGCGTCCGGGTTTCATCCGCGGATCCGCCATCGACACAGATATGCTCCAATGCAAACGCCGTCTCCTGCATCGATACCGAAGCTATGGTATCCGCGATGGTACGCGCCGCATTCAGCGACACTGTGACAACGGAGACAAACGGCTCTGGCGGCATTTAGGTTGCGGACGGCAGTTGCCTGACAAATATGCCGTCCAGCTGCAGCATCTGGCTGGTCGTCACATCCCGAAATCCCGGGATGACCTGGAACAGGTGATAGCCCAGATCCCCCATTGCGCTCAAGATGTGAACGAGTGTTGGCGCCCCCTGGTACAGGGGGACGAGGGAAATCTCCATCTGTATGGCGTCCACTCGGGACAGTATTCCCGCAGCACCTTTGAGAACTTCCTCTTCGTATCCTTGAGTGTCCAACTTCAGAAACAGCGGACCGGGGTCGGGGAAGATTGCCGGCAGCAGCACATCCAGCCTCTGCAGCGCAACGCTCTCCGTCGCGACATAACGGGAGTCCGGGGCAGCCGCGAGATGCGCCGCATGCATCGGCAGCACACTGCTGCTGACCGAATTGCGAGCAACATTCACCTCAATTGACCCTTTGGCGCTGCCCAACGCCGTACGCGGTGCGACGATCCAATTGCGATCCGCCGCGGCTGCGGCGCTGAGTTTTTGGTGCGCGGAACCGAGCGGTTCGAAAGAGATGATTGCGCCTCGATAGCCGATCCCCCTGAGCATGTGCCCGTATTGGCCGACGTTCGCGCCGACATCAAGTACCGCAACCGGATGCAGCCGATTTATCAAGTTGCTGAGGATGCCTTCCTCCGAATCCAAGAAGCGACGCAGGTCCAAACCCAGACGATGAAATGCCTTCCTGACTTTCATCTTAAATTCGTACATGCCTACACCGCCGGATGATCAGATCGGGACAGGCCGTCGAGGATTTGCGAATACACCGCTTCAAGTGGATGAAAATTCTTACGCCAGTCAAAATTCTGGACCGCTACGTTACGTGACTCGGCGCTCAGACGGCTATACGCCGCCGGATCGCCCAGGGTGCGGGCGATGGCCTCCCGGAATGAGGCGGCCTCACGAGGGGATACGGTGATGCAGTGCGAAACGATACTCCCGCAATAGGCCGGATCGTCGGTCGTGACAACCGGCAGGCCCGAGGCCATGGCCTCCTGCATGACGAGGGTAAATATCTCCCCGACCGCCGGAAATGCAAACAGATCACAGGCGCGGAACAGTTCCGCGGTCTGATCCTGATCCAGGGGACCCAGCCAGTGCACGCTCTCGATTCGTCCATCCGTGGGGACCGGTCCGGGACCTACGAACACCAGTTCGTACGCCGGATCGCGCGCGGCCAGCAGGATGTGGTACCCCTTCTTCTCGACCAGCCTGCCCACGAACAGCACCAGCGAACGTTCTTGAGGCAGTCCGAAGCGCTGCCGAATCGCCACCCGCTCCGCTTGCGTGGCGGGTCGAAATGCCGCGGTATCAATACCGTTGGACAGGAACAATATTCGCTCCTCGGGCACGCCAATCGACCGCAGGAACGAGTGCACATTCTGGTTGTACACCACGACCTTGCAGGCCCTGGAGAACAGCCATCGCCCGAAAGTGGCGTAAACCAGGCGCTGAACGAGCATGACGCAGCCGCTGGAATGATCAACCATTCCCACATGCTGCGTTACCACCATGGGCTTGCGCAGGAAGATGGCGCACGCACCGGCCACCCAGGAGCTGAGATAAAACACATCATGAATGTGCGTCACCTGCGCTGTGCGGACCAGCCTCCATGCTCGCCACAGCAAACTGACGCAAAACAGCGGGAAGGGAATGTTGAAAACCCTTTCGAGAATGTGGGAACAGGGGACACCAGCGATGTGGATTCCCGCCCCGCCCCTGTCGGCATCACGAACCCGCCCATACCGGGAGGTCAAAACGACAACCTGATAGCCGTTCCGCGCCATGCTTTCAGCCTGCTTCTGCACAACGAGTCCGAGCCCCCCGATGTGCGGCGGATAATGATGGGAGACGAGCAATACGCTAGGCATCGGGTCAGCGCACGGGCGGCACGCCCGCAAGACCAGACGGGATCAAGATTCGTGCCTCTGCGCAATCACGAGCAGCGAAGTGCCTCCCAGGATCCGGCCGGAGAGTTCCGGACTGAACAGCGACAGTGCCTTGCGCGGCAGCCAGAAGAGGTACTCGCTCTTACTTCTCGGCAGATCCATCAAGCGGCTGATGTAACTGTGGCTGGCGATTGCATAGCCACACTCCTTGAGGGTCTCAAAAGCGACGGCAGCCGTATAGAAGTGCAGGTGCCCGTAGTGGCGCCGGGTCCACAGCTGATGATTGATCAAGATTCCCGCCAGATGCATCTCCAGGGGAATATTGAACACCACGAGGGGCGCTATGCTCTTGATCGTGCGCAGAAACTCAAATGGATTCTCCACATGCTCGAAAACGTCAATGCAAAGGAGCATATCGAAATTCCGCCCTGACTTTGTCAGATCCTCACAATGGTATGCCAGCCGGGCCGCTGCATGCTGCTGCGCCAATTGAATGGCCGCAGGTGCGATATCGAAGCCCTCAAAGCGCACGGAATCCGGAAAGCTGGCGCGCAGTGCGGCCAGGATTCCGCCAGCACCGCAGCCAATCTCTGCCACGGTACCGGGAACCGCCAACCCCGATCGATTCCACAGGCGCTGGATCATCCTGGCCTTCCACGCACTGTCTTCCTCACCCCACGTAGGGTTCGTGGCCAGGTACTCGCCATCCAGATAACGATTTTCTGAAGGTTTCAGAGATGCCTCCATGACTGGCAATGGCCCGTGAGGCTGAACGTGATTTATAGCCACTTATCCCAGGGGTGTCGATCAGTTTCTGACGCAACTGGCCGCTGCACTGGTACTTTTTGGTTCCATCAGTTACGGTCCACGCATGAACCGCAGCACCGCCAAGACGCCGTCCATTGCGGTACTGATACCCTGCCACAACGAGGCGGCCACGATTGCCCGGGTGGTGGCAGATTTCAGCGCGCAGCTGCCAGGATCGGATATTTACGTCTACGATAACAATTCGTCGGACGATACCGCCCGGTTGGCTCGAGAAGCGGGAGCTTGTGTGCGACACGAACCGTTGCAGGGTAAAGGCAACGTGGTTCGCCGGATGTTCTCGGACGTCGAAGCCGATGTTTTCGTGTTGGTCGACGGTGACGGCACGTACGATTCACACAGCGCACCACGACTGGTGGATCTGATCGTCGCGCAGGGGCTCGACATGGTCAATTGCGCCCGCGTGCCAGTCACTCAGACGGCATTCCGCCCCGGACATGCCTTTGGCAATCGGGTGCTGACTGGCCTGGTGGCCTGGGTATTCGGCAATCGCGTGAGCGACATCCTGTCCGGATACCGGGCAATGTCGCGGCGCTTCGTGAAGTCATTTCCGGCGCTTTCCTCCGGGTTTGAAATCGAGACAGAGCTGACGGTACATGCCCTCGAAATGCGCGTACCCATCGCGGAAATTCCGGCGCCCTACTGCGAGCGTCCGCTGGGATCATCGAGCAAGCTAAGAACATTGCACGACGGGATACGCATCTTCAGACTCATCGTCCACCTGGTGAAAGAAGAGCGCCCGCTGCGGTTTTTCACCGTCGTATTCGTGGCGTTGAGTGTGGCGGCGTTGGCGCTCGCATGGCCCGTCGTGCAGACCTATTTTGCAACTGGCCTGGTCCCGAGGCTTCCGACCGCGGTGCTCGCCACCGGGCTGGCAATCTTGGCGGTGCTGAGCCTGGTATGCGGCTTCGTGCTGGATACCGTTACCCGCGGCCGGCGCGAATTGAAGCGCCTGTTCTATCTGTCCGCACGCCGGGCAATGTAGAGCTCCCTCACGGCTTGGTGAGGTGGAAATGCAGCCCTTTCGACCCGAACGGGCAATTCCGCAGCAGCATGGATTCATGGTAGGCGGCGCCGTTGGCAAGCTGGATAAGCCGGCTCGCCACCGAGCGCCTGGTCTGCGCGAGCGCACGGGCCCGGTAAATTTCGTTCTCCTGTCCCCGCCAGAACTCCTCCATCCTGGCTCCGAGCACGGGAATTTTGAAGCTCGCAAAGAACGCGGCGTCCAGCGTCGCACCGATCAGGTGATAGCTGTATGCAAGCCGCACGATCCGGAATCGGGTCGAGAACAGCTCCAGCAGCTCGCGGCGGGTATAGGCGTGCCCATGATCCTTCGTATCAAGAAATATGTCGGGATCGAAGAAGCGGAACAGCGCATGCGGGCCGGGGCCGCCTTCGGCCGGCACGAATCCAATGAACGATCCGCCGCTGCGCAAAACCCGGCGAATCTCATCCAGGGACTGGCCGATATGCTCAACGTGCTCGAGCACGTCGCAGGAGATGACCAGATCGTAGGTGTCGGCGGCAAAGGGCAATGGCGCATTCGCCGCCACTTGATGGAATTCGAAATCAACGGCCGTGTGCGCCGCGCGGATATCGACTCCAACCAGGCGCGCCTGGGGCCTGACGGCACGGACCAGATGCAGATGTTTGCCTTCGCCCGCGCCGTAATCGAGGACCAGCGGGTCGGCTGCGCTTGGCAGTTGCTCCACGAGCCAACGGGCCTTCAAACCCGGCAGATCGTGGCTTGTGGGGTCGGGCGCAAAGTCGCCGTAGACCCATGTGTCTGGACTCGTGGTCATCTTTGATCAGCTTCACGCCGCACCCGCGACGTGCGCCGTGTCACGCCTCCCGCGCGTCAGATCGGACATAATGCCAGACAGTACGCCGATGCAATATCACCGGGCAACAGGAGCCATAAATCCGTGCTGACTGACTCACCTGTGATGCGCGCTGCCGGCGCGCGCATCCTGTTCCTGGCAGGCGCTGCGGTGACCGTGGCAGTGCTGCTGTGGATGCATCAATTGCGCTCGGGTGAAGAACTGCCTGGCCTGACCGCGATATTCTTCGTGGAGTTCGCGTACCAGGACTACTGGCCCACCGCGTGCGAACTGCTGATCCTGGTAGCGGCCGTGTTCATCGCCTCGAGGATTCCCGCACGCACGCTGCTGCGGGCAGTGGGCGAGAGACCCGCAACGGTGGCGGCAATCACCCTCGTCATCCTCTGCGCGGGCGCCCTGGGCGTGTACCACGACCACCCGCTGTCGATGGACGAATATGCCGCCTACTTCCAAAGCCAGGTATTCGCGGGCGGCCACCTCACCGGTCAGTTCCCGCTGCCGCAAAAGGATTGGCTCATACCACCGGGTTTCCAGAACTTCTTCCTGACAATCTCCCCCGCCACGGGGCAGGTGGCATCGTCCTACTGGCCGGCGCATGCCCTGATCCTGGCGGGGTTCACCGCGCTGGATATTCCCTGGGCGTGCAACCCCGTACTGTCGGCTCTCACCGTGCTGGTCGTCCACCGCCTGGCAAGGTACATGTTCGCGCAGGTTGAGGCCGCCGGTCTTGCCGTGCTGTTGACCGTGTGCTCACCGGTGTTCTTTGGCATAGGCATTTCGTACTACTCGATGCCGGCCCATCTGCTTGCCAATTGTCTGTACGCACTGCTGCTGGCTCGCCCCGATCCGCGCCGTGCCCTTGCGGCAGGCTTCGTGGGCTCAATTGCCCTGTGCCTGCACAATCCCGTGCCGCACATACTGTTTGCCGTGCCGTGGCTGGTGTGGATCGCCACCCGCCGTGGGGGGCTGCGACTGCTTGCTGCGCTGTGCCTGGGGTACCTGCCCTTGTGTCTGCTGCTCGGTGTCGGCTGGTTTGAGTTGCTGCAGCACCTGCGTACCGCGGTCCCCGATCCTGCCGCGCATGCCGGCACCGCGCAGTTCCTCAAGTCCATGCTATCGATCTTTTCGCCCCCGACGGCCACGGTGCTGCTGGGACGCGGCATCGGCGTGGCGAAGATCTGGGTATGGGCCGTGCCTGGCCTGCTGATACTTGCCGGCTGGGGCGCCGTCAGGTGGCGCCACAACACGCTGTGCCTGCTGCTGGCTGCCTCGGCCGTGATCACACTGGTCGGATATGTCTTTTTCCCAGCCGATCAGGGTCACGGTTGGGGCAATCGCTACTTCCACTCGGCGTGGATGGCCCTGCCACTGCTGGCGACGGCGGCCGTATTCCGTCCGGCCGCAACCGGCACCGAGCCGGCGAACTTCGCCGCCGTTGCCGCCGCCCGCGGGATATTCGAAAATCCGGATACCGAATCCTACTTGACCGCCTGCATCCTGCTGACGCTCGTCTTCGGCGTCGGCCTGCGCGCATGGCAGATGCAGGCATTCATGGCCAGTGACCTGAGTCAGCTGCCACATTATCGCGGCACCGAGCGGCGGGTCGTCATCGTCGACTACGCCACATCGTTCTACGGCGCGGACCTGGTGCAGAACGACCCTTGGCTGCGCGGCAACGTGATTCGCATGATGACCCATGGTGCTGCAGAGGATCGGAGAATGATGGCCCAGAACTATCCGACCTGGCACAAGGTTTACGGGGATCGATTCGGCACGGTCTGGTCGGCGGCAAAGTGACAACTGCAGCCCCCCCCTGCACCGCGAACGAATTGCAACCCGAGGCGCGCGCCAGCGCGCACCGCTGGACCATGCTGGCGCTCGCGTGTCTCAGCGCCGCATTCTTGATGCTCATCCATCCGTATCGCGGCCTGGAACACGACTCGGTGCTCTATACCGTCTTGGCGCTGGCGCGCCTGCATCCGGCGGCCCTGGGACATGACCTGTTCGTCCGGTACGGCGCCCAGGACCACTACACGATATTCAGCCCGATGTACGCCGCGGCCATCCAAGCCGTTGGCCTGGAACGAGCCGCAGCGATCATGACCTTCGCCACGTACATCGCATTCTTTGGTTCCATCTGGCTGCTCGCTCGACGGCTGATGTCGGCCAGCAATGCCTTGCTCGCGTTGGGTCTGCTGCTTGTGCTGCCCTCCTGGTACGGATCCAACAGTGTGTTCGCCTACATCGAGGCGTTTCTGACGCCGCGGCAGTCGGCGGAGGCCTTTGCCCTGGCGGGCATCGCGGCGGCCCTGTCCTCCCGCCATATCCTCGCCGGCGTGTGCATGGTCGTTGCACTGCTGCTGCATCCCATCATCGCGGCGGCGGGCATTACGCTGTGGATCATCCTGTTCCCGGGCTTCGCCCGACCGCGCGTGGCCGCCCTCGTAATCGGCATGCTGGGCATCGCCCTGATTGGATTGTCCGCGACCGGGATCGGTCCGTTTGCACATTTTGATGCCAGCTGGCTCAATATCCTGCAGACGCGCCTCGCCTATCTGTTCCCGACCCGATGGTCGGTAAGTGAGTGGGTCGCAATGGGCATTCGCGCTGCGGTGCTCGTTGTCGGGGTCGGCTACAGCAAGCAGGAACTGGTGCGCCGGCTGTGCGTGGCGACACTGGTCACGCTCGCGCTGGGGATGTCATTTGCCATCGTCGAGAGCGACTGGCTGCATGTCATCGTTGCAGCGCAAATGCAGACCTGGCGGTGGCTGTGGCTGCTCGGCGTGCTGTCGGTGCTGCTGGCGCCCTCGATTGCGATTGACTGCTGGCGTGCGGGCGGCCTCGGGCGCGCCGCCGCAGTGCTGCTGCTGAGCGCCTGGCTGACCCGCAGCGATCACTTCGCGATCCTGCCCATGGTGCTCGCCTGCCTCGCTGCGGCTATGCCCGCCGCGGTGCGCGATTCACGACAGGCGCAACTCATTCAGGCTGGCGCATACATACTCCTTGCGGCCAGTCTGGTCATTCTGGTGGGAGAGATCCGCAATACGCTGCCACAGCTGGATGTGATCCGCGCCGGGCATCGACCCTACCTGGTCCGTATCGGCGAAGCCCAGGCGCTGGCCTACGGCGGATTGCTGCCGGCGGTCCTGCTGGCCCTCGTGCGGGGGTCGGAAAATCACCTCACGCGCCACAGCGCGGTGCTGCTCGCGGCCCTCGGCGCTGTGCTACTGCTGTCGGTACTTCCCTATGGGGTGCAGACCTGGACCCAATCCCGCTACCCGAAAGATCGGTATCAGGCCTTCGCGCCCTGGCGCGCCGCGATACCCGAGAGCGCCGAAATCCTCTGGCCGGACCCGCCGCCGGTGGCCTGGTTCGAACTCGGGCGCGCCAGCTACTGGTCGCTCTATCAAATGGCGGGTATGGTATTTTCCCGCGATGTCACCATGGTCAGCACCCGCCGCGAGACAGCGGTCACACCTGTGCTGCCGCTACTGGGTAGGGCATTGACCGGCACCAGGCACTATTCACTGACAGCCTCTCCCAAGGACCGGCCGGGTTCACTTGAGACCCCGTGCCGACTGCCGGGCGTTACCTTCTATGCCAGCTGGATTAACCTCGGACCGACTGCCTAC
The DNA here is from genome assembly GCA_036521075.1 of Steroidobacteraceae bacterium. Classification (GTDB taxonomy): domain Bacteria; phylum Pseudomonadota; class Gammaproteobacteria; order Steroidobacterales; family Steroidobacteraceae; genus DAIDKA01. Next base: position 23,243 of record DATDIL010000072.1, on the reverse strand, counting down.
CCCCCCGTAGCCCCCGATGACGAAAATCCGCATGAAATGCTGTACCTGTATCGCTGCAGCAGTGACCGGCATTAGGAATCGTCCACAATTCCATGGGTAATCTGCTAAGCGAAGCGGCGAAATACGCCGCCGCCTCGGCCGTTGCGCTGCTCGCCGACACCGCAGTGATGCTGGCGCTGACGCGCTACGCCGGGTGGGATTACCGATTTGCCGCCGCTGTCTCGTTCATGGTGGGCGCCAGCATTGCCTATGCGCTGTCCGTGAAGTTCGTGTTCAGCGCGCATCGGCTGCATAACCGGGAGGTGGAATTTGTCAGTTTCGTCCTCATCGGACTGGTGGGCTGGGCAATCAATCTGCTGGTGCTGTTCATCGCACACGGCAAGCTCGGTATCGATCTGCTCATGGCAAAGGGGTTGGCGTCCGGTTGCACTTGCCTCGCCAACTTTGCGCTGCGCAGGCAGCTGCTGTTTCGCAACCGGGCATTGGCCGCGTGAGCCGCACCGCCGTCATCGTCGGCGCGGGCCCCGCCGGCCTCACCGCGGCCTTCGAACTGCAACGCAGTTCGGACGTCAGGCCAATCGTATTCGAGATGGGCGAGCAGGTCGGCGGCATCTCCCGGACTATCAACTATCGCGGCAACCGCATGGACCTGGGTGGCCACCGTTTCTTCTCCAAATCTGACTGGGTCATGAATTGGTGGCAGTCGATGTTGCCGGTGGCAGCCGATTCCGCGTCCGATTCCGGATCGATGCGTCTGGCGTATCAGGGCGCATCGCGCGCGTTCGCGCCCGCGGCATTCGCGGATCTGCACGCCGATGAGGTCATGCTGGTGCGCAGCCGTCTGTCACGCATTTTCTATCGCCGGCGGTTCTTTGACTATCCTTTGAAGCTGAACCTGGCGACCCTGGCGAACCTGGGTGCGCCTTATACGGCAGCCATCGGTGCAAGCTACCTGGCCGCTCGGCTGCATCCACGCCGCCCGGAGGTGACCCTCGAGGATTTCCTGGTCAACCGTTTCGGCGACACGCTGTACCGAACCTTTTTCAAGGATTACACCGAGAAGGTCTGGGGTGTCCCGTGCTCGGAAATTTCTGCCGAGTGGGGTGCACAGCGCATCAAGGGTCTGTCGATCACCAAAGCCATTGCCCACGCGCTGCGTAAGCCCTTCCAGGGACGTGACACCGCGCAAAAGTCCACCGAGACCAGCCTGGTGGAGCGCTTCTTGTATCCGAAGCTGGGTCCGGGACAGATGTGGGAGCGCGTCGCGGCGCGCGTCCGCGCGGCCGGTGGTGAGGTTCACTTACACCACAGCGTCATCGGGCTGCACCGCGACGGCAGCACAATCACCGCGGTGGACGTGCGCGACACAAACAGCGGCGATGTGCGCCGTGTTCCCTGTGACCAGCTGATCTCGACCATGCCGATCCAGGAACTCGCGGGTCTGCTGCAACCACAGGATCCGCAGGTGCGCCGCATCGCTTCGCAGCTCCCCTACCGTGATTTCATCACCGCGGGCCTGCTGGTGCGGCGCATGCGCGGCGGGCATCGGGACAGTGCCGCGAACGGCATGCCGCCGGACAACTGGATCTACATCCAGGAGCCGGACGTGAAGCTCGGGCGCCTGCAGGTCTTCAACAACTGGAGTCCGGCGCTGGTCGCGGATCCGGCGACCATCTGGCTGGGTCTGGAGTACTTCTGTGAGCAGGGCGATGAACTGTGGAACATGGCGGGTGGCAGTTTTCTGAGCTTTGCCGCCGCCGAGTTGGCCAAAATCGGACTGATCGCGGCCGAAGATGTCCTGGATGGCACGGTGGTGCGGGTGCCAAAGGCATATCCGGCTTATTTCGGCGCTTACAAGGAGATTGGCCAGGTACGCGACTGGCTGGATACCTTCCCCAACCTCTACCCGGTGGGGCGCAATGGCATGCATCGCTACAACAATCAGGATCATTCCATGCTCGCAGCCAAGGCCGCGGTGGATTGCATCGTCAGCCACAGTGCCGACAAGTCGGCGCTGTGGGCCGTCAACGTGGAGGATGAATACCACGAGACGGCCCGCCGCTCCGGCGCCGGCTCGCCCGGGTGACGCAAAGCGTCAGTTTGTGACACTGCGGCACTGCACCGTCGTCACCTGCTGACGAGACTAAGTCAAAGACCAAGAACGCCAATCAGTCGATAATTTATTCAAAATCAATATATTAGAGAACTTGCTCGCAGCTGGCACGTGCCTTGCTTCTCCTACGTCCGACGGCGAATGCGCCGCAAACGGATTTCTCTCTTAGCTCCAGGAGTAACTTGAACATGAAGTCAGTCCAAAAGGGTTTTACCCTTATCGAATTGATGATCGTCGTGGCGATCATCGGCATCCTCGCGGCGATCGCGATTCCGGCCTACCAGGACTACACAGTGCGTTCACAGGTGACGGAAGGCTTGAACCTGTCCGGTGCTGTTGAGACAGGTGCTGCCGAGTACTTCGCGAACACCGGCTCCTTCCCGGCGACCCTGTCGGCGGCCGGTATTTCCAGCGCCCCCTCGGGCAAGTACGTGACCAGTGTCGACGTGGCGGCTGGCAGCGGCTCGATCACGATCACCTATGGCAACCAGGTCAATTCACAGGCAGCCGGCAAGACGCTGGGCCTGACCCCGTACCTGAGCGGCAACAACGACGTGATCTGGGTTTGCGGCCTGCATAGCCCCCCGGCCTCCGGCGCGACCAAGGCGGCTGGCGTAACCGACCCGGTCACCAGCGTTCCCGACAAGTACCTGCCCCAGACCTGCCGCACGGGTACCTGATTACCCTGTCGCAGACCCGGCGAAAGCCTCAAGGAGCCCCTCTACCGAGGGGCTTCTTCTTTTGCGAGACCAATCACGCAGACCCCCCGCTCAGTTATGCGACTATCGCCGGTAGATTTGACAATTGCCTAGCGTGACGCGTCCGCTACACTAGGTTCCGCTACCCTTAGCCGCCGAAGGTTGATTAGCGTAAGTCCATGAATGAGAACGCCTCCTTAGCTTCCACGCCCCGATCGGCGCTGGGCGGATTGCCGCAGCGCCTGGTCCAGGATGGCGTTGTCGAAGAGGCAGCCATGATGGAGGCCGTGGCCGCCACCAAGGACGGCAGCAGCATCGTCACCCACCTGGTGAAGATCGGTGCGGCCAATGCCCGCGACATCGCCATCGCCGCCTCCAGCGAGTTTGGCGTGCCGCTGTTCGACCTGGACGCGAGCAACCTCGACCCGGAGACCGTGCGCCTGGTCAGCGAAAAACTGCTGGTCAAACACCGGGTGCTGCCGGTCTTCCGGCGCGGCAAGCGGCTGTTTCTCGCCGTGGCGGATCCGACCAACCTGCATGCCATTGATGAGATCAAGTTTCAGACCGGGATGGGCGTGGAGGCGGTCGTCGTCGAGGACGACAAACTGCAGAAGGCGGTCGACAAGGCCGTCGAGCAGGCGGACAACCAGATGCCCGCGTTCAGCGACGAAGAGGGCATGGACCTCGATTCGCTCGAAGTCACCGGCGGCGACGAGGGGCCGGATGACAAGGTCACCCGCGATGACGTCGAAGACGCCCCGATCGTCCGCTTCGTCAACAAGCTCATGCTGGATGCCATCCGCCGCGGCGCATCCGACATCCATTTTGAACCCTACGAGAAGACCTACCGGGTCCGCTTCCGCATGGACGGCGTATTGAAGGAAATCGCGCAGCCGCCCGTGCAGCTCGCCGGCAAACTGGCCGCGCGCCTGAAGGTCATGTCACGCCTGGACATCGCCGAACGTCGTGTCCCCCAGGACGGCCGCATCAAGATGCGACTCTCCAAGAATCGCGCCATCGATTTTCGCGTCAGCTCCTGCCCGACGCTGTACGGCGAGAAGATCGTGATGCGTATCCTGGACCCGTCCCAGGCGCAGCTGGGTATCGACGCTCTGGGCTACGAGCCTAGGCAAAAGGAGCTGTACCTCAAGTACCTGGCGAAGCCTCAGGGCATGATTCTCGTGACCGGCCCCACGGGCAGCGGCAAGACCGTCTCGCTGTATACGGGCCTGCACATTCTGAACCGTGAAGACACCAATATCTCCACGGCGGAAGACCCTTCCGAAATCAATCTGCCCGGCGTCAACCAGGTCAACGTCAATCCCAAAGTGGGACTGACCTTCGCAGCCGCGATGCGCGCCTTCCTGCGCCAGGATCCCGATATCATCATGGTCGGCGAAATACGCGACCTGGAGACGGCCGAAATCGCCATCAAGGCTGCGCAGACCGGACATCTGGTGCTGTCCACGCTGCACACGAACGATGCGCCGCAGACGCTGACGCGCCTCATCGACATGGGTGTAAAGCCCTACGCCATCGCGACTTCCGTGAGCCTGATCATTGCCCAGCGGCTCGCCCGCCGGCTGTGCACCCACTGCAAGGCGCCCATGGACGTGCCCCGTGAGGCGTTGGTGAAGGAAGGCTTCCAGGCCGCGGACATCGACACCGGTATGCGCATCTTCGCTCCCAAGGGCTGCGCCAGCTGCACGGACGGCTACAAGGGTCGAGTGGGTATCTATCAGGTCATGCCGGTGACCGATGCCATTGCGCGCATCATTCTGGCCGGCGGCAGCGCCGTCGACATTTCCGATCAGTCGAACAGGGAAGGTTTTTGGGATCTGCGCCGTTCGGGCCTGGAGAAGGTCAAGAGCGGGCTGACCAGTCTCGAAGAGATCAACAGCGTCACCATCGAATGACTTGCAGGTACTAACGCATGGCCCAGGCAGCAACCACCCAGACCGTCAAAGGCATCAGGCGCGACACTCCCTTCACCTGGGAAGGCCGCGACAAGAAGGGCAACAAGGTCAAAGGCAAGAGCGTCGCGCCGGATGAGGCCGCGTTGCGCGCCGATCTGCGTCGCCAGGGGATTGCCGCCTCGCGCATCCGCAAGCAATCCAGCGCACTGCGGTCGGGCGGCAGGGTCAAGCCACAGGATATCTCGGTCTTCATGCGTCAGCTCGCCACCATGCTGGCGGCGGGCATTCCGCTGGTGCAGGGATTGGAAATCGTCGGCTCGGGCCACGACAAACCCGCGGCGCAGAAACTCATTCTTGGCATCAAGGGCGAAATTGAAGCCGGCTCCACGCTGCATGAGGCGCTTGCCAGGTATCCGCTGTACTTCGACAAGCTGACGACCAACCTGGTGGAGGCCGGTGAACACGCCGGCGCGCTGGAGAGCCTGCTGGACAAGATCGCGACTTACAAGGAAAAGACCGAGGCCCTCAAGAGCAAGGTCAAGAAGGCCCTGTTCTATCCGACGGCCGTGCTGGTCGTGGCGGTCATCGTCACGGTCATCCTGCTGATCTTTGTCATCCCGCAGTTCGAAAGCCTGTTCAAGGGCTTCGGTGCCGACCTGCCGGCCTTCACGCAGATGGTGATCAATCTGTCACGGTTCGTGCAGGCCAAGGGTATCTACCTGGCGATCGTGATCGGCGCCGCTGTCTATGCATTCGTTTACTTCAAGAAACGCTCGCGCCGCATGCAGGAATTGCTCGATCGCGGGCTGCTGAAGTTTCCGATCATAGGACCCATCCTCAACAAATCCGCGATCGCACGCTACGCGCGCACCCTGGCCACCATGTTCTCCGCGGGTGTGCCGCTGGTTGAAGCGCTGCAGTCCGTGGCCGGCGCGTGCGGCAATATCGTGTTCGAGAACGCCGTGCTGCGCATGCGCGAGGAAGTCGCCACCGGCCAGCGCCTGCAGCGCGCCATGGACAATACCGGGATCTTCCCCAACATGGTCGTGCAGATGATCGCGGTCGGTGAAGAATCCGGCTCGCTGGACACCATGGCCGGCAAGGTGGCGAGCTTCTATGAGGCCGAGGTCGATAACGCCGTGGATTCGATGTCGAGCCTGCTCGAGCCGCTGATCATGGCGATACTCGGCGTGCTGGTCGGCGGCCTGGTGATCGCGATGTACCTGCCGATCTTCAAGCTCGGTTCGGTGGTGTGATCGCCCCGCGGCGAGGCTGAGCGCAGATGGTGCTGCTTGATGCGCTGTCCGCCTCGCCAGCCTTCTTCATCAGCGCCGTGCTGGTGCTCGGGCTGCTGGTGGGCAGCTTCCTGAATGTCGTCATCTACCGGCTCCCGGTGATGCTGGAGCGCGAGTGGCGGCTGCAGTGCGCGCAACTGGCGGACCCCGCGACTTCATTCGTGCCCCCCGCGCCGCGCTTCAACCTGGTGGTGCCGCGCTCGACCTGCCCGAAGTGCCGGGCGCCCATTACGGCTGTGCAGAACGTGCCCGTGATCAGCTACCTGCTCCTGCGCGGACGCTGTGCGACCTGCCGCACCCGCATCAGCGCACGCTATCCGCTGATCGAAGCCCTCACGGGCGTGCTGTCCGCCCTGGTCGCCTGGAAATTCGGCTACGGTGCCCCGACGCTGGCGGCACTGGTGCTGACGTGGTTCCTGATCGGGCTGACTTTCATCGATGTGGACACCCAACTGCTGCCGGATTGCATGACCCTGCCGCTGCTGTGGCTGGGTGTGGCCACCAGCGCCTTCCTGCGGCCGGACCTGCACGGTTCTTCCCTGCCGGTGGCCCTGCATGACAGCATTGTCGGCGCCATGGCCGGCTACCTGAGCCTGTGGAGCATCTATCACTTGTTCAAGCTGCTCACGGGCAAGGAGGGCATGGGCTACGGCGACTTCAAGTTGCTCGCCGCCATCGGCGCTTTCCTGGGCTGGCGCATGCTGCTGCCCACCGTGTTGGGCGCAGCCGCGGTCGGCGCGGTGGTCGGCAGCGTGATCCTGGGCGTGAAGGGCAAGGGGCGTAATGTCCCGATCGCCTTCGGGCCGTTCCTGGCGGCCTCAGGCTGGATCATGCTGATGTGGGGCCGTGAACTGCTCGAGGGATATCTCGGTCTGTTTGGACTGCATTCTTGAGTCGTCCGCTGCATATCGGTCTGACCGGTGGCATCGCCAGTGGCAAGTCCACCGTCGACGGGCTGTTCGCGGCGCTGGGCGTACCGCTCATCGACACGGATCAGATCGCCCGCGATCTCGTCGCACCGGGTACACCCCTGCTGACACGCGTGATCAGCCACTTCGGCGCGCAGCTGCTCACCCCCGCCGGACAGCTTGACCGGCGCGCCCTGCGCGAGCGGGTCTTCGCACAAGCCGCGGACCGCGTGGCGCTGGAGGCTTTGATGCACCCGGCCATCATGGCCGAGCTGAAACGCCGCGCGCGGGCGGCCGCAGGCGCCTATCAGATATGGGTCATTCCGCTGCTGATCGAGCATGACCTCGGCGCAGCGGTCGACCGGGTACTGCTGGTGGACTGCGCGGAGGATCTGCAGCTGCGGCGCGTGCAGGTCCGCGACGGCGTGACGCTGGCCCAGGCACGGGCGGTGCTGGCCGCGCAAACCTCCCGTCAGGCGCGGCTGGCCGTGGCGGATGATGTGATTGTGAACGACGGCGACCTCCAGCGCGTGCGCGAGCGGGTCGAAACCCTCCATACCCGCTACAGCACTCTGGCGCGCGAGACCCCACGTCAAGCACAATAGGGCGATGAATGAAACCCAACAGCAGGTGGCACAACCGGTCTTCGAGACCAATGAGGGGACGATCGTGTTCGAGCAGCCGCTCAATGAACGGATGCGGACCTTCATGCGCCTGGACTTTCTGTACAACCAGGCGCTGTACCAGAGCGAGATCGCGACCGCGGCCAGCGCCCGTGCGGCCATGTCCGGCCTGCTCGACATCCTGTCCATCACGACGCGCAGTGACATGCGCTCGGATGCGCTCAAGGAGCTCGAGCGCCACCTCACGCATTTGAACGAGTTCCAGTCGCGCCCGGGAGTCGATGCCGCGCGCCTGAAGACCATCATCGCCAACCTCGGCCGCCTGCGGGCCGAGCTGATGGACACCGGCTCGGCCTTCCTGCAGCCCATGCGTGATTCGGAGTTCCTGAACTCCATCAAGCTGCGCAGCGCGATCCCGGGTGGTACGTGCGAGTTCGACCTGCCCGAATACTTCTGCTGGCTCAGTCAGCCCGCCGAGGTGCGCATGCAAGCCTTCGGTCAGTGGCTCGGCTTGCTGCGCCCGCTGTGTGATGCGATCGCCGAATTGCTGTGGCTGACCCGTCAGGCCGGCCGCAGTCGCCACGAGATCGCCAAGGCCGGAGTGTTCATGATTCCATTCGACCGGGACGCACCCGCGCAGCTGCTGCGCATCGCGCTGCCGGCGCCGGACGGTCTGTTCCCGGAAATCAGCGGGGGCGGCCAGCATCGCTGCAATGTCCGCTTCCTGAAGTGGAACGGACTTAACGCCCGCGCGGCGCAGATCGAAGAGGATGTACAGTTTACATTGACCATTTGCGCTTAAGGGCGCCCCATGCCAGCCACAGTGAAGTGCCCGACCTGCGGGCGCAGCATCGAATGGTCGGATCAGTCGCCGTTTCGGCCGTTTTGCAGTGAGCGCTGCCGGCTCATTGATCTGGGTGCGTGGCTGACCGAAAAGCACGCCATCCCCGGCGCTGAATCGCCGCTCGAAGCGGACGCGCCGGAGGATTGATCTAAGGGAACTTGATTTTCCCGCCGCCAACCGGGCCCGCGCCGATGCTCCCGGCATCCGGAACGACGATCCGGGAGGCCTGCTCGCGCCGCATTTCACGGGCTTCCTCGATGGCCTCATCCAACGCCAGTTTGACGGCGTCGGGGAAGCGGTCCAGTGCCTCCTGCAGCGTGGCAGCCTCAATATCGAAGCCCAGCGGCAGCACGCCGCCCGGGGTCAGCAACTGGGTCTGGCCGGAGAACAGTACCGGGCGCGTGGCATCCACGGAGCCGTCGGTCGTCACGGGAGTCATGCGCCGCAGGGTACCGGCGCGCCGATCGGTGAAGGTCTCCTCGCGGTAGAGGCTGGCGGCGTCAAGTTTGATTTCCGGGAGCTCGGGTTGCTGGGCCATTTGGGTTACTCGGTGTCGGAACAATATTGAGTCATTGTAACAGCCGCTGCAGGGCTTCGATAAAAGGACGATCGGCCTCGAGAATGTCCTGGTGGCCCAGATCCGCGGCCGACACCCATTGCAACTGCTGATCCTCCAGACCGCGCGGCGCACCGACAAAATCCCGCACGATCCAGAAGGACAGCTCCACGGTCCGGTCCGGATAGGCATGGGTGAGGCGCAGGCAGAACTGGGGCATGCGAACCTCGACCCCCAGTTCCTCGCGCAATTCGCGGATCAACGCCTCGGGCTCGCTCTCCAGGACCCCCACCTTGCCGCCCGGAAACTCCCAGTGGCCCCCCATGTGCTTGTGCGCGGGCCGCTGCGCGATCAGGACGCGGCCGCGTGCATCACACAGCGCGGCGGCCACCACCCGCAGCATGGCCGATGCGCTCACGCTACTCGGACAGTGCGCCGTGACAATGCTTGAACTTCTTGCCCGAGCCACACGGGCAAGGCTCGTTGCGGCCTACCTTGCGCTCCTGACGTATAAAGGTCGCATTCGGATCGGCGCCGCTTTCCGCAAAGGCGGAAGCGAAGCCGCTGCCGATCGCCGCCGGCATTGAGCCGCCCAGCAGGCTTTGCGGCGGCGCACCCGGTGCGGCGGCCTCAGGCGTCGCCGCAAACAAGGCGGACTGCGCTTCAGCATGCTGAGTCTGCAGCGCCCGCATCAGGCTCTCGCGCCTCATTGCCTCTTCGCGATCCACCTCTTCCTGGGTACGGATCTCGATCTTTGAAACCACCGAAACCGTGTCGAACTTCACCCGATCGAGCATGGCGGCGAACAGTTCGAAGGCCTCGCGCTTATATTCGAAACGGTAGTCCTTCTGGGCATAGCCGCGCAGGTGGATGCCCTGACGCAGATAATCCATCGCGGCCAGGTGCTCACGCCACTGCTGGTCCAGCGTCCTCAGCATCACGTCCTTTTCCACGTGACGCATGATCGCAGTGCCGATGCGGGCCACCTTGCCCGCATAGGACGCGGCGACCGCATCGACCAGGCGCTGCCGCAGCGCCGCCTCCTCGATCTCCGGTTCTGCGGCCAGCCAGGCCGCCGGATCCACGGCCGCATTGAAGTCGCGGGCCAATGCCTCGGCCAGGCCCTGCAGATCCCATTCCTGGGGTGCTGCGGATTTCGGCATGAACTGGTCCATCAGCGTGCCGATCGCTTCCTCGCGGATGCCAGCGATCGCCGCCGAGAGGTCCTCGGTGCCCATGATTTCGGTGCGCTGCTGGTAGACGACCTTGCGCTGATCATTGGCGACATCATCAAACAGCAGCAGCTGCTTTCTGATATCGAAGTTGTGTGACTCGACCTTGCGCTGTGCCTTTTCGATCTGGCGCGTGAGCATGCCGCTTTCGATGACCTCGCCTTCCTTCATGCCTGCCATCTGCAGCAGACGTTTGGTGCGCATCGGATCACCGAAGATGCGCATCAGGTTATCTTCCATCGAGAGGAAGAAGCGACTCGAACCCGGATCGCCCTGACGGCCGGAGCGGCCGCGCAGCTGATTGTCGATGCGCCGGGACTCGTGGCGCTCGGTTCCGACAATGTGCAGCCCCCCGGCGGCGAGTGCAGCATCATGGCGCACCTGCCAGGCCGCGCGCAGCCCGTCGCGTGTGGCCTCATCGGTTTCGGGCGGCAGCGCCGCAAGCTCGGCGTTCAGATTGCCACCCAGCACGATGTCGGTACCGCGGCCCGCCATGTTCGTGGCAATGGTCACCGACCCGGGGATGCCGGCCTGTTCGACAATGAGTGCCTCGCGCTCGTGCTGCTTGGCATTCAGCACCTGGTGCGGAATCGCGGCCTTCTGCAGCAGGCCTGCGAGGAATTCGGAAGTCTCAATCGACGTGGTGCCCACCAGTGTCGGCTGGCCGCGCTTCACGCACTCCTGGATGTCCTCGATGATGGCTTCAAACTTGTCCTTCTGCGTCAGATACACGAAGTCGGGCATGTCCTTGCGGATCATCGGCTTGTGCGTCGGGATCACGACCACTTCCAGATTGTAGATCTGCAGGAACTCCGGCGCTTCGGTGTCGGCCGTGCCGGTCATGCCGGCGAGCTTGCGGTAGAGCCGAAAGTAGTTCTGAAAGGTGATCGAGGCGACGGTCTGGTTTTCCTCGCGAACGCGGACGCCCTCCTTCGCCTCCACCGCCTGGTGCAGTCCATCGGACCAGCGCCGACCCTGCATGGTGCGGCCCGTGAACTCATCGACGATGATCACCTCGCCGCCCCGCACGATGTACTCCACGTCCCGCTTGTACAGGGCATGCGCGCGCAGCGCAGCATTGAGGTGATGCATCAGGCGGATGTTGGCCGGATCATAGAGGCTCTCGCCGTCACGCAGCAGACCGGCCTGGGCCATCAGTTCCTCGACCCGGACATGTCCGGCTTCACTGATGTGCACCTGTTTCTGCTTCTCGTCCACCGAGAAGTCGCCCGGGCCGTCCTCTTCCTTCTGGCGGGTCAGTTTCGGCACCAGCTGATTGATCGCGAGGTACAGCTCGGTACTCTCATCCGCGGGTCCCGAAATGATCAGCGGCGTGCGGGCCTCGTCGATGAGGATCGAGTCCACTTCGTCGACGACCGCGTAGACGAGGCCACGCTGCACGCGATCTTCAAGACGGAAGGCCAGATTGTCGCGCAGGTAGTCGAACCCGAATTCATTGTTGGTGCCGTAGGTAATATCGCAGGCATAGGCCGCCCGCTTCTCCTCCGAATCCTGTGAATTACGGATCACGCCGACGCTGAGACCAAGGAACCCATATACCGGACGCATCCAATCGGCGTCGCGCGCGGCCAGGTATTCGTTGACGGTCACGATGTGCACGCCCTCCCCGGGCAGCGCGTTCAGGTAGGCGGGGAGTGTCGCCATGAGGGTTTTTCCCTCACCGGTACGCATTTCGGAAATCTTGCCCTGATGCAGCGTGATGCCACCCAGCAGCTGCACATCGAAGTGACGCATCTTCAGCGTGCGGCGCGCCGCCTCGCGCACCGCGGCGAACGCCTCGGGCAGCAGGTCATCGAGACTCGTACCCTGCTTCAGACGCTCACGAAATTCAGGTGTTTTGGCCGCCAGCTGTGCATCACTCAGGGCCTGGATCGCGCTCTCGAACCCATTGGTCTCGCTGACCAGGTGGGTGAAGCTGCGCAGCAACCGTTCGTTGCGGCTGCCAAAGACACGCGTGAGCAATTTCAGCACAAGGACATCCTGGTCAAAAAATTGAATTGCGCCAAACACTTATGATGTCTTTGGGCACAGCGGAGCGCCGTATTGTACGCGAAATGGGGACGCCCGGATCCGGGCACAAGGGCTTGCGGCCCTCTTGGGTGTTTTAGCGTTTGACGAAGATCAGCGGGTCAATCTGGGTCCCATTGTGCAGGACCTCGAAATGCACGTGCGGGCCGGTCGAATGCCCGGTGGAGCCCATCAAGGCGATGTGCTCGCCACGGGTCACGCTCTGCCCGACCGTCACCAGCGTGCTTTCATTGTGCGCATAGCGGGTGATATAGCCATTGCCATGGTTGATCTCCACCAGTGTGCCGTAGCCGCTGCGCTCCCCCGCCCAGGTGACGATCCCGGCCGCGACGGCCATTACCGGCTCACCCAGCGCACCGGCGAAGTCCAGTCCCTTATGGAAACCTTCCTCGCCCGTGAACGGATCGCTACGCTCGCCGAAATAGGAGGAGATCGCCCCTTCCCCGACCGGCTTGCCCGCCGGACGGACCGAGTCGCTGATCTTGCGCCCGACGATAATATTCTCCAGCGCTGACAACTGTGCATCGCGCAGGTCAACCCGTTGTTCCAGCTGCGATAACTGCGAGCTCAGATCCGGTATCTCGCCGCTGACGGGGACATTGCTGCCCCCGGCCGGCGTAACCGTGGGCTCGTCGTCGAAGTTGAACTGTCGCCGATCCACATTGGCCATGGTCGTGAGACGCTTGCCCAGTGCATCGATGCGGGTGATATGCGCATCCAGCTGGCCCAGCCGCCGCGCAATGGCATCCACGCGGTCCTGCACTCGGGCCCGCATTTCGACGATTTCGGATTTCTGTTCGGCGAGAACCCGCCTCCAGCCCTTGGGATCGGTCGGCGTGCCGTCCTCGTGGGCACCCAGCTGCATGCCGATGGCGAACGCCGTACCCACCGTGCCGAGCACGACCAGCGCGCAGATCAGCAGCGTCCACGGATGCGTCAGGTCGAAATACCTCGAGCGACCTCCACCGTGTCGCCCGGAAAAAACTATGATGTTCACGCCAGCCAGCCTCAAGCATTCATGTCCTGCACGCCTCACCGTTGAATATGCAGAAGAAGCCCTACAGTGACAAGGTGAATACCGGTCGTGGTTCGCGGATCGCGCAAACCGGTCGAACCCAGTCACGCAATTCGATGGATTCTGTTAAAGACCTGCTGCTGCGCTCCACGCCGGCACTGGCCGGCCTGCAACGCGAGGCGCTGCGACAGCACGACTGGCTGCAATGGGTGCAGCGCGAGTTACCTGATGAGCTTGCAGGCCATGTGACGGGCGTCACGGAGCAGGCAGGCGAACTTGTCATATTCGCCGAGTCGGCCGTGTGGGGAGTGCGTCTGCGTTACGCCGCACCGCAGCTGCTGGGCGTCATCGGCCGTCAGCAGGCCAGTATCATCGGCGTGAAAGTGCGGGTGATGCCGCGCGGTGCGACGAAGCCTTGAGCCGCGACTTCAGTAGACGGAGGAGGCGTGTGCCAATGCCGGCGCTTCCACATAGGCGATCGGCGCGTCCGAGTGCTTCTCGAATGTGACCTCCTCCCATGAGGACTTGGTCGACAGCAACGCGCGTAGCAGCTTGTTGTTCAGTGCATGCCCGGATTTGTAGCCGCTGAACTCGCCGATCAGGCTGTGCCCGAGCAGGTACAGATCGCCGATCGCATCCAGGATCTTGTGCTTTACGAACTCGTCTTCGTAGCGCAGTCCATCCTCGTTCAATACCCGCACATCATCCAGCACGATGGCATTGTCGAGATTGCCGCCGAGGGCGAGATTGCGCGAGCGCATCATCTCCAGGTCGCGCATGAAACCGAAGGTACGGGCACGGCTGATTTCCTTCAGGAAGGAAGTCGTCGAAAAATCCATCGAAGCGCGCTGCGCATGGCGTTTGAAGATCGGATGATCGAACTCGATTTCAAAATTGACCTTGAAGCCCTCGAAGGGTTCAAACATCGCCCACTTGTCCCCGTCGCAGACCTTGAGCGACTCGGTGATGCGGATGAAGCGCTTTGGTATCAGCTGCTCTTCGATGCCCGCCGACTGCAGCAGAAATACGAAGTGACTCGCGCTGCCATCCATGATGGGCACTTCCGGCGCACTGACCTCGACGACAGCGTTGTCGATGCCAAGGCCCGCAAACGCCGACAACAGATGCTCGACCGTCGAGACCCGGGCTTCACCGTTGACCAGCGTCGTTCCCAGCTGCGTGTCGCCGACATTTCTGGCGTGGGCGACCACTGTCGCGAATTCGCCAAGATCGGAGCGTCGAAATAAAATCCCGGTGTCCGGTGCGGCGGGCCGCAGCGTCATCAAGATCTTTTTGCCGGTATGCAAGCCAACGCCCGAGGCGCGGATGGTGTTCTTCAGTGTGCGTTGTCCGACCATTAAACTTCTCGATATGCCCGGAACTTACGCAGCCATCGGACCCGTCATGCAACGGGCCCGAAGGTCCCTTTCGCCGGGCGCGCCGTGCGCCCGGTGAATCCGGCACCCCTACCGTATCACAGCTTGAGGCATCGATCCGCTGCGTAGGTGCGAGGCGCGCCGCGCTCCATCAGTCAGCCTGACGCCTTAAAAATGCCGGAATATCCAGCAGGTCCTCGGAATCAGTATCGGCACGCAGGCCGTCGCCGACTGCGCGCTGACGCTGGTACGTGGGCTTGTCCAGGTCAGCGTAGTTCGGATTCATCGCCGGCTTGGTCCGCGAAACCACACGCATCGGCGGGGCCTGGGCGTGGGCTTCACGGCCCATGTCCCGACCCATCATGCCCGGCAGCGCGTGCCCCGTCGGCATGCGTGCGGCTGCGGCCGGCCGGCCCAGACCCGTCGCCACGACCGTAACGCGCACCACATCGGTCAGCTCCGGATCGATCACGGTGCCGACCACCACGGTCGCATCCTCTGAGGCAAACTGTTTCACGATGTTGCCAACTTCCTGGAATTCACCGATTGACAGGTCCATGCCCGCCGTGACGTTGACCAGGATGCCGTGAGCGCCCGCAAGATTGATGTCCTCGAGCAGTGGCGAAGACACGGCAGCCTCCGCGGCCGCGCGCGCCCGACCCTCGCCGCTGGCAACGCCTGAGCCCATCATCGCCATGCCGGTTTCGGCCATCACCGTACGCACGTCGGCAAAATCGACGTTGATGAGACCCGGGCGGGTGATGAGTTCGGCGATGCCCTGTACGGCACCCTGCAGCACCTGATTGGCCGCCTTGAACGCATCCAGCAGTGTGGTTTGCGCGCCCAGCACGGTCAGCAGCTTCTGGTTCGGAATGGTGATGAGCGAGTCGCAGTACTTCGCCAGTTCCGCCAGTCCGTGCTCGGCCACCAATGAACGCTTGCCGCCTTCCATCTCAAACGGACGGGTCACCACGGCAACCGTGAGAATGCCCATCTCCTTGGCGACCTGCGCCACCACCGGTGCGGCGCCCGTGCCCGTCCCACCACCCATGCCGGCGGTGATGAAGAGCATGTCGCAGCCCTCGACCAGCTCAACGATGCGGTCACGATCCTCCATCGCGGCCTGTCTTCCCACCTCCGGGTCGGCGCCGGCGCCGAGGCCCTTGGTCATGTTGCAGCCGATCTGCAGTGCGGTCTTCACTTTGGAGTGCTTCAAAGCCTGTGCATCGGTGTTGATGCACATGAAGTCCACGCCGTCGATGCCCGTGGTCACCATGTGCGCGACAGCGTTGCCGCCGCCACCGCCCACACCGATCACCTTGATTACGGCACTCTGACTATATGCGTCCATCAGTTCAAACATTGCTGGCTCCTTGATCCCCGTAGCGGTCTGTGCGAATTGAAAAAAGCTAAAAATTGCCCTGAAACCAGGACTTCATCCGGTCAATGGCGGTCTTGCCACCCGAGCGGCGCCCGCGCGTGGAAGTCGTGTTGTCGCGGCCATAGAGCAAAAGCCCCACGCCCGTGGAATAGATCGGACTGCGCACGGCCTCGGCCAGGCCGGTCACGTGCTGTGGCAACCCCAGCCGCACCGGCATGTGGAAGACCTCCTCGGCCAGCTCGATCGTGCCCTCCATGCGGGCGCTGCCGCCGGTCAGTACGATGCCCGCCGCGATGGCCTCCTCGAAGCCGCTGCGGCGCAGCTCATCGCGCACCAGGCCAAACAACTCCTCGTAGCGCGGCTCGACGATCTCGGCCAGGGTCTGGCGCGCCAGCCGGCGTGAGGGGCGCTCGCCGACGCTGGGCACCTCAATGCTCTCGTCGGGGTTGGCCAGTTGCGAGAGTGCGCAGGCGTAGCGCACCTTGATGTCCTCCGCATACTGGGTGGGCGTGCGCATCGAGACGGCGATGTCGTTGGTAACCTGGTCGCCGGCGATCGGAATCACGGCCGTGTGGCGGATTGCACCGCCCGTGAACACCGCAAGATCAGTGGTGCCACCGCCGATGTCGACCAGGCATACGCCCAGTTCACGTTCATCCTCGGTCAGGACCGCGAAGCTCGAGGCGAGCTGCTCGAGCACGATGTCGTCGACTTCCAGGCCGCAGCGCTGGATGCATTTTTCAATGTTCTGCGCCGCACTCTCCGCCCCGGTGACGATGTGCACCTTGGCTTCCAGGCGCACGCCCGACATGCCGATGGGATCGCGGATGCCTTCCTGGCCGTCGATCACGTAATCCTGCGGCAGCACGTGCAGTATCTTCTGGTCGGCCGGAATGGCCACCGCGCGCGCCGCATCGATGACATGCTCGACATCGCTGTGCGAGACCTCCCGGTCGCGGATCGCGACGACGCCGTGGGAATTGAGGCTGCGTACGTGACTGCCGGCGATCCCCGCAAACACGGAGTGAATCTGGCAACCGGCCATGAGTTCGGCTTCCTCCACCGCCCGCTGAATGGACTGCACCGTCGACTCGATATTGACGACTACGCCTTTCTTCAGGCCCCGCGAGGGCTGTGATCCGACACCGATCACCTCGATAGTGCCGTCGGCAGTGACTTCACCCACCAGCGCGACGACTTTCGATGTGCCGATATCCAACCCGACGATCAGACTTCGGTCCGTACGCTTAGACATTGCGAGCATCGCCCCTGTTTTTGGCATCGCCCGCACCGCCGCTGCGCCAGCCGATGGCAAAGCCATTCGCATAACGCATGTCGACATAGGCGATATCAGTGGCGCGCTGCGCCACGATCCTGGCAGCCGTCACCACGAAAGTATTGAATCGTTCATCAAGATGCTGACGCCCCAGACGCACCGTCACGCCGTTGTCCAGATCGAATTGCCAGGCACCGCGTGCATCCAAGCGCAGCGCGGTGATGCGCATGTTCAGCTCGACCAATCGGTCACGCATCGCCAGATATCGCTGCACCACGCTGACCTGCGTGCCATCCGGACCGGACAGTTGTGGCAACTCCAGCGGAATATGCGCGGCGTCGTGCGCGAAGAGGTCACCGCGGATATTGAGCAAGCCGTTCTGTCCCCAGCGGGCGGCCGCAACCTGCTCACCGATGGCCACCTTTAGGCCGCGCGGCCAATCGCGTTGGACGCTGACGGTGTCGACCCAGGGCAGCAGCCGCACCGCGGCGCGCACCGCGGCCAGATCCACGCTCACCAGACCTTTGCCCGCGGCGCTTTCGCGCACCGCTCGCTCCACATCCATGGGCGTGACGCGCTCGAAGCGCCCCGCCACCGACACCGTAGTAATGGGTTGATTGAGGGCCCAGATCAGCAGCAGCAGCAGCGCCGCGGCACCGCCAAGACCTGACGACCAGCGGCCAAGCCGCGCCCACGGGATCGCCGGCAGCGACCAGCGCGCGGGCTGTGTGGCGCGGCGGCGACGGTTCTGGGGGCGCAGCTTGAACATCTAGTTCCCCGCCTTGATCGGCACGCGGGTGAAACTGGATTCGAGAATGCGCCACACCAGTTCCTCGAAGCTCAGGCCGGCCGCGTTCGCCGCCATCGGCACCAGGCTGTGATCAGTCATGCCGGGCACCGTGTTGACCTCCAGCAGTTGCGGGCGAGCGGCGCCGTCCATCATGAAGTCCACGCGTCCCCAGCCGTCCGCCCCGACCGCCGCAAAAGCGGCCAGTCCCAACGCGGCCAGATGTTCCTCGGCAGGCTTCGACAGGCCGGAGGGGCAGAAGTACTGCGTGTCATTGCGCAGGTACTTGGCCTCGTAGTCGTAGAAGCTCGTCGCCGTCTGGATGCGGATCGAGGGCAGCGCGCGATCACTGAGGATGGACACGGTGTACTCCGCGCCCGAAATCCACGCCTCGGCGAGGACGCTGTGATCCACCGCCACCGCCACGCGGTAGGCGGCAGCGAAGTCCTGTGCCCGCTCAACCTTGGTCATGCCGACGCTGGATCCCTGCGTCGCGGGCTTGACGATCAATGGCAGCTTCAGGCGCGTGAGCGCCATCTCCAGATCCTGCTCGCCGGTCAGTTCGACGTAGTCACTGGTCGGAATGCCGGCCGCCTGTGCCAGCCGTTTGGTGCGCAGCTTGTCCATGCCGATCGCCGAACCCATCACACCGCTGCCGGTATAGGGAACGCCAAGACACTCGAGCGCACCCTGCAGCGTTCCGTCCTCGCCTCCCGGACCATGCAGCGCGATCCAGACCCGATCCGTGCCCTGCGCCAGCAGTTGCGGCAGGAGCTGATCGCGCGGGTCAAATCCAAAGGCGTCGACGCCGCGGCGTTGCAACGCGGCCAGTACGGCCGTGCCGCTCTTGAGCGAGACCTCCCGTTCGGTCGAACTGCCCCCGAGGATGACGGCGACCCGCCCAAACTCCGCCGCGCTCTTGACGCTGCGTGCCGCCGACTTGTCCTGCCGGATACGCATCAGAGTGCCTCTCCGAGGATGCGCACTTCGGGTTGCAGGGCAATGCCATGTGCCGCCCGGACCTGCGCCTGCACCTGCAGGACCAACTGCTCCAGGTCGGCCGCCGTGGCCAAGCCATGATTGATGATGAAGTTCGCATGTTTGAGCGACACGGACGCGTCGCCGACGCGCAGGCCCTTCAGTCCCGTTGATTCGATCAGCCGCGCGGCGTGATCGCCCGGCGGATTCTTGAATACCGACCCGCAGCTCCACTCACCGATGGGCTGGGACTGTCGGCGCCGCGCCAGCAGGTCACGCACCGCCGAATCATCGATGCCAGGAGCGTGCGTGAAACTCATGTGCGCGGCCGCGAACCATTCGTCGGTGCGGCTGCAACTGACATGTCGGTAGCTGACCGAGTACTCGCCCGGCACGCGGGTGTGCTGCTGCCCATGGCGGTCGAGGGTTTCCACCGACACCACACAGTTCCAGGTCTCGCCGCCAAAGGCACCGGCGTTCATGGCCAGCGCGCCGCCCAAGGTGCCGGGAATCCCGGCGAAGAAATCCGCGCCGCCCAGTTCCCATTGGATGCACTGACGGGCAATGCGCGCACAGGGCACGCCCGCCTCGCCGTACACCAGGTTCGCATCGACGCGTTCGAGCCGCAGCAGTGCCTCCTGGGTGGCCACGACCACGCCGCGGATGCCCCCATCACGCACCAGCAGATTACTGCCCAGCCCCACGAAGTGGATGGGCATGCCCTCGGGCACCGTTGCGAGGAACTCGCGCAGATCGGCGCGATCCCGCGGCGTGAAGTAAATCTCGGCCGCGCCACCGGCGTGCCAGGAGGTGTGGCGACTCATCGGCTCGTCGCGGCGCACGCGGGCCAGGAATTTGGCGGCCACCTGCATCACGTGCGCACCTGCTGCGCCAGTAGTGCCGGCAGCGCGTGCGCGACGCCATTGATATTGCCAGCCCCCATCGTCACCACCACATCCCCGCCGCGGATCATGCCCAGCAGGGCCTCTGCCAGGCTCTCGACGTTCTCTACGAACACCGGCTCCACCTGCGCGCGTGAGCGCACGGCGCGACAGATGGCACGGCCGTCCGCGCCCACGATCGGCGCCTCGCCCGCCGCGTAGACGTCGGTTACCAGCAGTACGTCGGATTGCGAAAGCACGCGGCCGAAGTCATCGATGAGATCGCGGGTGCGCGTGTAGCGATGCGGCTGAAAAGCCAGTACCAGGCGCCGTCCGGGATAGCCCTGGCGCAACGCCTCCAGTGTCGCGGCGACCTCCGTGGGGTGATGGCCGTAGTCGTCCACGATCGTCACGGTGCCGGAGGCCAGCGTCACATCCCCGATGTGCTGCAGCCGCCGATCGATGCCCTGGAAGGCGCTGAGTGCCCGCGCGATGGCCGTGTCCTCGATCCCCAGCTCGGTCGCCACCGCGATCGCGGCCAATGCATTGCTGACATTGTGGATGCCGGGAAGATTCAGCGTGACCGTGAGGGCTGTGCCGCCGCCGGTTCGTGCCGCGGTTCCGTTGCGCACGACGTCAAACTGTGTCTGCAGGCCATTGCGCCGCAGATTCGTCGCGCGCACGTCGGCGGCGGCCGCCAGACCATAGGTCATGATCGGCCGACCGATGCGCGGCATGACGCTGGCGAGCGTCGCATCGTCGATACAGAGAATTGCCAGACCGTAGAACGGCAGGTTTTGCAAAAAATCCACGAAGCTTGATTTCAGACGTTCGAAATCACCGTCGTGGGTGCCGAGGTGATCGTTGTCGATGTTCGTGACGATGGCGATCAGCGGCTGCAGGTGCGTGAAGCTCGCGTCGCTTTCGTCGGCCTCGGCCACCAGGTAGCGCCCCGAGCCCAGACGCGCGTTGCTATCCGCGCTCTTCAGCCGACCGCCGATCACAAATGTCGGATCCGCACCGCCCTCGGCGAGGATGCTCGCGACGAGGCTGGTGGTCGTGGTCTTGCCATGCGTGCCGGCCACCGCAATCGAATAGCGGAAACGCATCAGTTCACCCAGCATCTCGGCGCGCTGCACGACCGGAATGCGCGCCGCCAGCGCCGCCACGACTTCCGGATTGCCCGGCGGCACCGCGCTGGAGATCACCACTACATCGGCGCCGTCGATATTGCGATCCGCGTGACCGATGGCGATCTGGGCGCCCAGCTGCGCCAGGCGGGCAGTCACGGCGTTCGCTTTCAGGTCCGAACCCTGCACGCGATAGCCCAGATTGATAAGGACCTCGGCGATGCCACTCATACCGCTGCCACCTATGCCGACCAGGTGGATGGTGTGGATGCGGCGCATGCGATCGGCGCGATCGAGGATCATGCCGCACCTTGCGCAACGCGCAGGCATGCCTGGGCCAGATCCTGGGCCGCGCGCGGCTGCGCCAGATCCCGCGCCTTCAGCGCCATTTCCAGCAATGGCACCCGATCGGTGCACAGCTTGCGCAGACTCTCACACAGCCGCTGTGGCGTCAGATCCCGGTCCGCGATCAACAGCGCGGCTCCGCGATCGACCAGATAGGCGGCATTGAGAGTCTGATGATCATCGACCGCAGCCGGAAACGGCACCAGGATGGACGCCACGCCGACGGCGGCCAGTTCACACACGGTGAGCGCGCCCGCGCGGCAGATCACCAGATCTGCCCAGCCGTACGCCTCGGCCATATCCTCGATGAAGGCCGTCACCTCGGCGCGCACGCCGCTCTTGGCATAGTTCTGCGCCGCCGCCTCCTGCCAGCGTGCACCGGCCTGATGGCGAACGTTCACCGCAAGGCCGCCACCGAGCTGGGCGAGCGCGAGCGGCACCACCGTGTTCAGACGCACGGCACCCTGGCTGCCGCCAAAGACCAGCACATTGATCGCACCATGCCGACCGGCGAAGCGCACCTGCGGAGTGGCGGCCGAGGCGATATCCTCGCGTATGGGATTGCCGATGGTGGTGGCGCGCACGGCACGGTTGAAGGTGTCGGGGAAGGCTTCGAGCACTTCATCGGCAAGATGTGACAGGCAGCGGTTGGTAAATCCAGCAACCGCATTTTGCTCATGGATGATGAGTGGCCGGCGCGTGAGCCAGGCCGCGACGCCACCCGGTCCGCTGACAAAGCCGCCAAGGCCCACCACGGCCAGCGGCCGATGCCGGCGCATCACCTGCAGGGCCTGCCACAAGGCAACGCCTAGACGAAACGGTGCCGCGAGCAACGTCAGCCAGCCCTTGCCACGCACTCCGCCCACGGAGAGCCACTCGACGGGAATCTTTTCGGCCGGAATGACGCGCGCCTCGAGCCCCCGGCGCGTGCCCAGCCATACGACCGGCTGGGAGCCGCGGCGCAGCAGGCGCGCCAGCGCCAACGCCGGATAGACATGCCCGCCGGTGCCGCCGGCCATGATGAGAATCGGGCGCGGGCTCATGCGTCCTCCCGCACGCGCGCCGCGCCAGTGCGCGAGGGCTGGGTCGCCTCGTGGTACACGCGCAGCACGATCGCCGCCCAGATCAACGCGACGACCAAACTGGAACCGCCGTAGCTCATCAGCGGCAGGGTCAGTCCCTTGGTGGGCAATGCCCCCATATTCACGCCGATGTTGATCATCGCCTGAACGCCGATCCACACTCCGAACCCGGCGGCCAGGTACGCACCGAACTTCAGCCCCGCCTCATGCGCCAGGCGCGCGGTGTGCAAGCTGCGCCAGGCCAATCCAAGAAACAGGCCCAGGGTCAGCAGCACGCCGAGCAGGCCGAGTTCCTCGGCGAGCACCGCGAAGATGAAATCGCTGTGCGCCTCGGGCAGATAGAACAGCTTTTGCACACTCTCGCCCAGCCCGACTCCGAACATCTGGCCGCGCCCGATCGCGATCAGCGACTGCACCAGCTGGAATCCGGAATGGAATGGATCATCGAAGGGATGCAGGAATGCGGTAATGCGGGCCCGCCGATAACCCGAGGATTCCGCGACCACGACGAACAGCGTGACGGCGCACAACACCAGCAGGCTCATCCAGCGCAGCCGGCCGCCGGCCAGGAACAACATGATGAAGCCGGTGGCGAACAGTACCGTCGCTGCTCCCATGTCCGGCTCGGCCAGCAACAAGCTGCCGGCCAGCAGCAGTACACCCAACGGTTTGAGCAGCCCGCGCAGCGTGCCGCGCAGTTCCTCCTCCTTGCGCACCGCGTAGCTGGCCACATAAATCAGCACCAGCAGCCGCGCGAG
>DATDIL010000071.1:0-30632 GCA_036521075.1 Steroidobacteraceae bacterium | reverse complement strand
TGGCCACACGGCCCGTGCCGCGGGCGCACGACTTCGCGGCCCTCGCGGCCGCACACCCCGCGCCCGCAGACCTGACCGCGGCGCGCGCCGCGGCGGCCGTGATGGGCATGAACAATGTCTATTACCGCTTCTTGCATCTGGTCGAGGACGCCGCGTACCAGAAGATGCCCGCACGCCTGCGCATGAACGTGCTGGCCAATCCCGGCATCGAAAAAGCAGATTTTGAGCTGCTGTCGCTGGCGGTGTCGGCCATCAACGGTTGCGGCTCCTGCGTAGCCTCGCACGAGCGCCAGCTGCGACAACATGGGCTGTCCCGAGAGGCCGTGCAAAGCGCCGTGCGCATCGCGGCCACCGTCCATGCCGTTGCA
The DNA here is from genome assembly GCA_036521075.1 of Steroidobacteraceae bacterium. Lineage (GTDB taxonomy): Bacteria > Pseudomonadota > Gammaproteobacteria > Steroidobacterales > Steroidobacteraceae > DAIDKA01. The sequence continues at coordinate 30,264 of DATDIL010000071.1, read as the reverse complement.
CGTGTCCTCGAATTCGAAGCGCAGGGGCCCGAGGCCGTGCAATCTCACGCCGCGTGACTTCGACGATTTCGGGGTGCGTAATGTTGGCGGCGAAACGTTAGCCGCGTCGTGGCTACCGGATGGCGATGGTTGGATACGTGGCACCGTCAGGTTTGATGGTTGACTTCAATACGCTACTAAGCGAATCATAGACTTATGAAACATGGCGGCCGGCATATCCAACGCAGGCGTCCAGATATTGCTTGGGGTATGACGGATACCCGAAACGCTCTCATAAAGTGGTTAGGCTTCCTCTGGCATACGTTCCTATGTACATGATCCCAATTGTCGCAAGCTCGATTCGAGCCGTGGGCTACGACGAGGGAACTCAGCGCATGCGTATCATCTTTCCGGACGGCCACTGCGAAGACTTTTGCGGCGTCCCACCGGCCGTCTTTGACGGACTGCTGCGACTGCCAATGGTCTTGTATTACGACAACCATATCCGAGGTCGGTATAAATGCGAACGCGCGTGATTAAGCCGGTGTGGGTGCCTAACATGCATTTGAGCGGACGCGCCGTGAATAAAGTGCCGAGCGCCACAAATAAGGTATCAGTCGCTGTGTTGCGGTGTGTCGCTCAATCTTGGCGTTAGGCTACCGAGGTACGTGTGGAGATCCAATCATATTTAGCTCCAACGCAGGAGCAAGGCCGTGCTTTTTTCACTCGTGGCATTGCCGGTAGTGTCGTAATGTTGAACCTACTTCGTTTTCGTGACGTCGCCGACTATTCCGCGTCGCCGGCGTTGCTGCAGGGCTCTGCGATCTCCGGCGAGGCGGCGTACCGCATCTACATGAACCATACGCTTCCGTACCTGCGGGCCTCAGGAGGCGAATTGCTGTTCTATGGACGCGGTGGTGATTTCCTCATTGGCCCCACGAAGGAGTGTTGGGATGCCGCGATGCTTGTCCGACAGGCTAGCGTCGCATCCTTCCTGGCGTTCGCATCGAACCAGGACTATTTGGCGGGAATCGGACATCGCACTGCGGCGCTTGCAGATTCCCGTCTGCTTCCACTGGTCAGCGAGTAGGCAGCCAGACGGGACGCTCCGGCGCTGTCTTGACCTCAGATATGTTTCCCCAGTTGACTTCGTTGCATTACGAAGCGAAACATAGAGTTATGAAACCTGGCGTTGTGCAGTACGCGCGATTCCTTCACCCGCCCTTTGAGGCGGCGCTGTTACTACTGCGGCACATGCAATGACTGACGGGTCTGATGGCCAAGTCCCGTCAGTGCTGATTCGCGTTGTAGCGATGATTGCGGCTCCGTGCTTCGTTGTTTACTGCGCCATCGGCGTGTGGCGCGGAGACCTGTTCGTCTCCCTGTCAAAATCCGGCGGCAACAGCGTGCACCTTCACGGGCCTCTCGCCTGGCTTTGCTTTGCCGGATCGGCGGTGTTTTGCATCGGACTCATGGGCCTTGTCGCCCCTGAGTTTGGTGACGGTGAATACAACATTGCCGCGCGGCGCCGTAGATTCGGCCCGATAATGCTGATCGGGTTGGCATTCTTTGTTGCTCCGCAGGTATTTGTCGGCTTGCGCTCGTGAACGAGCGCGTGGCCACAATCCTGCGCCTTGTTCGCGGCGACATCGTAAATTTACATGTCGATGCGATTGTAAACGCGGCCAACTCCGCCCTGCTGGGTGGGGGCGGTGTTGATGGCGCGATTCACCGCGCCGCGGGGCCGGAACTTCTTCAGGCCTGTCGGAAGCTTGGGGGCTGTCCAACCGGGCAGGCGCGCATCACTGCGGGGTTCCGGCTGCCCGCTCGATGGATAATCCACACTGTCGGTCCGGTATGGAAAGGCGGCGCCAACGGGGAGCCAGGACTCCTGGCCTCCTGTTACCGCGAATCTTTGCAACTGGCGACCGCACAGGATATCGGAACGCTTGCTTTCCCTGCCATCAGCACCGGCGCCTACGCTTATCCAATTGAACTCGCCACTGCGGTGGCAATCGGATCGGTGCTTGAGTTTTCCCGCATCGGCCAAGGACCCAGGGAGGTGATATTCTGCTGCTATTCGGCTGAAGACCATGAAACGTACGAGCGTGCACTTCAAACCACGACCGCGGACCGACGAATTCCATGAATGCTACCGAAATAAGAGCCGGCCACCTTGGCATCAAGTACATCGTCGATGGCTCTCATACCCAGAGTCTGGGGATGTTTGAGCTGACCGTGCCTCCTGGCTCGAACGTTCCTCCGCCACACAGCCACTCCAACAACGAGGAATGCGTGTACGTCCTGGAGGGAACGCTTCGATACTCGGTCGGAACCGAGACACGCGACCTGACGATCGGTCAGACGATGAGTACGCCGCGCGGCATTGTGCATGCTTTCTCGAACCCGTTCGCCGCGACCGCCCGCGCCTTGATCGTCCTGTCTCCGGACATTGGCGCTCAATACTTCAGGGACGTCGCCGCTGTCGTCAACGCCCCAGGAGCTCCCGACAAGACTGCCCTGGTTTCCGTGATGCGCGGGTATGGGCTGGTCCCGGCCGCAGCGCCGTGACTGGCGCGCTCGCCAGCCTTGCATTAGGCTGTTTCGAAACTAGTCCGAATAAGGGGGTTGGCCGTGAAGACTGTCTCAAAGAATTGGAGCCTGTCCTGGTTGGGTCTGTTGGGAGTCAGTTGGTGCCTGGCGCTGGCATTAGCCCCCGCTGTGCACGCGCAAGGCGTTACGGCGAGAACGCTCGTCGACCGCGCACAGATCCAGGACCTGATCACCCATTACTATTACAATTTCGGCAAAGACAGCCCCGAGAACTTTTCGGATTTCTATGCCGATGATGCCGAGCTGATCCTCGGCACCACTCACTACAAGGGCAAGGACGGCATCGCGAAGGCCTATGCGCCCCGTCCCGGCGGGGGCGGCCCTGCCCAGCACGCGTATGCGTTCAACGTGACCATCAGCAATCCGCTCATTACCGTGCACGGTGATAAGGCGACCTCGCAGTTGATTTTCACGGAGTTCCTGATGGACAAGCAGGGCGATGTGCCCCACATAAGGACGCAGGGTCGCGAATACGCCACGTTCGTCAAGGTAAATGGCCAGTGGCGCTACAAGACCCGCCAGATCCAGGGCGGTACGAAGTCGCCCGCGGGCTGGAAGGAGTAGCGCGGTGCGCCCTGCGTCTACACGACGCGGTTGCGCGTGCCGCCCTTGAGAAAATCGGCGATGTTTGCGGCGACCTGATCGAGGCAGCGCTGGCGCGCTTCCCTGGCGGCCCAGGCAATGTGCGGGGTCAGGATCAGGTTCGGAATGCTCGGATCGACCAGGGGATTGCCATCCAGCGGCGGCTCCTGCGGCAGCACATCGATTGCCGCGCCCCCGATCGTCCCGTTACGCAGCGCCGCGACCAATGCTGCCGAATCGATCAAGCCACCGCGGGCGGTGTTCACCAGTAGCGCATCGGGCTTCATCAAGCCCAGCTCACGCGTGCTGATCATGTTGGCGGTATCCGGTGTCAGCGGACAGTGCAGGCTCAGGACGTCCGCCTCCCGCAGCAGCACCTCCAGCTCCACGCGGCCCGGCGCTGCCGGCTGGCCGGGGCGACCGGCGATCATCACCCGCATGTCGAGTGCGGCCTGCGCGCCCTGCGCCACCGCCCGCCCCAGCGCGCCGTAGCCGACAATGCCCAGGACTCGTCCCGACAGTTCGCGAATGGGGTAATTCAGCATCGTGAACTGCGGAGTCCGCGCCCAGGAGCCGTCCACCGCCAGGCGGGAGAACTCGCGCACCCGATGCGTGTGCGCGAGGATGACCGCCAGGACATGCTGCATGACCGAACGGCTGCAGTAGTCGCGGACATTGCATACCGCGACGGTGTGGTCGCGTGCGGCATCCAGGTCCACATTGTTGGTGCCCGTGGCTGACACTCCCACGAACCGCAGCTGCGGATTGGCCTCGATGAGTTCGCGGCTGATGCGCAGCTTGTTGGTCAGCACGATGTGCGCACCGGCCATCCGGCCCGGGATGTCGGCGTCCGGCGTGACGTCATGCAAAACGACGTCAGGCAGTACGCGCTTGAGCGCGCTCATGTCAAGATCGCCATTGCTGAGGGTGGCGAAATCAAGGAATACGGCTTTGAAGCTCATGATCCGCATTATACGGGGATGTTGCGTATCGGTCCTGATGCTCGCCGCGTCACTGTCCGTTGGCGCGAGCGGGTTTGATGTGGTCGATGACATGGGCGCCCATTTGAGCCTGGCAGGGCCGGCCCGGCGCATCGTCAGCCTGGCGCCCGGCGCCACCGAAATGCTGTTCGCGGCGGGTGCAGGACCAAAGCTCGTCGCAACGGTGGCCTATTCCGATGAACCGGCCGCGGCCCGCCGGGTACCGCGCATTGGCGACAGCAGCGCCATCGACATGGAGCGGCTGCTGGTGCTGAAGCCCGATGTGATCGTGTACTGGCCGGGCGGCGGCAACCCGGCACAGGTCGCACAGCTGAAACATCTGGGCTTTGTCTTGTACGGCCAGCAGGTCAACCGGCTGGCCGATCTGGCTGGCTCGTTGCAGCGTCTCGGATTGATGGCGGGAACCTTCCCCCTGGCGCAACGGCGTGCCGGACAGATCCAGGCACAGCTGTCGCGGTTGCGCGCGCAGTATTCAAAGCGCTCCCCCGTGACGGCGTTATTGGAAACCTGGAATCAGCCGCTGTACACCGTGGGCGGTCAACAGTTGATGTCCGACGCACTCGCGGTGTGCGGTGCCGTGAATATATTCGGCGACCTGCCGCAGTTGAGTCCCGCGGTACAAATGGAAGCCGTGCTGACCCGCAATCCCGACCTGATCATCGCCGCGGCGCCCCCCGGGCAGGGGGCACAGTGGCTGGGGGCCTGGCGCAAGTTTCCGTCATTGAAGGCCGTGCAGTCCGGAAATCTCCTCGACTTCGATGACCAGGCATTGAGCCGGCTCGGGCCCAGCGTGTTGGATGCGACGGGCAATCTGTGTGCGCGGATCGACGCGGCACGCGCGCGCCGCCGCGGCGCACTCAGTCGCGGAAATTATTGAACTGCAGCGGTATGTCCACCTTGGCCTTGCGCAGCAGCGCCATGGCGCTTTGCAGGTCGTCACGCTGCTTGCCGACGATGCGCACCTTCTCCCCCTGCACGCTGGCCTGAACCTTGATCTTCGAATCCTTGATCGAGCGCACGATCAGCCGCGCCGTATCGGCGTCCACCCCCTGACGCAGGATCACTTCCTGAACCGCCGCCGCCAGGTTGACGACGGGGTCCTTGATCTCCAGGCACCTGATGTCGATGCCGCGCTTGGAGAGTCGCAGCTTGAGGATCTCCAGCATCTGCTTGAGCTGAAATTCGACCTGCGCCTTCACGCAAACCGTCTGGTCATTCAGCTCGAACACGGCCCCCGTGTCCTTGAAATCAAAGCGTTGGCCCAGCTCCCGGTTGGCCTGGTCCACTGCGTTGGTGACCTCGTGGGAGTCGAGCTCGGAGACCACATCAAATGAAGGCATGACGAGATTGTAAGCGAATTGCGACCCGCGAAGCAGCGCGCCCTGCAGCGCTCCTTGACTGCCTTTGGCCTTCCGGCGATACTTGCGGCGCATGTATACGCAACTTCGCAACGAGCTTGGCACCTGGTGGTGGCGCACTTCCTGACGGAGTGGGCCTGGTTGCTGCCGCCTTAAACTTTCCCTAAAAGACTCGAGCGTCGCCAGAACCCATCTCCGGAATTGTCCCGGGATGGGTTTTTTGTTGTCTGCGTGATTTGAAGCCAGGAATCCAATGAAAGCGCCTTTTGACATTGCTGGTGATCTGGACACCCCGGTCTCCGCTTACATGAAGCTCGCGGCGTTCAAGCCCTGCTTCCTGCTCGAGAGCGTCGAAGGCGGCGAGCGCCTCGCGCGCTACTCGTTTGTCGGCTTCGGCGACAGCCTCGAGGTCAAGTTGGACGCGACGGGTCTGCAGGTCGGCTCCCGGCTGCATGCGCGACCGGGCAACGCGGGCGAGCTGTTGAACCAGTTGCGCGCCGCCTTGGCCGCGGCGCCGCGTCCGGAGCCGGAAATCTCCGGCGTGCCCCTGGCCGGTGGACTGGTCGGCTTCGCCTCCTACGATGTCGTGCGGTTCTTCGAGCATCTGCCAAAACGGATCGCAACCGCCGATGGCGTGCCGGCGCTGCACTATGTCGCGCCACGATCGCTGCTGGTGTTTGATCACCTCACGCGCAGCATCGCGTTGCTGCATGCCGGCTCGGCCCCCGAGCGCGCCTCGCTGCGTCGGGAGATCATCCAGGCATTGCGCGGCGGCCTGCCGACGACCCCGCGACCCGGGCGCTACCGGCAGCCGACGCCCTCGATGACACGCGATGAGTACATTGCCGGCGTGAAACGCATCCAGGAATACATCGCCGCCGGTGACGTCTACCAGCTGGTGCTGGCCGCACGCTTCAGCGGCCGGCACGAGCTTGATCCCTTCCAGGCCTATCGCGCCCTGCGGCTGATCAATCCGTCTCCTTACATGTACTACTGCGCACTGGGCAATATCACGGTGGTGGGTTCCTCGCCCGAGGCGTTGGTCAAGCTCACGGGCGGCAAAGCGCAGCTGCGACCCATTGCCGGCACCCGACCGCGCTCGGATGATGCCGCGATCGATGCCGCCCGCGAGAGCGAGCTTAAGGCCGACCCCAAGGAAAATGCCGAGCACGTGATGCTGGTGGACCTGGCCCGCAACGATCTGGGGCGCGTGGCCGCCGCGGGCAGCGTGCACGTGGATCCGTATCGGCACATCGAGCGCTACAGCCACGTGATGCACATCGTCAGCGGCGTGAAGGGTCAGCTCGCGCCCGGCAAGGATGCGTTCGATCTGTTTGCGGCGAGCTTCCCGGCCGGAACCCTGGTGGGTGCGCCGAAGGTGCGCGCCATGCAGATCATTGACGAGCTCGAGCCGGTCGGCCGCGGCCTGTACGGCGGCACCGTCGGCTACTTTGGTGCGCGTGGTGACATGGACCAGGCCATCACCATTCGCACGCTGGTATTCCACGGGGATGAATACAGCTTCCAGGCCGGCGCCGGCGTGGTCGCCGACAGCGTCCCGGAAGCCGAATATGACGAAGTGCTGGCCAAGAGCGGCGCCATGGTGCGCGCGCTGGCGCTGGCGCAGGAGGGCCTGTGACCTCGCGTCTGCTGTTGATCGACAACTACGACTCCTTCACCTACAACCTGGTGCAGGCGTTCCTGGTGCTGGGCGCGCAGGTCGAGGTCCGCCGCAACGATGAAATCAGCGTCGCTGCCGCGCTCGACCTGGCGCCCTCGCATCTGTGCATTTCTCCCGGACCCGGCACTCCGTATGACGCCGGCGTCTCCATGGACATGATCCGCGCCTTCGCCGGCCGCGTGCCCGTGCTGGGCGTGTGCCTGGGCCACCAGTCAATCGTCGAAGTCTTCGGTGGCAAGGTCGTGCGCGCCGGGCGCCTGATGCACGGCAAGACCTCACGCATCATTCACGATGGGCGCACGCTGTTCACCGGCCTGCCGCAGGAGTGTGAAATCGGCCGCTATCACTCGCTGATCGCCGCAAGCTCGAAAATGCCGCCGGTGCTGGAGATCAGTGCCCGCACTCACGAGGATGAAATCATGGGGGCCCGCCATCGCACCTTGATGGTCGAAGGCGTGCAGTTCCATCCGGAGAGCATCCTCTCCCCCGACGGGCCGCAGCTGCTGGGCAATTTTCTTCAGCAAAGCGGTGGCACGCGTGCGTAAGGCACTCGAAGATCTGCTCGATGGCCGGCATCTCTCGCAGGCCGACGCGGCTGCGCTGCTGACCCGGCTCGCCGCTCCCGACACGCATCCGGCGCTGACCGGCGCAGTGCTCGCCGCGCTGCGCGCCAAGGGCATCGTGGCCGCGGAACTGCGTGGCTTTGCGGACGGCATGCGCGCGCTGGCACTGCGTCCGCAGATCCCGGCCGGTATTCGTGCCATCGATATCGTGGGCACCGGGGGCGATGCGTCCGGCTCCTTCAGCATTTCGACCGGCACGGCGCTGCTGACTGCGGCCTGCGGCCAGCCGGTGGTCAAACACGGCAACCGCTCCATTTCCAGCAAGTGCGGGAGCGGTGATGTGCTCGAAGCACTGGGGGTGAAGATCCCCATGGACGAGGCGACAGCGGGGCGCTGCCTGGCCGCCACCGGATTCACCTTCCTGTTCGCACCCTATTATCACCCCGCGATGCAGGCGGTGGCCCAGGCGCGCGCCGCGCTGGGCGTGCGCACCATTTTCAATATTCTCGGGCCGCTCACCAATCCGGCGGCGCCTCCTTTGTACGTGATCGGCGCCTACAGCCCGGAAGTCGCGCGGCTGATCGCGGACGCCGTGGCCGGCATGCCGATCGAGCGTGCCTTTGTCGTTCATGGCAGTCATGGCTGGGACGAGCCAACACCTGTGGGGCCCTTTATGCTGTTTGATGTTCACCAGGGTCACGTCACCGAAATGGTTCGCGATCCGGCCGAATTTGGCCTGGCACGTTGCCGGAACGAGGATCTGGCCGGTGGCGATGCCCCACACAATGCGCGGGCGCTGCGGGCCGCATTGAACGGCGAGGATCGCGGCGCACATCGTGACTGCCTGTTGCTCGGCGCCGCGCTGGCGCTGGAAGTGGCCGGTCGAACGCGTTCGGCCCGCGAAGGCATCGAGCTCGCAACGGCCGCGATCGATTCCGGTGCCGCGCAGCGCACGGTGCGTGCCGTGGCCGAGTTCGCCCATGTCGCCGGTGCCGCGTGAGCGCCGGGAATTTTCTGCAGATGATGGCGCAGGCCAGCCAGGAGCGGGTACTGGCGGCCCGCGGCAGGCTTTCCGAAAATGGGCTGCTGAAGCAGGCGCAGGCCACGGCGCCGCCCCCGCCCCTGGTGCGCGGCACGGGTGGCTTTGATCTCATCGCCGAATTGAAACTGCGTTCGCCTGCCGTGGGCCAGCTGCGCGCCGCGGACAGCGAAGATCCCGCCAAGCGCGCTTTGGCCTATGCCGAAGGCGGCGCCGCCGCGGTCTCGGTGCTGACCGAGCCGAGTCGGTTCGATGGTTCGCTCGCGCATCTGAGTGCCGCGAGCGGCGCGCTGCGCGCGCGGCGTATCCCGACCATGCGCAAGGACTTCCTGGTCGATCCCTACCAGGTTGTCGAGGCACGCGCCCACGGTGCCGGCGGCGTGCTCATCATCGTGCGCATGCTGTCCCGGCCGCAGCTCGATGAGTTGTGCTCGGCGGCGAAGGCCTGTGGACTGTTCGCGTTGCTGGAAGCCTTTGATGAGGCCGATATCGAGCTGGCACACGATATTATCGACGCGCAGACCCATCAGGAACCGGGCCCGTATCGCCTCGGGCCCAGCCGTAGCGCGAACAGCCGCAGCCGCCCGGGCATGACGCCGGTGCAGTGGCTCGTGGGAGTCAACAGTCGCGACCTGGCCACGCTGAAGGTGGTGCCGGGACGGCTCGAGAAGCTGGCGGCGCTCCTGCCTACCCAAGTGCCGCGCGTGGCCGAGAGCGGCGTCGCGACGGCCGAGGACGCACGCCGGGTCGCCACCGCCGGCTACGACATGGCCCTCGTCGGCAGTGCGCTGATGAGCGGCGCGGATCCGCAGACCCTTGCCCACGAGATGATCGTGGCCGGACGTCGCGCGCGTCAGCAATGGATCTGATGTGACGACCGACACACCGCAGTTGTGGATCAAGATCTGTGGGCTCACCGACGCGGCGGCGGTGGACGCCGCGTTGCGGGCTGGCGTGGATGCCATCGGGTTCGTGTTCTCGCCTTCGGCGCGACAGATTCAGCCGGTGCAGGCCGCGCGCCTCGCCGCGAGCGCGCGCGGCAAGGCGCTGTGCATCGCGGTGACGCGTCGTCCGCAACAGGAACTGCTCGATGAAATCGTGCGCGAGTTCAAACCCGACGGCTGGCAGACCGATATCAATGACTTGAGTGTGCTGCGCGTGCCGCGGCACTTGCCGATTCTGCCGGTCCTGCGCAGCGGTTCGTCCGCACTGGAATCACCACCGCGTCGTTTCCTGTTTGAAGGGCCGGTCAGTGGCCAGGGCGTGAGCGGTGATTGGCCGCAGGCCGCAACCCTTGCCGGGCATGCCCAGCTGATCCTCGCCGGGGGCCTGCGCGTCGACAATGTGGCCGCGGCCATCGCCACCGTGCGGCCGTTCGGAGTCGATGTGTCCAGCGGTGTCGAAGCGATGCCCGGGCGCAAGAGCCCGGAGCTGATCGCGGACTTCGTGGTCGCCGCACGCACGGCCCACGAACGGCTCAGTGCGACCAACATGACGGTCAACACGATGGAGAAACGACAGTGACCAGCGAGTTTTCCGCAGCCGAGAAGGGGCAGCTGTTGCAGGCTGCCATCGCCGGCGGCTTTCCGGACGAGCGGGGCCGTTTCGGACCCTTCGGCGGACGCTACGTGCCCGAGACGCTCATTCCCGCCATGGATCGCCTCGAGCAGGGGGTGCGTCAGCACCTGCACAGTGCCGAGTTTCAGGAGGCGCTCGGCCGTGAACTCAAGACCTGGGCGGGGCGGCCGACAGCGCTGACCTATGCCACGACGCTGTCCGCGCGCTGGGGCGCGCAGCTGTGGCTCAAGCGCGAGGATCTCGCGCACACGGGTGCACACAAGATCAACAACGCCATGGGCCAGGCGCTGCTGGCCAAACGCATCGGTGCGACGCGCGTGGTGGCCGAGACCGGTGCCGGACAGCATGGCGTGGCCTGCGCCGCGGCCTGTGCGCGCGTGGGCCTGCCCTGTGTGGTGTACATGGGCGAGGTCGACATGGAGCGCCAGGCGCCGAACGTGGGCCGCATGCGTCTGCTCGGTGCCACCGTGACGCCCGTGACCAGCGGGGATCGCACGCTGCGCGCGGCCATCGACGAGGCCATGCGCGACTGGGTGTCCGATCCGACCCAGACTTTCTATCTGCTCGGTTCCGCGCTCGGTCCACATCCGTATCCCTACCTGGTGCGTGAACTGCAGGCCATTGTCGGCCGCGAAGCGCGCGCGCAGATGCTGGAACAGACCGGCGGGCTGCCGGACGCGGTGATCGCCTGCGTCGGCGGCGGTTCCAACGCAATCGGCATGTTCCATCCCTTCATCGCGGATCGTGCCGTGAAGATCATCGGTTACGAGGCTGGCGGTACGGGCAATGGACTGGGTCAAAATGCGGCCACCCTCAGCTACGGCCGGCCGGGCGTGCTGCATGGTTTCTACTCGATGCTGTTGCAGGACGCCGACGGGCAGATTCAGGAAACGACCTCGGTGTCGGCGGGCCTGGATTATCCGGGCGTCGGCCCCGAGCATGCCCTGCTGCATGTGACGGGGCGCGTGCAGTACGAAGCGGTGGATGACACCGCGGCACTGGCGGCCGTGAAGGAGTGCTGCGAATGCGAAGGCATTCTGCCCGCCATCGAAAGCGCCCACGCGCTGGCCGGCGCGAAGCGTTGGACGGCCGCGAATCCGGGGGTGCGGGTGGTGATCTGTCTGTCCGGCCGCGGCGACAAGGACATGCCCACGCTGCTGCGGACGCTGCTGGCCCCGACCGGAGCGGCTGCTTCATGAGTGCGACATCGGGCGTTCCCGGGGAGCGGATCAGCAGCGCCATCCGGCGTGCCCACGCCCAAGGCAATCCGGCGCTGGTCGCCTACCTGACCGCGGGCTATCCCAGCAAGGCGCTGTTCACCGAGCATCTGCGGGCAATTGCCGCGGCCGCCGACGTGGTCGAGATCGGGGTACCGTTCACCGATCCCATGGCCGACGGGGTGACCATCCAGCGTTCCAGCCAGGCAGCGCTGCAGCAGGGCGTCACGCTGCGCTGGATTCTGGCGCAACTGACGGAAATGACGAAACCCGGCGCGCCCTTGCTGCTGATGAGCTATCTGAATCCGCTGCTCGCGTTCGGGCTCGAGCGCCTGCCCGAGGCGGCCATAAAGGCCGGCGTGAATGGCTTCATCGTTCCGGACATGCCGCTGGATGAAAGCGATCTGCTCAAAGAGGCGCTGGCGGCCCGGGGTGTTGCGCTGGTGCAGATGGTCACACCGGTCACCACACCCGAGCGCCTGCGGCGCGTGGTGAGTGCCAGCAGCGGGTTTGTCTATGCCGTTACCATGACGGGCGTCACGGGCAAGAACGTGACGGTGCCCACCGAGGTCATGCAGTACCTCGATCGGGTACGCGCGCAGTCGCGCGTGCCCGTATGCGCGGGTTTCGGCATTCGCAGCCGCGCGCAGGTCCAGGCCCTGCGCGAACACGTCGATGGCGTCATCATCGGCTCCGCGCTGGTCGAGGTGCTGGAGCGCGGCGAGGATCCGGCGCGCTGGCTCGCCGCGCTGCGCGGGTAGTCAGACTATTTCGGCGCCGGCCGCCTCCGCCGCCGCCTGCGCGACGGCGGCCTGCGGCGTGATCATCCGCAGTGTTCGCCACTTGCCCCATTTGTAGTAGACCATGGCCAACACGACTGCCAGGAACGAGGAGGCGGGGAAGCTCCACCAGATGGCATCGGCGTGCAGGCGGCCCAACAGCGTCAGGGCCATGGGGAAGCGGAAGCCCAGCAGGCTGATGGCCAGAACGATGAGCGGTGCGAGCACCGCGCCGTTGGCGCGTACGACGCCAAACATCACCATCGAAATCCCGAAGAACACGAAGCTCCAGGTGACGATGTTATTCATGTGCACGCCGATCGTGATGGCGAGCGAACCCGGCGGCAGAAACAGTCCCAGCGCCGCACGGCAGAACACATCCACGATCAGCACCATGGTGCCGGTCAGGATCAGCTGGTAGACGATGCCCGTACGCGTGATGGCACTGATGCGATCCCACTTCTGGGCTCCGATGTTCTGCGCCGCCATGGATGAGACCGCCATGCCGATCGCGAACGATGGCATCTGGATGTAGTTCCACAACTGCACGCCTGCGCCGTACGCGGCAGCGGTCTCGACTCCAAAGCCGTTCACCAGGCTGATCATGAACACCATGCTCAGCGACAGCACCATCATCTGCAGCGCCATGGGCACGCCCTTGCCGATGAGCGTGCTGACGATGGACCAGTCGATCTTCAGCAACTTGATCTCATCGCCATGCAGGCACAGCGGATGCTTCTTGCCATACAGATAGATGATCAGCACCACCAGGCTGGTCGCCTGCGCCAGCAGGGTGGCTACGGCTGAGCCGGCAATGCCGAGACGGGGAATGGGACCGACGCCGAAAATGAACACCGGGTTCAGCGCAATATCCAGACCCACGGACAGGAACAGGAAGTACAGCGGAGTCTTCGCGTCCCCGGCGCCGCGCAGCGCCGAAGTGGCGAAGATGTACAGCACCATGAAGGGCAGCGCGAGGAAGATGACCCGCATGTAGTCCACGGCCAGGGTCAGCGCCTGCGGCGGCGTCTGCATGAGGCGCAGCAGCGGTTCGCACACGAACCAGCCCAGAATCGCCATCAGGATGGACAGTGAAGCGGCGAAGGTGGTGCTCGTGCCGACCACGCGTTTCGCATCGTGCAAGCGGCGGGCGCCCAGGTACTGGCCGATGAGAATGGTGGCGGCCAAGGAGGCGCCGATCATGGCGCCCAGGACCAGAAACAGCACGATGCTGGCATTGGAACTGCCCGCCATGGCCGCCTCGCCCAGGTAGTGGCCGATCCAGAATGAATTCACGGTCGCGTTCAGGGATTGCAGAATGTTGCCGAAGAGGATCGGCAGCGTGAACAACAGCAGGCGCCGGCTGATCGAGCCTTCGGTCAGGTTGTGAGGCTGTGGCATGGGGATTGCGATGAGGGATGTGCAAAAAGGAAAGGGTCGCCAGGCTAGCGCAGGCGGGTTGACATGTCTAACGCCTGCGTCCCACTAGGATCCACCCGGCCCCCAGCACCAGCATGCTCCAACCCGGCCAGGCGGCCTCTCGGCCCAGGCCCAACCAGATCAGCCCGCCGAGCAGCAGCGCCGAGCCGATGGTCCCGGCTTCGCGCCGCCGGGCCGAGCGTTCCAGGATCTGGCCCACGGAGCGGCTGATGGACTCATCCAGCGGTACCCCGCCGCGGGCCATGCGCGACTGGCGCACCGCATCCTTGACCACGGCGGGAAGCTCGTTCAGCACTTCGAGCATGTCCGGCAGCTGTTTGCGGAAATTGTGCACCAGGGCGCGCGGACCGATGCGCTCGCGCATCCAGCCGCGCAGCACCGGCCCGGCCGTGCTCCAGACGTCCAGGTCCGGGTACAACTCGCGTCCCAGCCCCTCAACATTGATCAGGGTCTTCTGCAACAGGATCAGCTGCGGCTGGATGACCATGTCGAAGCGACGGGCGATCTCAAACAGCCGCAGCAGGACGTGGCCATAGGAGATCTCCTTCAGCGGCCGATTGAAGATGGGCTCGCACACGGTGCGCACGGCGGCCTCCATGTCCGCCACGCGGGTGTTCGCGGGCACCCAGCCGGACTCGACATGCAGGGTCGCGACCCGGTGGTAGTCGCGGTCAAGGACCGCCAGGAAATTGCTGGCCAGGTAGTACTGGTCGCGTACGTCGAGCGTGCCGACGATGCCGAAGTCGATGGCCGCATAGCGTGGGTTGGCCGGGTCCTCCACCAGTACGAAGATATTGCCGGGGTGCATGTCCGCATGAAAGAAATTGTGGCGAAATACCTGCGTGAAGAAGATGCGCACGCCATTCTCGGCCAGCTTGCGGAAGTCCGTGCCAATGGCGCGCAGTTGCTGCATGTCGCTGATGACGACCCCGTGAATGCGCTCGATCACCAGCACATCGACGCGGCAGTGGTCCCAGAAGACCGCGGGTACGTGCAGCAGATCGGAGCCTGCGAAATTGCGCTTCAACTGCGAGGCGTTGCCGGCCTCGCGCATCAGATCCAGCTCATCGAGCACGGTCTTCTCATACTCGGCGACCACCTCCACCGGGCGCACCCGCCGGCTCTCCGTCCAGTACTTTTCCGCCAGGTGCGCCAACGCGTAGAACAACTCAAGGTCGCGTTCAATCTGCGCGCGCACCCCGGGTCGCAACACCTTGACGATGACGTCCTGTCCGCCGGGCAGCGTCGCGCCATGGACCTGTGCGATCGAGGCCGCGGCCAGCGGCGTTTCCTCGAACTGCGCGAACATTTCCGTAAGTGGCCGACCATAGGACAGTTCGAGACCGGCCCGCGCCACGCTGCCGGGAAATGGCGGAACCCGGTCCTGTAGTTTCGCGAGTTCATCGGCGATATCCGGCGGCAGAAGGTCCCGCCGCGTGGAGACCGCCTGGCCGAACTTGACGAATATCGGCCCCAGCTCGATGAGGGCCAGACGCAGATTTTCCCCGCGCGCACCAGAGCTTTGTCGCGCACGCCATAAGCCCGGGGAGAGCAGCAGCAGCAGCCGCAGGGGTCGGTACAGGTGCGTGGCGCGCACCAGATCATCGAGGCGATGCCGCAGCAGCACCCGCTGGATGCGCACCAGGCGCACCAACACCCGCAGTTTCACGACCCGGTGCGCTCGAGGCGTTGTTCGAGCTGCCGCAGACGCGCTTCGAAGCGATCCACATCATCGCGCAGCGCATCGATCCCGTTCAGGAGCTGGCGACCCTCCGCCTTCGGAATCAGGTCACCGCGTTCGTGGGCCAGATACTCGGCGACATTGTTCACGGTAGTGCGCAGTGCCCGAGCGCCGAACCCCAGGGCGACACGCGCCAGCCGGCCCAGGTGATGCGCCGGGGCGTCGCCCACCAGCTGCGCCAGCTCCTCTTCGGGCTCGGGTCTGAGAAGCCGCAGCAGTTCACTGAAATGTTGTGCCACCTCGCTGTCGCCACTGATGGTTGCGCCGGTGCGGGCCAGGGCCGGGGAATCCGCGCCTGCCAGGGCCAGCAGGCTGAACGGGCCCGCACTGATGCTCGCGTCGGTGGGCTTCCCCGAACCGCGCTCGATGCGCAGGCGCTCGCCCGTACAGGAGATGACCAGCGGCCCCGCGCCGGTGATTTCCACGGCCAGACTGCGGCCGGCCAGGGACGCCGCCAGGGCCTGCGCCCGCGGCGAGCGCGGCAGGGAACGGTTCAGGACCTTTTCGATACTCGCCAGCAACATCTAATGAGCAGCCCGTGGCATCACAGCGCCGAAGTGCCGGTGTACATTATCAACATCCGCACTCGCGAGGCGAGCAACCCTTTGAGCAGGCTTCCCGGACAGGCAACCGTGGCCCTGACGCCGTTCACACCGGATCCGTCCGGTGCAATCCGCCGGATCGATGTCCGTGTCGCCCGGCCGGCCCCGATGCGGCTGCTGCTGGAATACGAGCTGCGGGGGGATCTTGTCGGGGTGCTGATCCCGCCTCCCGGCAGCAGCCAGGTCGCGCCGAAGCAGGACAGGCGCACCGATGGGCTGTGGCGCCATACCTGCATGGAAGTCTTCATCGGCACCCGGGTCGCCGGTCCCGGGTCTTACCTGGAATTCAATCTGGCCCCCGCCGGGCAGTGGGCGGCGTACCGATTTTCCGGGTACCGTGCGGGTATGGCACCGCTGAACGGGATCCACCCGCCGCGCATCGAGCTGCGAACGCAGTCCGAGCGGCTTCTGTTGGCCGCGGAGGTGGAGATTCCCGCCGACTTCGCCGCCACGACACTGCGGCTGGGTCTGGCGGCAGTCGTCGAAAACGCCCAGCGGCAGCTGGGCTACTGGGCGTTGCGGCATGCCGGCGACCGACCTGATTTTCACCACCCCGACAGCTTCGAGTTCGAGATTTAACGCCATGCGATTCGGTATCGACCGTTTGTTGACCGAGCCGGCCCTGCGCAAGCCCCTGGCTGGACGGCGCGTCGCGCTGCTGGCGCATCCGGCCTCGGTGACGCAGCGCCTGACACACTCCCTGGATGCCCTCGCGGCCTGTGGTGACCTGACGCTGACCGCGGCATTCGGTCCGCAGCACGGCCTGCGCGGCGACAAGCAGGACAACATGATGGAGTCGCCGCACTACCGCGATCCGGTTCATGGCATTCCGGTCTTTAGCTTGTACGGTGGGGTGCGCCGCCCCACGGCCGCGATGATGGACAGCTTCGATGTGCTCCTGGTCGACCTGCAGGATGTCGGGTGCCGCATCTATACGTTTATCACGACCCTGCGTTACGTCCTGGAGGCGGCGGGTGCCCATGGCAAATCGGTGTGGGTGCTCGATCGGCCCAATCCCATCGGTCGACCCATCGAGGGCCTGACCCTGCGCCCGAACTGGGAGAGCTTCGTGGGCGCCGGTGCCCTGCCGATGCGCCACGGGCTCACGCTCGGCGAGCTTGCGGGCTGGTTTGTGCGCACCTTGAAGCTCAATGTCGATTTCGAAGTGGTGCCGATGGAGGACTGGATGCCGGCACGGGCACCGGGCTACGGCTGGCCGCTGGGTGAGCGTGCGTGGGTCAACCCCAGCCCCAATGCCGCCAACCTCTGGATGGCGCGCGCCTATTCGGGCACGGTCATGCTCGAAGGCACCGTATGGTCCGAAGGGCGCGGCACGACCCGGCCGCTGGAGCTGTTCGGCGCGCCGCAGCTGCCGATTGCCGAGTTGTTGGCGCGCATGCAGCAGCTCGCGCCGCAGTGGCTGCGCGGCTGTCGCCTGCGACCATGCTGGTTCGAGCCCACCTTCCACAAGCACGTCGGCGAGCTATGCGCCGGCGTGCAGATTCATGTGGAGGACGGGGCCTACGAGCACGAACACTTCAAGCCCTGGAGGCTGATGGCGCTGGCCTTCAAGGCCGCGCGGCAGCTGCGCACGGATGCGCCGCTGTGGCGCGATTTCGCCTATGAGTACGAAGCGGACAAGCTGGCCATCGATGTCATCAACGGCAGCGAACTGCTACGGCAATGGGTCGACGACCCCGCCGCGCAGCCGGCAGACCTTGAGGCACTGGCCGCGGCAGATGAGTCGGCGTGGCGCCAGGAGCGCAGCGCTTTTCTGCTGTATCCATGATCTGGTGGCGGTAGTTTTAGTACTTGTAGCCGCGGTGTACCGCGACGATGCCGCCACTGAGGTTGTGGTACCGGCAATCCTCCAGCCCCGCCGCGCGCATCAGCCCCAGCAATGTTTCCTGGTCCGGATGCACGCGGATGGACTCGGCCAGATAGCGGTAACTGGCCGCATCTCCTGCCACCAGTTGCCCCAGACGCGGCAGAACATGCAACGAATAAGCATCGTACAGCGGGCGCAGCGGGGCTGCCGGCCGGGAGAATTCCAGCACGATCAGCTGGCCACCGGGCTTGAGCACGCGGTGCATGGACCGTAGCGCCGCGAGCTTGTCGGTCACATTGCGCAGACCGAAACCGATCGTGACGCAATGGAAGGTGTCGGCCGCAAACGGCAGCTTCTCGGCATTCGCCTGCAGGCAGCGCACATTGCCCACCAGTCCCGCATCGATCAGGCGGTCGCGACCCTGGGCGAGCATCGCCGCGTTGACGTCGGTGAGTATGACAAGGCCATCGCAGCCCACTTGGCGCGCCATTCCTGCCGACAGATCCCCGGTGCCGCCGGCGACATCCAGCGCCTGCTGTCCGGGGCGCAGCTGCGTCAACTGCAAAGCGAAACGCTTCCACAACCGATGCACGCCCGCCGACATCAAGTCGTTCATCAGGTCGTAGCGCCCGGCGACCGAGTCGAAGACGCCGCGCACGCGCCGCGCCTTCTGCGCGCGCGGGACGCTCTGGAATCCGAAGTCGGTGGGTTCAGTGTCGTTCATGGTGTTGCCGTGTGTTCGACTGTAGAGATGTCAAGTCAAGTGTTGGTTCGTCAAGTGCCGTCGCAGTTTTTCGGTTCGGAGTATTGCAATCCGCCCGTACTCAGGAGCATGATTCGCCCCGTTTCCCGGGCTTAAGACCGGGGACAGAAAATATAGAACGGGGGTCTTGTGTTCCGGGGCCGGGCTTGATAGCTCGGCCCTTTTTTATGCGCCTCCGCGGCCGCTGCCGCCAGTTTCCGAGGCGGCAACCCGGGCCTGGTAACGCGCCCAGTTGCCCGCATAGTCACGCCCCAATTCATACAGATACTTCCACGTGAACAACCCCGTGTCGTGGCCGTCATCGAATACCAGCTTCACCGCGTACTGACCGACCGGCTCGACCGCGCGGATGCCGACACCTGATTTACCCGTGACGAGCACTTCCTGGCCCGGACCATGACCCTTGACTTCGGCAGACGGGGAGTGCACCCGCAGGTATTCGAAGGGCAGCTCGAACACCTGGCTGTCGGCAAATGTAACCTGCAACACACGCGAGGTCGTGCGCAGTCGCAGTTCGGTCGCAAGGGGTGCATTCATGGCCGCATTCTCTCACGCCGGCGCGCGCGCGCTTCGGGCCACGAAGCCCGGCACCGCGGCCGGTTCGAGGGGCTTGCTGATGTACTCACCCTGCAGCAGATCGCAACCCATGGAGCGCAGCAGGCGCACGGTCCGTTCGCTCTCGACGCCCTCGGCGACGACCGAGAGCCCCATGTTATGCGCCAGTTCGATGGTCGATTTGACAATTGTGGCGTCGGCGGTGCGCTCGTGGGCGTGCGTGATGAAGGCACGATCGATCTTCAGCTGATCCAGTGGCAAGCGGCTCAACTGCGCCAGCGAGGAGTGGCCCGTGCCGAAATCATCGATAGCAAAGCGGATGCCCGCAAGTTTCAGCAGGTGCATATGGCGCGCGGCGAGCGCCGGATCGCGCATGACCGCGCTTTCGGTGATCTCCAGCACCAGGCGCGCGGGCTGCACGGCGTGTTGCTGCAGACAGGCCTGGATTTCCTCGACCAGCTGCGGATCCATGATGTCGGGTGCGGAGAGATTCACCGCTACGTTGATGTCCAGGCCGGTGGCCCGCCACTGTGCCATTTGCCGGATGGCCAGCGACAGCGCCCAGCTGCTCAGCAGTCGCGCGCTGCCCGTGTGCTCGGCGATCGGCACGAATTCCGCAGGCGACAGGTCGCCCAGCAGCGGATGCTTCCAGCGCACCAGCGCCTCGAGCTGCGTGATCGCGCCACTCGTCAGGTTCAGTTCGGGCTGAAATACCAGTCGCAGTTGCTCGCCTTCGATGGCCGTGCGCAGCCCGGCTGCCAGCTGCAGACGCCGTCGCTGTTCCTCGTCGCGACCGGCGCGATAGGCCGACACCGGCAGGCGCGCGCCGAGCGCGTCCTCGAGGGCGATCTGGGCGCGCCGCATCAGTTCGCGCGAGGTGGTGCCGTGGTCCGGATGCTGGCTGAAGCCTGCCTGGATCTGGATGTCGAGGCTGACATCCGGCAGATGCAAGCCGGCGTGAATGACCCCCACCAGCTGGCGCGCCAGCAATGCGGCCCGCTCGCTGCTGCAGGCATGCAGAACGATCAGGAACTGGCTGGCCGTCAGTCGCGCCACCATATCGGTGGGGTCCGTGTTCTGACGCAAGCGCCGCGCGACTTCGCGCAGCGCCTCATCTCCCACTGGATGCCCCAGGGCGGCATTGATCTCGCGGACATTCCGCAGCTCCAGGATCACCAGTGCGAACTGCGCCGGCGCGTGGGCGTTGAGCAGGGCGTCGATGTGGTCCTCGGCGCAGGCCCGATTGGGCAGCCCGGTGAGCGGGTCCGCGTAGGCGACGCCGCGCAGGCGCGCCACGAACCGGCGGGTATTGATGCGCAGCTTCACCAGCAGCCCCAGGGCGATCACGGTCGTGACCGCGGCCAGCGTCACAAATCCGCGGCGCGTCGGTCCCGGGGTTGCACTGGCGCCGGCCGCACCCAGCACCAGCGACGCGGCGATCAGGATGCCTATGAGGACGTACATTTGGCGTGGGAGCCGTTCCATATCATCTGCCCGGGTCCATAGACGTAAGGGGTGGTAGACTGCGCCGCTTCAATTTAAGTGTTTTGGAGTGTTCGAGCATGGGCAAGGGAGATCCGCGATCCAAGCGTGGCAAGATCTACAAGGGGTCGTTTGGCAAGACCCGTCCGAAGGATCCGTCCAAAAAGAAGAAGGCCGCCAAACGCGCAGTCAAGAAGTAGCGCTCGCCCGGCGCTGCTGTGGCGGTATGAGCCGGCCCGAGGCCGCCGCCGCCAGCACCTCGATAACCAGTTCGCGCTCAGCCGCCTGCACCCGGGCCGCCAGCGATTGCGCGGAATCACCCGACTCGACGGGCACGCGCACCTGCGCAATCACTGCGCCCGTATCGTAGTTCTCATCCACCCAATGCACACTGGCCCCTGACATCTTAAGGCCTGCCGCCAGCACCGCGCGGTGCACATTCAGGCCGTACATTCCTTGGCCACCGAACTGCGGCAGCAGCGCGGGGTGAGTGTTGATGATCCGGCCGGCAAAGTGCGCGAGCGTCAACGGTCCCAGGCGTTTCATGTATCCGGCCAGCAGCACCAGGTCGGGGGCGAATTCGACCAGCGTCTTGCTCAAGGCCTGATCCTGTGCGCCCGCTCCGCCTGCGCTGGCCGCAGACAGGTGCCGTGTCGGCACCCCGGCGCCGCGCGCCCGGCGCAGGGCCCCGGCGGCTGCGTTATTGCTGATAACCACGGCCACCCGCGCCGCCAGTCGGCCACTGGCGCAGGCGTCCAGCACCGCCTGCAGGGTCGTTCCCTCCCCCGATGCCAACACGGCGATGTTCATTGCGCGGCCCGCATCATTGAATTCCTGCACAAAGCTGCCGTATCTTACAGCACCTATGCTGGGCATCGACTTGGACAAAGCCGATCACGGCCACCATTCCGATCTGCGCATTGCCCCCCATGGGACGCGCGGACTCTCCCAACTCGTCCTGCGAACGGACATCGCGGGCATGCCCCTGGAGTGGATTGACTACCGGGAGGCCGCCCGCCTGTATCACCAGGACCAGGTGGCCTACACCTGCGGGTCCACGCTTTATCCCCTGTACGGCGGGGTCAACGCCCGCACCGGGCGGCGCACCGTGCTGGATGTGAATTCCATTGTCGCCACCATCGGGCATACCGGAAACCCGGGAAACTGCCGCCATGACTATGTGCCGCCGCTGAACAACCAGACCCTGTTCCGGCGCGATGCCTACCTGTGCCTGTACTGCGCGCAACGCTTTCCCACCCGCGAGCTGTCCCGCGATCACGTGCGACCTTTCAGCCAGGGTGGACAGGACACCTGGATGAACGTGGTGACTGCGTGCCGGCGCTGCAATAACCACAAGGCCTCGCGCACGCCGGAGCAGGCAAAGATGCAGTTGATCGCGGTGCCATTCACGCCCACCTACGCGGAGTACATCTTCCTCAAGGGCCGGCGGGTGCTGGCGGATCAGATGGAATACCTGATCGCCCATTTTCCGCGCAGCAGTCCGCTGCACGATCGCATCCAACGCTGGTTGTCCTAGTCCGCGGCAACTAGTGGTGCGAGAACTGCCAGATCGACCAACCGAGCGCAAAGCCGGCAATCAGGGTCAGGATGGCAGCGAGCGCAATCTGCACCGCGCGCCGCTGGCCGCCGGCGGCAGGCTGCGGTGCTACCTCGACCTTGATGGGAGCATTAGGTTTGGGTGGCTGCAGCGCCTGTGCAAGCAGCGCGGCAACTTCTTCCTGGCAGTTCGCGCAGGTTGCCAGATGCGCCTCGAACTCCTGACGCTGCACCGCATTCATATGCCCCGCGACCCAGGCCGCGGCAGCGTGATTTCCAGGTGCTGCGCTTTGCATGACTGGCCTTAGGTACGCGACAGGTCCGTGTCGCTGTGGGTATCATCGGAACGCGCGCCCCAGCATACGCGTGCGTCTTCGTTAAGAATGGCATGAAAAGCGACGGGAAAAACATTGATTCAGTGCTGCACGAGCAGCGCCTGTTCGCACCGGATCCGCAGTTCGTTGCCCGTGCGCAACTGAAGGCCGATGAACTGCAGCGCTTACGGCAGGAGGCGGGGAGCGACCCCCAGGCCTTCTGGGCGGACCAGGCGCGCAAGGAGTTGGTCTGGCATCGTCCCTTCACGCGCGTGCTCGATGAATCGCGTGCACCGAATTTTGAATGGTTCGCCGATGGCCAGTTGAATGTCGCATACAACTGCCTCGACGTGCATCTGCGCGAGCGCGGCCACAAGACCGCGCTGGTGTTTGAAGGTGAACCTGGCGATTCGCGGCGCCTCTCCTACCAGGAGCTGCACGCCGAGGTGTGTCGCGCCAGCAATGCGCTGAAGGCGCTTGGCGTGCGCTGCGGCGATCGCGTGGTCATCTATATGCCGCTGGTTCCGGAAATCGTCATCGCGATGTTCGCGTGCGCCCGCATCGGCGCCGTACACTCGGTGGTGTTCGGCGGCTTCTCCGCATTGTCGCTGCGTGAACGCATCGAAGATGCCGGCGCGCGCGTGCTGCTGACCGCCGACGGCGGCAATCGTGCCGGTAACATCATCGAGTTGAAGGCCGCCGCGGATGAGGCGCTGTCGCAGGGCTGCCCGACCATCGAGAAGGTCGTCGTTCTCAAGCGCACCGGCGGCGACGTGCCGATGGTCAAGGACCGGGACATCTGGTGGCATGAGGCCGTCGAGGGGCAGGCACCCGTGTGCGAGCCGGAGTGGGTGGGCGCCGAGCATCCGCTGTACCTGCTGTACACCTCCGGATCGACGGGGCGACCGAAGGGCATCCAGCACTCCAGTGCCGGATATCTGCTGGGTGTGAAGGTGACGACCCGCTGGGTGCTCGATCTCCAGGAGGATGATGTCTACTGGTGTACCGCCGATGTCGGCTGGGTGACTGGCCACAGCTACGTGGCATACGGACCGATGGCGCTGGGCGCCACGGTCGTCATGTACGAGGGGGCGCCGACCTGGCCCAACGGGGGGCGCTGGTGGCATATCTGCCAGAAGCACGGCGTGACCATTCTGTACACCGCGCCGACGGCGATTCGCGCGCTGATGAAACTGGGGGATGCGATTCCCGCGAGCCACGACCTGTCGCGGCTGCGGTTGCTGGGCAGTGTCGGGGAGCCCATCAATCCGGAAGCATGGATGTGGTACCACACGGTGATCGGCCGTGAGCGCTGCCCCATCGTGGATACCTGGTGGCAGACCGAGACCGGCGCCTTCATGATCGCGCCAGTTCCCGGAGTCACCGCGACCAAGCCCGGATCGTGCACACTGCCGCTGCCGGGCATTGAGGCGGACATCGTCAATGAAGAGGGCGAGCGGGTGAGGCAACCCGAAGCCGGCGGGTACCTGGTGATTCGCCGTCCCTGGCCGTCCATGCTGCGCACCATCTGGGGCGACAACAAGCGCTACCTTGAAACCTACTGGGAGAAATTCCAGAACCGCCTGTATGTGGCCGGTGACGGCGCGCATCGCGATGCCGACGGCTATTTCTGGATCATGGGGCGCATTGATGATGTGCTGAAAGTTTCCGGTCACCGCCTCGGCACCATGGAAGTGGAGTCCGCGCTGGTGGCGCACGCGCGCGTCGCCGAAGCGGCGGTGGTGGGCCGGCCGCATGACATCAAGGGCGAATCGATTTTTGCCTATGTGGTGTGTCGGGGTGAGCGCCCGGTGGGCGCGGAGGCCACGCGGCTTGGCGCCGAACTGCGCGAGTGGGTCGGCAAGCAGCTTGGCGCCATCGCCAAGCCCGATGACATCCGTTTTGCCGATGTGCTGCCGAAGACCCGCTCCGGGAAGATCATGCGCAGGTTGCTGCGCGCGCTGGCGCGGGGTGAGGAGATTACGCAGGATATTTCAACGCTGGAAAATCCGGCCATCATTGCCCAGTTGCGCGGCGAGCACGCGGCCAAGTCGTGAGGCCATGATTCGGAGGCGCCACTCATCGGCACCGCCGAGTTCCTTCAGCATCGCGCCATTCTAAAGTGTTCCCGTCAGCAACAGCAGCAGCGTGCCCTCGGGCGCCGCGAGCACGGCCGCGTCCGGGCTCGCCAGCGGGCGCGGCAGCGCGCTCTCGCACGCGACCCCTAACTTGCGCACCCGGCTGATTTTCAAGGGCATGGCTTCCTCACAGAATACCAGTGCCGGGGCTGGCAACAGGTGCGGCGCATGCAGCGCCAGATCGATGCCATCGCTGGTCAGGCTCCGGTGCGCGTACGGATCCGCCTGCGGCGGCATGGCCACGAACCCCAGCGGTTCCCAGAAGGCCGCGAGGGCGTCCGGGTCGCGCGCGGGCATGCTGTAATGGCCGAAGTAGCCGCAGGCCGAACCCTGTTCGGATGCGGGGAGCGCCGGGGAAAAGGTCCGTGCCGCCAGCACGCGGATCTTCTGGCCGGCCGGGTCGCTGAACTCGATCCGGTTGAACACTTCCGGGTCGGTATGCCGCAGTGACAACGTCACGCCGGCTGTGCCGAGGCGGTCTGCCATCGCGGCCAGGTCCGGATGGATAAAGGTGAGGGCCGAGAAGTCCACTGCCTCGTGCAAGCCCAGCACCACGCGTCCGTCCGTCACCACCCCGTATGGGTGTGGCCACGCATCCCCGGTGGGCGCCTGCCAGAAACCCAAGCGCTCGTAGAAATCGATCGAGGCGCGAATGTCTGCGGTGGCGATGCTGAGCTCGTGAAATCGTCCCGGCATGAAGGCCTAAGGCGTCCCTTCGCTCAGGCGGCCGTGCCGCGCGGCTTGCGCGCCGGCCTGATATCAATGCCGCTATCGACCCAGCCTTGAGCGTGTTGCCCGATCAGGTCCGCGAGGAAGCGCACATGTCCGGCGCTGGCGTTCAGAGCCGGCACATATTCGAACTTGCGCCCCCCCGATTGCATGAAGCGTTGGTGATTTTCCATGGCGATCTCCTCGAGGGTCTCGAGGCAATCGACCGCAAATCCCGGGCACACCACGGTGACATCGTCCACGCCCCGGGCGGGCAACCGCGTCATCTGCTCAAAAGTATAAGGCTGCAGCCACTTGGAGGGTCCGAGCCGGGACTGGAAGCTCACACTCCATTCCCCCTCCTTGAGCAGCAGTTCATCGGCGAGCAGGCGCGCCGTGCGGTGGCATTTGAAGAAATACGGATCGCCCTTGTCAAAATAGGCTTCGGGGATGCCGTGAAAGGACAGCAGCAGATGACCCGTGCGGCCGTGCTGCTGCCAATGCGCCAGGATCGAATCGCGCAGCGCCGCCGCGAAGCCCGGATGATCATGATAATCGGCCACGAAGCGCAGTTCCGGCAGCCAGCGCCAGCGCCTCAGTTCGCGCGCGACCTGGTCATATACCGCACCGGTCGCCGCGCCGCTGTACTGCGGGAACAGCGGCAGAACCAGGATGCGCTGGGCCCCTGCCTGCTGCAGCTTCAGCAAACCGTCCGCGACACCGGGTGTCGAGTACAGCATGCCCAGCTCCACCGAAAATGGCGCCAGCGCCCGTTGCGCGAGGGCGCTGGCGAGTTGCGTGCGCAGCTCGCGTGACAGACTCAGCAGCGGTGAGCCATCGGGACTCCAGATCCTGCGGTATTTGGCCTGCGAGCGGCGGGGGCGGGTACGCAGAATGTAGCCATGCAGGATTGGCAGCCACAGCCAGCGCGGCAGCTCGATGACCCGCGGGTCGCTCAGGAACTTTGCCAGGTAACGGCGGATGTCGCGCAGCTCCAGGCTCTCGGGCGTGCCGGTATTGACCAGCAGGATGCCGATGCGCTCGGCATCCTGGCGGAAGTCCGGGGAACTGATGTAGCGCAAGCGCTGCTCGTACGCGCCTTAGGCGCGCGCCGGTGCGGCTTCGCCGCGCAGGTGCTGGCTCAGGAAGGCCAGGGTGCGCTCGCGCGCCAGCTGCGCGGCCGCCGCGTTGAAGCTCGCGCGCATGTCGCAATTGAAGCCGTGATCCGCCTCCGGATAGGTATAAAACGCGCCGCGGGTGTCCGCGGCCCGGATCCGCTCGACCTCGCTTGCGGGAATGTGGGCATCCTTGCCGCCGAAGTGGTACAGCATCGGGCACTTGGGTGTCCTGCCAAGTTCCTGCGCGATCCCACCGCCGTAGTAGGCGACGCCACAGGCGATGGGCAGCTCGCAGGCACTGATATAGGCCATCTTGCCGCCCCAGCAAAATCCCACGACGCCCACGCGACCGGCATGCTTGACCACCGCGATGCAGGCCGCCAGGTCGAGCAGGCTCTTTTCGGGCTGCAGCTGCTGCACGTAGCCGAAGCCTTCCTTCATGGTATCGGGGGTGTAGCCCAGCTCGATGCCCTTGCGGACGCGGTCGAAGAGCGCGGGCGCGATCGCCACGTAGCCTGCGGCGGCGTAGCTGTCAGTGACCGCGCGGATGTGGGCATTGACGCCAAAGATCTCCTGGATGACGACTACCGCCCCCCGCGGTTTGCCGGCCGGCGGCGCGAGCCAGGCATTGAATTCGTGGCCGTCGCGGGCCATGAGGGTCGTGAATTCGCTCATTGGATGCTCCTTGGCCAGACAGCCAAGGATACCGCCGCAGTCCCGTCAGCGCACCACGCAGCGATTGCGCCCGCCGTCCTTCGCCTCGTACAACGCGCCGTCAGCCCGTTCAAAGGCCATTTCCGGTACATCACCCATGCGAAAGGTAGTAATGCCGCAGGAGGCGGTAACCGTGACCGGCCGGTCACGGAAGTGAAAGGCGATGGCCTGGATGCCCGCGCGGATCTTGTTGCAGGCCTTCAGCGCCTGATCCGCGTCCATGCCGACCATGATCATCAGGAACTCCTCGCCGCCGTAGCGCGCCAGGAAATCCGTGCCACGGACGCTGCGCGCCATATGCTGGCCGAGGATGCGCAGCACCTTGTCACCGGCCATGTGACCGAACTCGTCATTGATGCTCTTGAAGTTGTCCACGTCCCAGGCGGCGATGGTGATGGTGCCGCCGTGCCGCTGCCAGCGCGCGAACTCATGGGCCATGCGGTCATCGTAGGCGGCACGATTCGGTATGCCGGTGAGGGCGTCGATCATCGCGGCGCGCTGCTCCTCCTGCAGGCTGTTCTGCAGCACGCGGCTCTCGCGTTCGAGCTCCTCGACGCGCGCGCGCAGGCTCAACGTGCGGTCCACCTGTGCCGACAGACGCTCCTCCTCGCGGCTGCGGAAATCCTCCAGATGGGTGTTGATGGCCTCGAGCCGATTGCCAACCCGCCCGCGCAGTTCGTGCAGCGTGCCGGCCTGCGTCATGTCGCTGGAGATCTCGTTGACCTCGCCCATGACCAGCATGTTCAGCTTGTTGCTGCTGTCGCGGGTGTCGCTGCGATCCTGCTCCTCGAACGCGAAAAACGCCGAGATCGCTTCGAGGCGCGAATCAATCTGTACCAGCATATCCTCGATGTCGCGTTTCTCGCGCAGCAGCGATGTGCGCTGCTCGCCGATCAGATTGGTGACGCGTTCCAGCCGCTCGGCAAGCTCATCCGCGGACAGGTCATCGAAGGTGCGGTCATGCAGCGCGCTGATGGCCGGACGCAGCTCCGGCAGGGCCGACAGCCGCTCGAGCATCTGGGCGAGGGCGCCGTGGATGCGCGGCTGCGCAGCGGCGGCAGGCGCGGCGACGGTCGGCGCGGGGGGGATCTTGTGGGTCTGGGTGTTCGAATGCAATGCCCGCTGGGTCTGCGTGGTCGACAGCGGCATGGCGCCTTTCGATGCCGGTGCCGGCGCCATCGCGGCCGGCCCGGGTCGATTGCCGGTGCCCTCGCCCGGCGGCGCGGAGTCCGACCCGCGCAGCATGTTGACGGTCTCGGTACTGATCTGGTCCAGCGCCGCGACCGCCCGGGTCAGCGGTTCCAGTGCCGCATTGATCTGGGCGATCTCAAGACGATTGCGCGTCAAAGTGCCGATCTTGCGCAGCTCTTCATCGAGTCGCGCGTCCCGTCCCCGACCGGCCAGACACAGTCGGCCGATCAGAAGTCGAAGGACGCCTTCGAGCTGGCCGGAGTGCGCTTCCTGCGCCTCCAGCTGCGCCAGGGCATCGCGATACTTTTGACGCAGTTCTTGTTCAGATGCCATCGGTGGCTACGCGCGCTCGAGAATTGCAGTGACTCCCATGCCGCCTGCCGTACAGACTGATATCAGGCCGCGCTTGGCGCTGTGATCGGCCGCCAATATTTTGGCAAGGCTCGCGACAATGCGGGTGCCGGTCGCCGCAAACGGATGTCCCAGCGCGACACTGCCGCCCTTCACATTCAGACGTGCCCGGTTGATGCTGCCCAGGGGCTGCGCGAGTTTGAGCGCATCGCGGCAGTACTCAGCGGATTCCCATGCAGCCAGGGTCGCCAGTACCTGGGCCGCGAAGGCCTCGTGCAGCTCGTAGTAGTCGAAGTCCGCCAGCCCCACGCCGGCATCTTTCAACATGGCCGCCACGGCATACGCGGGCGCCATGAGCAGACCCTCGGCGCCGGTCGCGAAATCAACCGCCCACGCCTTGCCATAAGACAGGAACGCGAGCACCGGCAGCCCATGCTGACGCGCCCACTCCTCGGAAGCCAGCAGTACGGCGCTGGCGCCGTCGGTCAACGGGGTGCTGTTGCCCGCGGTCAGCGTGCCCGCGGCGGTCAGATCAAATACCGGCCGCAACTTCGCCAGCTTCTCCGTGCTGGTGTCCGCGCGCACGTTGTTGTCGGCTGCGAGCCCGCCGAAGGGCACCACCAGGTCCTCGTAAAATCCTTCCTTCCAGGCCGCCGCCGCCTTGCGATGGCTTTCAAAGGCCAACTCGTCCTGCGCGGCACGGGTGATATGCCATTTCTGGGCGGTCAGCTCCATGCTCTGACCCATGCTCAGGCCCGTGCGCGGCTCCACGACGCCCAGCATGACGGGTTTGAAGTGGCGCGGGCGCAGGCCGAAGAAGGGTCTGATCCGGGCCATGGCGGAACGCCCCATGTAGCTGCGCAACAACAGCTGCTGGTAGGCGCGTGGATAGACGATGGGCGGATCGCTGATTGAATCGACCCCCCCCGCGATGCCGGCATCCATCTGCCCCAGGGCGATCTTGTTGCCAACGAGGATGGCAGCCTCCAGGCTGGTACCGCAGGCGCGCTGGATATCGAGCCCCGGAGTCGAGGGCGCCAGCCCCGAGGAGAGCACGCTTTCGCGCACCAGGTTGTAATCCCGGGAGTGCTTGATGACCGCGCCGGCGATGACATCGCCGAGGTGCTCGCCCGCGAGCTTGTAGCGGTCGACGACGGCCCGGAGGGTCTGCGTCAGCATGTCCTGGTTACCGGCCGTGGCGTAAGCGCCATAGGCGCGGGCGAAGGGGATCCGCACCCCACCGATGATCGCGACGCGTCGAACCTGCGAGCCTACGAGCATATGGCCTCCGTTGTGGCGCAAGAATGCCACGTCGGGTTTGAGATTGGCACTAAACCGGGGCAAGATGCCGCGCTCCACCGCCCAACCCGGC
>DATDIL010000070.1:0-4441 GCA_036521075.1 Steroidobacteraceae bacterium | reverse complement strand
AATGCGCGCATCGCGGGCCAGTCGAAATACTCCCTCGCCAGCATGATGCGTCTGGCAACGGACGGCATCACCTCCTTCAGCGCGGTGCCGCTGCGGATGATCGCGGTGCTCGGGGCCGTCGTCTGCGTGTTCAGTTTCGCCATGGTTATCTGGATTCTATTCATCCGGCTGTTCACCGATCGCGCGCTGCCCGGCTGGGCGTCCACGACCGTGCCGGTGTACCTGATCGGAGGCCTGCAACTGCTCTGCCTCGGCATCGTCGGCGAATATGTGGCGAAGATCTACATGGAAACCAAGGGCCGTCCCCGCTACCTGATCGAGCGCATCGAGCGCCGCACCAGGGGATCGCCTATCGTGAATCCTCAAGCTTGAACGATGTATTCGATCCTCCATGATCTGTTTGAGCGCTCAGGTCATGTGAAATGCAAGACGAATCCGCAGTTACCGGGCCGTCATCAGCCGACGCAGATCCTGTGTGAACGCCGCCGAATCATCGCCGGCGCCGGCAAGAAGTCGTGGCCGGCCATTGTCATCGAATATGAATACGGCACTGCTGTGGTCAACGGCATAATTGCCGTAACGATCCGCTGGCTCGCGGTGATAGGCAACCCGGTAGCGCTTGGTCAAGGCCGTAAGCGCAGCGTCGTCGCCGCGCAGACCGACGAAATCGGAACCAAAGTAAGCCAGGTAACTCTTGAGCACCGGCGCGGTATCTCGCGCCGGATCGACCGTCACGAACAGAATGCGCACTCCGGCGCCTCCCGAACCGAGATCGCGTACGACCTTGGCCAAGGTGGCCAGGGTCGTGGGGCACACATCCGGACAGTGCGTGTAGCCGAAGTACAGGAGGACCGTCTGGCCGCGGTACTCGGCGGCCGTGACAGCCCTGCCATCCTGATCAGACATCTCGAACGCGAGTTGCGGCATGAGTCCGGTGATGTTCTGCAGCGCGAAGGCGGGGCCTCGTTGGGCACACGATGATAACCCGAGCAGCACGAGCCACACGGCAACCACGGGGCTGATCGATGCCCAAGAGGCGGCTCTCCCCCTTGCAGCGGCCGCAATCATCGCCTAACGCGCTGGAGCATCGTGCGCCAACCCTTGCACCGCGAGGCGGGGCTCGTCGGACGACTGAAGAATATGGTGCAGCACCACCAATATAGCGAAGCCCGACATCATGGCCGGAGGTATCCAGGTAATCAGGCCGCCGAGCTCCTGGTCTTCCAGAGGGCTGATGGCCCAGGCTCGGCCACATATCGCATAGACGCCATAGAGCTCGGACTTGTGGAGGGCGATATGGGCCCCAAGCAGAATTTGCAGCAGCGTCACCACACTGAGTATCACCAGTCGTCGCGGATAACTGATAGCGGTCGCTCGCTGCAGACGACTGGGTGTGAGCATGAGCCACCAGAAGAGCAGGCCATCCACGACCATGCTCCAATTCATCAGCCGGTAACGGTCTGCGTCAAGCATGGCCGTGAAATGCACGGTCGGGATGAGCCAGAGATAGATCAGGCCGACGAACAGAAGCGGTGCCACGAGCGGGTGTTGCACAAAGCGAAAGATGCCGTCAATCCAGCGCAGCCGCATCAGCGGATGAAGTATTCGTTCGCGAAAGACTAAAGGCAAACCCCGCTGGATGACCTCGCCGGGGAAGGAGAGTATCAGCAGAACCGGGCCAAGGTGATGCAGTATCAGGTGCTGCAGCCGATGCACCCAGAACATGTGCTGCGACAGATAGTCGAAACGGCTCTGCAGCGATCCGTACACCAGGAGCAGTCCGCACAGGAATGTCAACGGCCGCCAGACGCCGGGACCCATCCCGGCTCGGCGAAGCGCGGACAGTCCCCGCGTATAGCTGCCTAGGACGAGCAGGGTAGTGATGAGTACCGTAGGCGAAAACTCCCACGGCATCAGATAGGACACGATGTCGCTCACCGCGCCACTACCTGCGCCTCCAAGGCGGCTCGGTTTCGCGTCGTACGTTCAGGGACTGCCGCTCCTGCGGTTCTTGTCCGCGATTCCCGCAATGATCAGGATGAACGCCAGCAGCCGAAACAAATAGACGACGTGACGCGCCTCGAACGCGGGTGTCGCGGTGTACAAGCCGATCCAGTTGAGCGCCATGGCGCCGAACGCCAATGCGAAGTACGCGAACAGACGATCGGCGCTCACCCGCCAGTAGCGCAGAAAGAACAGCGCGGCCACGGCACTCTCGACCGTCAATGCGCCCCAGACGAACTGTTTCATGTCGACGAGCCTATCTCGATTCCCAGATCAATCCGTACAGGAGAATGCTCATTGCCGCGAGCGCCGTTGCGTTTCGCCACGCCGACAGGTCCACTTGCGGCACGATGATCAGATCGATGAACAGCAGCACATTGTTCAGGGCGAGACCCGCAAAGCAAAGGCTGGCCCAGAACAGTAGTCGGGTTCCGCTACCCCGGTATCCTCTGAACAGCAGTATGGCGCACACAATACTGGTCACGGCACAGAGTGCGTAAACGGATTCCGCCATCAGTCCTTGTCCTTGCGAAGCACGAACGCCTCCACGAATGTTCGAAGCGCGGCGGTACGAACTCGCTCGATCGCATTTGCACTCATGAGCTTAATTATCTCGATCGGGCGACTCGCATAAAAGTTCGCGAGACAACCAATCGTTTCATCGAAGGCCGGGTTCGCGGATACGGCCGTGTAAGACGACCCCGGCGGATTGGATGCAGCATTGATGAGCCGTCTGGTCGCCAGCGCCGAGAGTGCGGCATCGGTCAGCGGCACGGAGAGCCTGAGGCGCGCCCCAAGCGCCTCGGCGCTCCAGGACTGCGTCCGCTCGCGGTGCAACAGAAGCAGGATTTCCAGTTCCTCATACGACTCGACGTTCCCGTGCAGAAACTCGGCTACGCGCTTCGGCACCTCATCGGACTGCATGGCGTCACCCGCGTGCCGTCCGGACCCCGGCGCAGGGGCAATTGATGCCCCATGACATTCGAGTGCCGGCCGGCGATGTGCACACCAAGGGGCAGAGCCAGGGCGGTAATTGCACTGCGTTGCTTGCGCCATTACATTTGCCAGAATGTTTCTTATATTACGCGGGCCCGCGACGCAAGCCGAGATCCTCGATGGGCCTTCAATGCCCTGATTGCTGTACGGGACCGTCGCGCCGCGATACGCTGCCCGACAGGTGCCGCTAGCGGACAACGCATGTACATTCAACCTGGAATTCCCTGATGCCCGCCGTCACCCAACGGGGCAGCCGCAGGCAAGTAGTCATCGCTTCGTGGGCCGCCGGCGCGCCATTCGGCGTTACAGACGAATCCGCCGTGGCGAGAAACACTCTCGAGCTGCAGACCCTGCAGGCATTTCGCATGATTTTCGGTTCGGCCCGCCGGCACGACGCCGAGGTGCGGCGCCTGGCGGGCATATCCGGTTCAATGCTGTGGGCACTCTCCGAGATTGGGGGATCCCCTGGGTTGAGTGTCAATACGCTCGCCAAGCGCATGGCGCTGCACCAGACGACGGCCAGCAATCTCGTGAATGCACTGGTCGAACACAAATTGATCCGGCGCATCCGCGACCGAGCCGACCAGCGTGTCGTCCGGCTTCATATGGCCGCGGTGGGCGGGCGGATGTGCAAGCGCGCGCCCGAGCCGCATGCCGGCCTGCTGGTGGATGCCCTGCGACATCTCGAGGTCTCGCAACTCACGCAGCTGCGCAAGTGCCTTCGTGTACTCATCGCCAGCATGAAGCGCTCGGCGGGGACGGCCGCAGGCGAAACTCTACTGGGAGAGTAACCATGGGTCAGCACCCAGAAACCCTTGCCGCGATCATCGGGACCGGCCCGGAGGATTGTGCCCAACCGACTGACTTACGAGGGTTTACTGATCTATGGAGGACTGGAGCGGAAGGGGATCGAACCCTCGACCTTCGCATTGCGAACGCGACGCTCTCCCAGCTGAGCTACCGCCCCACGAGGCGCGCGATTCTAGCATCCCCGCCGCGCCGCCGCATCGGACGGCGCCGACACCGGCGCGGGTAATCCGCCGCTGCAGCGCAACGCCCCCAGGCCCGATTCTTGGCCGTCCGGCAAGGCAAGAAAGGTGAGTGCACATGGAACCCCAATCCGAACTGCGGCGACTGCTCGAGCGACAAGGCGAGATTCGGCGTGCCATGCGTCGGCCCGGAGGCATTCGCGTCACCGTCGAGCGGGAGCTGTTCGCGATTCGCGAGCAGCTCAAGAAATACCCCGCCACCCAGGCAGCAACGCCGGAACACCCTCCTACCGATCGCCGGCAATGAGCGTGGGGCCTTAGACTGGGCCCGTGGCCATTCGACTCCGGGAGGGACTGCCCTATCCGTGCGGCGCGAGCTGGGACGGGCAGGGTACAAACTTTGCGCTGTTCTCTGCACACGCCACGCGGGTGGAATTGTGCCTGTTCGATGC
>DATDIL010000069.1:0-2942 GCA_036521075.1 Steroidobacteraceae bacterium | reverse complement strand
CGGGCGCATCGGCAATTTCATCAACGGCGAGCTCTGGGGCCGTCCTACCGACGTGCCCTGGGCCATGCTGGTGCCGGATCCGAATGGCGGCGCTCCGGTTGCACGCCATCCCTCGCAGCTCTACGAGGCAACCCTCGAGGGACTGGTGCTGTTCACGATACTGTGGATCTATACGCGGCGGCCGCGGCCGCGCTATGCACCCTCGGGCCTGTTCCTGATCTGCTATGCGTGCGCGCGTATCGCGGTCGAATTCGTGCGCGAGCCGGACGTCCAGATCGGGTACCTCGCCGGCGGCTGGCTGACCATGGGCCAGGTGCTGTCGTTGCCCATGCTGCTGCTGGGCATCGGCATGGTGCTGTATGCCTATCGCCAGCGCACACCGTCGGGCAATTTTGCTGCCGCGGCATGACCCTTGACCTCCCGGGCGCGCCCCTGGACCAGGCCTACCTGAGCCTGCTGCGCGACATTCTCGAGACCGGCATCAGGAAGAGCGACCGCACCGGCACCGGCACGCTGTCCGTGTTCGGCCGCTTGCTCCGGCACGATCTGCGCCTGGGCTTTCCGTTGCTGACCACCAAGCGCCTGCACGTCAAGTCGATCATCTACGAGCTGCTCTGGTTCCTGCGCGGTGACACCAATACCGGCTTCCTCAAGCAGCACGGCGTATCCATCTGGGACGAGTGGGCCACAGAGGGCGGCGAACTCGGTCCGGTGTACGGCGCGCAGTGGCGCGCGTGGCAGGGACCCGATGGCCGCCGCATCGACCAGATAGCGGCGCTGGTCGATGGTCTGCGCGCCAGGCCCGATAGCCGCCGCCACATCCTCAACGCCTGGAACGTGGCGTACCTGCCCGATGAATCCAAGCCGCCTCAGGTCAACGCGGCCGAGGGTCGCATGGCGCTCGCGCCCTGCCACGTCATGTATCAGTTCTACGTGGTGGAGGGCCGCCTGAGCTGCCTGCTCACGCAACGCAGCTGCGATGTGTATCTCGGATTGCCGTACAACGGCGCGAGCACCGCGTTCCTCACCAGCATGCTCGCGCAGCAGTGTGATCTCGAGCCCGGCGAGGTCATCTACTGCCTGGGCGATGCGCACCTGTATTCCAATCACATCGAGCAGGCGCGGCTGCAGCTCACGCGCGCGCCGCGTCCCGCACCGCGGCTCACGCTCGCGCGCCGGCCACCGTCGATGTGCGACTACCGGTTCGAGGATTTCGAGCTGGCCGGCTACGACCCCCATCCGCACATCCCCGCGGCGATTGCGAAATAGGGCGCCGTGCGCGGCGCCGGAGTCGCGGCTGCCGGCTCCTGTCGCACCGGCGAGCTTTCGATTGTAGAGTAGCGTGCGATGCGCTGCTTCCTCAATGCACAGGCCAGCCACCACCAGTCGATCCAGCCGATCCGGGACACCGCCCTATGAGATCGGTCCCTGACAAGCCAAGGAAGGCGGCCGCCTCCCCGAGACAGGCGCGACCGGACAACAGCAAGGGGGCCCCCATCGCGCAGGCTTCCGAGCCCAGGGCCGTGGTTGGGATCGGCGCCTCCGCGGGCGGTCTGCAGGCGTTCGCGAGCCTGCTCGCGTCGGTGCCCGCCGATACCGGCTTGGCGTTCGTGCTGGTGCCGCACCTTTCGGCTCAGCACGAGAGCCAGCTCGCCGATATCCTGTCGCGCTCGACCACCATGCCCGTCAGAGAAGTGCACGACTCCCCGGCCATACGGGCCAATCATGTCTACGTGATACCGCCGGACCGCGACATCCTGAGCTGCAATCACGTCCTGAGCCTGCGACAGCGGCTGCCGGGCTCGCACCATCCGGTGGACGTTTTCTTCGCCACCCTCGCCGAGAGCCACGCGCATCGCGCCATCGGTGTGGTTCTGTCGGGCACCGGCAACGACGGCACGCTCGGGCTGCAGGCGATCAAATCGGCCGGCGGCATCACCTTTGCGCAGGATCAGTCAGCCGTTCACGGCGACATGCCGCGCAACGCGATCGCGGGCGGCTTCGTCGATTTCGTGCTGCCGCCCGAGGCAATCGCGCGCGAGCTCACCCGCCTGGCCGGCGAGCCGTACGTGTCCGGCGCGGAGATCAAGCCCGCAGCATCGAGCGACATCGAACAGATCCTGGGCCTGGTCAGGGCGCAGCTCGGCGTCGATTTCTCGCAATACAAGCCCAGCACCCTGCAGCGGCGCATCCACCGGCGCATGACGCTGCAAAAGATCGCGCGGCTCGGCGAGTATCGCGAGCATCTGCAGGGCCACCCCGAGGAGGTCAAGGCGCTGTATGAGGACATACTCATCAGTGTCACCACTTTCTTTCGCAACGCCGAGGCCTTCGAGGCCTTGAAGCAATCGGTGCTGCCGAAGTTGTTCGCGGGGCGCGCGAATGAGGACCCGATACGCGCCTGGGTGCTCGGCTGCGCCACCGGCGAGGAAGCCTATTCACTCGCGATCATCCTGAGCGAGTACGCCCAGGAGCAGCGCCAGGGCACCAGGATCAACATCTACGCCACCGATCTCAACGATGCCTCGATCGAGCGTGCCCGGCGCGGCTGGTATCCGCGCGGCATCGTGCAGGATGTGTCGCCGCAACGGTTGCAGCGCTTCTTTTATGAGAGCGACGGCGGCTATGGCGTGCACAAGTCGCTCCGGGAGGTGTGCATTTTCGCGCGCCACAATGCGCTCACCAATCCGCCGTTCTCGCGCATGGACCTGGTGACCTGCCGCAACGTTCTGATCTACATGGACGCGGCATTGCAGAAGAAGATGCTGAGCGTGCTGCACTATACACTCAAGCCCGGCGGTTACCTCCTGCTTGGCCCATCGGAGAGCATCACTCAGCAGCGCGAGCTGTTCGACATCGCCGACACCAAGCAGAAGATCTACGCCAAGCGCCTCGTGTCCCGGCATGCGATGAACGCCCTGCCGGTTCCGGCCGATCTCATG